>WOZJ01000050.1:146442-258234 GCA_011620345.1 Nitrospirota bacterium
CAGTAGGCGGCAGACGTCCGGCACGCAGATAGGTCAGAAGTGATAGGCTTGGCTTGGAGTTTGAGGATAGGTTAGGTGTTTAGGCTTCCTGCTTTGGAGAGATTTGTCCTTTAAGGTAGGCGTCGTAGGCGCTAAGATCGAGGTAGCCGTGCCCGCTTAGATTGAGAAGGATTACTTTGTTTTTCCCTTCTTCTTTTGCCAGCATAGCCTCGCTTATGGCAACACGAAGGGCATGCGCAGATTCCGGAGCGGGGACGACCCCCTCTGTCCTTGCAAAAATAACGGCGGCCGAGAATGCCTCTTGTTGCTCCACGGCCTTGGCCTCCAAAAGGCCGTTATCGTACAAGAACGATACGATCGGCGCCATCCCATGGTAGCGCAGCCCTCCAGCGTGCACTTTGGGCGGGACGAAATCTTTGCCTAGCGTGTGCATTTTTAAAAGCGGGGTTAGTCCTGCAGTATCCGCGTAATCATAGATGTAGGCCCCTTTTGTCAACGAAGGTGTCGCGATCGGCTCTACGCATACCATCTTCACCTTTCGTCCCGAGAGTTTTTCTGGAACGAAGGGGAGCGCAAGTCCGGCAAAGTTCGACCCGCCGCCGACACAGCCGACAATCACGTCGGGCATGACGCCGATGCTGGCGAGCTGCGCCTTTGCCTCGAGGCCGATCACCGTCTGGTGCAAAAGGACGTGGTTTAGTACGCTTCCCAGCGCATAGTGCGTATCGGACCTTGCAAGCGCTTCTTCGATGGCCTCGGAAATGGCAATGCCTAGGGTGCCTGGGGTTTCGGGGTCTTGCGCAAGAGCGTTTCTACCTGCTTGTGTCGTTTGGCTTGGGCTCGGAATACACGTCGCACCCCAGGTCTCCATAAGAATCCGCCGGTAAGGTTTTTGGTCATAGCTTATCCGGACCATAAACACGCGGCATTCAAGGCCAAAAAGACTGCAGGCCAAAGAAAGCGCGCTTCCCCACTGGCCTGCGCCCGTCTCCGTCGTGAGCCTCTTGATGCCCTCCTGCCGGTTGAAATAGGCTTGAGGTAGGGCCGTGTTCAGCTTGTGCGACCCGGAGGGGTTTCCGCCTTCGTACTTGTAGTAGATTTTTGCAGGAGTGTCTAGCGCCCTTTCAAGCCGGTAGGCACGATGAAGCGGCGTTGGCCGCCACATCTTGTAGGCCTCAAGCACCTCGTCCGGGATTTCGATGAGCCGCTCATGGCTCATTTCCTGTTCAACGAGGGATTTAGGAAAAAGCCCGGCAAGATCGTCCGGAGAAAGGGGCGATCGCGTCTTCGGGTGAAGGGCCGGGGGCAATGGCCAGGGAAGGTCGGCCAGGATGTTGTACCAAAACTTAGGGGTTGCCTCATCACCCAAAAGAATCTTCGTCGGCTCCATGACATTTCCTTTTTTCGTGAGTGATAGCCAAGCTTATATTTAAGATGTAATAATTGAATGTAATGCATTTTTGAACCGTTCGCAACGTACGGGAGGATCCATGGAGGAGGGGGTTACCTTCCTTTCGAAAGGAAAAACATACCACTTGGAAGCTGAACGGATGAATCCGTACGTGCTCACCGCAGGGTCGGCCGGAAGGATCCAGAAGCTTGCCGGGTACCTTGATCATGCCGAGTGTTCCAAGGGGGGTAGGGGGCTTGTTATCGTACACGGAACGTACAAGGGGACGCCTGTTTCCGGGGTTACAACGGGAATGGGCCCTGCTTCGTGCGCGATCGTCCTTCCGGAGGTGATAGAACTCATCCAGGGGAACGGCGTACTCCTTCGCGTTGGTACGGCCGGAAGCCTTCAGGCCCGCGTATGTCCGGGTCATGCAGTCGTTGCGTTGGCGTGCATCCGGGACGAAGACACGACGCAGGCGCTTGTTGGCCCAGAGTATCCCGCGGTCGCCTCGTTCGAGATGTTCCCGTTCCTTCTTTCGGCGCTCGGGGGGCAAGGTTTCTTGCCAGGCAAATCTCTTTGGCTGGGTGTTGTTCACACCAAGAGCGACCTCTATTTCAAAGAAGCCCCGCAATTCTCACCGAAAGAAAATGAGCTTCGGGAGCGCCTTAAGAGCTACCGACAAATGGGTGCCCTTGCCTCAGAGATGGAGCTCTCCGCCCATTTCCTTCTGAAAGACTACTATACGTCTTCTAGGCGTCGTATCTTGTCGGGTGGGATTCTAGGTATTGTGGCAAACGCCCCTGAGTTTGGGCGTGTGGCTCCAGAGGAGCACGAGGGCCTTGAAGACCGCCTCCTTCTAGCGGGCCTTGAGTCCATGCATACGCTTTGGACGACCCAAAGCGGCGAAGCGAACGGATGGGTCGATTATTACATGCATTCTATATCCGAGGCATAACGCAATGCAGCAATCGCGGTTTCGAACGGAGAGAGACTCCCTAGGCGAGGTTATGGTGCCCGAAGAGGCGTATTACGGCGCCCAGACTCAACGGGCCGTTGAGAACTTCCACGTTAGCGGGCAGCGCTTCCCGAGGGTCTTCATTAAAGCGCTCGGGCTTATCAAGGGCTATGCGTCGGAAGCGAATGCCGAGCTTGGCCAGTTGGACCCTGTTCTCGCAGACGCGATCGGTAGGGCCGCAAAGGAAGTGGCGGAGGGGAGTCTCGATAAAGAGTTCGTCGTGGATGTCTACCAGACGGGCTCGGGAACTTCGACCAACATGAACGTCAACGAGGTCATTGCAAGCCGTGCCAACGAGCTTCTGGGCGGGAAAAAGGGCGATCGTTTCCCAGTTCATCCAAATGACCATGTCAACAAAGGACAGTCGAGCAACGATGTCATCCCAACGGCTATCCACGTGGCCGCCTACGATGAGCTCAAAGGGAACCTCCTGCCAGCTCTTTTTAGGCTCGAAGGTGCACTTGCAAAAAAGGCCGAATCGTTCTTTGACGTGTTGAAAATTGGTAGGACTCACCTTCAAGATGCCGTTCCTATGCGGCTTTCCCAGGAGTTTGGAGCTTATGCGACGATGCTAAGGCATGCAGGTGTTCGCCTGAAACATTCAGAATACTTCCTGGAAGAGCTTCCAATCGGCGGTACGGCCGTAGGGACCGGACTGAACGCGCACCCAAAGTTCGGCCAGGCCGTTGTCGAAAAATTGCAAGAAGGATTAGGGTATCCGTTTCGTACGGCCGAGGATAAGTTCGAGGCTATTGGGGCAAAAGATGCCCTTGTTGAATTGAGCGGGGCATTGAAGTCTTTGGCCGTGAGCCTTATTAAAATCGCCAACGATATCCGTCTGCTCAATTCCGGCCCCCGTTGCGGAATAGGGGAAATCAAGGTTCCATCCGTCCAGCCAGGTTCCTCTATCATGCCGGGCAAGGTGAACCCTGTGATGGCCGAGATGGTGTGTCAAGTAGCCGTACGTGTGATCGGGAACGATGCAATCGCCACGTTGGCCGGTTTTTCTGGGAACCTAGAGCTCAACACCATGATGCCAGTCCTAGCCCATTCGATTTTGGAGAGCTTGAGCCTTTTGGCCAACGCCATGGAGGCGTTTCGTGCAAAGTGTATCGAGAACATCCTTGCAGATTCTGGGCGATGCCATGATTGGCTAGAAAAAAGCCTCGCCTTGGTTACCGCCTTGACTCCACAAATCGGATATGACAAGGCTGCGGCACTCGTAAAAAAGGCTTACGAAACCGGGCAGTCGCTAAAGGAAGTTCTTTTGGAAGAAGGAATTTATTCGAAGGAGGAGGCAGAGGCGCTACTAAACCCCGTCTCTATGCTTGGAGAAGCATTGCCTTAGAGGGCCGAAGTAGGGTATGCTTTAAATAGCGTGGAAAGAGTGGAAAGAGTAGTATAGCAGCTTTGAACTCCAAACTTCACATCTTCTTCCTCTCGTTCGTTTTGGATTGCCTGTTTAGGGTATGCGAGGGGCTGCGAGAGGATCCCATCAAACGAGATGGAAAGCTCGTCCGTTGAACGGCGTTTACGTGAGCTTTTGGAGCCGGAGATCCTTGCCTTGGGTTTTCGGCTTGTTCTTGTGAGCGTGGATCGCGAACAGAGCAAATGGATGGTTCGTCTCTACCTCGATACGATGGACCCCGCATCCCGGAGAGTCAACATTGAGGACTGCGCCAAGGTGTCGGAAAGTTCCTCGCTGTTGATCGATAACGATACCCCATTTGAGGGGGCATACACAATCGAAGTTTCTTCAAGGGGAATCAATCGGCTCTTGGGACCTAAAGATGACTTTAAGAGTTATATCGGCAAGAGGCTTGTGCTTCGGCTTGAGAAGGGGTATTTCGGGAAGAAGGAGGCCCAAGGGACGCTTATAGGGGTTGAGGGCGACAGGCTAACGCTCCATATGGGGTCGACGGCTCAGGAGCTTGACGTGCCCTTTTCCGCCATCCGGAGGGCCCATCTTGTGTACGATTTTGATAGAAACGATTTTCTCTAGCCTAAGCACGCTTTCCTAGCAATAAACGCACGCGAAAGAGCCCATGAGTACAGAGTTGAAACGCATTATCGAACAGGTTGGCAAAGAAAAAGATATCAGCAAAAAAGTCCTGATTGACACGATTAAGACTGCCGTCCTGTCCGCCGCCAAGAAGAAGTACGGTAGCCAACGGCCGATTAGCGTCCTGTTTGACGAAGAGACAGGGGCCTTTGACATCCACGAGAGTTATCGTATTGCTCAAAACGTCGAGGACCCGACGCAGGAGGTTTCCCTTGAAGAGGCGAGACAATACAACGAGTCGGCAGAAGTAGGCGATGTCCTCGAGCGCCACCTTGAGTCCGGCGACTTGATGAATTTAGGGCGAATTGCCGCCCAGACGGCCAAGCAGGTTTTGATGCAACGCATCCGGGAAATCGAGCGGGAAAACATTTATAATGAGCTCATTTCCAGAAAAGGCGAACTGGTCAGTGGTATTGTTCAGCGGATCGATCGGGGAGGCAATATTGTCGTCAACATCGGGAAGACGGACGCGCTTTTGCCTTCCAGCGAGCAGATTTGGGGAGAACATTACAGCCAAGGTGACAGGATTCGCGCGTACCTCTTAGACATCCGCCTCGAAGGCCGGGGGCCGCAACTGATCCTTTCAAGGACTCACCCGCAATTCCTTGTTCGTCTGTTCGAGCTAGAAGTCCCGGAGATTCGAAACGGCCTCGTTGAGATCGTCAACATAGCCAGAGAGCCGGGGATGAGGTCTAAGGTGCTCGTAAAAAGCAAAGATCCAAACGTTGATCCGGCCGGTGCTTGCGTAGGAGTAAGGGGCTCAAGGATACAAAATGTCCTTCAGGAGTTTCGCTCCGAGCGTATTGATGTAATCCCTTACCATAAGGACATCGAACATCTCGCCCAAAAGGCGCTTGCCCCTTGTGAGATCTTAAACGTGGTTGCCCTAGAAGAACACAAGACGCTTGAAATCACAGTTCCGGATGAGCAGCTTTCCTTGGCTATCGGCAAGAAGGGCGTTAACGTTCGGCTTGCCTCGAAGCTGCTTGGCTGGAACATAGACATCCGGAGCAAGTCCGAAGTCCAAAAGATCCGTCAGCTTGCGAAAGAATCCGTCAAGTTCCTTCAAGATATGGACGAGGCGTTGGCCCTAGCCTTAAGCTCCGTTGGGGTTGAAACACTCGATGATCTCTCCAAGATGGGTGAAAACCAATTTGAGAAGCTACCCCCGGATGTGGATCGGGGACTTGCATCTACGCTTAAGCGTCGGGCAAAAGAGCTCTTATCTCCTGCATCGTTCAGGTCGGCAACAAAAGAAAATCAAGAAACGGAAAGTCTAGCCCAAGTTACGGAAGGGGCTGGCGCAAACGGGTAAAGGTCTCTATGGCAAAGTCTAGGCTCTATGAGTTCGCGAAGGCCCTTGGGTTAGAGAGTAAAGAGGTCATTGCAATTGCCTCGGCGTGTGGGCTTGAGCGACGAATATCCCCCTCCTCTACGCTTGACGAGGAAGAAAAAGCGAAAATTCTGTCTTTTATCCAAGACCGAAGAGCGCCGAAGCAAGCAGAGCGTGCTTCATCCGTGGTGATTCGTAAGGCAAGGGAAACGAAACCGCCCGAGGTTATTATCGAAGGGCCCAACGGGGAGTCTTCTTCTGAAGAATCCCGGCCGGCCCCTAAAGAGGCCACCCCTCAGAGCACGTCGTTACCTGAAGATAAGGATGCCGGCGTTTGGGCCTCAAAGGAGGCAGAACCAAGCTTGGAGTTGGAGCCTAGCCCAACCGTTGAAGGCGAAGAGGCTGCGCCCAATGAGGCCTTGGTCAAAGAAGATCTCTCCATCCATATTACTGTCCCTCAAGAACCCGAGCCTGAAAGTCAGACAAAGCAGGTCATGGAAGAGCCCAAGGAGGCGGAGGTTTCCGAACCGGAAAAGCCGGTAAAGGAAGAAGAGAAGAAGAAGGAGAAGTGGGTTGACCTTAAGAAGGAGGCACCCAAAGATCATCCCGGAAAAGCCAAGAAACGCGTAAGGGAAGTAAAAGAAAAAGACGACGTTCAGTTAATCCTTGAAAAACCTCTTGAAGATGAGGCGGTAGGAGAGGTCAAGCCCGCGGAGATCCTCCCAAGTCCAAAACCTATAAAAAGGGCAAAGATTGACGAGGCAAGGAGGCGCCCTTCAAGCCTTCCTCCGTCCGCCCAGAAGAGGGTCGTTCGAATGGAAGGCACGCTTACAGTAGGAGAAATGGCCAAACAAATGGGGGTCAAGGCCTCCGAGTTGATTCGCAAGCTGATTGAGCTAGGAGTTATGGCAAACGTGAATCAAGCCTTGGATCCGGATACGGCTCAGCTCATTGCGGGCGAGTTTCGATACAGCGTGGAAAACCACGAAGCGCGGTTTGACGATGCCGTTATCCTGGAAAATATTCGCCATAAAGAAGCCAAAGAGCTTCTACGCCCCCCCGTTGTGACGATCATGGGGCACGTGGATCATGGAAAGACGACATTGCTCGACGCTATCCGTAAAAGTAGGGTCGCCGAAACGGAAGCTGGCGGAATTACGCAGCATATTGGTGCTTATACCGTTGACACGAGGGGGGGGCGGATTACGTTCCTGGATACCCCTGGCCACGAGGCCTTTACAGCGATGAGGGCCCGTGGGGCCAGGGTCACGGATATTGCCGTGCTTGTCGTGGCTGCGGATGATGGGATCATGCCCCAGACGATAGAAGCCATCAACCACGCAAAGGCAGCTAAGGTACCGATTATTGTCGCGATCAATAAGGTCGACAAGGCGAATGCGAACCCTGACCGGGTTAAGCAAAGCTTAACCGATTATGGGCTCGTTCCAGACGATTGGGGCGGAAATACGGTAGTTGTCCCTCTTTCGGCCAAAACAGGCGAGGGGTTGGATGGGCTTTTAGAGTTGCTTCTCCTTCAGACCGAATTGCTCGAATTAAAAGCTCGCTACGAGGGGCCTGCGGTGGGTGTCGTCATCGAATCCAAAATGGACCCGAAACGAGGGTCTATCGCGACAGTACTCGTGCAAGAGGGTACGCTTAAGGTAGGAAATTACGTTGTTGCAGGGGCGACTTTTGGCAAGGTGCGTGCGCTCCTTTCGGACAAGGGACAAAGGATAAGCGAAGCTACTCCATCTGTTCCCGTCGAGATCCTTGGGCTGCCACAGGTGCCCCAAGCCGGAGAATTTATTTTTGTCATGCCGGACGAGCGCGAGGCTAGGCGAATTGCTGGAAAGCGGCTCGACTACCAAAAGGCGCAGGAGTTTTCCGCCGTTTCGAAGAAAGTCACGCTAGAAGACCTCTACGAAAAGATCCAGAAAGGGGAGATAGAAGAGCTTAACCTCGTCTTAAAGGCAGATACGGATGGAGCTGTCGAGGCGCTTAAGAAGAGCCTTACGCCTATCTCACACGAGAAGGTCCAGCTCAACCTCGTCCATGCAGCCGTAGGAAACATCTCCGAATCGGACGTGATGTTGGCCTCTGCTTCGAATGCGCTAGTTATAGGGTTTAACGTGAAACCCGAAAAGAAGGTTCTCGACCTTGCCCAGAGGGAGAAGGTAAGCGTCCGCGTGTACAGCATCATCTACGAGCTACTCGAGGACTTAAGGCAGGCAGTCGTGGGCAAGCTTAAGCCCGAGATCAAAGAGGTGATACTAGGTCAGGCGGAGATTCGGCAGGTCTTTCGTGTCACGAAGATGGGCAACGTGGCCGGATCGTACGTGACAAAAGGGAAGCTTCTTCGAAGCGCCATGGCAAGACTCATTAGGGAAGGGACTATCGTTGCTGAGGGCAAGATCGGTTCCCTTAAGCGCTTCAAGGAGGATGTACGAGAAGTTGCCCAAGGCTACGATTGCGGCGTGAGCCTAGAGGGATTTGATGATTATAAGGAAGGCGATGTTATCGAGGCCTATGCACTCGAAGAGCAGGCGGTAACGGCTTAAGGCCATGGTCGTCGTTGTTTGTAGGGCCAGGTTCCTTATCCCCTACAAGCCGTCCTTAAAAGACAAGCGCAGCTTCGCCCAAGCTATTGTCGCAAGGCTTAAGAGCCGTTACAACTTGGCTGTCTCTGAGGTGGATGAACTCGACAATCACGAAGTGCTGACTCTTGGGTTCTCTGCAGTAGGCCGGGAGGTTCGCGCGCTTCAAAGGGTTCTCCAAGGGGGAGTCTCCTATATCGAGAGTCAATTCGGAATAGAGTGCCTGGAAGACAGGCAAGAAATTCTGACATACTCCCAAAACACTCCGTTTTCGACGGGGTGGGAAGAAAAATACTCCTAAGGGGATTGGGATGCATCGAGCCCAACGCGTATCTTCACTCTTGAAAGAGGAGGTCTCTTGGATTATCGAGCGTGAGCTGAAAGATCCAGAGGTCAGCATGGTAACGATTGTAGAAGTAGAGCTCAGTAAAGACTTCCGGCTGGCACGCGTTTACTTTAGCTCCCTGGCTTCAGATGAACAGGCTACAGCCGAGCTTAAGGCGCTTAACAAGGCAAGCCCATTCATCCGAAAGCTTCTTTACAGGCGTCTAGATTTAAAGATTATTCCCGAACTCAGCTTCGAAAGGGACACGGCTTTTGAGTACGCTCGAAGGATTGAAGCGCTTCTTGCCAGAATACATGAGAATCAGTAACTTTGAAGCCGAGATGGGAGCGATAGCTCTTGCCTTTTCCAAGGCGGAGCGTGCGCTTATAACGTCTCACGTTTCTCCCGAGGCGGATAACGTAGGCTCGTGTCTTGCAATTGCGCACACGTTTCGCGCCCTCGGAAAGAATGCAAAGGTGTGGCTTAGGGACGGAGTTCCAGACTATCTGAAGTTCCTTCCTGGTGCTGAGGATGTTTCTTCTGGCCCGTTTGCGCTCGAATATCCATACGACCTTCTGATTGTTGTAGACTGCGGGGACTTTGAACGCATTGGAGAGGCCAAGGAAAGGCCGCAAAAGGGTGCTTCGTGCGTTGTGAATATCGACCACCACGCAACCAATACTCGCTTTGGTGATATCAATTGGATCGACCCAGAAGCAGCGGCAACGGGCGAGATGGTATATTTGTTGCTTCGAAGGCTCTGCTTTGAAGCTTCTCCAGAGGTAGCCAGTTGCCTATTGGCCGCAATCAGCGCAGACACCGGGTCGTTTAAGTACAGCAACACTACAGCCCGTACGTTTTTTATTGCCTCGGAGCTCGTTCGGATGGGCGCCAAACCAGAAAAAGTGGGCATGGCGCTGCACAGCCACTATCCTAAGGAAAAGATTTTTCTAATGGGCAAGGTATTCGCTACGCTTGAGCTGTTTGGTAAAGAAAAAATATCAACAATCTCTGTATTTCAAGAAATGCTCAAGAGTTGTGGCGCAAAACAGGAGCATACCGAAGGGTTTGTAGAGATACTCCGCGGAATCCCTGGAGTAGAGGTTGCCTGCCTTTTTCGTGAGCTTGGGCCTAACAGAACCAAAGTATCGCTACGCTCAAACGGCACACTGGATGTGGCCTCCGTATGCGGTGCCTTTGGAGGTGGAGGACATAAGATGGCCGCTGGAGCCGTTTTCGATGGCCCCCTGCAGGAAGCCAAGGAACGCGTCGTTCATCGTCTCCTTCAAGACATTTGCGTATAGCCGCTATGAATGGTGTTCTTGTAGTAGACAAGCCTGAAGGCGTTACGTCGTTTGATGTCTTGAATCGTGTCAAGAGAATGGTCGGAGCCAAAAAGGCCGGACATACAGGCATCCTTGATGCGTTTGCGGGTGGTGTCCTTCCTGTTTTTTTTGAGGAAGCCACAAAGCTCATTCCTTACATCCAAGACGGGAGCAGGACATACGAAGCTCTGGTAACCTTGGGTGTCGAAACGGACACCCTTGACCAAAAAGGCGACATTTTGGCTCATGCAGATGTTCCTGCTGTCGATAAAAGGTCCATCGAAGAGGTTTTGCGCTCGTTTTGCGGAGAAACATGGCAGGTTCCGCCCAAGTTTTGCGCAAAAAAAATTCACGGCAAGCGCGCTTCAGACTTGGCTCGCAAGGGCGTGGAGGTAGAGCTGAACCCCGTAAAAGTTTTTATCCGGGCCATTGAACTTTTGGACGTATCGCTGCCGAACCTCACGATCCGCGTCTATTGCCACAAGGGGACTTATATTCGGAGCCTTGCGAGGGATATAGGCCGCAAGATTGGAACCTTGGCCATGCTTAAGTCTCTTGTGCGAACCCAGTGTGGCCCTTTTGTCCTATCCGAAGCGGCCTCGCCGAGCGCGATGGGGTTGGAAGGGTCGAGCGCACTCCAGGGTCGTGTCCTGCCTATCGAAACGTTCGCTCGCAGGCTTTTTCCGGATGTTATGGTAACGCCCCGGGGCGCAAGAAGATTTTTTCAAGGAGAGCGGGTTGCGTTTGAAGATGTGGATTTAAGCAACCTCGACGGTGTTAGGGTGGAAAAAGAGGGGATGGTAAGCGTCTTTGAGAGCCATCACCGGCTTCGGCTGATCGGAGTTGGCCAGGCCGTCGTTCCGCTCGAACGAAATGCCCGCCTATGGCCTGGCTTGGGAGTGCTCCAGCCCTCCCGTGTTATTTTTATGTCTTGATCGATATATGGAATGCAACAAAAAGGAGGGTTTGTATGGAAAAGCGTAGCGTTGATGTAGCCGGGTTAATCCGGTCGTTTGGCCTGCATGAACGGGATACGGGCTCTCCCGAGGTTCAAGTCGCGATTCTTTCAAAGCGGATTGGATCGCTAAGCGGGCATTTTAAGCTCCACAAGAAGGATAACCACTCCAAGGTCGGGCTCTTTCGGATGGTTTCCAGGCGGAAAGGGCTGCTCGATTACCTGAAGAGAAAGAGTCCGGAGCGTTACCAAAGGCTGATTGAGGCGCTAGGGTTGCGGAGATAGCAATATAAAGGACAATCGGAGATTAATAAGAAGCATGGAACGAATCGTTGTAAGCACGAATTTTGGAGATGCTCCGCTATCGCTTGAGCTAGGCGGTGTAGCACGCCAGGCCTCTGGAGCTTGTTTGGCCCGCCATGGAGACAGCGTAGTCTTGGCCACTTGTTGTGTGGCCCAGGAGCCAAGAGAAGGCGGAGACTTTATCCCCTTAACCGTTGATTACGTCCAGATGACGTATGCGGCAGGAAAGATCCCAGGGGGGTTTTTTAAGAGAGAAGGGAGGCCCACAGAGCGGGAGGTTCTTTCTTCTAGATTTATTGACCGCTCGATCCGACCGCTTATTCCCAAAGGGTTCAACCGAGATATTCAGATTATCGTGACGGTTCTTTCTTCAGATTTGGTGCACGACACTGGCGTGCTTGCGATGATCGCCGCGTCATGCGCCGTCCATATTTCAGAGGTGCCTTTTACCGGGCCTATCGCAGGGGTACGTGTTGGCTACGACGGGAATACGTTTTCCCTGAACCCTCCCTCTCTCGAGTCTGCCAAAAACAGCGACGCTGAAGCCAAAGAGAACGGCACTGCCATGGATATGGTGGTGGCTAGTACACAAAACGCCGTCATCATGGTTGAAGGGGGAATGCTCGAGCTCGAGGAGGAGGCGGTTCTCCAGGGCATATTGTTTGGCTATGAGCAAGGGCGTGGCGTAATCGAGATTCAGGAGGAGGTTAGAAAAAAAGCGGGCAAACCAAAACTCGCCTTCGAGCCGCCGGACCTTCCCGAAGAAGTAAAGAATCTGTTGTCCAACGAGGGAACGGCCCTTTTGACAGAGGCCCTATCGATCCCGGAGAAGAAGGCCAGAAACCAAAGGCTATACGAGGTTCGGGCTCGACTCATGGAGCTGCTCGGCGACGATACCCAAGCAAAAAGGCTTTCTCAGCCTTATCTGTTCGAGCTCGAGCGCCATATTATGCGCAAGAAGGTCCTTGAGGACGGCATACGGATCGACAACAGAGAACCTAAAGGCATCCGAAACATCACAATCGAGGTGCCATTCTTGCCCCGTACGCATGGTAGCGCGCTATTTACCCGTGGCGAAACCCAGGCACTTGTGACGGTCACGCTTGGAACCTGGGTAGACGAGCAAAAGATTGAGCTGCTAGAGGGCGACCAGTATAAGAAATTCATGCTCCATTATAATTTCCCTCCGTTCAGCGTCGGGGAGGTTAAATTTTTAAGGTCTCCCTCACGCAGAGAAGTCGGCCATGGTCACCTTGCAGAACGCGCGCTTAGTGGCGTCGTTCCGGGTGATGAACAGTTTCCTTATACGATAAGGGTTGTTTCGGACATTTTTGAGTCCAACGGATCGTCCTCGATGGCTACCGTGTGCGGAGCAAGCCTAGCCCTGATGGATGCCGGTGTCCCGATAAGCGCCGCTGTCGCCGGGATTGCAATGGGGCTAATCAAGGAAGGAGACGATGTCGTCATCCTCTCGGACATCTTAGGAGACGAGGACCATTTGGGCGATATGGATTTCAAGGTTGCCGGAACCCGGAAAGGAATCACGGCCTTTCAAATGGATACCAAGATCAAGGGTGTGGATGCTGAAATCCTAAGAAAAGCCCTATTGCAAGCCAAAGAAGGCCGTCTGCATATCTTGGGTATCATGGAACATAGCATTCAAGGACCGAGAGAAGAGATTTCACTCTACGCCCCGAGGATTGTTACGCTCCAGATTAAACCCGAGAAGATTCGCGAAGTTATCGGCCCAGGCGGAAAGATGATCAAGCACATCGTCGACAAGACGAAGGCCAAGATCTTTATCGACGATTCCGGTACCGTAAACATAGCCTCTGTTGACAAAGAAGCGTGCGATGAGGCCATCCGGATGATCCAGGAGATCGTGAGAGAGCCGGAGGTTGGCCAGGTCTACATGGGGAAGGTTAAGAGCGTCGTGGATTTTGGCGCGTTTGTCGAGATCATGCCTGGAATTGTGGGGCTTTTGCATATCTCTCAGATCTCGAACGAAAGAGTCCACAACATCCACGACAGGCTAAAGGAGGGGGACGAGCTCCTTGTCAAAGTCCTGGAAGTTGATAGGGGAGGGAAAATTCGCCTTTCTCATAAAGAGGCTCAGGAGACACCCTAAAATAATCGAGTATAGCGATAAAAGGAGCATGCGATGGTTGCCATTCAAAGCCAAGAGGAGTTAGAAGGCGGGCTTGGCCAGCTTCTTGAGCGAATCCAAGCGTTAAGGGGGGGTCTTTGAGCTCGAGGCGAAAAAGATTCGCTTGAGCGAGCTAGAAGGCATGCTGGCCCAGCCCGAGACGTTTGAGAATCCTAAAAAGCTTCAGTTGTTTGGGCGAGAAAAGCGTCAGTTGGAGTTGGAGGTTTCTAGGGTCGAGCGGATCGAAGGTGAACTCAAAAGCGCCCTAGAGTTGCTAGACCTTGCCAAGGCGGAAGAGGACACCTCTTTGCTGGAGGAGATCAAGCGGCTCGTCCTACCTCTCGAACAAGACTTGGCTGCGTTTGAGATTGAAGTGCTGCTTGGAGAAGATGACGACAAGCGAAACGCCATCTTGACCGTCCAAGCAGGGTCTGGAGGAACGGATGCCATGGATTTCTGCCAAATGCTCCTTAGGATGTATGTGCGCTTCTCGGAAGAGGCGGGATTTGAGGCCGAAATCCTGGACTTACAAGAGGCCGAAGAGGCCGGTCTAAAATCGGCCACCTTTCTTGTTGCAGGAGAAAACGCTTACGGATACCTCAAGACAGAAAGAGGGGTTCACAGGCTGGTTCGGATCTCTCCGTTCGACACGAACAAGAGGCGGCATACTTCGTTCGCTTCGGTATCCGTTTACCCCGAAATCGAAGACGACATCGCCGTCGAAATTGACGAGAAAGACCTTAGGATCGATACTTTCCGGGCTTCTGGCAAGGGCGGACAGCACATCAACAAGACAGATTCGGCCGTTCGCATTACCCATATCCAAACAGGCATCGTCGTTCAATGCCAAAACGAGCGGAGTCAGTTTAAAAACAAGGCGATGGCCTTAAAGATTCTTAAATCTAGGCTCTACGATATTCTCAAAAAAGAGCAGGAGGTCAAGCTCTTAAGTTATAGCCAGGGTCAAAAAGAGGCGACCTTCGGGTCACAAATTCGGTCTTACGTCCTTCAGCCTTATCAGCTCGTAAAGGACCATAGGACGGACTTAGAAACTTCGGACGTCCAAGCCGTGCTCGACGGCCAGGTTTTTCCCTTCATCAAGAAGGCCCTGCTCGCAAGGGTCGGAGGATAGCTATGCCTCGAAAAACCAGACCCGTCCGGCTTGGTCCGTGGATTATAGGCGCGGGAAACCCAATCCGCGTTCAAAGTATGACCACGACGGACACGAGAGATGCGGAGGCGACGCTTCGTCAAATCGAAGCGCTTGAGCGTGTTGGGTGTGAGATTGTCCGTGTTGCCGTCCCTGACCAAGAATCTGCCGTCTCGCTAGGGGCAATAAAAAAAAGGGCCAGAATTCCGCTTGTTGCCGATGTCCACTTCGATTTCCGTCTTGCGCTCCGGTCGCTAGAAGCAGGGGTGGATGGCCTACGGGTTAACCCTGGCAACATTGGAAAAAAGGCCAATATCGCACTGCTCGCCAAGGAAGCCAAGGCGCGTGGAGTCCCTATTCGGGTTGGGGTTAACGCGGGCTCCCTAGAAAAAGACCTTTTGACTTCGCTCGGAATGAGTGCGGAAGGAATGGTCGCATCAGCCAAAAGGAGCGTGGAGCTGCTTGAAGATGTCGGGTTCACCGACATCAAGGTGTCCTTGAAGGCCTACGATGTTCCGACAACTATCCGCGCTTATCAGATTTTTGCCGCCTCCTTCGATTACCCCCTGCACCTTGGCATTACAGAAGCCGGTACCAAGTTTTCGGGTGCTATCCGGAGCGCCTGCGGCCTGGCCGTCCTCCTTTGGCATGGAATTGGTGATACGATCAGGGTCTCTTTGGCGAGCGATCCTGTAGAAGAAGTACGGGTAGGGTATAGCATCCTAAGGTCTATGGGGCTTCGGTCGAGAGGGGTCGAGGTTGTTGCCTGTCCAACCTGCGGCCGGCTTGAAATCGACGTGGAGGAGCTCGGCAAAGAGGTGGAAGAGGCACTCGCCTTCGTGGAGCAACCGCTTAAGATTGCCGTGATGGGCTGCATAGTGAACGGCCCGGGAGAAGCAAGAGATGCCGACATTGCCGTTGTCGGAGGAAAAGACAGCGCGGTTCTCTATATTAAAGGAAAGCCGATGGCGAGGTTGCAGAAGGCGCAAATCCTGGAACGCCTAGTTCAAGAAGCAAAGGCGTTGGTTGAAAGAGGGAATATTGAAGAGAAGGTTCCAGGGGCTAAGGAGGCTCTTTCATGAAGATGTCGCGCGCCCTGATACCCACGCTCCGCGAAGACCCCAAGGACGCCGAAGTTATTTCCCATAAGCTTCTGGTACGTGCAGGCTTTATCCGAAAGGTTGCCGCGGGCATTTACACGATGCTTCCTTTGGGGTTGAGGACGGTAGGAAAGCTCATGGCGCTCGTGCGTGAGGAGATGGAGCGTGCAGGGGCAATTGAGATCCAGATGCCGCTTGTCCAACCCAAGGAATTATGGACTTCCTCGGGGAGATGGGAGCTTTACGGAAAAGAACTCCTAAGGCTTAAAGACCGAAAAGACCAAGAGTTCTGCTTGGCGCCAACACACGAAGAGGTCGTTACCGAGCTCATCAAAAATGAAGTTCGCTCGTACAGGCAACTCCCGTTGATCCTCTACCAGATTCACACCAAATTCCGCGATGAGATCCGCCCGCGCTTTGGCCTTATGCGTGCCAGAGAGTTTCTCATGAAAGATGCCTACAGCTTCGATGTCTCTGAGGCTTGCAGCATGCAAGCCTACCAGACAATGTATTCCGCCTACGAGAGGATCTTCAGAAGGATAGGTCTTAAGTTTGAAGTGGTAGAAGCGGATACGGGTACGATTGGAGGAAGCCTTTCCCATGAGTTCCAAGTGCTTGCCCCAACGGGCGAGGATAAGATTGCTCGGTGTAACGGCTGCAAAAAGGCCTGGAACGCGGAACTGGCTCCTGTAGCCAAGCCTCGTTTTGTAATGCCTGGATCACCCCTCCCTAAAGAGAAGGTTAAAACCGGCGATGCCGCCACAATCGAAGAAGTTGCGGTCGTTCTTGGGCTTCAGCCCGAACAAATCTTAAAATCCCTGCTTATCCAGACAGAACGAGGGCCCTACCTCGCCGTTGTTCGTGGCGACCGGATTCTTTCTTTGCCCAAGTTCAAGCGTTCTCTGGGCCTGGTGGAGGCTGAGCTTGCCCAGGATTTGACTGGACTGCCGGAGGGCCAAATCGGCCCTATTGGCCAAGCTTGGCCTGTGGTTGCAGATTACAGCGTCGCTGGAGTTCAAAACGGTGTAGCCGGGGCAAACGAACCCGGTTACCACTGGGTCAACGTGAACTATGCGCTGGATTTCGAGGCCCAGACGCTGGCCGACCTTACTCTTGCCCAGGAAGGCGACTGCTGTGGCGTATGCCAAGAGCCTCTTTCTCTTTCTAGGGGAATTGAGGTTGGGCAGGTTTTTTGCTTGGGAACAAAATACTCCAAGCCGATGGAAGCAGTCTTCTTGGATGCCGACGGGAACAAAAAGCCTACAGTGATGGGATGTTACGGCATCGGAATCGGGAGAACTGTTGCGGCCACCGTCGAACAGTGCCATGATGACCAAGGAATCCGCTGGCCTGTCTCTTTGGCCCCGTTTGCCGTTCACCTGGTTTTGCTTGACACAAGACAATCAGAGCTTGTCTCGCTTGCCGACTCGTTGTATTCGGCTCTCTTGGCTCAAGGCGTGGACGTCCTCTACGACGATCGGGAGGAACGTCCGGGGGTAAAATTCCACGATGCTGACCTCATCGGGCTTCCGCTTCGCTTGACGATAGGGAAAAAGTATAAAGAGAAGGGTTTGGTCGAGATCAAGGCAAGAGACGCGTCGTTCATGGAAGATATGCCCCCTGAAGATGCGAGCAAACGGATTCATGCATTCTTGAGCCAGCAAGGTATGGCAAATGGGTGAGGTTATTTTCGCGCTGGACGACGAGCGGTTGGAGGCGGCGCTTGGTTGGGTTGACCGCCTGAAGGAGCGTATAAGCTGGTTTAAGATAGGAAGCGCTCTGTTTACGCGTTACGGGCCAAAATCCATCCTGGCTGCCAGGGAAGCAGGTGCGAGCCATATCTTTTTAGACCTTAAATTTCACGATATCCCGACGACCGTCCTTAAGGCTCTCCAAGGGGCCGCGGAGCTTGGCGTGGACATGGTGAACTTGCACATCTTAAGCGGACAGGAGACGCTAGAGATGTGCAGCGCTTGGGTTCGGTCGCTCCCTCAAGGTTCCCATTGTCCTCTTGTTGTGGGGGTTACCGTCCTTAGCTCTCTGAAAACTGAAGACCTTCAAATGCTCGGGTTTGCAGGCCCGAGAGAAAAGCTTCTTCTTGAGCTTGCATCTCTAGGGAAGCAGGCAAGCCTAGACGGTGTGGTCGCTTCAGGGGAGGAGATCGGCCCCGTCCGGAAGGCATTCCCTAAGGATTTCCTTATCGTTTGTCCGGGCGTGTTTGTAGGGGATGAGATGAGCCTCCCTAAAGACCAAAAGAATAGTCTTCATGCCAACGAGGCGTTTTCGTTAGGTGCTGATTTCGTTGTGCTAGGTAGGTCGCTAAGGCAATGTCAAGACCCCCAAGGAATATTGGCCACGCTCGCCCGCTAGAGGGTCAGAATTTTCTGGTGTTTGGCGTCCATCCTGTGATGACGCTCGTTGCCCAAAGGCCAGAAAGCATCGGAAAAATTTGCCTAAAGCCCGGGTTGCGTTCGAGCTTGCTTGAGCCCTTCCTTCGGGAACTTCAGGCCAAAAAAATTGTTTGGGAGTTTCAAGATGAGGCCTTTTTTGGGCAGCTCTCCAAAGAAAGCGTGCACCAGGGCCTCGTCGCAATCATGAAGGACGTTTCGCAGATGGACGAAGAGGACCTCTTCGAGCGTCTGACCCGAACACACGAAAGGCCGCGTGGCATTGTATGTCTTGACCAACTCCAAGACACGAGGAACCTTGGAGCAATCGTGAGGGCAGGGGTTGCGTTCGGCCTTGAAGACTATGTGCTCACAAGGCATGGTCAGGCCCGGGTCGGTGAGGCCGCCTGGAAGGCTTCCGCAGGCATGCTGGCCTATGCCCGCCTATTTTTTGCAACCAATCTAGGGAGGGTGTTGAAGCGCCTTAAAGACCTAGGCTATTGGGTAGTGGGGCTCGATGCAACCGTTAAAGATTCGGGCCAGGCGTTTACTTTCCCTGAGTCGTGCGTTTTTGTGTTTGGTTCCGAGCACAAAGGGATCCGAGAAGGGTTGCGCAAAAAATGCGATTTTTCTTTTAGGATTCCCTTAGATTCAAGGGTAGAGTCGCTCAACGTGGCTTCTGCGGCCTCGATCGTGTTTTATATGTTCAGAGAACAGTTCGTTGACAAGTTCAAGACTGGATGATAAAATACGAGATTCTATGGGTTAGGCTTGAATAAAATGCAACAAGCTGGCGTAGCTCAACAGGTAGAGCAGCTGATTTGTAATCAGCAGGTTGCGGGTTCGAGTCCCATCGCCAGCTCCATGTGGAGAGGTTCCCGAGCGGCCAAAGGGAGCGGTCTGTAAAACCGCCGGCTTCGCCTTCGGAGGTTCGAATCCTCCCCTCTCCACCAAAGCGGAAAAAACCGGTATACTCTAGTAATTAAGGGGCGGTACTCAATAGGGCGGGAATAGCTCAGCGGTAGAGCGCGAGCCTTCCAAGCTCGGGGTCGCGGGTTCGAATCCCGTTTCCCGCTCCAAAAGCCCACGTAGCTCAGGCGGTGGAGCACTTCCTTGGTAAGGAAGAGGTCACCGGTTCGAGTCCGGTCGTGGGCTCCAGGCTTCTCGAACATCACCCACCAAGGAGTACGGAAAGACCATGGGAAAGGCGAAATTTGAGCGCACCAAGCCCCATCTAAACGTAGGCACGATCGGGCACGTCGACCACGGCAAGACAACGCTCACCGCGGCGATTACGAAGGTGCTGGCCAAGAAGGGGTTGGCCGAGTACGTCCCGTTTGATTCGATCGACAAAGCGCCAGAGGAGAAAGCCAGGGGCATCACGATCGCCACGGCCCACGTCGAGTACCAGTCGCTAAAGCGCCACTACGCGCACGTCGACTGCCCTGGCCATGCAGACTACGTCAAGAACATGATCACCGGTGCCGCCCAGATGGACGGGGCTGTCGTGGTCGTCTCGGCCGCCGACGGGCCAATGCCACAGACAAGAGAGCACATCCTCCTGGCCCGTCAGGTGGGCGTCCCTTATATTGTCGTTTTTATGAACAAGGTGGACATGGTCGACGATCCCGAGCTTCTAGATTTGGTCGAGCTAGAGGTAAGAGAGCTTCTGTCCGAATACCAGTTCCCGGGGGATGAGATTCCAGTGGTCCGTGGCAGCGCGCTCAAGGCCCTCAACGAGGGCACAGGCGAGCGGGACGACCCTAACTCCAAGCCCATCTGGGAGCTTCTGGACGCCCTGGATGCCTACATCCCCGAGCCAAAGAGGGAAACCGACAAGCCTTTCTTAATGGCAATCGAGGATGTGTTTACGATCTCCGGCCGGGGGACGGTCGTAACCGGCAGGATAGAGCGGGGTATCGTGAAGGTAGGCGACGAAGTCGAGATCGTCGGGTTCCACCCGACCGTCAAGACGGTCGTTACGGGCGTAGAGATGTTCCGAAAGCTCTTAGACGAGGGGAGGGCGGGGGACAACGTCGGCTGCCTTCTTAGAGGCGTCAAGCGTGACGATGTGGAACGTGGTCAGGTTCTGGCCAAGCCGGGTTCAATCACTCCGCATACGGTGTTCAAGGCCGAGGTCTACGTCCTTAAGAAGGAAGAAGGAGGCAGGCATACCCCGTTCTTTACGGGATACCGTCCCCAGTTCTATTTTCGGACGACGGACGTTACCGGTGTGGTAAAACTCCAAGAGGGTGTCGAGATGATCATTCCAGGGGATAACGCCAACCTCGAGGTCGAGTTGATCGCCCCGGTGGCTCTCGAAGAGCAGGTCCGCTTCGCCATCCGTGAAGGCGGAAGGACGGTAGGTGCCGGTGTTGTAACCCAGGTCGTGAAATAAAGGAGCGGGGGGATGCGAGACATCATAACGCTTGCCTGCAACACTTGCAAGCGAAGGAACTATACAACGACCAAAAATAAGAAGACAACAACCGACAGGATTGAAAAGAAAAAGTACTGCAGGTATTGCCGTAGCCATACTCCTCATCGAGAGGTTAGGTAGCGTTAGGTATTTATCATAGGCCAGTAGCTCTAACGGCTAGAGCGCCGGACTCCAAATCCGGATGCTGGGGGTTCGAATCCCTCCTGGCCTGCCAATTTTATTATACATGAAGGCTAAAGATGCTGAACGCGAAGCGAATTGTGCGGTTTTTAGGCGACTCCAAAGCAGAGCTTGGGCGGGTAACATGGCCTGGGGTACGAGTGACGGCTGCTTCGACATCGGCGGTGCTCGTGTTTGTAGGGCTATTCAGCGTTTACCTCAACCTTGTTGATGTGGCCTTAAGTTTTGCTGTCCGGTATGTTCTTGGTTAGGTTGCAAGATGGAAAAACAATGGTATGTGGTTCATACCTACACAGGGTCCGAGAATAAAGTCAAACAGCAGCTTGCAGATAGGATTGCCCAGAAAGGCATGGAGGATTTTTTTGGGGAGATCCTCGTCCCGGAAGAGAATATAGTGGAGCTCGTCAAGGGGCAAAAGCGCACCTCCAAGCGGAGGTTTTATAGTGGATATATACTCGTTCAAATGCACATGAGCGAGAAAACTTGGGATTTGGTACGGCAAATCCCAAAGGTTACCGGGTTTGTAGGCGAAGGGCATATACCTACTCCCGTACAAGAAGAAGAGATCGGCAGAATAAAGCGTCAAGTCGAAGAGGGAGCGGGCAGGCCAAAGCCAAAAGTTGTCTTTGAAAAAGGAGAGATCGTCCGGGTCATCGACGGTCCGTTCACGAATTTCACGGGGGCCGTACAAGAAACAAAGCCAGACCGTGGAAAAGTTAAGGTGCTGGTGAGTATTTTTGGGCGAGCCACGCCGATCGAACTGGACTTTATCCAAGTATCTAAGGTGTAACAAGAGAAGGGTCTGAAGATGGCCAAGAAAACCGTAGGCGAAGTGAAGCTTCAGCTGCCAGCTGGAAAGGCAAACCCTGCTCCTCCTGTAGGGCCGGCTCTGGGAAAGTTTGGGGTCAACATCATGGAATTCTGTAAGCAATTCAATGCCCAGACTGCTTCTCAAGAGGGTAGCATTATTCCGGTCATCATTACGATTTTTGATGACCGGTCTTTCTCGTTTGTTTTAAAGACTCCGCCGGCAAGCGACTTAATTAAAAAGGCTCTTGGGCTCGAGAAAGGGGCAAAGCTTCCTGGAAAAGAGAAGGTAGGGCGTTTGGGCCAAGGAAAGGTTCGAGAAATTGCACAACTCAAGATGCCCGATTTAACGGCTGCTTCTTTAGACGCGGCGGTTCAGACCATTATGGGTACCGCAAGGAGTATGGGCGTGGAGATTGTAGCAGAATAGGAGGAGATGGGATGGCCAAGAGGGGAAAACACTACAGAAGGGTGCTGGGCCTCGTCGACCGAATCAAGCGGTACGATTTGGGTGCGGCCGTTGCGTTGGTGAAGGAAATGCATTACGTCAAATTTGACGAGATGCTCGAGGTAGCCTTTCGGCTTGGGGTAGACCCAAGGAAAGCCGATCAAATGGTCCGAGGAACCGTCATGTTGCCTCACGGCGTAGGTAAGGTGCCTCGCATTGCCGTCTTTGCCAAAGGGGAAAAGGCACTTGAGGCCGAGAAGGCAGGGGCAGACATCGTAGGCGCAGAGGATTTGATCGAAAAGATCCGTGGAGGATTTTTCGAATTCGACCGGACGTTGGCCACTCCGGACATTATGGGACAGGTGGGAAAAATCGGAAAAATCCTTGGCCCAAAAGGACTCATGCCTAACCCGAAGGCAGGAACGGTTACATTTGACATCGCAAAGGCGGTTGAGGAGATGAAAAGGGGAAGGCTTGAATTTCGAGTAGACAAGGCGGGCAATGTGCATTTGCCCGTAGGAAGATGGAGCTTTGCGCAAACGCAACTCGAGGAAAACATTAAGGCAGCAATCGATGCCATACAGAGGTCAAGGCCTTCTTCGGCCAAAGGGACATACCTACGTACGCTCCACGTCTCAGGTACGATGACCCCATCTGTAGAGCTAGACGTTACCGGCTTTAGGAAGTAGGGGGCCAGAGATGCAAAAACAAGAGAAAGAGCGTTTGGTCAACGAACTTATCGACCAGCTCCGAGACACCTCACTGCTTGTTCTGAGCAACTTCCAAGGGATTAACGTTCAGGAAATGAACCGCCTAAGGAGGCTTGTCCAAAAGAGCCAGGGGCACTTTCGCGTGGTCAAGAACACGCTCATAAAGCGAGCGCTCGGCGATTCCGGGTTTCTAGGGTTGGATTCGCTCTTGAGTGGCCCAACGGCTATCTTTTACACCGACCAGCAGGATCCTTCGGTATTGAGCAAGACGATCTTGGCTTTTCTTAAAGAAAGGCCGGAATTGTCTGTAAAGGGCCTTGCCTTAGAGAAGGCGGCGTTAAAGTCTGAAACGCTCAAAGATCTCAGCGAGCTCCCTTCAAAAGAACAACTCTTAAGCCATCTTGTCGGTGTTCTTACCGGCTTGCCGACAAGATTCCTACAATCCCTCAACTGTATACCTCAAAAGCTGGTTCTTACTATTGCTGCACTCGAAAAAGTTAAGGCATAATCTAACATTTCAATGTTTCTAACTACAACGCAAGAAGGGGGAGCTCCCATGGAGGCAAGGGCTATTAGTAAGGAAGATGTAATCCAATACCTAGAGGGGATTACTCTCCTAGAGTTGAAAGGCTTGGTAAAAGAGCTTGAGGAGAGGTTTGGGGTAAGCGCTCAGCCAGTTATGATGGCCGGCGCGGGGATGATGGCTCCTACGCAAGCCACTTCCGCGCAACCCGAGGAAGAGGAAAAGACGGAATTTGATGCCGTGCTGTCGGTGGTAGGAGAGAATAAAATCCAGGTGATCAAGGTCGTTCGAGAGATTACGGGGCTTGGCCTTAAAGAAGCAAAAGATCTAGTCGAAGCCGCCCCAAAGTCTGTCAAAACAGCCGTACCAAAGGAGGAGGCCGAGACGATCAAATCGAAGCTTGAAGGTGTCGGCGCAAAAGTCGAAATAAAGTAAATAAAGTAACGGCAGCCTTTTTTTCATCCAGGTTCGCCGAATCGCTCGTCCATTCTACCCCCCGCCGTAAGAAACTTAGTCTTTACGGATGGGGGTAGAATGTTGCCTTTAAAAGGGGCGTAGGAGCGGTTCTTTCTGCCAAGCAATTCTCAACACACCGCATGCCCAACGGGGTAGGATAATGAATATCACCTCTCTCAGAGAAAAGGAAATGGCTATTTCAAAAAAAAATAGTGCAAAGCTCCTTCGAAAGAGTTACGCACAAATAAAGACAGTCCTCGAGATACCAGACCTCTTAGAGCACCAAAGACAATCGTACCGTCAATTCCTTCAGTTAGATATCGAACCTGAACATAGGGCTAAGGTTGGTATCGAAGGCGCATTTGACGCCATTTTTCCTCTCGAGGATTTTTCCGGGGAAGCGTCCTTGGAATACCTCCGGTACGAGCTTTACCCTCCTAAGCATGACGAGGAAGAGTGTAGGGAGAGGGGGTTAACTTATGCCTACACCATGAAGGTCATATTTCGGCTTGTCTTGAACGAGATCGACCCTGAAACGCGCGCCCGTAGCATTCGGGACATGAGGGAGCAGGATACCTACTTCGGCGAGATTCCAGCAATGACCGAGAGGGGAACCTTCATTGTCGACGGGGTCGAGAGAGTGGTGGTCAACCAGCTCCACAGAAGCCCTGGCGTGTTCTTTGAGGTCGAAAAGCAAGCAGGAAGCACTACTGGTAAGCCGGTGTTTGCCGCTCGGGTCATTCCTTATCGTGGTTCATGGTTAGACCTTGAGTTCGCCTCGAACGAAAACCTCCAGCTGAAGATCGATAAGCGCAAAAAGCTTCCAATTGGCGTATTCCTCAGAGCGCTCGGGTTCTCAGAAGAATACCTGCTGAACTTCTTCTACGAAGGGAAAAAGGAGACGGTAGCAATCCGCAATGGCCAGGCGATTCTCTCGCTCGACAACCATGTCCATGCGGGGATCAAAGCGTATGCAGACTTCCTCCACCCTTCGGAGGATAGGATCCTGGTCGAAAAAGACAGAAAAATCACCCGAATGCTGCTCACGAAGCTTCGGGAAGAAAAAATTGAAACGTTTCGTCTCCCGCTTGAACAGCTAGAGGGAAGGGTGCTTGCCAGAACCTTGATTGACCCTGCAAGCGGAAAGGTTATTGCCAAGTGTAACGAAGAGTTGACTCGGGCCAAGATCGAGGCGATTGGCGGCTCGGGCCTCGAGTCGTTCGAAGTCCTCTTTATTGACGAAGTCAAAAGCGATTCGGTAATGCGGAAAGCCCTGCTTCAGGATCAAGACAAATGCAAGACCGCGTTCGAGGCTCAAAAGGAGATTGTGCGTAGGTTAAGGCCTGGGAGCGGTCTAACGAGCATCACGGAAGAGCTTGCAGGGCAATTTCTGAACGATCTACTGTTTAACCCGGAACGCTACGATTTAACCAGGGTTGGAAGGCACAAGCTCAACCTCAAGCTAAGAGATGTGTTCAAAGCAAAGGGCTTCGAATCTGGGCACCCTGAAGAGCGGATACTGCGCAAGGAGGACATTCTTTGCGTCATCGATTACCTGCTTCGCCTAAAAGCCGGGCTGCCATGGGTGACGCCGGACGACATTGACCACTTGGGCAACCGTAGGGTTAGGACAGTTGGAGAGCTCGTCGAGAACCATTTTAGACTTGGACTCCTTCGGATGACGAGAGCGATTAGGGAGCGTTTCAGTTCTGCCTCATCGATAGCCGACCTCATGCCCCATGACCTGGTAAATCCCAAGCCCGTAATGGCTGTCCTTAAAGAGTTCTTCGGAAGTTCGCAACTCTCTCAGTTCATGGACCAAACAAACCCGCTTGCGGAAACCACGCACAAGAGGCGGCTAAGCGCATTGGGCCCTGGGGGGCTTACTCGGGAAAGGGCCGGGTTCGAGGTTCGAGACGTTCATCCGTCTCATTACGGAAGGATCTGCCCGATCGAGACACCGGAGGGGCAAAACATTGGGTTAATTTCTTCGCTTACCACCTACGCCCGAATCAATGAATTCGGGTTTATCGAAACGCCCTACAGGCGGGTTATCGACGGGAAGGTCGTCGACGAGATCGTCTATCTTGCGGCATATGAAGAAGAAGACCACGCCATTGCCCAAGCGAACGAACCTGTAGACGAGGATGGCCGCTTCAAATCCAGCCTTTTACTATGCCGAAGAAGTGGAGAGTTTGTCCGAGTACCACCGAGCGAGGTCGACTACATGGACGTCTCTCCTGCTCAACTTGTAAGCATCGCTGCCTCCTTGATCCCTTTCCTGGAGCACGACGACGCGAATAGGGCATTAATGGGCTCGAACATGCAAAGACAGGCGGTTCCGCTTGTCAACCCTGAACCTCCAGTCGTAGGAACCGGTATCGAGAGCGTGGTTGCACGAGATTCAAGGCTATGCATTCAAGCGAAACGATCGGGAGTTGTGGAGAGTGTCGATGCCAACCGGATTGTAATCCGCCCGTTCGGAGAGGCTGATGCGCTCATGTCCGTCGTGGATGTATACCGGCTGGAGAAGTTTAGAAAGTCCAATCAAAATACATCCCTAAGCCAAAGACCTATGGTTCGGGTAGGCATGCGCGTCCAAGGAGGAGAGGTTTTGGCGGACGGCCCATCGATGTCAAGGGGGGAACTGTCGCTAGGAAAGAATATCTTGGTAGCGTTTATGCCGTGGGGTGGGTACAACTTTGAGGACTCCATCGTCGTGAGCGAACGGCTTGTCCGAGAAGATGTGTTCACCTCCGTGCATATCGAGGATTTCGAATGCGTAGCCCGAGAAACAAAGCTCGGAAAAGAAGAAATTACTAGAGATATTCCGAACGTCGGAGATCAGGCTCTAAAAGATTTGGACGAATCGGGTGTTGTACGGATCGGGGCCTACGTTGTGCCGGGTGACATTCTAGTGGGCAAAATAACCCCCAAGGGAGAAACTCAGCTATCACCGGAAGAGAAGCTTCTGCGTGCAATCTTTGGCGACAAGGCAAGCGATGTCAAGGATACTTCGCTTCGTGTGCCGCCGGGGGTTGAAGGAACGGTTATCGGCGCCCGAATTTTTACCAAAAAGGGCGGCGATAAAGATGATTATGGCATGCTTGACGAACGAGAGGAGCTTCAGAGGCTAAGAAGCCTGATGCAAGAGGAACTCCGGATCATCGAAAAGAGCTTTCTTCGCCATGTCCGCTCTAGCCTCGAAGGCAAGGTACTTGGCCAAGATGTTCAGCTCAAGCTCAAGCTCAAACAGGGGACGGTTCTTGACAGGGCCCTTCTTGATACGCTTCAAAAAGAAGACCTAAGGAGGCTGATCCTTGAGGATCAGGATATCAGGAAGAACCTCTCTGATTCGTGGACCTCTTACGAGCTTCAAGCCTCAGAACTGATCGAATTTTATAACCGAAAGATCCAAAAACTCAAGAAGGGGGAAGAGCTTCCCTCTGGGGTTCTCAAAAAAGTACGGGTAATCCTGGCCATCAAACGAAAGCTCCATATAGGAGACAAGATGGCGGGGCGGCATGGAAACAAGGGAGTCGTCTCCGTCATTCTTCCGATTGAAGCCATGCCTTTCGTGGCCGATGGAACTCCCGTCGATATGGTGCTCAACCCTCTCGGCGTTCCATCGAGGATGAACCTTGGCCAGATCCTAGAAGCCCATATTGGATGGGGCTGTCACGAATATGCAAAAAAGCTTGAAGAACATCTCAAAAGAAAGCGAGAAGGACTAAGAAAATACATCTCACAGGTTCTCCTTGAATTTTACGACTCAAAGGAGGCTCAGGATTTTCTCGAGAAGTTAGACGATGAAGAATTCTTCGAGTATGTCCAATTCCTCACCCAAAATGGCGTTCACATAACCACGAGCGTTTTTGACGGTGCAAAGGAAGCAGACATCAAAGAGCTGTTGGCCAAGGTTGGACTGCCGACATCCGGACAGACTGTGCTATACGACGGACGTACGGGTGAACCGTTCTTGAATCAGGTAACGGTCGGGTATATGTACATGCTTAAGCTAATCCACTTGGCTGCGGAAAAGATTCATTCTCGGTCAATCGGACCGTACTCGCTCGTTACTCAGCAGCCCCTTGGCGGGAAAGCTCAGTTCGGAGGCCAGAGGCTTGGCGAGATGGAGGTGTGGGCCATGGAGGCATACGGTGCCGCGTTTGCCCTTCAAGAATTCCTAACAGTCAAATCGGACGACGTGCCAGGCCGAACAGCGATGTACGAGTCGATCGTCAAGGGCAAGTTCGAGCTCACATCGGGTATCCCGGAGTCGTTCAATGTCCTAATGAGAGAGCTAAGGTCGCTTGCGCTGGACATCGAATTGGTGGAATCCAATGGAAATGGAACAGACCTAAGCCTTAAACAAGAAGGTGCTAAGGAAAAAGAAAGGCGTTCCAAATAGCCTAGCGAACAGAAGGGGTAAGATTGAGATATGGACTATGAATATTTGCTCGAAAAGCCGAAGAATCCGATGGTCTTTAAGGCGATCAAGCTCTCTCTTGCCTCTCCGGACACAATCCGAGGATGGTCACACGGGGAAGTTAAAAAGCCGGAAACGATCAATTATAGAACATTTAAGCCCGAAAGGGATGGGCTGTTCTGTGCGCGGATTTTTGGGCCAACCGTCAGCTACGAATGCTACTGCGGCAGGTACAAAAAAATGCGCCATTGGGGCGTCATTTGCGAGAAATGTGGCGTTGAGGTCACCCATTCTCGTGTGCGTCGAGAGCGGATGGGACACATTAACCTCGTGGCCCCTGTAGCACATATCTGGTTCGTGAAATCGGTTCCTTCCAAGATTGGGGCGCTGCTAGACTTGAGCATCCGCGAACTCGAGCGCGTCATCTACTTCGAGTCCTATGTCGTCATCGATCCGGCAAATTCAAGCCTCCAAGCTGGAGAACTTATCTCCGAAGAAAAGTACAGGGCGTTGCACAAGGATTTTCCGGATTTAAGAGCAGGAATCGGTGCGGAGGCCCTCAAGACAATGCTTTCCAAGATAAACATTGAGCGGCTCTGCAAAGGACTCCGTGCCGACATGCGTGGGGCTAACTCCGAGGCTAAGCGGAGGAAGGCAGCCAAGCGGCTCAAGGTTGCCGAGGCGTTTCACTACGTGAAATGCATAAATAAAACCCTTCAAGACTTTCTCGTCAACGCCCCAGAAGACAAGATGGCCAAGCTCAAAGAGATGTCCGCGTATCTAGAGGATTGGATAACGAGGAAAGAAGAGGCTACAAGCCCTGAGGTAATGCAATCTCTGGATGAGCAAGTCCTGCAGGAGCTCAACCGCTTTACGCGGGCCAAAGAGCTCGACCCATCCGAAGTTCAACAGCTCGAAATGATGTACAAAAAGGCTAACCGCCCAGAATGGATGATTCTGGAAGTCGTTCCTATTCTTCCTCCGGACCTAAGACCCCTTGTGTCTCTGGATGGCGGACAGTTTGCCACATCCGACTTAAACGATCTCTACCGACAAGTGATCAATCGAAACAACCGCCTTAAGAGGCTTATCGAGCTTCAGGCGCCAGATATCATCGTTCGGAACGAAAAACGAATGCTTCAGGAGGCCGTAGACGCGCTGTTTGACAACGGCAGAAGGGGTAGGCCAGTAACGGGAACAAACCGTCGGCCGCTTAAGTCCTTGTCCGACATGATCAAAGGAAAGACGGGTAGGTTTCGACAAAACCTTCTCGGTAAGAGGGTGGATTACTCGGGCAGGGCGGTTATTGTGGTTGGTCCCGAACTGAGACTGCACCAGTGCGGCCTTCCGAAGAAAATGGCACTTGAGCTGTTCAAGCCGTTCATTCTCAATCAATTAGAGAAAATGGGGCATATCTCGACGATCAAGGCGGGCAGGAAGATGATCGAGCGCGAGGAACCTGAGGTTTGGGATGCCCTTGAAGAGGTAACCAGAGAGCACCCTGTCCTGCTGAACCGTGCGCCGACACTCCATAGGCTGAGTATGCGTGCGTTTGAGCCGATTCTAGTCGAGGGAGACTCGATCAGGCTGCACCCGCTCGTGTGTTCGGCTTACAACGCCGACTTCGACGGAGACCAAATGGCCGTGCACGTTCCTCTATCAATTGAGGCGCAAGCAGAAGCCAGGGTGCTCCTGCTTGCCTCGAACAATATTTTGTCGCCCTCGAACGGCAAGCCCGTGATTGCCCCTTCCCAGGACATGGTACTCGGGCTTTATTACCTTACTAGGGAAAGGCCGCTTGTCAAGGGACACGGGATGGCATTTGGAAGTATTGAAGAGGTTCGCCTTGCATACGACTCCGGAGTGGCCGATTTGCATGCCAGGGTGAAGTTGAGGATCGACGGGCGGATTATAAACACTACTGTTGGACGTGCTTTGCTCTACGAGCTCTTCCCAAAAGAAATCTCGTTCGATCAGGTCAACAAGGTAGTTAACAAAAGAGTGATCGCTGACCTTCTAGACCACGTGTACCGCAAAAGCGGGATGAAAGCAGCCGTTGTGTTGGCCGACAGAGTGAAAGACCTAGGGTTTGAAATAGCCGCTAGGGCTGGTATCAGCATCTCGATGGACAACCTTGTGATCCCTGAAAAGAAGCAGAAAATCCTCGAAAAGGCCAACAAAGAGGTGCTCGAAGTAGCCAAGCAGTATGCCAAGGGGCTGATTACAGAAGGAGAGCGATACAACAAGGTTGTTGACATCTGGGCAAAAGCAACGGATGCGGTTACCCAAGAGCTGTTCAAGGAGCTAAGCGTAGAGGAGGTCGAGGCTTCGGATGGGTCGCGCCAATCGCTGCAAAGCCTCAATCCAATCTATATCATGCTTGATTCGGGAGCCAGGGGCTCTGCTCAACAGATCCGTCAGCTGGCTGGCATGCGGGGTCTTATGGCAAAACCCTCCGGTGCGATCATCGAAACCCCAATTGAGGCGAATTTCAAAGAGGGCCTGAGCGTTCTCCAATATTTCATCTCGACACATGGTGCAAGAAAAGGGTTGGCTGATACGGCGCTTAAGACTGCCAACGCAGGGTACCTCACGCGGAGGCTCGTAGACGTTGCTCAGGATATCGTTGTCCTAGATGATGATTGCGGGACAATCGATAGCCTGGAGATAAGAAGCCTGATTAAAGGCGGGGAAATCATCGAACGTCTTGGAGAAAGGCTTCTCGGCTACGTGACGTTCGAGGACGTCTACGATAAGGTTAGCGGAGAACTGGTAGCCCCCAAAGACGCAGAGATCGATGAAGACCTTGCCAGCAAGATCGAAGACGCGGGCATCGAAAGCGTTCGAGTCCGAAGCGTGCTCACTTGCAAGTCTAAGTTCGGGGTGTGCAGAAAATGTTACGGGCGAGATCTTGCCGCCGGAAGGATGGTCGAGAATGGGACGCCCGTCGGCATTATCGCGGCTCAGTCAATCGGCGAGCCCGGTACGCAGCTGACCATGCGTACGTTCCATATTGGAGGAACGGCGTTTGTAGTAGAAGAAAGCTTCATCGAATGTAGGTTCGATGGTCGGGTGGAGTATCGAAGCCTTCAGTTTGTCGAGGACCGTAATGGAAACATCCTCGTCATGAACCGAAACGGGGAAATTGTTATCAAAGATCCCAACGACAATGAGCGCGAGCGTTACCACGTAGTCTACGGTTCAAGGCTTCTGGTCAGGAATGGTCAGGAAGTCCACCCAAACACCCGACTGGCGGAATGGGACCCGTACAACACTCCGATTATCACGAACGTGAGCGGAAGTGTCCGTTTTCGCGACCTGATCGAAAAAGACACGCTCGAGGAGAGGATCGACAAGCATACAGGGCTTGCCACAAAAGTCGTTATCCCTTCAAAGAACTACGAGTTGAAGCCGAGCTTGATTATTGTGGACGAAGTGGGAAATCCCACGATTCAACTGCTTGGATCCGGGAAAGAGGCAGAGGTGCGCTACTTTCTTCCGGTAGGCGCAATGATTTCCGTAGAAGACGGAGCCCCTGTTGTCGCGGGGGATGTTCTTGCCCGTATTCCCACGGAAAGTGCAAAAACAAAAGATATCACAGGCGGCTTACCTAGGGTCGTCGAGCTTTTTGAAGGGCGCAGGCCCAAGGATACGGCAATCATTTCGGAAATCGACGGGACGGTTTTCTTCGAGGAAGACTCGAAACAGCAGACCCGCGGCAGGCGCAAAATTGTCCTGATTCCAGACGTAGGCGATAGAAAAGAGTACCTTATTCCGCAAGGCAAGCATATCATCGTTCATGACGGTGACCGCGTAAAGGCGGGTGAGCAGCTCACAGAAGGCTCCCCAAATCCTCACGACTTATTGGCCGTTTTAGGGGAGCTGGAGCTTGCAAGGTATGTTGTGGACGAGATTCAAGAAGTGTACAGACTTCAGGGCGTTCGGATTCATGATAAACATATCCAGGTAATTGTCCGGCAAATGCTTAAGCGCGTCTTAATCAAGGACGTTGGCGATACAGATTTCATTATAGGGGAATCTATAGAGAAGTGGACGTTCGAAGAAGAGAACAGGCGTATGCGTCGCGAGGAAAAGGGGCCGGCTGTGGCTGAACCCCTCTTTTTAGGGATCACACGGGCTGCGTTGATTACAGAAAGCTTCGTTTCTGCAGCCTCATTCCAGGAAACGACGAAGGTTCTTACGGAGGCATCTCTCCAAGGGAAGGTCGACCAGCTGCGAGGCCTAAAGGAGAACGTAATCATGGGGAGGGTTATCCCTGCGGGTACCGGATTGGCCATGGAGAAATTCCACAAGATGGACCTAGAGATCGAAAGGCCGCCTGAAGTCTTAGGGCCGGATGTAGAGGGGATTCTTAAGGTTGGATAGTCCATGACTTGACAAGAAATCCAAATATGTTTTAAACTTTCTGTTTACGTACCTTTGGAGTAAGACGAGCAGGAGTGAACTAGTATGCCGACAATAAACCAGCTTGTGAGGCTTGGGCGTGAGAAGGCCAAAATAAGGACGGCATCCCCAGCCCTTGCAGGATGCCCGCAGAAACGTGGGGTTTGTATCCGCGTATATACGACAACACCGAAAAAGCCCAACTCCGCTCTTCGAAAAGTCGCGAGGGTACGGCTGACGAACGGCAACGAGATTACCGTTTACATTCCGGGCGAAGGCCACAACCTTCAAGAGCACTCCGTCGTGCTTGTTCGCGGTGGAAGGGTAAAGGATCTTCCAGGTGTCCGGTACCATATCATTCGAGGGGCGTTGGATACTGCAGGAGTTAAAGAAAGACATCGAAGCCGTTCGAAATACGGAACGAAAAGACAGAAGAAGTAGGGAGCCATGGCCAGGAGAAGAAAGGCGGAAAAAAGAGAAGGCTTGCCGGACCCCGTTTTTGGGGATTTATTGGTTGGCCGATTTGTCAACAGTCTGATGCGTATGGGGAAGAAGAGCGTTGCGGAGCGCATCTTTTATGATGCGATGGAAGCGGTGAAGGATAAGGCCAAAGAGGATCCGCTGACGCTGTTCAAGAAGGCGCTAGAAAATGTAAAACCCCTCCTTGAAGTGCGGCCTAGGCGCGTGGGGGGTGCAACATACCAGGTTCCTGTAGAAGTTCGAGAGGAGCGAAGGGTCAGCTTGGCCGTAAAGTGGCTTATCACTTCCGCCAAGAAGCGTCAGGGGAGGGCAATGCAGGAAAAGTTAGCCCTTGAGCTGATCGATGCGTTCAACAACAGGGGGTTGAGCGTAAAGAAGAAGGAAGATACCCACAGGATGGCTGAGGGGAACAGGGCCTTCGCCCACCTTCGCTGGTAGGCTCTCGCGCGTAGACCTTCTAGGATTGGAGAAAAAACCATGGCAAGGCAAATACCGATCGAGAATGTGCGGAATATTGGGATAATGGCCCACATTGATGCGGGCAAGACGACCACTACTGAACGCATTCTCTACTACACGGGGATTGGCTATAAAATAGGCGAGGTCCACGAAGGAACCGCCACGATGGACTGGATGCCCCAAGAACAGGAACGAGGCATTACCATTACATCTGCGGCAACGACCTGTTTTTGGAAGGGGCATCGTATCAATATTATCGATACGCCGGGCCATGTCGATTTTACGATTGAGGTGGAACGTTCTCTTATGGTGCTTGACGGCGCCGTTGCCGTGTTTTGCGGCGTAGGGGGTGTCGAGCCTCAGTCAGAAACGGTATGGCGGCAGGCAAGCAAGTACCGGGTACCTAGGGTTGCGTTCATCAATAAGCTTGATAGGGTTGGGGCCGATTTTTTAGGTGTCGTCTCGCAGATCTATGATCGCCTGGGCGCCAAGCCGATCGTTATGCAGCTTCCGATTGGCCAAGAGGATGGCTTTGTCGGTATGGTTGATTTGGTTCGAAGAAAAGCCCTTGTTTGGGATGGTTCGTCGCTGGGCTCTGTCTACGAAGAGCTCGAAATCCCGGATAGCATGCAGGAGTCGGTAGCGGTCTACAGAGATAAGCTTGTTGAGGCAGCGGCTGATTACGACGACGAGGTGATGGAGCGATACCTAGCCGGCGAAGAGGCCTCGGAAGAGGCGCTAAAGCGGGCGATTCGCAAGGCAGCGCTAGGAAATCATGCTGTTCCAGTGTTCGGCGGATCGGCCTTCAAGAACAAAGGCGTTCAACCTTTGCTTGATGCCGTTATAAGCTACCTCCCTTCGCCGGTGGATATTCTTCCTATTACGGGCCATAACCCTGTCACAGATGAGCTGGAAATACGCGAGGCAAAAGACGATGCTCCGTTTTGCGCGCTTTCCTTCAAGATCATGACTGACCCGTACGTAGGTCAACTGACCTTCATTCGCGTATACTCTGGCGTGCTGAGTTCTGGAATGACCGTCATGAATGTCAAGAGGGGCAAAAAAGAGCGGATCGGAAGGTTGCTCAAGATGCATGCCAATAAGAAGGAAGAAATCAAAGAAGCGTACGCCGGTGATATTGCGGCGGCCGTAGGGCTGAAGACGGCAATCACCGGAGATACGCTCACCGATTTAAACCACCCACTCCTGATTGAGCGTATGGAATTTCCCGAGCCTGTCATCTCGGTTGCCATTGAACCGGAAACGAAAGCAGACCAGGAAGCCTTGGGAGTTGCGCTAGGGAAGCTAATGCTAGAAGATCCTTCGTTTCGGGTTAAGACGGACCCTGAAACCCAAGAAACGATCATCTCGGGGATGGGCGAGCTTCACCTAGAAATCATCGTCGACCGGTTGCTTCGGGAGTTCAAAGTGCAGGCCAACGTCGGAAAGCCTCAGGTGGCCTATAAAGAAACAATCCTAAGGAAAGTGACGCAAGAAGGGAAGTTTATCCGACAGACTGGCGGTAAGGGTCAGTACGGGCATGTGATCTTAGAAATCGAGCCGCTGGAAAGAGGCAAAGGGATAGAGTTCGAAGACAAGACAAAGGGAGGCTCGATCCCCAAAGAATTTATTTCACCCATCGAGAAAGGCGTCAAAGAGGCAGCGGAAACCGGTGTGTTCGCCGGGTACCCCGTTGTAGACCTAAAAATTGCAGTCGTTGACGGGTCTTATCATGAGGTGGACTCTTCGGAAATCGCCTTTAAGATTGCAGGTTCGATGGCCTTTAAGGACGGAACAAAGAAAGCGCATCCGGTTCTGCTCGAGCCTATCATGAAAGTCGAAGTTGTCGTTCCTGAGGAGTACGTCGGCGATGTTATCGGGGACATCAACGCGAGAAGGGGTAGGCTGGAGAACATGGAAATTCGCGGGGCGAACCAGGTGATACAGGCTATTGTCCCATTGGCGGAGATGTTCGGGTATGCTACCCAGCTTCGGTCTATGACGCAGGGGCGGGGGGTCTACACCATGCAGTTTTCGCATTACGATCAGGTTCCGGCAAGCATTGCACAAAGTATTGTTGCTTCGGCGGCATAGCAAACATCACCCACCAAGGAGTACGGAAAGACCATGGGAAAGGCGAAATTTGAGCGCACCAAGCCCCATCTAAACGTAGGCACGATCGGGCACGTCGACCACGGCAAGACAACGCTCACCGCGGCGATTACGAAGGTGCTGGCCAAGAAGGGGTTGGCCGAGTACGTCCCGTTTGATTCGATCGACAAAGCGCCAGAGGAGAAAGCCAGGGGCATCACGATCGCCACGGCCCACGTCGAGTACCAGTCGCTAAAGCGCCACTACGCGCACGTCGACTGCCCTGGCCATGCAGACTACGTCAAGAACATGATCACCGGTGCCGCCCAGATGGACGGGGCTGTCGTGGTCGTCTCGGCCGCCGACGGGCCAATGCCACAGACAAGAGAGCACATCCTCCTGGCCCGTCAGGTGGGCGTCCCTTATATTGTCGTTTTTATGAACAAGGTGGACATGGTCGACGATCCCGAGCTTCTAGATTTGGTCGAGCTAGAGGTAAGAGAGCTTCTGTCCGAATACCAGTTCCCGGGGGATGAGATTCCAGTGGTCCGTGGCAGCGCGCTCAAGGCCCTCAACGAGGGCACAGGCGAGCGGGACGACCCTAACTCCAAGCCCATCTGGGAGCTTCTGGACGCCCTGGATGCCTACATCCCCGAGCCAAAGAGGGAAACCGACAAGCCTTTCTTAATGGCAATCGAGGATGTGTTTACGATCTCCGGCCGGGGGACGGTCGTAACCGGCAGGATAGAGCGGGGTATCGTGAAGGTAGGCGACGAAGTCGAGATCGTCGGGTTCCACCCGACCGTCAAGACGGTCGTTACGGGCGTAGAGATGTTCCGAAAGCTCTTAGACGAGGGGAGGGCGGGGGACAACGTCGGCTGCCTTCTTAGAGGCGTCAAGCGTGACGATGTGGAACGTGGTCAGGTTCTGGCCAAGCCGGGTTCAATCACTCCGCATACGGTGTTCAAGGCCGAGGTCTACGTCCTTAAGAAGGAAGAAGGAGGCAGGCATACCCCGTTCTTTACGGGATACCGTCCCCAGTTCTATTTTCGGACGACGGACGTTACCGGTGTGGTAAAACTCCAAGAGGGTGTCGAGATGATCATTCCAGGGGATAACGCCAACCTCGAGGTCGAGTTGATCGCCCCGGTGGCTCTCGAAGAGCAGGTCCGCTTCGCCATCCGTGAAGGCGGAAGGACGGTAGGTGCCGGTGTTGTAACCCAGGTCGTGAAATAAAGGAGCGGGGGGATGTTTTCTCAAAAAGTCCGGATTAAACTCAAAGGGTACGACTGCCGACTTTTGGATACGACTGTTTTGGATATTATCGAGACAGCGAAACGTACAGGAGCGCGTGTTGCGGGCCCAATTCCTTTGCCGACAAGAATTGAAAGATTTACGGTAAACCGTGCGACTAACGTGGACAAGAAATCCAGAGAACAGTTCGAAATCCGGACGCACGCAAGGGTCATTGATATCATTGAACCTACTCAAACAACTGTGGACGAGCTGGGCAGGTTGGACATATCGGCAGGTATAGACGTTGAAATCAAGCTAACGTAAGGAACAGTCATGCTTACGGCAATGATCGGAAGAAAGCTTGGCATGACCCAGGTTTTCCAAGAGAACGGAAAATGTATTCCTGTCACCGTTATAGAGGCGGGTCCTTGTACGGTTACACAGGTAAAAATGAAGGCGCACGACGGGTATGACGCCGTGCAGTTAGGTTATGGCCCTGTTTCAATCCAGCGTATGAAACGTCCCCTGAGGGGGCATTTAAGCAAGGCCAAGAAGGGCGGGTTTCGTTTTCTAAGGGAAGTCAAGATCCTGAATGACGCCTCTTCGGAGGGGGTGGAGCTCGGTTTGGAGGTTTGTGCCGATATTTTCTTGGACTCCAAGAAAATAGACGTGGTTGGGGTGTCAAAAGGAAAGGGCTTCCAGGGGGTTATGAAGCGGCATGGTTTCGCCGGCGGCGTGGCGACCCATGGGTCGATGTTCCATAGGGCTCCCGGCTCGATTGGTTCCGGTACGGATCCGGCTCGAGTATGGAAGGGGCAACGTCTTCCTGGTCGAACAGGAGGAGAGCGAATGACACAGCTTAACCTAGAAGTAATCAAGGTTGTTCCAGAAAAAAATATTCTCCTCGTCAAAGGGGCAGTTCCGGGCCCTTTAGGCGGCCTCCTTATGATCCGGAAGGCAATAAAAGGTGGAGCTTAAGCCCATGGAGCTGGACGTTTTCGATATTCAGCGCAACAAGGTTGGGGAAGTGAGCCTTCCGGACGACTTTTTCCCAAAAGATTGGAAACCATGGCTTATTCAGGAGGTCATTAAAGAGCTAGCCCAGGGAAACCGTAGCGGAACTCGGAAAACGAAGTCGCGGGGCGAAGTCAGTGGAGGCGGGAAAAAGCCATGGAAACAAAAGGGCACAGGAAGAGCAAGACAGGGAAGCAACACGTCTCCCGTTTGGGCTAGAGGCGGGACTGCTCATGGGCCTAAGCCCAAAGAGTATTCCGCCCATGTCTCAAAAAAGAAGAAAATCGCGGCTTTAAGGCAAATATTAGGCTATAAGTACCGGGAGGGACAGCTATTCGTACTCGACCCCCCTGCATTGTCGGAGCCTAAAACAAGATTGTTTGCGAAAGATTTTGCATCCTTTCTCTCCCCCTATCGAACGGCTTTGTTCTTTGTGGACAAACAAGAAGACACCTTCTTCCGGGTTACTAGGAACCTTCCTTGGACAAAGACTTTGGCTATCGAAGGGCTGAATGTGTACGATCTGGCAAAACACGATGTGGTTGTGTTCGCCAAAAAAACCTTTGAAGAACTCTTAGGGAAACATCGATGGACGGAAAGCTCTACGAAGTCATAATTTCTCCTCATATCACGGAAAAGAGCGTGCAAATACCGCCCAACAGCAACCGGGTCGTTTTTCGTGTTCAGCCATGGGCTAGCAAGGGGCTCATAAAAGAGGCGATCGAGCGGTTGTTTAAGGTCAAAGTCGAACGAGTGCATGTGCTACACGTCCAAGGAAAGGCAAGGAGGGCCGGCCTTCGCAAGGGGAAGGAGGCCGACTGGAAGAAGGCATATGTAACACTCAAGCAAGGTGAACAGGTAGAAGTATTCCACGGGATGGTGGGAAAGGACGCTCGATATGCCTCTTAAGCCGCACAAACCAACGTCTCCAGGCCTTAGACAGCGGGTTTCGCCTACGTACGAAGAAATCACCAGACAGGAGCCGGAGAAGGGGCTGGTTGAAATTCTAAAGCGTAAGGCTGGCCGTAATAACCAAGGGCGGATCACCGCATGGTGTCGCGGCGGAGGGTCCAAGCAGTACTACAGGATTATTGACTTTCGTAGGAACAAGCGCGATGTGTCGGCTAGGGTTATCCATATCGAGTACGACCCAAACCGTACATGCAGGATTGCGCTGCTTTTGTACAAAGATGGCGAGCGAAGGTATATTTTAGCCCCTTCCGGGCTAAAGGTCGACGATGAAGTAATGGCTGCTGTCAGCGCTGACATTCGCCCCGGCAACGCTCTTCCGCTTAGGGCGATCCCTACAGGAACGCAAATTCACAATATTGAACTCAAGCAAGGAAAGGGTGGCCAGCTTGTCCGAGCGGCAGGAGCAGCGGCTGAGCTGCTAAACAAGGTTGACTCCTACGCCCACGTCAAGCTCCCCTCCGGAGAGGTCCGGCTGATTCACCTTGACTGTTATGCATCTATCGGCCAAGTAGGAAATATTGAGCATGCCACAGAAGCCCTAGGAAAAGCCGGGGCAACCATGCACAGGGGTCGAAGGCCAAGCGTAAGGGGCGTGGCCATGAACCCGGTTGACCACCCTCTTGGCGGCGGTGAAGGGAAGAGCTCTGGCGGGAGACACCCTACCACCCCCTGGGGAAAGCCGACAAAGGGGTACAAAACAAGGAAGCGCAAAGACACAGACAAATTTATTGTAAAGCGCAGGAAGTAATGTATGGGAAGATCGCTTAAAAAAGGGCCTTTTGTAGATGGACATCTTCTTGAGAAGGCCATGCGTGCGGTAGAGACGAAAGACAAGAAGGTGATCAAAACATGGTCACGCAGGTCAATGGTGCTCCCTGAATTTATCGGGCTTACGTTTGCCGTCCATAACGGCAAAAAATTCATTCCTGTGTATGTTACGGAGAATATGGTGGGCCACAGGTTGGGAGAGTTCTCCCCGACGCGGACCTTTACACAGCACTCTGGAGATCGGAAGGCCAAAGTTGCACGCGGGAAATAAAAAAAGAGACGAGGAGAGAGGTTGTGGCTGCTTACGCCCTCCTAAGGTATGCGAGGGTTTCGCCGAGGAAGGCCAGGCTTGTTGCGGAGGCCATCGAGGGGAGGCGAGCCGAGTATGCGGTTGCGTTGCTCGAGAACATCCCCCAAAAGGCCGCGACAATCATGCGGAAAGTACTCAGGTCGGCAATATTTAACGCGACCCAGGATGTTAGCGTTGACGTTGACAATCTGGTCGTAAGTCAGGTGCGGGTGGATAGCGGGCCCATGTCGAAGCGGTTCAGGCCGATGTCGATGGGAAGGGCTGGAAAGATTCGGAAGAGGACATCTCACATTCGAGTGGAGCTTGCAGAGAGGTAAGGGACATGGGACATAAGATTCATCCAAGAGGGCTTCGGATTGGGATCTTGGAAACGTGGGATTCCAGATGGTTTATGCAGACGAACTATGCGCAGACGCTTGATGAGGACAACCGCATCCGGAGGTATTTAAAAGAAAGGCTCTATACCTCTGGGGTGAGCAGAATACTCATCGAAAGGCGCGGAAACCGCCTCTGGATTACTATTCTTAGCGCTAGACCTGGCTTAATTATAGGGAAAAAAGGTCAGGAAGTCGAAAGATTAAGGGAAGAGCTGCGGATGTATACGGACAAAGAGTCTCATCTGAATATCCAAGAGGTGAAGCGGCCTGAGACAGATGCGCAGCTAATCGCAGAAAACGTGGCCTTGCAGCTTGAACGCCGAGTGTCTTACCGTAGGGCCATGAAGAGGGCTATGGCCAACGCCATGCGGTTTGGGGCGCAAGGATGCAAAATTGCATGCGCAGGAAGGCTTCAGGGGGCGGAAATAGCCCGTACGGAATGGTATAAAGAAGGCCGAATTCCCCTTCAGACCTTAAGAGCCTCGATTGGCTATGGCTTTGCGGAATCAAAGACGAAATACGGGGTGATCGGGGTCAAGGTATGGATATTTAAAGGAGAAGTGTTGGAACAGCCCATTATGAGGGGGGAGGTCCATGCTTAGCCCTAGTAAGGTCAAGTATAGGAAGCAGCAGCGCGGGCGGATGAAGGGGTTTGCCACTCGCGGCAATTGGCTTGCCTTTGGCGATTATGGTGTCCAGGCAATGGAGTGCTGCTGGCTGACAGCTAGACAGATTGAAGCCGCTCGAATCGCTATTACACGCCACCTTAAGCGTGGCGGCAAGGTGTGGATTCGGGTATTTCCGGACAAGCCTGTCAGCAAAAAGCCTGCTGAAACACGAATGGGGAAAGGGAAGAGTGCCCCGGAGTTCTGGGTTGCGGTCGTCAAGCCTGGGCGCATTCTCTATGAAGTTACGGGAACCGATGCAGAGTTGGCCAAGGAAGCGGTACGGTTGGCTAGCCACAAGCTGCCGATCAAGACTCGGTTTGTAATGCGTGAGGCGGTATAGCAATGGAAAATGCAGGAATTTTGCGTGAAAAATCAAAAGAGGCGCTGGTCAAGGTGCTTGACGAAGCCAGGGAAAACCTTTTTCGATTGAGAATGCAAAAAGCAATTGGGCAGCTGGAAAATACGGCTCAGCTCAAGAGCACGCGCAGACAGATTGCCAGGATTCTGACCGTAATTGCACAAAAGGACGAGGTCCATGGGAATTAAAGAACGCGGACAACCCAAGAGGCTGATAGGAACCGTCGTAAGCGCTAAGATGGATAAGACTCGGTCTGTTGTGGTCGAGCACCACAAAAAAGATCCGCTATACGGCAAATATATTAGAATAAAGCGGAAAATTATGGCGCACGACTCCAACAGTCTAACGCATGAGGGAGATCGGGTTGAGATTGTCGCGTGCCGGCCTATAAGTAAGGCAAAGTGCTGGCGCGTGACCCGTGTCCTGCGCTTAGTCATTGCTGAACCCGCGCAACAGGAGGGGCAGGTCGAATGATCCAGATGCAAACTCTTCTGGAAGCCGCCGACAATTCGGGGGCCAAGAAGCTTTACTGTATCCATGTCCACGGGGGCTCCAGCAGGCGTTATGCTTCTTTAGGGGACCTTATTACCGTTTCTGTTAAGGAAGCAATCCCAAACGGGAAGGTAAAAAAAGGAGACGTACTTAGAGCCGTGGTGGTTCGGTGCAAGAAGGAGGTCCGGAGAGAGGATGGTAGCTATGTCCGATTTGACCACAATGCTGCCGTACTCGTAAACAAGCAGAACGAACCGATCGGAACCCGTATCTTTGGCCCGGTTGGCAGAGAGCTTCGAGCTAGGCGCTTTATGAAAGTCATTTCCTTGGCCCCTGAGGTGGTATAAAATGCTTGAGATCAAAAAGAACGATGCCGTAGTGGTCGTTGCTGGCAAGGAAAAAGGCAAGCGAGGAAAAGTGTTAAGTCTCTCGAGGGAGAAGGGTCGTGTTTTGGTAGAGGGATTAAACAAGATCAAGAAGCATGCAAAGCCCTCAAAGAGCTTTCCAGAGGGCGGCATTATAGAAAAAGAGGGCTCATTGTCGATTTCTAACGTGATGCTCGTCTGCCAACACTGCGACAAAGGGGTGCGGTATCGCTCGACAATGACCGAGGACGGAAGGAAAGTGAGAACGTGCGTGCATTGTGGCAACGTACTCTAACGCTCAAAACCACAGAGGATGCATAACGTAGATGGCTACGCTGAAGGAAAAATACATCGAAGAAATTCTTCCAAGACTCCTTAAAGAGTCTGGCTTCAAGAATCCGATGGAAGCCCCAAAATTGAGTAAGGTTACGATCAACATGGGGCTTGGGGAGGCGGTTCAAGACCCAAAGCTTATCGCCCAATGTCAAGAGGATGTGGCTGCAATTACAGGCCAAAAGGCCGTCGCCACGCGTGCCAAGAAGTCGATTGCAAATTTTAAACTGCGGCAAGGTCTTCCTATTGGGGTGAGAGTAACGCTTCGACGGGACAGGATGTATGATTTTGTTGAGCGTCTCGTTTCTATCGCTATCCCCAGAATAAAAGACTTTCGTGGAATTTCGCCAAGGGGGTTTGACGGGCACGGGAACTATACGCTAGGCCTAAAAGATCAGATGCTTTTCCCTGAAATTGAGTACGACCAGGTCTACAAGCCTAAAGGAATGAACATTACGTTCGTAACTACAGCCAAAACGGATTCACATGCCAGGATGCTGTTGGAACAGCTTGGCCTACCGTTCCGGAAGGGGTAAGGAAATCATGGCAAGGAAGTGTCTTATTGTTAAAAGCCGAAGACCGGCCAAGTATCACGTCCAACAACGGAATAGGTGCAACCTTTGTGGTAGGCCTAGAGGATATTACAGGAAGTTTGGCTTGTGTCGGATCTGCCTGCGTACGCTTGCCCATAAAGGGGAGCTGCCAGGGGTTCAAAAAGCCAGCTGGTAGGGGAGACAAGTATGGTCACAGATCCTTTGGGAGATTTGCTTATCCGGCTTAAGAACGCCCAAGCTGTCCGGAAAGAAGTTGTCAGGATGCCTTCCTCAAGGTTGAAGGTAGAAGTGCTTGGTGTCCTTAAGGAGGAAGGGTTCATCCAGGAGGTTGAGCCGATCGAGGAAAAAGTCCAGTCTCTTCTTGAGGTAAGCCTCAGGTTTCTTAACAGGTTTCGCGGGGCAATTCAAGGTGCAACGAGAGTCAGCAAGCCGGGGCGCCGGGTGTACATGGGTGCCGAAGAGCTTAAGAAATGGATAGGGAAACGTTCCGGCGTCTGGGTCCTGTCCACTTCAAAGGGTATTATGACCCATAATCGGGCGCTTGAACAGAAAGTGGGAGGCGAAGTCCTCCTGCATATCTGGTAGCGGCCAAAAACGCGGAGTGCGATTATGTCACGAATCGGGAAAAACCCCATCCTTTTGCCAGAGGGGGTAAGGGCCGAAATCATGGATGGCGGCATGGTGCGCGTAGCCGGTCCGAAAGGTGCTCTCACGCATAAATTGCATGAAGGCATCGCTGCTAAGCTTGTTGGGGGCACCCTTCAGGTATTTCCTACACAAGAGAGCCGAAAACACAGGGCTCTATGGGGGCTCAACAGGACCCTTGTGGCCAATATGGTGGAAGGGGTGCACCGAGGGTTTCGGAAAGGCTTGGAGATTGTGGGTGTGGGGTATCGGGCTGAGATGCGTGAGGATGGTCTACACGTTAACGTCGGCTATTCGCACCCTGTCGTTTTCAGGCTACCAGATGGGGTGCGGGCAAGTGTAGAGCGGCAGGTCTATATCTCCCTTGAAGGGATCGACAAGTATCTCGTAGGGGAGACTGCTGCTCGAATTCGGAGGGTTCGTCCCCCCGATTCCTACAAAGGAAAGGGTATTCGCTATCAAGGAGAGGTGCTGAAGCTTAAGGAAAGCAAGAAATCTGCCAAGAAGTAACAAGGAGAGACCGTGGCGGACATTGTAGGGAAAGAGGCATGGCTCAAAAGGAAGCGGCGCATACGGAAGAAAATATCCGGCTCGTCTGATCGGCCTCGCGTGAGCGTGTTCCGTAGCAGACGTAATTTTAGCGCGCAGGCGATCGACGATGGTTGTGGGGCCACCCTAGCGAGCATTTCTACGGAAAGCCTGCATGTAAAAGAAGGCCTGAAAATGGAGGGGAACGTCTTGGTAGAAAATGCGAAGGCCTTGGGTGTTCAGTTTGCCAAGATTCTTCAGGAAAAAGGTATATCGATGATTGTTTTTGATAGGAACGGCTATGCCTTCCATGGTCTGGTCAGGGCCTTCGCCGAGGGCGCGCGCGAAGGCGGGGTTCTCTTTTAATGAGACAGGGTAGCATGCGAGATGGTTCGCCAAAAAGGGGGCGCAAGGAATCGCCGGCAGATGAGTTCAGCGAACGCGTTTTGACGATCAACCGGGTAGCCAAAGTGGTGGCCGGGGGCAAGAGGTTTAGCTTTAGTTCCCTCGTGGTCGTGGGAAACGGCCAAGGGTTTGTAGGGGTAGGCCTTGGAAAAGCCAAAGAAGTTCCCGAATCAATCCGAAAAGCCATGTCACGGGCGAAAAAGAAGTTGCTCGCCGTTGAGCTTGTCGGAGAGGGAACGATTGCGCATGAGGCGATAGGATGTTTCGGAGCCTCTCAGGTAATCCTTAAGCCAGCGTCGCCCGGAACTGGCGTGATCGCCGGTGGTGCTGTCCGGGCAATTCTTGAGGCCCTTGGAGTACGGAATGTGTTGACAAAATCCTTGGGGTCCAACAATCCGCACAACCTTTCCAGAGCGACGCTTGATGCCCTTGAGCAAATCATGGAGCAATCACGTTCCCAGCGGTCCAGAAAGACGGCGTAAACGTTCAAGATCAAGCAAAGAAGGAACAGAGCATGCCTATTTTAGCATCCTTGGTTAGCCCTAGGGGGGCGAAACGTCGCAAAAAGCGGCTGGGAAGCGGACCTGGCTCCGGCCACGGAAAGACGGCAACACGAGGGACCAAGGGAGCAAAGGCACGGTCGGGTGTTGAAACCTCTCCCGGATTTGAAGGAGGGCAGATGTCGTTCAAGAGGCGTATCCCTAAAAGGGGGTTTACCAACCCTTCTAGGAGGGACTATGCCGTCTTGAATCTCTTGCAGGTATCCAGAATTGAGGGCAGGAACGAGTTGGATGAGGCATTCTTGTTCGCCTACTTTCGTATCCCTAAGCACTTTTCGGGGATTAAGCTGCTCGCCCAAGGAAGCGCAACCAGGCCCATTACTATTCGAGTCTCAAAAGCATCCAAAACAGCTGTAGCCAAGGTAGAGCAGGCGGGCGGAAAGGTCGAGTTCATCAGTGCTTAGAAGCCTGGCGAAACTATGGAACATTGAGGACCTTAGAAAGCGGATCCTTTATACGCTCCTCCTTCTCATCGTTTTTCGGCTTGGGGTCTATATTCCGACCCCGGGGATAGACAGAGAAGCGCTCGCCGCGTTCTTTGAGCGTTCACGAGGGACCCTTCTGGATGTCTTCGACATGTTCTCGGGCGGAGGGCTTGAGCGCTTCAGCGTGTTTGCTTTGGGTATTATGCCTTACATCAGCTCATCGATTATTTTTCAGCTCTTGGCTGTTGTTGTTCCCTCACTCGAAAAGCTTCAAAAGGAAGGAGAGTTCGGGCGCAGGAAGATCAACCAGTATACGCGCTATGCTACGCTTGCACTCGCATTCTTCCAAGGGTTTGGAATCAGCATCGGCTTAGAGCATATGGTGTCACCCGCTGGGGTACCGGTTGTTCCAGGGGGTGGAATGGGGTTTCGCCTCTTAACGGCTGTTACCGTCGCAACGGGTTCTATGTTCGTCATGTGGATCGGGGAACGGATATCCGAAAGAGGGGTGGGGAACGGTACCTCGCTGATTATTTTTGCGGGGATTGTTGCCGGCATCCCGTCGGCCATCATCAGAGTGGGGAAGCTCGTTGTGGCGGGCGAGCTAGGAATCGGCAACTTGTTGCTCGTGGGAATGATCATGCTTGCGTGCATCGTGTTTATCCTCTTTGTGGAGCGCGCTGAAAGAAGAATTCCCATACAATACGGCAGGAGAATGGTGGGATCGCACGTGCATGGGGCACAACTTTCCCATCTTCCACTGAAAGTCAATACCGCGGGAGTTATTCCACCTATTTTTGCCTCGTCGCTTCTCATGTTTCCTGCGACGTTCCTGCAGTTTCTTCCCCCGATGCAACTCGAAGGCCGGCCTTGGCTTGAGAATTTGATGTTGTACTTTGCTCCGGGAGCTTTTGGATACGAGGTCACTTATGTTATGCTTATCGTGTTCTTCACGTACTTCTACACGGCTGTCCAATTTAACCCCGAGGACGTTGCCGATAATTTAAGAAAGTACGGGAGTTTTATCCCGGGCGTTCGCCCTGGGAAGGAGACGGCCGAGTATATCGACACGATCCTGACTCGATTGACGCTATGGGGCGCCTTGTATCTATCGGTGATCTGCGTCCTTCCGAGCGTTTTGGCGAGGGAGTTTCGAGTGCCGTTCCGGTTCGGCGGGACAGGTTTGTTGATTGTCATCGGGGTAGCACTCGATACGATTGCGCAACTAGAGTCTCAAATGTTGGTTCGCAGCTACGACACATTTATCACGGGAGTAAGGATTCGTGGTAGGCGAGCGTGAGTATCGCATCGTTCTTTTGGGCCTTCCTGGAGCGGGGAAGGGGACGCAGGGCAAGCTTCTTCAGCAGACCCTTGGGATACCAACCATATCTACGGGCGACATGCTTCGCGAAGCAATGAACGTTGGTTCGGAATTAGGCCGCATGGCGAGGTCGTATATGCAAAAAGGAGAGCTTGTCCCCGACTCCGTTATTGTGCGAATGGTTGAAGAAACCATAGGGTCGGAGCGGTGTGCCAAGGGGTTTATCCTAGACGGCTTTCCTAGGACGTACGAGCAGGCAAAGGCACTTGATGGAGCGCTCGAGGCTTGGGGCAAGACGTTGACCAAAGCGCTTTATTTTGAGCTTCCCGAAGAAGAGGCGGTTCGGCGTATTTCCGGAAGGATAGTCTGCAACAGCTGTCAGCGCATGTACCATAACTTATTTAACCCTCCACCAACTTCTGGAAGGTGCGAATGTGGTGCAGAGCTGAGCATTCGGGAGGACGACAAAGAAGAGACTGTGCGCAAGCGGGTAGTCGTATACCGATCCCAAACGTTGCCTGTCGTAGAATATTACGGGCAAAAGGGGATCCTTTGCACTATTGACGCCTGCCCCACAATTGAAAATGTTCAGGAAAAAGCCTTGAGAGCGTTGTGCGCAAATGCTTAAGGGCGTATTTTTGAAGTCTCCAGAAGAAGTCCAAAAGATCGCACGAGCCTGTAGGACGGCCAGTGTAATCTTGACCGAGATCCGCGGCCGCGTCAGGCCAGGCATACGGACTGCGCAGATCGATGCATGGGCACGGGAACTGTGCAGCATGAATCGTGTTAGCCCTGCATTCCTTGGGTACAGGGGATACCCGTCTGCCATTTGTGTTTCGATCAACGAAGAGGTTGTTCATGGTATCCCAGGGCAACGCATCCTAGAAGAAGGGGATGTCGTCAGCTTGGATTTTGGGGTGCGCTACGAAGGGTATTACGGGGACACGGCGCTTACGTTTGTTTTGGGCAAGCCGAATGATGTGCGCATAACCGGGCTACTCGAAGCGACCGAAGCGGCTCTATGGAAAGGAATCGAGAAAGCCAGGCCTGGAGGCAGAATTGGGGACATTTCTGCCGCTATCCAGAGGACGATCGAAGCGCAAGGTTTTTCTGTTGTCCGGGAGTTCGTTGGCCATGGCCTTGGAAAGCATCTGCATGAAGAGCCCCAGATTCCAGGATATGGACAAGAAGGAACTGGCCTTAGAATTCAGCCAGGTATGGTGTTTGCGATTGAACCCATGGCCAATCTTGGCGCCTGCAACGTAGAAATTTTGAAAGATGGCTGGACAGCGGTCACAAAAGATAGGTCCGTATCGGCTCATTATGAGCATACCCTTGCCGTAACGGATGGGGGAAATCAAGTTCTAACGCTTATTTCAGCTTCAGGTATAGGGTCTTAGGGAGCATAGGGTGCCAAAAGAAGAGTCGATAGAGGTTGAAGGCGTCGTTGTAGAAGCCCTTCCAAACGCGATGTTTCGAGTCGAGCTTAAGAACGGGCATAAAATTTTGGCTACCATTTCAGGGAAGATGCGAATGCATTACATCAAGATCCTGGCCGGCGATACCGTTGTGGTGGAGCTTTCGCCGTACGATCTAGCAAGGGGTAGGATCACCTACAGGGAGAGGGACAGGTAATGAAGGTTCGAGCCTCCGTCAAGCGGATTTGTGGGAAATGTAAGGTGATTAAGCGTCATGGCATCATACGGATTGTCTGCGAAAATCCGAAACACAAGCAACGCCAAGGATAAGGTTAGAGATGGCAAGAATTGTTGGGGTTGACCTTCCGGAACACAAGCGTCTTTTTATCGCTCTCACTGCGATCTACGGAATAGGCCGGAGTAGGGCGATGAAAGCCTTGGAAGACTGTGGAATCGATTCGTTCAGAAAAGTTGCGGACCTCTCTGATGTCGAGCTCAACCTTCTCAGGAAGCATATTGAAGATACCTACCGGGTTGAAGGCGAGCTCCGCAGAGAGGTTATGATGAACATCAAAAGACTCATGGATCTTGGTTGCTATAGGGGGTTACGTCACAGGAGAGGTTTGCCGGTCCGTGGTCAACGGACCCGAACCAACTCTAGGACTCGTAAGGGGCCGAGAAGGCAGATCGGCGGTAGAAAGAAAAAAGCCTAGGAGCGTTCATGGCAAAGGTTCAAAGAAAAGTCAAGAAGGTTAAAAGAGCAGTTCAAAGTGGGATTGCACATGTCCATGCCTCCTTCAACAACACGATCATCTCTTTGACAGACGTGGAGGGGAACGTCTTGGCATGGACGAGCGCGGGTATAGCGGGGTTTAAGGGCTCAAGTAAAAGCACTCCTTACGCCGCTCAACAGGCGACCGAGGATGTCTCCAAGAAAGCGCAAGCCTATGGCCTTAAGAACCTCCAAGTATACGTCAAAGGTCCGGGACCAGGAAGAGAGGCCACCATTCGGACCCTTCAGGCGTGCGGGTTTAATGTTACCCTTATTAGGGACGTTACTCCTATTCCCCACAACGGTTGTAAACCGCCTAAAAGACGGCGGGTCTAAGAACCCTCACCATCGGAACTCTTGAGGAGGTAAGGCTCTGTGGCAAGATATTCGGATTCTGTGTGTAGACTGTGTAGGCGGGAAGGGACAAAGCTCTTCTTGAAGGGCACGCGTTGCGTCTCTGACAAATGCGCCATTGACAGGCGCGCTTATCCACCCGGGCTTCATGGTAAAGCGCGCGGCAAGCTGACAGACTACGGCATGCAGCTTCGAGAGAAACAAAAAATCAAGCGTTTGTACCGCATGATGGAGGACCAGTTTCGGATTTTCTTCGAACGGGCATCGCGGAAAAGGGGGAACGCGGGCGAGAATTTGCTTACCTTGCTCGAGCGGCGGTTGGATACCGTTACGCACAGGCTTGGTTTTGCCAGGTCTCAGGCGGAAGCAAGACAGTCGGTTCTACATGGCCATATCCTCGTCAATGGCCGAGCGGTTGATATCCCGTCTTATATAGTTCGGGAAAGCGACGTCATTGAAGTAAGGTCCAAGGACAAGGAGAAAGAGTTTATTCAGGAGCGTACCGAGGCGTTAGCCCGGCATAGCGCCCCTTCATGGCTCTCTCTCGACCCTGGACAGCTGAAAGCTCAGGTAATGCGCCTTCCTTCGAGGGAAGACATTCCTTTCGAAGTTAAAGAGCAACTGGTGGTCGAGCTTTACTCGAAATAATACAAGGACGGTTTATGAGCATGGATGCGAAGGTTTGGCAAGGGCTGATCAAGCCGAGCAAGTACCGAAAGCACGAGGGGTCGAGCACTTCTTACGGCAAGTTCAGCTGGGAACCGCTAGAGACTGGGTTTGGAATAACCCTTGGAAACGCGCTTCGACGTGTTCTCCTTTCATCCATCGAGGGGGCTGCTATTACGAGCGTGCGCGTGGACAATGTATATCACGAGTTCTCAACGATTCCCGGCGTTGTCGAGGATTTCCTCAATATTATCCTGAACCTTAAGCAAGTTCGGCTTCGAGTGTATAGCGAAGAGACCCAAACCATGTACCTAAAGGCCACAGGTCCAAAGGTCGTGCGGGCCGGGGATATTGAAGTTTCGCATAACGTGACCATTGTGAACCCAGAAAAGGAGATTTGTACGCTTGATTCCGACGCGAGTCTCCACATGGAAGTAACGGCCGCGAAGGGACGAGGCTACGAGCAAGCCAAAACTACCAGGGATGTCGAAGGGCCGATCGGGTATATACCGATCGATGCCATTTACTCGCCGGTTACAAAGGTGACCTTTGCAGTAACCCCTGCACGCGTAGAACATCGTACCGATTATGATCGCCTTACGCTTGAGGTATGGACCGACGGAACCCTAACGCCCGAAGAGGCCGTTACGATCAGTGCCAAAATCCTGCAGGATCAGCTTAACGTCTTCGTGTTCCCTGAAATCCAAGGAGATGCCCAGCCCGCTCACCGGGAGGCGATTGAAGCTGCTCCCCTAAAAGAGGTGCTTCTATCCAAAATCGAAGAGCTGGAAGTTTCCCACAGGACGATCAATACTCTCAGGAGTACCAACGTTTACTATATCGGCGAGCTGGTCCAAAAGAGCGAGGAGGAGCTCCTTCAAGCGAAGAACTTGGGAAAAAAGTCTGTAGGTGAGCTCAAAGAGGCCTTGGCGCGGCTTGGGCTGACGCTTGGCATGCAGGTTGATCAAGAGGCATTCCTCGAACACCTTAAAACCCGCCTCCGGGAGGGGGAATATGAAACACAGGATCGCACATCGCAAGCTGGGTAGGAACACGTCTCACAGGTTGGCTCTTCTGCGCAACCTTTTGAGATCATTGATCCTTCATGGAAAAATTCAAACGACCCATGAGAAGGCCAAAGAAGCCGGCCGCCTTTTTGATCGCATGGTTGGCCGGGCGAAAAAGGGCGATCTTGCCAGCGTTCGGCTGATCGCACGCGTCCTCGTCGAAAGGGACATCGTCAGAAGGCTTGTCGCGGAGATTGCCCCGAAAATGCAAACGCGATCGTCCGGATTTACGCGGATCATAAAAATAGGGTTTCGACGGGGAGATGGCGCAGGTGTCAGCATCCTGGAAATCGTGGAGTAGGGCCTTTGGTTTCATCGCCCTGTTCGGGGCTATAGCGTTAGGTTGTACCTATTCAGGGTATCTTGGCAACGAAAACAGAGAAGGGGGCGCCGCGCTTACGCTCCCTTCTCGCGTACTTCGTGTAACCCACAAGTCCGATAGGCTTGCAGGGGTAAAAACGCTTCTGCTCGTCCCCTTCGTTTCCTACCCAAACAAGGAGGGGGAAATCCTGAAAGATCCGCTTGTAGGTGCGGTCTTTTCCAAAGGGCTTTGTCCTGTACAGTCTGGGTATACTCTTTACCGAATGCTCGAAGATGCGCTTCGGCCTATGCCTGAGCCGAAAATTATTTATACCGATGAGCCTGAAGGGGTTCAGGCTACGGTATGGGAGTATGCTAAGAAACGTGGAGAATTTGGAGAAGCCTTGAGCTCGTACCTTATCGACCGCGTAAAGGAAACAGGTGCGGATGCGGTTTTGAGTGGGGTTGTATATCGCTATAAGGAAAGGGTTGGGGAAGCGCTTGGTGCGGAAGAGCCCGCTAGTATCGCCTTTAGCGTATTCGTGCTTTCTAGGGACGGGGGGCTTCTTTTTGGTGGGGCTGTGGATAAAACCCAAAAAGAGCTGCTGGGCAACATTACAGATGTGGGCTATTACGTCAAAGGCGGGTTAAGTTGGTGGCCCGTGGGGCGCCTTGCGCGTTTCGGCATCGATGAAGTTGCAAGCACCCTACGAAGCGCGTTTTCTGCGCCTAAAGAATAGCGATGCGATGATTAGCCTTCAAGATCTTATTCTTAGGCTACTTTCGTTCTGGGGTTCTCGGGGGTGCGTGGTTGGACAGCCTTACGGCCTGGAGGTTGGGGCAGGGACGTTTAATCCGCTGACTTTTTTGCGTGTGCTTGGACCGGATCCATGGAACGTGGCATACGTGGAGCCCTGTCGAAGGCCAGCCGATGGACGCTATGCCGAAAACCCCAATCGTCTTCAACGCTACTACCAACTCCAGGTGATTTTGAAGCCTTCGCCGAAGAATTGCCAGGAGCTCTATCTGGATAGCCTTGCCTTTCTTGGTCTTGATCTTGGGCGCCACGATGTCCGCTTTGTAGAAGACGACTGGGAGTCTCCTACGCTTGGAGCGAGCGGGCTTGGCTGGGAGGTTTGGCTGGACGGGATGGAGATTACTCAGTTTACCTATATGCAGCAAATGGGCGGGATTGAACTTTTTCCCGTATCGCTCGAAATTACTTACGGCCTTGAGCGAATTGCAATGTATCTCCAAGGTGTGGAATCTATTTTTGATATCCTTTGGAACGATACTGCAACCTACGGCGATATTCACAGGCTTGAAGAGTATCAATTCTGCAAGTACAACTTCGAACAATCTGACCCGGATATGCTCCGGGAAATGTTCAATACATTCGAGAAAGAGAGCAATAGGCTTCTTGGCCTGAGGCTGATATACCCAGGGTATGATGCCTGCTTAAAATGCTCACACATTTTTAACTTGCTCGATGCTAGAGGGGCCTTAGCTCACACTCAAAGGGTTGCCTATATAGGCCGGGTACGCATGCTTGCAAAACGGGCCGCTCAAGCTTATATGGAGCAAATCCAGGGGGAAGATCTTGCCTGATTTGCTTTTTGAGCTTGGTGTAGAAGAAATGCCGGCGAAAGCGATTGAGCCTGCGATCGAAAAGCTTCGGTTGTCGGTGAACGAGGGGTTTGCTCGCTATGGACTTAAAGTAGCGAACGGACGATCTTTTGGGACTCCAAGGAGGCTTGGTCTGCTTCTAACTGACGTTCCTGAAGGAACGGCAGACCGCCTTGAGCGTGTTTTTGGCCCTCCTGCACGTGTCGCGATGGAGAATGCAGATGCTCTTTCGCCAAAAGGCATCGCATTTGTAGAGAGCCAAGGGCCTAACGTGATTCGGTGGTTCGTTGAATCCACTAAGCGAGGAGAAGCGCTTTGCGTTGAAAGGCGTATTCCTGGGACTCCTTTGTATGACCTTGCCCCAAAGGTATTTCTTGAGGCCCTAGCTGCGCTCTCGTTTCCTAAAGTGATGCGCTGGGGCTCCTCGCGGGAAACGTTTGTACGTCCTGTACGGTGGATTCTTGCCCTTTTGAACGAGAAAATCCTCCCTATCGAACGCTATGGTCTAAAAAGCGGAGGCATCAGCTACCCTCATCGCCATAAGGGGTTTGCCCCCGTACGCATTCCGCATCCGCAGGATTACGTTTCCCTTATGGAAGAAGGGTTTGTCTCGGTTTTTTCGGAGGATCGCAAGACAAATATCCTGAAGCAGATCCAAGAACTTTTGCTCGATTCCGAACATCTAGGAGAGCTCAAAGAGCGGGCGATTGAAGAGGTCGTCCAGCTTACCGAGTGGCCAAGGGCGTTGATCGGAAGCTTCGATGAACGCTTCATGGCTCTTCCTGGGTTTGCGATAGAGCATGTGATTTTCAGGCATCAGAAATGTCTGGCCGTGTACCAAAAGAGCTCCAAGAATATCCTCCCTAAGTTTGTCGCCGTCGCTAACCTTCCAGAAAGCGACCTATGTCTTGTAAGGCAGGGGTTTGAGCGTGTTGTTCGGGCAAGGCTTGAGGATGCCCTTTTTTACTTTAACCAGGATCTTAAGCGGCCACTCCTCGAGCGCTTCGAAGCGCTTGGCGGAATTCTCGAGCATGAAAAGCTTGGGACTCTTGCGGACAAAGCTGGACGGCTTGAGGCAATTTGCTCATCTTTAAGCCTGCCTTTTTTGGAGGGGGTTGCACACGAAAAGCTATCTTTAATAATAAAGTTGATGAAATGCGATCTAGCTACCCAGATGGTCGGGGAGTTTCCGGAACTCCAAGGACGCATAGGGGAAGAATATGCCCGCCATTTTGGCTACGGAGAGGAAGCGGCTCGTGCGATTCATGAATCAACGCTCCCGTTGCCAAATCGAGCCGAGCTTCCTGAGTCGCCGATAGGAATATCCTTGAGTATACTGGAGAAGCTCGATACGCTCTCCGGGTTTGCCTTGATCGGGTTGCTCCCGACAGCCGCGCAAGATCCCTACGCCTTACGAAGAAAGGCGCTCGCGCTCGTGCGGGTCATCTTAGGGCGAGATCTTCCCCTTGATGTAGGGGCCCTTTTTGATGCCGCATTCGCAGCATACGAGAGCCGTATGGGCATGAAGGTACCACCGGGCGCGCGGGCGTCAGCGCTATCGTTCGTGACGGCCCGCTTGGAATCGTTCCTCGAATCCAATGGGTACGCAAAGGATGCTCTACAGGCGGTTCTTGCTCGCAGCCGTGGGGTCTTCTTAGGGGACCTAAGGAAGCTGGATGCCCTTGCAAGCGCACGCCAAAGGGGTGCTTTCGGAGCAATAGGGCTGAACATAAAACGGATTCGGAACATTCTCCCTGAGAACGATCCCTACCTTACGCACGCGGAACGCCTTTCCAAATCTGTCTATGAACTCGAGGAAGAGAGGGCACTGCTCGAGGCCTTTCAAAAGCTTGAAAGTGCCATTGATAAGGCCGGGTCCTCGCTTGCCTATGATGGCGCTATGAATGCCTTGGAAGACCTCAAAGATCCGCTCGAGCGTTTTTTTGCCCGCGTTATGGTCAACGTCGAAGACCGCCATGTTCGCGCAAAGCGCATCGCCCTGCTGGCTTATGGTTACAATCTCGTGGACACGATCCTGGACTTTTCGAGGTTATCCCTAGAGAAGTCTTCCTAATTTGAACTGGGGAGGTTCGCATGAAACAAGCCAAGAAGTACGTCTATTTTTTTGGACACGGGCAAGCCGAAGGCCATGCAGGCATGAAGGATCTCCTGGGGGGAAAAGGTGCCGGCCTGTGTGAAATGACGAACCTAGGAGTTCCTGTCCCCTGCGGGTTTATTGTAACTACGGAAGCGTGCATTCTCTACTACAAGCAAGGCAAGAGCCTGCCTGAAGGATTATATGAAGAGGTCCAAGCGCATCTTTCTCGTCTGGAAGAATCTGTAGGAAAGCGTTTTGGGGACAAAGAAAATCCTCTTTTGGTTTCGATCCGTTCGGGTGCACGTGTGAGCATGCCGGGAATGATGGATACCGTGCTAAACGTGGGGCTTAACGATATAACCGTACAAGGGCTTGCCCAGAAAACGAACAATCCGAGGTTCGCCTACGACAGTTACAGGCGTTTTATCGCCATGTTTAGCAGTGTTGTCCTAGGAATTCCGTATGAACATTTTGAAGTCGCGCTTGACGACCTAAAGAAATCTATGGGGGTGAACCACGATACCGACTTGGACGCTGATGCGCTGAGGGAGCTTGTGAAGCACTACAAAGGGATTGTCGAGTCGACAAAAGGGGCACCATTTCCTTCCGAGCCTAATGATCAGCTCTGGGCTACAATCAAGGCCGTGTTCGAGTCATGGAACAGCCAGAGGGCTACGACATACAGAAAAATCCACAAGATTTCCGACGACTGGGGAACCGCAGTCAGTGTGGTAAGCATGGTATTTGGTAACATGGGGGAAGATTCGGGTACCGGAGTTTTATTCACCAGGAACCCTGCAACCGGCGAGAAGGCTCTTTACGGAGAATACCTACCTAATGCGCAGGGAGAAGACGTCGTTGCCGGCATTCGTACCCCTTATCCCATCTCGAAAGACCAAGACGCCAACGGTGCCAAGAATACGCTCGAGGAGCGTATGCCCGCTGTTTATCGAGAAATTAAACAGGTGGCGGCAAAGCTCGAGGCGCATTATAAAGACATGCAAGACATTGAATTCACCATCGAGAAGGGCAATCTCTGGATCTTGCAGACCCGGTCTGGCAAGCGTACTGCTAGGGCAGCCATGAAGGCCGCCGTCGATATGGTTCAAGAAAATCTTATTGATAAAGAAACGGCGATCCTTCGTATCTCACCCGACCAACTCAACCAGCTCCTTCATCCCGTGATCGACCCAAGGGCAAAAAAAGAAGTGCTATGCAAGGGACTGCCAGCCTCCCCTGGTGCCGTAAACGGCATGCTGGTGTTTACGGCAGACGAAGCAGTTAAGCGGGCCAATATGGGCGACCGCGTCATTCTTGTGCGTCCCGAGACATCACCGGAGGATATCCATGGGATGTATGCCGCCCAGGGAATTTTGACTGCCCGTGGTGGCATGACCTCGCATGCGGCTGTTGTCGCGAGAGGCATGGGGAAGTGCTGTATCGTGGGCTGTTCTGAGATCCGTGTTTCAACAGAAAAGAAGGTAGCCCATGTAGGAGGCCTTGTTCTCAAAGAAGGAGATTGGGTTACGCTCAATGGATCAACCGGAGAGGTCATGAGAGGCATCGTCCCTACGATCGATGCTGTAATGAGCGACGATTTTGCGATTTTTATGGAATGGGTCGATGCGGTAAGACGTCTTCGTGTTCGGGCAAACGCTGATACTTCGACGGATTGCGAGGTTGCCCTCCGATTTGGGGCGGAAGGGGTAGGCCTTTGCAGGACTGAACACATGTTCTTTGCGCCCGACAGGATCCTTGCGGTAAGAGAGATGATTCTTTCTAATGAACACGAAGGCCGAAAGAAGGCGCTCGCAAAAATTAAGCCGATGCAAAAGGGGGACTTCGCTGAAATTTTCCGAACGATGGGCGAAAGGCCCGTAATCATCAGGCTATTGGATCCGCCTTTGCATGAGTTCTTGCCCAAAACAGCCGAAGAAGTCGCCGAGGTAGCTCGAGAGATGCGTCTTGGTCCGGAGGCAATCAAGGCCCAACGGGCGAAAATGGAAGAGTTCAACCCCATGCTCGGCCATAGAGGTTGCAGGCTAGGGATCACTACGCCTGAAATTTACGAGATGCAGATTGAAGCAATCCTTGAGGCCGCGTGTGAACTCAAGGCGGAAGGGCTCGATGTACACCCTGAGATCATGGTTCCGCTTGTTGGTACTGAAGAAGAGATTGTCTTCGTCAAGGACTGCATTGACAAGACTGCCAAGGAGGTAATGGACGCCAAGGGTATTCGCGTGTCCTATAAAGTAGGCACAATGATCGAACTTCCGAGGGCCTGCATCGTAGCCGACGATATTGCAAAGGTTGCGGAATTCTTTTCGTTTGGGACTAACGACCTAACCCAGATGACCTTCGGGTTTTCTAGAGACGATGTCGGCATTTTCTTACCGGTCTACTTAGAGAAAAAAATTCTCAAGGTAGACCCCTTTGAGTCGATAGATACGCAAGGCGTCGGCCAACTGATCCAGCTTGCCGTAGAGAAGGGGCGTAAGGCCAGGGCAGGCTTGAGCGTTGGAATCTGCGGGGAGCATGGAGGCGACCCTGATTCTGTGAAGTTCTGCCACAAAGCCGGGTTAGACTATGTCAGTTGCTCTCCTTTTCGTGTGCCCATCGCCAAACTTGCCGCCGCTCAAGCGGTCCTGGAAGATAGGATGGCAGCGCAACCTTTGGAATGAAAACTTCTCTATCCCGTGGGGGGCGCTTTCCCCCTACGGGCTTACCTCCCGTTTTGATTTTTAAGGTCTCACAGGCCGTCTTTAACCTTCAATGCTTCTTCCTGGTCTAGACCGGATACGCCTAGGCTCTCATGGGCCCGTTTTTGCTCGCAGGTGTTGCAGATGTTATCGTCCGAGAGGCCGCAGATAAGCTCGTTTTTTTGAGTAGTTAACATAATAGTTCTTATGCGCATTACAATGACTTGCTTCTTTAGGGTGTCTCTGCCTCCAAATAGGCTGCAACGCGGATAAGGAAATCCGGGCTGTCCGGACTCAACGAAGCTTCGAGTTTTTTAGGGCTGTTTTCCGATAGCGCCTCTATAAAAGCGGCAGCCTCCTTAAAAACTTCGTAGGAGACATTGTCCTTTTTTGTAATCAGCAGATTTTCGCTTACAGCCTTTGGGTCGCGTTGCCACAGAGCGATCCTTGCCCTAGAGTATCCCCGGATACCTCTAAGGAAAGGATCCTTTGGCATCTCTGTTTTAGGGAGGCCGTTTAAGTTGTTGGGACCGTCAGTCTTTTTAAGAAAAGCGCTTTCGGCTAGTACTTCTGCCAAGCCTGCCATATTAGGGTGTCCAAATTCTGGGAGCTTCTGAAGATGCTCCGAGGGCTCAATTTTCGAATCTTGGAGTTGCGATATATAAGTATACAATGATGCAACATCATGCTCTGTCTGACTATTTAAACGAAACCTGTATCCGAGCACCGCCAAAGCAAAAAGAAGTGCAATAACAATAGAAGCGGCAATGTGACGCCCATACCTATGCCATATGCGGAGCACGGCGTGCTCCTTAGGTAAGCTATACTCATGCCTTGTACGTTTATCCATTGTATTGACCTTTCAGCGTGTGGCGAAGCGCTTCAAGAATCAACACAGGAACTATCTTTCCAACCAGCGATGGTTTGCCAGGAAAAACCACCGTTTTGTTGTCCAATGTCCGACCCATAAGTTCTTCCTTGCTCATTTTACTCAGCTTTTCGACCAGAACCTCTTGGGAAGATCCGACGACCTTAAGGAGGCTTTTTTGAGCGATGCGTTGTGTTACGTCTTGAAGCATGGCAAGCCTTTCTTTTTTCACTTCTTTTGAAACATGGCCTTCCATCTTTCCAGCCTCCGTAAAGGGGCGTCTTGAATATTTAAACGAGAATGAAGAATCAAACCCAACCTCTTCTACAAGCCGAAGTGTGGATTGGAAGTCTTCGTTGGTTTCCGTGGGAAATCCAACAATCAGGTCGGTAGTCAGTGAGATGTCGGGGCGTGCCCGCCTGAGTCTCTCGACGGTCGCGAGGTAATCCTTGCGGGTATAGCCTCGACGCATCAAGCCGAGGATCCTGTCTGACCCCGACTGAACGGGCAAATGGAGGTGTGGACAGACCGTTCGAAGTGAAGCGAAACATTCAACTAGCGAACCGTCGACATCTGTCGGGTTTGAGGTAGTAAACCGTATCCGTTCGAGCCCAGGGATGCGATCAAGCTCATGAAGGAGCTCGGGAAACGCGATGTCTTGTGTATGTTTGCCGTATCGGTTTACGTTTTGGCCTAAGAGTACAAGCTCACGGACGCCTTGTCCTATGAGCCTTTTAGCATGCATAAGGACAGCTCTACTCGAGCGCGATACTTCCGGACCCCGCACATGTGGCACGATGCAAAATGAGCACTTGTGGTCGCAGCCTTGCATAATCGTCAAGAATGCTGTAGGCCCATGGGTTTTATTGTTGCATGGGAATAGCGATTCTTCGAAGCCTTCGGGTTGGTCCATAAGCATTGTCTTTGGTGTGACGAGAGGGCTTAGTTCCCGAAGGGCCCTTAAATGCTCCGGGATTTTGTGGAGGCTGTAAGAATTGAAGAGAAAATCGACGCCCCAAAAACGCTCGAGAAGCGCCCTTCCCTCTTGCTTGGCGACGCAGCCGCCTATTCCAAGAACAAGCCCGGGGTTTTTCCGCTTGAGCCGCTGCACCCTGCTGGCGAAGGTATACACCTTTTGCTCCGGTTTTTCACGGACACTACAAGTGTGCAACAAGACGACATCAGCGAGCTCTGGGGATTCAGCAAGCATACAGCCGCCCTCTTCGAGAATCGTTGCGAGACGGCTCGCATCGTCCTCGTTCATTTGGCAACCGTATACCTCAAGGTAAACACGCACCAACGCGTCCACTACCCCTAGACAAAAGGAATAGGAATGGTTATACTGGAATATTATACGGCTTTATCTTTCAACCAACGCGGGGCGCCTTTTTATTCCCGGCCTAAACCAAGGGTTGTGTTGGTCCATCCGTGCGCTCTAGGATTCAAAAATTCTCGCGTTTATCCCGTAGTACTCGTAGCTTAACACAACCTCTCGGCGAAGGGAAACGTCGGAGAGGGTACTTTCTCGTCAACCCGTCGATGTTTTTGTTTATTACCTGCGAGGAGGAGCTACGTATGAAGCAAAGTGACAGGGAGATGCAAGGAACTGGCCCTACAAAAGACACCCGTAGGGCAGGCTCTCGGCAATCCCTGAACCTTGAAAAGCTCACAAAGGTCCTTCCCAGCGACTTCTTGCTCGATGAGCACCTTGAAGATGAAGCGAAAAGCTCTGGAAGGTCTTCTATAAAACGCCATAAGGCCCTTTCGCACGGCGATAGTGGCGAAAGAGAGGATGCCAACGATGATCCTTTGGCCCGAAGCAACGACCCGGTCAAACTTTACCTTCAGGACATGGGGGAAATCAGCCTTTTAAGCAAACACGAAGAGGTAGAGATTGCAAAAAGGTTTGAGCACGGCAAGCAGCAGGTTTTTGCCCTTTTGTTCCAGCCACCCTATACGTTGCGTAAGCTCTTGAGCCATCTTGAAGGGATTCGCGAGGGGAGGATATCTGCGCGCTACATACTAGATGATCCGACGGACCTTGCGGGCGACCAAGATGCCGATGAGGACGAAAGGGAGGATGCCGCCCCACGTCTCCCTATGAAGACGCTCGAAGAGGCCATCGCTTCAGTTAGGCAAATCCTAGAGGACATGGAAGACAAAGACGCGCGCTCCTCCTTGGTTGTATCCCTAGGATCCTTGAAGCTCCATAAAGCCTGCACAGACAGGCTTACCCGTAGGCTTGAGCTCTTCTTGAGAATTATGCATAAGAAGCAAAGAAAAATTGAGGAGTTCGAAAGACTTTCGATTGGGAATCGTATGGTGTTTGACTTGCATACAGGCTCAAGGGTGGAGGTTTCCGACTACGAGAAAAGGCGAAATGAAGCCGAGGAAAGTCTTGAGCGTCTGGAAAAACGCGTTGGGATAAAGTATGAAGCCTTAAAGGTGCTGTTAAAAGAGCTTCGGGAAACCCAAATTCAGGTGCAAGAAGTAAAGAACGAAATGGTTCGGGCTAACCTGCGGCTTGTGGTCAGCATCGCCAAAAAGTACGTAAACCAGGGGCTTTCCTTCTTGGACCTCATTCAGGAGGGGAATATAGGCCTCATGAAGGCGGTCGACAAGTTTGATTACGGGAAGGGGTATAAATTCTCCACCTACGCTACGTGGTGGATTCGACAATCGGTAACTCGGGCGATTGCAGATCAGGCTCGTACCATACGCATCCCCGTTCATATGACTGAATCAATCAACAGGCTTACGCGAATCAAGCGGACGTTTATCAGAGAAAACGAGCGCGAACCGACGGTCTACGAACTCGCCGATCGAATGGATATGCCCCCAAAAAAGGTGCAAATGATTTTAAAGGCCATCAAAAAGACTGTGTCGCTCGAAAGCCCGGTAGGAGATAACAACGACTCTGAGCTTGGCGATTTCCTGGAGAACGAGGAGTCTGTCAACCCCTTCGAGGTCGTTCAGGAAAAAAACCTTTCGGCGGTCGTCCGGAAAGTCCTTGCGACGCTTACGCCCAGGGAGGAGAAGATCATTCGGATGCGCTACGGGATTGGAGACCGCATCCCACGCACCCTAGAAGAAGTCGGAGAGATTTTTCATGTAACGCGCGAACGAATCCGTCAAATCGAGGCCAAAGCGCTCAATAGGCTGCGCCACCCATCAAAAAATTACACACTCCAGGAGTTTATCGGCGAAAGCCAAGGCCAAGGGTAAAGATGAGGTAGTCGCGCTTGGGATGGGGGTCTGGATAACCCAGCCCCCCTCTTCTTTCTTCCAGCGCTCTTTTATGATCTCTTCTCTGTACCTGTTGTCTGGATAGAGGATGTAACGCTTACGAACCTCTACCGTTGCAGCACGGCGGTTTTTGTCCCAGACTACATTCAAGATTTCAAACTCTATCAGGTCTAGGCGCTTTTCTAGCGTGTCTTTGTTGGCAAGCAACCTGCCCTTGTTACTTTTTTCCAAGAAAGAAGCGGCCTTTTCGTAGTCTCGCCATTTTAGCGCTTGATTGTACGTATAGGAGGCCCTTTTGGCCGAGAGAGTCTTTTGATAGGAACATCCAGCTGCAAATACCATTATTGCAAGGCACGGCAATAGGATTCGAAGAGGTTGTTTCATGGTAGGGCTCCTATGTCTCGTCAACAACTTGCTGTTTGAATCTCTCGAAAAGTTTGTTCGACATGGTGTAAGGGTTAAGGATTTCATCCTTCCAGGCACCTTCAAGAAGATGGTTCAGCTTCGTCTCCAGAAGATGAAGGATCTTGTCTTGCATCCTTCCTATAACAAGCTGCTTTGCAATTTGCTCTTCTTTGAGTCTTCGTCGTCCTGCTTTATTCAAATACGTCCAATGCGCCTTGATCGCCTCCTGCAGCTCTTTAAGCCCTTGATCGTACGCAGGGCTTGTCAAGATTACCCGTGGCTGCCAATCCTCCGGGGCGTAGGCCTTCATGCCGATCAGGTCCTCGATCTCGGACTGGAGCGTGCGGGCTGAATCTTTATCCGCCTTATTGACGACGTAAATGTCTGCAATTTCCATGATCCCAGCCTTTAGGCTCTGGATGGAATCTCCAAGCCCTGGCGCAAGCACGACGAGCGTGGTGTGGGAAACTCGCAAGACCTCCACTTCGTCCTGTCCGGTACCCACCGTTTCAACGAAGATCGGACTATACCCCATTGCTTGCATGACGACGAGAGAATCCTGGAGAGAGGCCGAGAGCCCCCCCATCCTCCCACGGCTTGCAAGGCTTCGGATAAACACGTCAGGGTCCGACGCGTGACGGGACATTCGAATTCTGTCGCCCAACAAAGCGCCTCCGGTAAAAGGACTCGAAGGGTCGATCGCCAAGACCCCAACGCATGCCCCTCCTTCCCTCTCCTTGGCCACCAGCGCATCGATAAGCGTACTCTTGCCCACGCCGGGAGGGCCCGTAAGCCCGATCACCTGGGATGGCTTTCGTTCGGGGTAGATCTTTTCCAAAATTTCTATGGTCTTCGGGTCTTGATCATCTACGGCCCGCAGAAGGCGGGATGCGGTAAGGGCATCCTTCTTGAGGATGCCCTCGAGGATGGCTTGTACCTTCGGCAAGGGGAACCTTTCTTACAGGCTTTGAGGAACGATATTATCTTCTATCCACTTTACGATCTGATCTGTGAGGGCTCCTGGTGTGAAGGTCTCCTTAACCCCCATCTTCTTCAAGGCGACGATGTCTTCGGGGGGGATAATCCCGCCTCCAAAAACGGGAATGGTCGCCCCCTTCTCTTTTAGAAGGCAAAGAACCCTCTCGAACAGCTCAAGGTGGGCTCCGGACAGGATGCTAAGCCCTATTGCATCCACGCCCTCTTGGATTGCCATATTCACGATCGCTTCAGGTGTTTGGTGGAGCCCGGTGTAAACCACCTCAAACCCGGCATCTCGAAGCGCGCGCGCGACGATCTTGACTCCCCTGTCATGGCCGTCAAGGCCAACTTTCCCGATTAAAAGACGAACCTTCTTTTCCATACTCAAGCGCTCTTTTCTTTAGATATAAGAAACTTCTCGGTATTTGCCGTAGACCTCCTGAAGGGCCTTTGCGACCTCTCCTAGAGTTGCAAGGCTCTCAACGGCCGAAACGAGGGCTGGAATAAGGTTCTCGCCCTGTTCAGCCGCTTGCTTGAGCGCGTCCAAGCCCTTTTGAGCGGTAGCGTTGGATCGCCTGGCCCTTAACTCTCGTACCTTTCGGATTTGCTCCTCTTGTTGCTTCCTGCCGACACGAAGAAGCGGGATTGATTCGTCCTCATCGGAGGCAAACGCGTTGACCCCGACAATCGTCCGCTTCCCTTGATTAAGCTCCTTTTGATAGAGGCACGCAGCCTCTTGGATCTCTTTTTGTGGAAAACCCGCCTCGATCGCCGGAACCATTCCGCCATACTCATCAATTCGGCGGATATAATCCATTGCCCTTCCTTCGATTTCGTCCGTAAGGCTCTCGATGAAATAACTTCCTCCAAGAGGATCGCCTGTTGAAGGTACACCCGTCTCGTAGGCCAAAACTTGCTGTGTCCTTAATGCCAGGGTTGCAGCAAATTCCGTGGGCAACGCGTACGTCTCGTCCAGCGAATTCGTATGGAGAGACTGGGTTCCCCCCAAAACAGCCGCGAGAGCCTCGATTGCCGTCCGCACGATGTTGTTGTGCGGCTGTTGGGCCGTAAGCGAGCATCCTGCCGTCTGCGTGTGGAAGCGCATCCAAAGGCTTCTTTCGTCCTGCACGCCGTAACGCTCCTTCATTTCGCGCGCCCAAATTCTCCTTGCCGCCCTATATTTGGCGATCTCTTCAAAAAAATCAATATGAGCGTTAAAAAAGAACGAGTAGCGCCTTGCAAACTGGTCGACCCCCAGCCCTCTGCCTATGGCCCGCTTGACGTATTCCAGCCCGTCTGAGAGCGTAAAAGCAAGCTCCTGAACGGCCGTTGATCCCGCCTCGCGGATATGGTATCCGGAAATGGAGATTGTATTCCAAAGGGGAACGTGATTCGTACAAAATTCAACGATGTCAATCGTCAGCTTAAGCGATGGCTCAATCGGGTAGATCCACTCCTTTTGGGCGATAAACTCCTTGAGCATGTCGTTTTGGAGTGTCCCTTTTAGGCTTGAAAGGGGGACCCCCCTACGCTTTGCAAGCGCTAGGTACATGGCAAAGACGATGGGGGCCGTGCAATTGATCGTCATGGAGGTCGAGACCTCGCCAACGGGAATTTCCGCAAAAAGCTCGTCCATGTCCTCGATAGAATCGACCGCCACGCCGCACTTCCCGACTTCTCCCAAGGAAGACGGATGGTCGGAGTCGAAGCCCATAAGCGTAGGCATGTCAAAAGCAACGCTAAGTCCGGTTTGGCCCTGAGAAAGGAGGTATCGAAATCTTGCGTTCGTATCGCTGGCCGTTCCAAACCCAGCAAACTGGCGCATTGTCCAGAGCCTTCCCCTGTACATATCGGCATGAATACCCCGAGTGAAAGGGAAGGTGCCTGGATCTCCCAGCTTTGCTTGGTAGTCAAACCCTTCTATGTCTCTTTCGTTATAAAACGTCTCAAACGGAATTCCTGAAAGAGACGTCATATTCAGCGTAGGCGATGTTCCCATCGGGGTTCCCCTTTAAAGCGCAAAATCCTCTTTTTTGAGCTCGTTGGCGAGGACCAACCTTTGAATCTCCGAGCTTCCCTCGTAGATCTCGGTGATCTTGGCGTCCCTGAAAAACCGTTCAAGCTCGTAGTCTTTGATGTAACCATAGCCTCCAAGAACCTGTACTGCCTTTGTGGCCGTTTCCATGGCCGTCTCTGCGGCAAAAAGTTTGGCCATGGAAGAGTAAAGCGTAGAACGACCCCCCGAATCCTTGAGCTCTGCGGCCCTTAGGACAAGCATACGCGAGGCCTCAATTTTGGTTAGCATGTCGGCAAGCATCCATCCGATCGCCTGGAACTCAATAATTGGCTTGCCAAACTGTGTCCTGGTCCTGGCGTAGGCCGCTGCACGCTCGAACGCTCCTTTTGCGATCCCCACAGCCTGGGCGGCAATCCCGATCCTTCCGCCATCAAGGGTCGCCATCGCGATCCTAAACCCATCTCCCTCTTTGCCGAGCAAGCATTCTTTGGGGACAAAAACTTCGTCGAAATCTACAGGACAGGAATCTGCGCCGTGGATTCCGAGCTTCTTCTCTGGCTTACCTACTAGAACGCCTGATGTCTCCATGTCTAGCAGGAACGTCGAAATTCCCCTGTGCCTAAGTGAACGATCCTTTGTGGCGAACACGATGCCAGTTTTTGCCCGGGAGGCGTTCGTGATGAACGCCTTCGCCCCGCTTATGGTGTAACCATCCGAAGCATGCCTGTAGGAGGTTTTCAAATTGGCCGCATCAGACCCCGCCTCTGGTTCTGTTAAGCAGAAACAACCAATGGCCTCTCCTTTTGCCATGGGAGGGAGAAAGCGCTTTTTTTGGGCATCGGTACCGAACTTGAGGATTGGCCAAACCGCGAGCGAACTGTGAGCAGACACAATCGTACCGACGGCGGCGGAAGCGCTCGAAATCTCTTCAATGGCAAGTGCGTACAGGTAATGACTAAGCCCTGCCCCTTCCCATTCGTTGGGAACGAACATCCCCATCAACCCGAGCTCTCCGAGCTTGCGAACAGTTTCTAGGGGGAATATGTCGTCCTCATCGATTTTCTTGGCCATAGGTGCAAGCTCATTCTTGACAAACGACCGAACCGTTTGAATGGCTAGCTGCTCTTCTTGCGTCAATTCTTTCATCTTGTTATGGTTTCCTTATTTTTATCGAGGGCCTAGCACGAATTGAGGCTTGCGTTTTCCGAGGAATGCGGCAATCCCCTCTTCTTTGTCCTGGTGGGCAAAGCAATTACCGAAGGCGAGCCTCTCAACAAGCAGGGCCTCGCGGACGCCCAAGCCCCAACCTGCTTGGATGGCAGCCTTCGCTTGAGCGATCGCATGGGGGCTTTGGGAGAGCATCGGCTCTAAAAAGGCCTCGGCCTTCTTGATGGGGTCCTCCCCCTCCCCCGCCAATGCATCACAAAGCCCCATATCGAGTGCTTCCTTTGCCGCCATGCTTTTTCCGGAAAAAATCAGCATTTTTGCCTTTGCCATCCCGATGCGCCTTGCCAAGCGAACGCATCCTCCAAACCCTGGGATGATCCCTAGACGAACCTCCGGCTGGCCGAACTGTGCCTTGGGCGATGCCACGATGAAATCGCAAGCGAGTGCCAACTCAAGCCCTCCACCGAGTGCAAACCCGTTGACACAGGCAACGGTCATGATCGGCAGCGATTCGAGCTTCAAAAAGACTTCTTGCCCATACCTGGCGAATTCTATGGCCTCCGTGGGCGTTTTCTTTGCCATCGCACGAATGTCCGCCCCGGCGACAAACGCTTTATCGCCCGCCCCTGTTATCCTAAGGGCTTGCAGAACGCTTACGTCCAACCTCTCGAGCGCTTCATCTACCTCTTTGATTGTGGCCTCATCCAGCGCGTTGAGCTGTTCTGGCCTGTTGATCGTGAGTGTTGCAAAAGGAGTCGATTGTTCGAGTGTGATATTCACAACAATCTCCATTTTTTTCTAAAGCAGGTCCATCACCGTGTGCTTACGCGCTCTTCTGGCCACTCCTGTTTGCGCTGCCGCCTTCATCACGGCGGTGGCCACAAGCTTGGCAACACGTTTGTTAAACACGCTCGGAATGATATAATCCTCGCTCAATTCGTTTTTTGGGATGATGTTGGCAAGTGCAAGCGCTGCGGCCTTCTTCATTTCCTCGTTGATCGAGCGGGCCCTGCAGTCCAAGGCCCCACGGAATACCCCCGGAAAGGCAAGTACGTTATTAATCTGGTTTGGATAATCCGACCTTCCCGTGGCCATAATCCGGACATAAGGCTGGGCTACTTCTGGACGAATCTCCGGCTCAGGATTGGCCATGGCGAACACGATCGGGTCTCTGGCCATTTTTTTGAGCATTTCAACGGTCAATACGCCAGGCCCAGAAAGCCCTACGAACACGTCTGCGCCCTCTAGCGCGTCGGCAAGCGTTCCTTTTAGGCCTTCCGGGTTCGTATGTTCTGCAAACCAATCCTTCATAAAGTTCATATTCTCCATGCGCCCTCGATATACGGTCCCCGTTTTATCGCATCCTATGATATGCCGAACGCCAGAGGCCATCAGGATCTTTGAGACAGCGATTCCTGCAGCACCAACCCCGCTGAACACCACACGGATGTTTTCGAAATCTTTCTTTACGATCCGGAGTGCGTTGGTAAGGGCGGCGACCGTTACAATAGCCGTACCGTGCTGGTCGTCGTGAAATACGGGAATGTCGAGCTCTTCTCGAAGCCTTTCTTCGATCGAAAAACATCTAGGAGCCGAAATATCTTCAAGGTTAATCCCGCCGAAAGAAGGCGCGATCGCCTTTACGATCTCGACTATTCTGTCCTCATCCTTTGTGTCAAGGCACACGGGAAAGGCATCTACACCGCCAAACTCCTTGAATAGTACCGCTTTTCCCTCCATGACGGGTAAGGCTGCCCTTGGCCCGATATCGCCTAGACCCAAGACGGCCGTCCCATCCGTCACCACGGCCACCATGTTTTTCTTGCAGGTAAGGGTAAACGCCTTTTCCTCATTTTCTTTAATTGCCATGCAGACACGTGCGACACCGGGGGTGTAGGCAATCGAAAGGTCATCTCTGGTTTTGAGCGGAACCCTGCTTTTAACCTCGATCTTGCCGCCAAGGTGGGCGAGAAAAACCTTATCCGATACGTTGATCACCCTCACCCCTTCGATACCCTTTAGGGCCTTAACGATCTCTTGGACCTTCCCCACTTCTCGAAGCATGACCGTGATATCGCGGAGGATCTTTCCCTTGCCTACATCGACGATGTCAAGCGCTCCTATGTTGCCTCCAAACTCTCCGATCGTTGAGGTGATTTTCCCTAACGTTCCCGGCCGGTTTTGCGCCTCTACCCGGAGGGTCAGCGTGTAGCCCAAGGGTTCGGTAGGTTCTACGGATGCTCTTCGATAATCAACTGCCCGCATGAATACCCCTTTCTAAAAAATAGAATTTCGCTTTATTATATTATAGCGTTTGCCTAGAACTTTTCAAAAGGGTCAAACAGCTTCGCATATTCTTCCAAGACAAACCTATCGGTCATAGATGCGATATAATCGGCGATCTTTCGTGTATCACTCTGGCTTTTCATCTTTTGTTGCACTTCGATAGGCAAAAGCTGAGGAGAATCCTGGTAAGCAGAAAACAAGGACTCTAGGACTCTAGCCGCCTTTTTGCCCATACGAAGCACCTTGGGATGACGGTAGAGATTGTTCATCAAAAACGCATTAAGTGCCTTGTTTTTAGGGGCCATCTCTACGGATAGGCCTACCAGATAAAAGGTTTTACTGCGTGCAGCCTCTGGATTCTCGATATGTTCGGCGTTCAAGCGCTCGGCGGTATGCACAATGACATCGCTGACCAAGTTATTGATCAGTTTCCGAACAAAAGCCTTGATCAAGATGGGCAACGCAACGTCAGGACCCATTTCCTTCTCGATCTCGCCCACACAATCCCGAGCGAGCGGAACCTCTACCAGGCCCTGAAACCCGATAAGGCCAGAAGCCAGCCCATCGTCGATGTCATGCGAAGAATAGGCGATTTCATCCGCCATGTCTACAACCTGAGCCTCAAGCGTCGGAGCGGCATTCCCGCGGAACATTTCGGGAATTTCTACATTGCGGTTGGGCTTGTATTTCAGAATCCCTTCTCTCACTTCGTACGTGAGGTTTAGGCCTGGGAACTTACCGTAGAGCTCTTCGAGCTCGTCCACAATTCGTAAGCCTTGGAGGTTGTGCTCAAACCCTCCACAGTCTTGTGTCAGCCGGTTCATCGTAGCCTCCCCCGTATGTCCGAACGGGGGGTGTCCAATATCGTGACCGAGCGCAATCGCCTCGGTTAAATCCTCGTTCAACCCTAACGCCCTGGAGATAGTCCTTGCGATTTGCATGACCTCTAACGTATGGGTTAGCCGAGTTCTGTAGTTGCCGTCCTCGTGATTTACGAACACCTGGGTCTTGTATTCAAGCCGGCGAAATGCTTTAGAGTGGATAATTCTGTCCCTATCCCTTTGGTATTTTGTCCTGTAGGGGTGCTCTTCTTCGGGATAGACCCGCCCCCTAGATAGATCGTCGGGCGATGCAAAAGGCCCTAAAGGATTTCCTGAATGCATCTATTGGCTTCTCTTCCGGTATGTGATAGCATAATCTCTCTTCGAGCCGCAAAGCGTCTCCCTTTGGCCCCTGTAGCTCAGTGGATAGAGCAAGGGATTCCTAATCCCTGTGCCGCAGGTTCGATTCCTGCCAGGGGCACCATTTTTTTGCTTTTTGTAACTTTTTATAATGTGATCGCTCCGTTTAACCTGCGTACAGCCTCCTCCATTTGTCGCTTCAAGCCATCGAACAGTTCGTCAACGCTTAGAATTTGCTCAATAAGCCCGACAGCCTGCGAAGCCCAAACAAACCCTTCATCCAGCTTTCCTTCAAGCGCGGCGCGCTGGTTTGCAGCGCCAGAAATGAGAGGAAGAAGCGCATCAAAACCGGCCCCCTTCTGTTCTCGCTCAAGGATATCCAGCGCATAGGGGATTTTAAGCGCTCTCCCCGGACGCTGAAGGGACCGCTCGATCACGACCGTATCATGAACACCGGCAGAAACGAGCATTTTTTTGTATGCTTCGTGTGCCACGCACTCTTTAGTTGCTACAAAGCGGGTTCCCATCTCGACTCCTTGTGCTCCCATAGCCAACGCAGCCACGATTTGCGAGCCTGTCATAAACCCGCCGGAGGCCACGACAGGGATTGTGATTGCCCTTACAACCTCTGGAACCAGCACGGTTGATCCGATGTCGTCTCGGCCGATGTGTCCTCCCCCTTCCATGCCGACGGCAATCACCGCATCGACACCGAGCGTTTCCGCTTTCTTGGCCTGCTTTGGAGAAGAAACCAGGACAAGGACCTTAACGAGAGTTCCTTCAAGCTTTGACAGGACATGCTCAGGGTTGCCTGCCGTCAACGTTACGGCAGGAACCTCTTCTTCGATGACGGCTTCGATAAACGGAGAAACATCAAGCCTACCAAGGGCAATGTTCACCGCAAAGGGCTTCTCGCTTAGTCGACGAAACTCTCTAATCTCCTCAACGAGCGCTTCTTTGGTGCCGAGCGTTACGGCCGTTATTTGGCCAAGCCCTCCGGCGTTGGAAACGGCAGCAGCCAGCCTTGCTCTTGCAAGGTAGGCGAGCCCCCCTTGAATCAACGGGAAAGAAATTCCCAGCATTTCCGTGAGGCGTGTTCGAATGTACAAGGCAGCCCTCCTCCGGAGCTAAAAACGGGAACGGTAGAGCCAAGCAAGCCCGCGCTCGATCATTCTGGCAACCGACTTCGAATAAGGGTACCAAACGACCTCTCGATTTGGCGCAAAACGAGGCAATAGTACGCTCTGTGATCTTACAAAACGGCGAATTCCCTCCTTGCCGTGCCGTGTTCCGTAGCCGCTCTGTTTTATGCCTCCAAAAGGTAACTCGGGCACCATAAAATTTGTCAATGCCTCATTGATGCATACGCTTCCCGATTCTAGTCTACGGCTAAGCAGAAGGGCCTTTTTTTGGTTACCCCATACGCTTGCAGACAATCCATATGTCGATTGGTTTGCGGCAGCCAGAGCCTCCTCGCCGTCCTTCACTTTCTGGATAGCAACGATTGGTCCAAAGCTCTCTTCGTCCATGATGGCCATGCCCGGCCTTACGTCGACAACGACGGTAGGCTCAAAAAAATATCCACCAAGCGATGAAATTCGTTTTCCACCCGCTAAAACTTTAGCCCCTTTGGCCAACGCATCCTCAATATGGCGCTCGACGGTTTGCAGCTGGGCATGGGTGGTCATAGAACCCATGTCTACCGAAAACTTTTCATCTATTCCCATTCTCAAGCCTTTAACTTCTTTTAGCACTAGGCTTACAAACGCCTCGTACACAGCTTCTGTAGCATAGATGCGCTCAATCGAAACGCAAGTTTGGCCAGCATTGAACAAGGACCCCCACACAATCCCCTTGGCGATCCTCTTGAGATCCCCTCCTTCCAAGACGATGGCGGGATCTTTGCCGCCAAGCTCAAGGCTAAAAGGCTTGAGCACACGGGCGCAAGCTTCGGCAATCTTGAGTCCGGTACTGTGGCTACCCGTAAAAGCCACCATGTCCGAGTGGCGTACGACGTGCTCGCCCGTTTTGCCGTTGCCCGTGGCGGTTTGGTATACCCCTTCCGGCAGTTCCGCCCTGCGAAAGATATCCTGAATCAGGAGTGCGGTAAGGGGCGTAAATTCTGAGGGCTTAAGGATAACGCAATTTCCGGCGATAAGCGCGGGGCCTGCATCGCAAAGAGGGAGGAGAAATGGGTAATTCCAAGGGGAAATTACGCCAACAACACCCCTTGGAAAATACCGAATAAACACCTTTTTGAGAAATCGCATCGGCCCATGGGGTGTTCTACTTTCGTCTTTGAGGAAAGATTTGGCGTGTTTTCTGTAGAATGTGAGGATATTGATGGCTCCGAATAGCTCATACAGCGCTTCCGTCCTCGTTTTGCCCGTTTCGAGGCATATCGTATCCAAGATTCTTTCTTTTTCATCAATGAAGGCGTCTATGGCACGCCTGATTCGTTGAGCTCTCTGTTTGACCTCCAAATCTTTCCAACCGATAAAGGCCTCTTTTGCCCGCTTCACCAAAAAGACAATATCCTCCTCGCCCATCAAGGGTACTTGACCCAACTTCTCGAGCGTTGCCGGAGACTCAACCTGGAGAAAGCGGCCGGTATCCATTAGTAACCCCTATAGAATGCTACGTTACGTGCGTATCTCGGTAAACTATCGTACCATCTGGTGATTTCTGGGGCCAACCTCCGCAAAAAAGGCGGGGCCTTCTTTGGTCCCCCTAGAGATCAAGCCTTTCCCTTCTGCCTAGGATGACGCAGGTCGCTCCGGCCGAAAGAAGCGCCCAAACATGTAAGCTACAAAAGCCAGCCCAAGGATAAACAACGCAAAAAAGATGGCCATGGGGCCAACCTGGTAGCGGACGCTAAGGGGCGCTGCGTGAAAGTATGGCGCAATAAAGGCATCTCGAAGGCGGTCCCGTACAATCGCCATAAAAACGACCCCAAGGGCCGAGAGAATCAGCGCTGCCCATGCCAACCTACGGGGATCTTTAGCCTGGAACGCCGAAGATATCGCGAAAATCGCGGCAAGGCCAAGCATAATTCCTAAAAGCAACGAAATCGTCCCAAAGGCGCTTTGTCCTAGAAAAAGCTGCCTAAAAGGTGCGGAAAGGCTAAAAAGAAACCCAAAACCCGCCACCATGGCAAGACCCGTGATATAGATGAACCACCTGCCGCCATGCTCGATCAAAAACCTGCCATAATCAGGCTCTTTCTTAAAATGAAACAGGCCTAATGCAACCACAAAGAGTGAGCCAACCCCGAAAGCCGCCAAAAGCATGTGGGCGTACCGGAAAATAAGCGTTGGCTCGCTTAAGTTCAGCCGCATTCCTGTTGGGTCCGCTATATACATGGCAAACCATTTTTCCGGCGTGATGAGCAATGTCATGTTGTTGACGAAGAGAAAGGCGATAAGCAGAAAAAAAACGAGGGCCAGGAATACGCTCAGGTCAATTAATTTTGAAGCGCGGTTCTTCCACCAACTCCCGATGTACAAGCTATAGTAGGCAACGAGCAGTAGAGCAATGACCATAAGCCACGGCCATGCAATCAGCACGGACGATGTGAAAAAAAAGTTGCCGAAGAGCACCTGGATAAAAAGCAAGGGGACAATTCCAAACGTGATTGCCGGAGAAAGGAGAGAGGTTGTCGAATGCATAAGGCTATCAGAAAGGCGCCTGTGTTCGGGAGTTTCCCCGAACCAACGCGTCCAAAGGCCGATGAGTGTCGCGCCGAGCACGCCATTGATTGCAAGGATATGAAGGACAAACCCCAATACCAGCAGTACCTCAAGAAGCCAGACGGCTGCCGGAAGGGGCGTAGGGTCAGCGTAAGGCACAACGGCTTGCGCGTTCATGTCTCATTCCTCCAGGCGTTCACGAATTTGATTGCACCACGGATGTCAAGAAGTGCGAAAGGGCCTCCTTTTCTTTTGCGGTCCCCGCAAAAGGCGGCATGACGCTTGAAGTCGGGATTTTGTCCAGTACGCCAAGGATTGCAAGAATTGCCGGCTGGCCTGTGAGCTGTTTGCGCCGCAACAGCCAGCCGATATCCCTGTAGCCTCCTAACGAATGACAGGCCTGGCATTCGAGACGAAAGATCTCCCGACCGGCCTGGATCATGTTGTCTTCATGAATTTCGCGTGTTTGGACCCAATTTGCCGTCCGAAGGACTCCTCTCTCGTTCAAAGTAGGAAGGTTGAGTCCTCTATCCCCATCCAATGGGACGCTGTAGATAGAGTTGCCGTACATGTACCCAAAAATTACGTAAGGTTTTCGAAGGATTTCTCGAAGGAGTTCGAACGAGGCAACCGTAGAGAAGGCTGCAAGGAACACGAGCAAAGAAAGGACAAGGGGCGTTCTCTTAGCCAAAAGCCAGGCAATGAACGCGAACACGAAGGCAAGAAAGGCGCTTAAGCCAATAAGCATGGCAGAGTGCGTCGCTGCAGGCAGCGTGCCCTTTGCGAAAGCCCAAACTGCCGGGGGGATGCTCTGGGTATACCAGTACGCAGCCGGTATGGCAAGAATGGCGTTGAGGAGCACCCAGATGGAGCTCCATCTTACAACCTTGGCCTTCAGAGCTGGATCTTTTTGCCAAGCCGCCGTGATGAGCGCGTAGACGCCTGCAAGCGCAAAGCTTAAAAATGAGCGAAAGAATAGGGAGGGGAAGTAGGTCGGGTTAAAAAAACCGTTCCATACCTGAAAGTCTTCGAGCCACTTGCCAGGAGTCAACATGAAATCGATGATACCGTTGATGGTAAACAGGCTCATCCATGCGGCAATGAAGTAAACCCAGCCAAACCAAAGATGGGTCCTTCGGTCGAGCTTTTCCCAGCCGTAGTAGTACATCAAGGCCGCGACAATCTCGATCAAGAAAAACACCCACTCGATCCCGAAAAACCAGACAAAAATATGTATGAGAGCGCTCGTTCCTTGCGGGTGAACAAGTGCAATCGTCCACCAGATGCCGACCCCGGTTACGGCCCCCCATACTACCGTCACCAGCACAAAAAACGCGGAGTGAAGCTTGAGCCAGGAAAGGAGCCCGGAGTCATTTTCGCGGTAAGCTTTTCTCTCCGTAAGGACAAGGAACAGTCCTCCGCCCACTGCAAAGTGAGAAACGAACACGTGGACAACGGCTACGATGGCGATCAAAATACCCGATCCAAACCAAACGTCCCATACAGGAAAGTTCATCCCTCTTCCCCCTTTTTGCCCTCATAAATCGCAACACAAAGCAGGGTTGCTAGCTCGAGTATTTATCGAACGCAATGTAGATAAAAAACCTCCAAGCCGTTGGTTAGGGTATAGCGTACACCAGCAAAATTGGGATTAAAAGACGACGTATAAGACAAAAAAGGGAGGTGGCGGAGAGAGTGGGATTCGAACCCACGGTACCCCTTTTTGGGGTACAGTCGCTTAGCAGGCGACCGCCTTCGACCTACTCGGCCATCTCTCCGAAAAAACGCTCGACCTGGCGGAGGAGGTAGGATTTGAACCTACGGTGCGGAAAACGCACAACGGTTTTCAAGACCGCCGCCTTAAGCCGCTCGGCCACTCCTCCACGACCTTTACTTTAGTAGTTTTACCGTCAGCGATCAACCATCAACCCTCAAAACTTCCTGGCCGTTCATAAAGGGTCTCAGCGCCTTCGGTAGGATAACCGACCCGTCTTCAGCCTGCCCGTTCTCTAAGATTGCCGCAAGGGTTCTGCCAACGGCCAGGCCTGACCCGTTGAGCGTGTGGACAAAGCGGTTTTTGCCAGTGGCTTTTTCTTTGTATCGAATCGCACCCCGTCTTGCCTGAAAATCGCCAAAATTACTGCAGGAGGATATCTCCCTGTAGGTATACTGGGAAGGAAACCATACTTCGATATCGTACGTCTTTCTGGCTGCAAACCCAAGATCCCCAGTGCATAAGACAACCACTCGGTATGGAAGCTCCAGCTCTTGCAAAACCCTTTCTGCATGGCAAAGGAGTTCTTCAAGAGCCGCTTCGGAGCCTTCCGGATTGACAAAGCGAACCAACTCAACCTTGTCGAACTGGTGCTGACGGATCAGCCCTCGAACGTCCTTGCCGTGAGATCCAGCCTCCCTTCTGAAGCAGGGCGTATAGGCCGTATAGCATAAAGGCAGCACGTCTTCGTCAAGGATTTCCCCCCTATGAATATTTGTAACGGGCACCTCGGCGGTAGGGATCAAGTAGAGCTCATCAAGGCCGATGGAGTAGAGGTCATTCTGAAACTTTGGAAGCTGCCCTGTGCAGAGCATGCTTTGGGCATTTACAAGAAGAGGCGGGGAGACTTCTTTGTAGGCGTGCTTAGAAGTGTGCAGATCCAGCATGAACGCGATCAAGGCACGCACGAGCCTGGCACCCTGGCCGATGAACAAAGGAAAGCGTGCCCCCGCGATCTTGCTCGCCCGGTCGAGGTCCAGAATGCCTAACGATTGAGCAATCTCGACATGCCCTCTTACAGGAGAACGAAACGCCCTCGGTTCAAGGTAGCGCCGAACCTCAAGATTGTGCGCTTCGTCTAGGCCGATAGGTATGGATTCATCGGGCAAGTTTGGCAGTCCCAGGAGGATGTCCTGAAGCTCTTGCTCTACTATGGATAAGTCTTTCTCGAGTTTCGCGATGGTCTCGGAGACCACCTGCAACCCCTCCATAAGGTAGCTTGGATCTTGGCCATCGAGCTTTGTCCTGGCAACTTGTTTGGAGCCCGCGTTGCGCTTTTTCTTCAGGTCTTCTACGCGCTGAATGAGTTCGCGCCGTTGTTTATCGAGCTCGAGAAAGCGTTTGAGCTGGTCTTCTAGAAAGGGGTCTTCCCCCCTTGTCTTGAGACGCTCGACGACGAATTCTGGATTTTCACGAATGAACTTTGAGTCGAGCATTCTATCCTCTGTATGTTTGCCTAGAAAATTGGCTGCTCCCAACGAGGGATGAAAGCCATCCCTCGTTGGGAGATGGAGCTCGCTCCATCAATTCACGAGGAATGTCTTCCAAGAACGGCGAGGGTTCTCTCGGCTCTTTGCCCATTGGGCCGAAACGATACCTGCATAAGGACAGAAAGAGTCGCTCTTTGGCACGCGTAACGCCGACATAAAACAACCTTCTTTCCTCCTCGATCTGGTTGGGAAGATCCCTGCAAAGACTGTGCGGCAAAAGGCTGTCCTCGAGTCCGACAAGGAATACGAACGGGAACTCCAGCCCTTTTGCTTGATGAAGCGTCATTAAGAGCACCTGACCGGTGCGCGACCCTGCCTGATCGAGGTCTGTCATCAGTGAGACATGGTCGAGATAGTCCTGAAGTTCCATTGTTCCTTGGGTTGCCTCAAGGGAGCGCGCCAGCGCGACCATTTCGTAGAGATTCTCTACGCGTTCTTTCGCTTCGCGCTCTGGTTTTGAAAGGAGCGCCGCTTCAAGGCCGCTTTCATTGATGACGCAAAGAAGCCCATCGGAAAGCGACGATGCGTTTTTTATTCCCTCATCCATCTCTTGCAACTTCTTTCCGAGCGCAAGAAGCTTTTTTGCCTGGGATTTTAGCGGGGCTGGCAACATTTCGGTCGTCAGCAGGGTTAGGTAGTCATGGCTAAGCTGTTCTTTGAGGTCCGAAAGCTTTTGAAGCGTGACCTCGCCAATTCCTTTTGGGGGGTTCTGCGCCAGCCTATAAAGGCTTAACGTATCGCATGGGTTGGCTAAAAACTTCAGGTAGGCAAGGAGGTCTTTAATCTCCCTTCTTTGGTAAAATTTTACGCCGCCTAGGATCAAATAAGGAATTCCAAGGCCTAAAAGTGCCTCTTCAAGCGCCCGAGATTGCGCGTTGGTCCTGTAGAGGATGGCGATTTCGCCGGGATTTTTACCATCGTTGATTAGCCTTTTAATGGCCTCGGCAGCCATCCTTCCTTCTTCAAACTCGTTCGATGCCTCGATAAGTTGGATCGGAGACCCTTTGGCGTTTTCCGTCCAAAGCGTTTTGCCTCGCCTAAAGTTATTTTTTTTGATGACGCCGTTCGCCGCCTCTAGAATGACCCGGGTGCTCCGGTAGTTCTGCTCAAGCCGAAACACTTGAGGCTCGGAGAAATCCTCTTCAAACCGAAGGATAGAGGCTAGGTTGGCCCCCCTCCAGCCGTAGATTGACTGATCGTCATCCCCAACGGCAAATAGAGGCCTGTTGGGCTGGCATAAGAGCTTCAAGAGGCGGTACTGGGTAAAATTGATGTCTTGGAATTCGTCGACGAATACATGGCTGAAGCGTCGTCGCGCCTCCTCAAAGATTCCTGGATCCTGCTCGAGCAGTCTTACGGGCCTAAGCAAGAGATCGCCGAAATCAGCCAAGTTCTCCTTTTTCAAGTAGGCTTCGTAGGCTTTTAGGATCTCAAACAGGGCAAGCCCGCGCGTCTTGGCCAAGAAAGGGTTTATGGACTCTATCGCCTGCTCGAAGGTCAACATGCTGTCCTTCATTTTTGCCAGCACTTGGGCGATCAACCCGGAATCTATGCGTTTGTCCTGAACGTTGGCCGCTCCTATGAGCCTCTTGAGAAGCCTTGTTTGGTCTGCATCGTCCAAAATACCGGGTCGGAATCCTGCAAACGAACGTAGAAACCAAAGCCCGAAGCTGTGGAAGGTTGAGGCCATAACTTCTCCCCCTACCCCAATTCCCAACATATCGGTAAGACGCTCGCGCATCTCTCTGGCGGCCTTGTTCGTAAAGGTTATGGCCAGTACGCTCCTTGGATTGACGCCCTTGGCGGTAAGATAAGCAATCCTTGTCGTGAGTACCCTCGTCTTTCCAGATCCCGCACCCGCCAAGACGAGCGTAGGACGCTCCGGCGCCATGACGATTTCTTTCTGAGCTGGGTTTAGTGTCTGGATCAGCCGGTTAATATCAAAACAGTCCATCCCTTGGCCTTACCGTTTCTTTTTAGTGTCCCATACGAAGCCATCGAAAAAAAAGCGTGCAGAATGGGGGAAGTTCCCTAGCCCGCTGGTCTTTGGCCGGTATACATGGGCCGGGCGAAAGGTTCCGATTTCGGAAGGGTTCCTTTGGCCTTAAACGCCTCAACCCTCTGGTTGTAAAAAAGGATAATGTCCCTTCGATCGAGCATTCCGAGCAGCCTTTTCGAATTCTTTTCTTCGACGACCGGTATTTGACGCAAGTTGCGTACGGTTACCTTCTTGAGAACTTCGTTTAGATCTTCTGTGGGGTTTGTGACTACGACTTTTGTTTGCGCGAGGTCTTTCATGGTGACGGGGTCGGAAATATCCGATTCAAACAAGACGCCCCGGAAGTCTTTGATCGAGAAGATCCCACTTAGCTCTCCTTTATCGTTCGTGACGGGAAAGTACTGCTGGTTCGTGCGGGCAAAGACCTGTTTAAACTCTCCAAAACGCATACCCTCTGGAACGGTCGTTACCTGCTTGAGTGAGTCAAGCAGGTCTTGGACCTTGATTGCCTCCAGCACGTCGATAAAGAATTCTCCTTGGTGGGCCGGAGATGCAAGCCTGTTTTTCACCTGCTTCGAGTAAATCGAGGACGTACCCGTTAAGGCATAGCAAATGGTGCATACGAGCATGGAAGGAAGAAGGAGAAGATAGGAACCGGTCATCTCGCTTACCATGATAATAGTAGAAATAGGCGCCTTGGAAACGCCGGCGAAGAAACCTGCCATGCCGACGATGACGAATGCCTCGGGGTGAACGACGATACCCGGCACGAGTGCATGAAAGGCTTTGCCAAGACAGGCGCCTAGAGCTCCGCCGATCACGACGGACGGACCGAACACGCCTCCGCTCCCCCCTGACCCGATCGAGAACGCGGTCGTTAGGATCTTACCGAAAGCCAAAGGGAGAAGCATGCCGAAGCCTGCCTGCCCGTAAATAGCCTGCTGGAGAAACCCGTAGCCAAACGCAAGCGTCTGAGGATAAAAAAAGCCGATCAAGCCGGTTATCAGGCCCCCTAAGGCAGGCTTAAGGATTTTTGGCAGCTTCAAGCTTTGGAACCAGCCGTGGATGCCGTAAAAAGTATGGACATAAATAACGCCTACACCGGCAAGCACGAGTGCAAGGATGATGTAGAACAAAAGCGTGGCCGGGTTATGGAAGGCAAGACTCGGACCGTTGAAGAGCGATCCAAAACCAAACAGCGAGCAAAAAACGCAATAGGAAACAACAGCGGAGATCACTGCGGGGATGATTAACTCGGCCTCGAACTCAGGCTGGCTGTAGAGCACCTCCGAAGCGAACAGCGCGCCTGCCAAAGGAGCCCGAAAGATTGCGCCGATACCCGCACCCATGCCAGCCGCCAGCATGATACGACGCTCCCTGTCAGAGAGCCTAAAGCGGTCCGCAAGGAACGAGCCAAAGCCAGCTCCAATCTGGGCGATTGGCCCTTCCCTCCCCCCTGACCCGCCGGTTGTGAGTGTAAGTACCGAGGCGATCGTCTTGACAAACGGGATACGCGCCCGAACATACCCTTGCTTGTGATGGTAGGCTTCGATAACTGCGTCAGTTCCGTGGCCTTCAGCCTCCGGGGCGAGGGTGTAGACTATAAGTCCGCTCAAAAGCCCGCCTAGGGCAGGAAGCCAGATGAGCCAGGCGCGATGAAAAGGTGTGGTCGTTGCTGTAAACAGGCTTTGCTCTCCAAAGGGTGCCGGCGGACGATAGCCCGCAATCCCGCCCAGGAAAACATGCATGCCGACATCGCAAAGGACTTGAAAAATGATGGCCCCTAGGCCTGCAACGATGCCGATCGCGACGTAGGCCGCTATCCAGCGGCCTGCCGATTTGATGATTCCGTTGAGCATAAAGACTAGACCGTAAGGCTCGTTTGATGAAGATGGCAAGCAACCGCTTCTTTATGTGTTTTATGCTAGGCCTTTTTGTGTAGAATGACAATAGAGGCCGATTAGATAAGAAGGAGTATAAGGAGTATCTTGTTGCAAAACGCATACTTGAGCGCAGCCTTGGAACGAATTGCTTCCACCCGACCGCTCATCCACCACATGACGAACCTGGTTGTTGCGAGCGTAACGGCCAATCTTACGCTTGCAATGGGGGGACTTCCCATCATGGCGTCCGCCAAAGAGGAAGTTGAGGAGATCGTCTCCAAGTCGAGCGTCCTTTTGCTCAACATTGGTACGCCTACAAGCGAGCAGCTTGAGGCCATGGAACGGGCCGGTTCCATGGCCAAGGAGCTCAAGATTCCGATCGTCTTCGACCCGGTCGGGGCAGGGGCGAGCCGCTTCCGGACGAAAGCGGCGATTGATCTCATCCGAGAGCTTCAGCCATCTGTAGTCCGAAGTAACCTTGCCGAGGCTCTTTCGCTGATTCAAGAAGATGCGCGCATCCTCGGCGTCGAGAGCCTCGAGGACGACGAGGAGACCGCCAAACGGGCCGCTAGGGGGCTTGCTGCACGCTTTGGCTGCGTGGCGGCCATTACGGGCAAAGTAGATATCGTCTCGGACGGCGAAAATGTAGGGCGCATAACAGGCGGAAACCCTTTGCTCAAAAGCATTACAGGGTCGGGCTGCATGGCAACTACGGCTGTGGCTTGCTTTCTTGCCAAGGATACCCCTATCAAAGCCGCAGTACTTGGACTCTCTCTTATAAAAACGGCAAGCGAACTCGCTTTGGAGGTCAAAGGGCCTGGATCCTTCCAGGTCTCCCTTCTGGATGCCGTTTACCGCCTTAGAGAAGGGCTTTAGTCCATGTTCAAGAGGCCTATTCTTTGCGCGATTACGGCTAGCAACGCTCAGCTCAGTCATGCCGATATCGCGAATGCAGCGGTCCGGGCCAACGTGCCGATGGTCCAGCTACGCATGAAGGGTGCTTTCAGTACCGAGATGTACGAAACGGCCCGAACCCTTCGAGCGATCACCGAGGGAAAGGCTCTTTTGATCGTCAATGACAGCCTCGAGGTGGCGCTGACGGTTGGAGCGGACGGCGTTCATTTGGGAAAAGAAGACTTGCCCATTGATGCCGCGAGACGGATCTCCCCGAAAGGGTTTTTGATCGGGGCGTCCGTCTCGAATGCCTACGAGGCAAAAAAAGCCGCAACGCTCGGGGCGGACTACATTGGCGCTGGCCCCGTGTTTGCTACGAAGAATAAGCTGGATAAACCTCCAATCGGGCTTGCTCGGCTATCCGAGGTATGCGGTGTCGTCTCGATCCCCGTCCTTGCGATCGGGGGCATAACGCTCGAGAATGCCCCGCAAGTCATGCAGGCTGGAGCTTCCGGCGTGGCCGTAATTTCAGCCATCTTGGATGCAAAGCACCCCCTTGAGGCTATCCGCAGCTTGATGGTAAGCCTCAAGGGGGTCTCTTTCCCATAGCCGGAGAGGGCGCGCCTAGGGTTGGCCTTGAAAAGCTTTCCGCTGCACGGCCTAAAATTGCCCCACCTTCACGAAGGCATCGCCTCCTAGCGCTAAAGCCCTTTCTGAGAGGATACTCGGCATCAGTAGGACTTAGGCAACCCAAGAACATGCTCGGAGATGAAGTTCATCACCATCTCGTTGTTTATCGGGGCGGTTTTTAAGAGCCTTGCCGGCGCCCACATCTGGATGAGCTGGTAGTCGGTCACGAACCCGTTCCCCCCGTGCGTCTGGATTGCCCGATCGATAGCATCGACGGCCAGCTCGGACGCCAAGAGCTTGGCCATGTTGGCGTAACCCCCTGTCTGGGCGGGGGGGAGGCCATTGTCGAACGCCCAGGCCGCCTTGTAGGTCAAGAGCCTTACCGCTTCCTGCGTCGCCTTAATGTGGGCCAGGGGATGTTGGACGCCTTGGTAGGCCCCGATCGGAGTATCTGACCAAACCTTTCGCTCTAAGGCGTAGGCCACCGCTTTCCTTAGGGCGAACTCGGACATACCGACGGCCCCAGCGGCAAGAAGGATGCGCTCGGGGTTGAGTGCATGGAATAAGACCATCGCTCCCATGTGCTCTTCACCCACGCGGTTTTCCAAGGGGACTTCGACGTCGTCGAAGTAAATATGAAACTGCTTGAACCCTTCGATCCCCATCGTGTTCATCGCGTTCATCGTGATCCCTTTGGCCTTCGTATCGACGATGAACAACCCCATGCCATAGCTCTTGGGCAGGCCTTGAGCTTTCAGCTCGTCGAGTGTCATCGTGCGCGCGACGATAATCGCGTAATCGGCCACGTCGAACCCGGTGATCCAGGCCTTTTGGCCGTTTATCCGGTAGATGTCGCCTTCGCGCTTAGCGAGCGTTCTCATTCGGAACGCATTGGTCCCGGCGTCCGGCTCGGTGATCGCAAAGGCCATCTTCATGTCGCCGTTTGCAATCTTTGGCAACCAGGTGCGCTTTTGTTCTTCGGAGCCGCCACGCAAGATGGCCATCGTATCCATTGTGGTCAACACGGAAAATAGAGAGGCCCCTACTCCCTCGGTCGCAAGCGTCTCCAAAGCCAACACCATCCCAAGAAGGCCAACCCCAGTCCCACCGTAGCTTTCGGGAATCATTGCGCCTAGGATGCCCGCATTGGCCATTTCCTTCCAGATTTCCTCCGGAAAGCGCTGCTCTTCAAAAATCATTTTGTTAAACAAGTCCATTTTTGGTCCAAGCTTTTTGGCGACCCCCTTTGCCGCCTCTATCACCATAAGGTGCTCTTGCGTGAGCCCAAATTGCCCCTGTTCCATGAACGCCTCCTTAAAAAACATTAGAAAATCATCGAGTCCATCTATTAAAAATATCAAAAAACTGGTATATTGATCAACTAATGTTACCAAATGGGAGTTGATTGCGTTATCAACAAAAAAACAGGCTGGGGATGGCATGGAAATTCTAGAAACTTGCCTCTATGCAGAGGACCTAGTGGAGGTTCGAAGGTTCTACGAAGGGATCCTTGGGCTTAAATGCCTTCAGTTCAAGTTGGGCCAGTTCGCCTTCTTTAGGGCTGCAAGAGGCGTCCTTCTCGTCTTTAACCCGGCCTATTCGCTAAACCTCCAAAAACTCCCACCTCATGGGGCGGCCGGGTCCATACACGTTGCCTTTCGAGCGGACGAACAAGAAATCCCTAAATTGAAGAAACGCTTCCAGGAGGGCGGCTTTGTAGTCTATGACGCACTTTGGTGGAACGGACAATCGAGCTTTTACGTGTACGACCCCGCGGGTAACCTGATCGAATTTGCCCCTGCTGGTATCTGGGAGCTTCCTAAAGAGGCCTAAGCCCTACCCGCCCTTGCCTTGAATCCGATGGTGACAAGGTATACGGCTCCAGCTAGGACCGCAATACTCGAACCTGTAGGCAAATCCAAGAAATAGCTCGCAATGATCCCGGCCCACGAAAGGAGCAGGCAAAGAACGCCTGCGACGATCATGGCCTTCCAGAGTTTCATCGGGAATACGCAGGCAATAGCGGCCGGGAGCGTAAGCAGCGCGATCACGAGGATGAGGCCTACAAGCCGAAGCATGGCAACGGTCGCAAGCGCCACTAACAACAGCATGCACAAAGAAAGTATCTCGGTTTTGATGTTTCGTACCTTGGCAAACGACTCATCGAAGCACAATGCAAGGATTTCCCTGTAAAAGGGTGCAACTACACCAAGGACGGCCATATCTAAAAAGACGGTCAAGAAAAGGTCCGTATCGGAAACCAGCAGGATGTTCCCGAACAGGTAACTCATGGGATCTGCATACCCAGGTGTCTTCGAGAGAAAAAGGAGGCCAATCGCCATTCCCACGGCCCAGATCCCTCCGATGACCGTATCCTCGCGCTGCTGAAAGCGAAGGCTTACCCAAGAAATGCCAAGCGCGGATACCAAGGCGGCAAGAATAGCACCAGGAAGGGGCCCGCTCCAGGGAATGCCAAGCGCACGTTCGCAAAATAAGCCAATCCCGATACCGCCCAATACGCTGTGGGAGATCGCTCCTGCGGCAGAACTGATACGCCGTACAACAACGAGCGTCCCAAGGATACCGAACGAAACGCTCGAAAGGAGCGTGATCAAAAAGGCGTTGGCTAAAATACCGAGCCCTAGATTCATTCGAGCCTATCTTTCTTCATTGCCTAAGACAAGGTCATGCCGGACGAGCCGCATTGGCTCGTTGTAAAGGTCATGCAGCGAGAGGGAGTCGAGCTCAGAGGTTGGATGCTCAACGACTCTTCGGTTGACGCAAAACACGCGGTCCACATGCTTCGAGACAAAGCTCAGGTCGTGTGTAACGAGAAGCAAGGCAATTTTGCCCTTGAGTTCGGCCAAAAATTCGGCCAAAAGCTTGCCCCCTTCCGGGTCAACGTTCGCCGTCGGTTCGTCTAAAAGGAGCACCTCCGGGTCACAGGCAAGGGCGCGCGCAAGCAACGTCCTTTGCCTTTGGCCTCCAGAGAGCTCACCAAAAAAACGATCTTTCATCGGCTCAAGCCCAAGGAATGCTAAGACCTCTTCTGCCTTTTTAAGGTCAGACCTTGAGTAGCGCCAGCCCCCTCCCCCACCAAGCCTGCCCATGAGCACGACCTCTTTTAGGGTAACGGGAACTTGAAGGTCAGATTGGATCGCTTGGGGCATGTATCCGGCCCTCATTCTCGCTTGTTCCGGACGTTGCCCAAGCAGAGATACTCTACCGCTTTGCGGCATTGTAAGGCCTAAAATAATCTTAAGAAGCGTGGTTTTCCCTCCCCCGTTCGGGCCCAAAATGCAGACATATTCCCCTCGCGCAACGAGGAGGCTTACCTCTTCTAGGACGGGCCAGGAGGCATACGCAAAGTTTACCCCTTCCAAACATACGGCCTCATGTCCCACGGCAATCTCCTAGTGCCCCGGAAAGAATCCTTCCAAGCTTCCGGATGGTATCGAACACGTCGTAGTCCAAGTCGTTCACTACGGCGAGCTTGGCATCCAACGCTTGGGCGACGAGCCTAGCTTCCCTAAAATCAAACTGGGGTTGAACAATCACGATGCGGACATGCTCTTTTTTTGCTTGGACAACCACCGCCTGAAGCCTCCTTGGCGTGGGCTCCTTCCCCTCTTCTTCGATGTAAAGCTGGCGCAGCCCAAAGTTTGCGGCAAAATGGCCAAACGCCGGGTGGTGCACAAGGAAGGCCCTTCCTTTGTAGGGCGCAAGCATGCTTTTAACTTCGCCCTCGAGGGATTCGGCCTCCGTCAGAAAAAGGGAGAGTCTCTTATAAACCTCTTGCTCCTTGCTTGGAAACATCTGGATCAGGGCCGATGCAATGGCCTTGGCGATCCCCTTCAAGCGCTGCGGCGAAAGCCAAACGTGGGGGTCTTGGCCCTCTTGGATGTCTTGGGCAAGGTCTACAACCTTGAGGTTGGGATAGCGTTGCTGCAGGCGTTTTGCCAATGCCCTCTCAAAAGGGAGCCCTACGATAAAGAAGGCCCTAGCCTTTCCTAGCGCCAAGACTTGCCTTGGTGTCGGCTCGAACGTGTGGGGATCCTTGGAAGCACCCGCAATCGTCCTTACGCGCACGAAGGATCCGCCAAGGCGTTCGGCCAGAAAGGCGATCGGCGGAATGCCGGCATACAGCTCGACAACGTCGCTTGCATGCGAGCTTCGCACCAAAATGGATGAGGCTCCTAAGGTCCAACAGCCCACCATTAGGAGCGCGACGAAATCAAGCCTTCGCAGAACAAACCGGAAACGAGCCATGGCACTCCTTGCATTCTTTGATCGCATGGTTTTTTAAGAATTCCTTCCAATGCAGCTTGAGATGAGGCGACAGGACGCCCGTTCCGTTACACAAGGGGCATATCCCGGAAAGGTACGCAAGGAGCGCCGTGCGTATGAATTCCGAACGGTTGGGAATACGCTCAAGCGCCTTTGCCAGGTCTTCGTCTACCTTGAAGGTGATAATTTCCTGCTTCTTCGTCGGCATTTATCGAACCCCTTATTATTACAGCGTATTACAAGCGGGCCCGATCCATCAAGGCCTTTTGAGAAACGAACGGTACAATAAGCCTATCATCGTACGATGTACCAGGTGTTTGGAGGCGATGAGAGTAAGGATAGGGACTTCGGGTTTTTACTATCCCCACTGGAGAGGGGTTTTTTATCCGCGCGAGCTCCATCGGGCCCACTGGCTTCAGTATTACCAAGAAAGGTTCGATACGCTGGAAATTAACTCCACGTTCTACCAATTGCCAAAGCCCGAAACCTTCCTAAAATGGAAGCAAAGCGTGAGGCCTGGCTTCATGTTCGCCCTCAAGGCTAGCCGGCTGATCACCCATCTCAAGCGGTTAAAGGATGCCGAAGGCACGCTTGCGCTCTTCTTGAATAGGGCAGAGATTTTAGGAGATCTGCTTGGTCCCGTCCTCTACCAACTTCCTCCTTCGTTTGAGCTCGACATCGGACGCCTGAGTGCATTCTTGGCGCTTCTTCCTGAGTGCTTATGCCATGCGTTTGAGTTTCGTCACCCGAGCTGGTTTATCAATGATGTTCGAAGCCTCCTCATCCGACAGGGCGTTTCGTTCTGCATCGCGGATGGGCCGGATGCACACCAGAGTCCGCAATGGATTACTTCGGAAACTGTCTACATCCGTTTCCACGGGCCGGCATGGCAGCACCAGGCGCAGTACCCCATAGAGCAACTTGCAGAATGGGCCGCAAGAATCGATGGATATCTTAAGGAAGGGCTGCACGTTTTCGCGTTTTTCAATAACGACGCTCATGGGTTTGCCTTAAAGAACGCCGAACAGCTCAAGGGTCTGCTCGGCGTTCTTTAAGGCCGGTCAAGACAGCTCAAGATAGCCTGGAATTTTCAGAAAAACGCGGGACAAAAATGCCTGCCTATCGAAATTTCGGTATTTCTTAGGGCTCTTCGTCAAACTTCCTGTCAATAAGACCCTTTAAGGCATTGATGGCAAGCTCAGCATCCTCGCCTTCTGCGAGAATTTCTACTCTGGACCCTTTTGTTGCAGCAAGCGTGAGCAAATCAAGGATGCTTTTCGCATTTGCGGTATTGCCGTTCTTTTTGAGAGAAACGCTCGAGTGGAACGTCTTTGCCTCTTGGGCAAGCTTTGCGGCCGCCCTGGCATGGAGCCCGAGCGTATTCACAATCTCGACCTCTTGCCTACAGCGCATGCCCTCCGCCACCATCACGCGAGTCAGCCTGAGACAGGCAGAACGCAACTCGAGTACCCTTTCCCACATGGCTTTCAATGATAAGCTCCCCGTTGTGAAGTTGCAAGAGATGCTTTACGATCGCTAGCCCAAGGCCTGTTCCTCCAAGTGCGCGGGAACGAGCCTTATCTACTCTGTAGAACCGCTCTGTGATCCTTGAAAGGTCCGAACGTGGAATTCCAATGCCCGTATCTTCTACGGATACCCAAACCTTTCCTTGTCCTTGCCGACATTCCGCTCCGACGGTAACGCCCCCTTCGTTGGTATACTTAATGGCGTTTTCAACCACGTTGATGAGGACCTGGAGGATCTTGTCGCGGTCACAGGCAACCCAGATGTCGGATGCACAACGAACTTCGAGCCTAAGGCCCTTTTCTTGAACCATCGGAAGAAGGATTTCAAGCGTTTCTTGGATAAGCTCCAGAAGGTTATGGTCCCCAACCGTCATGTTTACGTTTCCGAGCTCGAGGTTTGAAAGGAGGAATAGCTCGTTAATGAGCCTATCCATCCGGTCCGTGTGCCGCTTGGCGATCCCTAGGAACCGCTTGCTCGCGCTCTGGTCTTCCAGTGCGCTGTCGAGCAAGGTTTCCAAAAACCCGTTGATTGTCGTGATCGGCGTCTTCAGCTCGTGCGCCACGTTTGCGATAAAATCCGACCGAACCGCCTCAAGGCGCTTCCATTCTGTCAAATCCTGTATAAGAACAACCCAAAGATCCTCCTCAAGACAAGAGGCACGAAGGCCAAGATAGCGGCCTTGCGCTAAAAGTTCTCCTCCGGTACGGACTTCTCGCCGCCTTCCATGATTTGCGTCTAGAATGAGCGCCTCAATGGCTTCAATCAGCCGAAAATCCCTTATCTCATATTTTAGGTGCTTGTTTACAGCGTCTCCTTTGAGCCCTAAAAGGCGAACTGCACTTTGATTGGCATGAACGACTCTAAGCTCGCCCGTTAATATGATTACGCCTTCCTCAATGGAGTCGAGCACGGCCAACAAAACCCCGAGCCGCCCCTTTAACTCTAACGCCAATCCTTTTGTATTCAGAAGAGCCTCCCTAGTCTTCCAAAAAGGGGCCGATATTAGCCGCAAAAACCTTGAAGGGGGTGTCGCAAGGGATAGAGATGTGAGCACCACGCGAAACAGCGCAAGCCCTAACAAGGCTCCAAGGAGAATACCGCCTCCTAAGGCGACAAAAAGCACTAAGAATCCTTAAGTTTTTGCTGGAACTTGTAACCCGTTCCACGAACGGTCACGATATGGGCAGGGTTTGCAGGATCATTCTCAAGCTGGGCGCGTAGACGGCTTACGTGAACATCTACCGTGCGGGGCTCGATAAAAATGTCCTGTCCCCAAACTTTTTCAAGTAGCTGTTCTCGAGAGAAAACCCGGTTTGGATGGGTGACCAATAGCTTTAGGAGCCTGAATTCCGTCGGAGTGAGTTGCAGGGGTGACCCATCCTTGAGGACGTCGTGAGTTGCGAAGTTCACATAAAGCCTCCCGAAACGTACCTCGCCTTCGCCAGTATCTGGGGATCTTACACGCTTCAACACGGCCTTAACGCGGGCGATCAACTCCCGAACGCTGAAAGGCTTCGTCACATAATCGTCGATGCCTAAATCAAACCCTCTTATCTTGCTTTCTTCTTCCGTCCTTGCCGTAAGGACGATGATCGGAAGCCCTTTTGTCGCAGGCCTCGATTTTAAGATTCTGCAAAGCTCGATCCCATCAATACCAGGAAGCATTAGATCTACAAGAAGCAATGCAGGTGGGTCTTTCTGAACCTGCTCGAGCGCCTGAAGCCCGCTTCCCGCACACCTGGCCTCAAACCCGGCCCTGGTTAAGTTGTAAACAAGCAACTCTACAATGTCTTCTTCGTCTTCGACGATCAGAATATGGTCAGACACTGCGAGCACACGCCCTTGCAGAAGCGATGGAGGCGGCACCCGGATTCGAACCGGGGTATAGAGGTTTTGCAGACCTCTGCCTTGCCACTTGGCTATGCCGCCAGATTTTGTGGAATTTATGCATGTGCAAAAAAAATGGAGCGGGAAACGGGATTTGAACCCGCGACCCTCGCCTTGGCAAGGCGATGCTCTACCTCTGAGCTATTCCCGCGATCTTTCATTATTGTAACCGCGTACAGAGCGTGCGTCAAATCAGAAAAGCGCTTCGATTAGGCCTAAAAGACCGCCCCAACCGTCGCGCCGATTGCGCTGATTGGGCCTTGATCCTCCATGCCTTTGGTCGCACGATCGACGTTGGCAAGCGACTCTTCGGCTTTTTTGTAGAGCGAATCGTCCGTAACCAGCTTGCCTAGCGTTCCCTCGCCCCGGTTCACCTTCTGGGCTACTTCGGTCAAATCTTTGAGCGCACGATCGAGCCTGTCCATCATGGCCGTCGTTTTTTTGTAGAGCGAATCGTCCTTAACCAGCTTGCCCAGTGTCCCCTTCCCCTCTTCTAGGCTCTTGACGGAGCCCTGGAGGCTGGACATAGTCGAGGAAAGTTGGCTGTAGAGCGTATCGTCTTCTAAGAGCTTGCCTAGTGTCCCCTCGCCCTTGGCGAGCTTCTCCGAGAAAACGCTGAAGTTGTGAACCATATCGCCCATCTCTTTTTCGTGCTTTTCAAAAAACGTATTGAGCTTTGCGAGCGGCCCCTCTTTGCCGGCACCGAAAGATTCAGCGGCATCCTGAAGCGAAGCGACGGCCTTGTTGACGTTGTCTAGCACTTCAGCAACACTAGGCGACTCTTTCACGTTCAAGTAATCCCCGTTTTTCAGCGCGGCATTGGCCGAAGAGCCGGGCGCAATGTTCAAGGCTGACGTCGACGTAGCCCCCATAATCGAGGCCTCGAGCGTCGCCGTTGCGTCTTTGTATAGCCGCACCTCTTCTGGCACAGCGATGGCCACCTTGACTTTGCCGTCTTTAAAGGCAAGATCACGGACCTTTGCGACGTTCATGCCGGATACGCTGACATCGGTCCCCTCTTGAATCCCTCGAACGTTTCGAAAAAGCCCGTAAACGGTATACGTTTTTCTAAAAGGCATAAACCCGGTTGTTAGTTCAAGGAACACGATAAAAATTGCCAGTGCCAGAAGGACAAATAAGCCTACGCGTTGCTCTCGATTCATAGAAACCTCATATGCTTGCCTAGTTGCTCATGCAAGGGCCGCCGCTTCGATAAATGCCCGAAGGGGGGGATACTCAGCATTAAGAAGCTCGCCCACTTTTACGCTGCAGGCGATCCTTCCGTCCTCCAAAAGAGCGATCCTATCCGCTACCTGCCTTGCAAACACAAGGTTGTGAGTGACAACTACAATCGTCATCTTATGGGCAGATTGAATCTTCTGGATAACCTCAGCTAACTCGGCGCTCAAAAGAGGGTCCAGCTCTGCCGTCGGCTCGTCGAACAAAAGGACGTCCGGCCTCGTTGCCAGTGCGCGTGCAATGGCCGCACGCTTGCGCATGCCCCCCGAAAGCTCCGTCGGATAGAGGTCCCTGGCATGCTCAAGCTCGACGCTTGTTAGGGCATCCATGACGAGCCTGTCTAAGTTGTCCCCTTTGGCCATTCCATGCTCTTTAAGGTAGAGCGCTACGTTTTCGAACACGCTAAGAGAGTTGAGCAAAGCAGACCCTTGGAACACCATGGCCATACGAAAAGGCTTTTTTTGGGCCGAAATGTTGCGATAAGTGTCTGCCGGAATTCCGTTCAGCAACACCTCCCCCGAGTCGGGACGCTCTAGCCCTGCGCTAAGCCGAAGGAGCACGCTTTTTCCCTGTCCAGACTTACCGATCACGACGAGCGTTTCGCCGGCCTCTACCCCAAGGTTCAGCCCTTTGAGGACGGGCTTGTCCCCGTAGGCCTTAGTCACGTGTTTTAGCTCTATCCTCACGCCTTCTTTAAGCTGCATCGTCCCTCCCCTTGTCTGGCCGGTTAAAAAATTAGGACGACCCTAGCAATGATGTAATCGAAGACGGTCACCGTAATAAAGCTCCACACTACGGCAGAAGTTGTGGCGCTTGAGATTTCTTCTGTCCCTCTTCGGGCGCGGAGGCCGATCGTACAGCTAAGGATGGCCGTAACGGCGCCAAAAACGAGTCCTTTGGCCATACCTATAATGATATCGCTGAATTTCAAGTAGGCTTGGAGGTTATGGAAGTATGCGTTGACGGAAACGTGGATGGCAGGGTCGATAGCCACTGCGAAGGCTCCGGCAAGGATGCCGATGATGTCGGCATAAAGGATTAACAAAGGCAAGGTTAGCGCCGTGGCAATAAACTTCGGCAGGATGAGGTAGGATTCTACGCTGACGTCGAGCGTTCGCAGCGCCGCGATCTCCTCGTAGACCTGCATCGTGGCCAACTCGGCCGCCATGGCAGACCCTGCCCTCCCTGCGAGTAAAAAGGCCATTAACACAGGGCCGAGCTCTTTTGTCATGGCAAGCCCAACGATCGAGCCTAGAACTTCTTGAGAGTATCCTTCGAGCTGGTCTGCCGTCTGGACGACAAGGACCATGCCTATAAAAAAAGCAAGGAAGGAGGAAATGAACAAGCTCGAGGTGCCGATGCGTACCATCTCGTCAAGAATCAGCCCCGCCCTCTTGGGGATCTCTCTAAAGCTTCCAAGCGTACGAAGTGCCCAATCCACGCTCTGGCCCAAGATCTCAAGCCCGTAGAGAACGCTCCTCCCAATACTTGTAAGTAGCCCCTGGGAATTTTTGACCTCGAGGCGCTCTGTGGCCTGCATCTCTATCGGCCGCCGAAATGGATTAAATCGTACAGCACGCTTATCCCCCATTCGTTTCGCTCGAACACGCCCCATAAAGGGGCCCATGTTTTCTCGATTCCTTCGTTATACGGGAAGACCTGCTCCAAAAGAGAAAATACGCGAATTTTTCTGCCGAACGATGCGTCGCGAACATGGACCAAGGGCATTAGGCCGTGAAACTCAACTTCTCTTCTTTGGTTATCCAAAGATATCTTACGCTCGTTTCGGTAAAGAAAAAACACGCTGTCGTCTCGAAGGTAGAGGTGTTCACCTTTACTGACGCCGTGGAAGCGCCACAGCGGCCAAAGCAAGAATTCGGCCTTATAGTTGTCGTATTCCTGTCTTTGAAAGAAGGGAAAAAGGCGAAGCGTCCTTCGGGCCCCGGTCTTCGTGTCGTGAGAGTTGACCATGAACGGCCACGGAAACCCCTTACTTTCATAGTTGTCAGCCTTAGAGACGGTCTTGTTATAGAGCCCATACATTTGGGTTTCGAACTGAGGGTTGGAAAGGTGCGCCCAAACAGGAAAATTGACCTTCGAAATCCAGGGCCCATCCTCTCGAATGTCCGTCCGGCGAATATGAAACGGCCAGAGGACGAACGACTCGGTACGCTTGCCAGGGTCTTCCTCGCTGCCGTAAAAGGGGAACAGATCCCACCCTTTCGCGCCCTCGCCCGACAACGAGGCAAAGAATGGAAAAGGCCGGAACGTCTTGCTTACCCCTCTGTTTGTGACCCGGAGGTATGCAGGAAAAAACCTGACGAATATTTCGTCCTGCCCCATGAAGCGATTGACAGTCCCCCAAAAAGGGAAGAACATCCACCTCGTTCCGTACGTTTGATCCCGCTCGTAGAAATACAAAGGAAAAATCCGGAAGCGCTTCTCTCCATCCGGTTCACGTTTGTGGACATAGCTCAGCACAAGCAGGCTAGAGATCGACGTCTCCCGCTCGGAGCTTCGCACCTGAAGCAAGGGGTAGAGCGCATATAGCGTTTTCTCATCCTTCTTCAAACTTCGCTCTTTTAAGAAAAAAGGAAGGATGCCGTACCGGACAGCGTCCTTGGTGCGCTCGTAGAGGCCAAACGGCGGAAGAATGCGAACCTGCACAGAACCGTTTTCGAGTTCCTTACGCACATAGAATGGCCAAAGCGACAGGCTAAAGGCGTGGCCTACGTCCAAAAAAAAGAGCCATACGGCGAAGAGTCCTACCAAGCGGATCATGCGCCCTCCCTTTTGAGCCGGCCAAGGAGGGTTTCGGTCAGGGATACCACCTCGCTTACGTCCTTTCCATAGCCGTCTGCATGAATCTCCTCGGCAAACTGCCTAGTAACCGCGGCGCCGCCAACCATGACCTTGTCGGAAAGCCCTCTTTTTTTTACCTCTTCGATGACCGTTTTCATCTCCAGCATGGTTGTCGTCATCAGCGCGCTTAGCCCGATTACCTCCGCGTTGTGCTCGATAGCGGCATCGAGGATCTTCAGCATTGGGACGTTTCTGCCCAGATCGATCACTTCGAACCCAAAGTTGCGGAGCATCAGGCAGCAAAGGTTCTTTCCGATGTCGTGGATGTCGCCCTTTACGGTGGCAAACACAACCCGACCCTTGGTCCTGGCGGTTTTTTGTCCTTTTTGAAGAACGGGCTCAAGCACCTCGACGCCTCTTCGCATCGCATCGGCCGCAAGAATCAGGTGTGGGAGGAATTTCTTTCCCATGCCGAACAAGTCGCCCAGCGCCTTTAGCGCCGGTGTCATTACCTCGGTCAAGACCCAAAGGGGGTCTAGCCCCTCTTGAAGCCCTTGCTCTACAAGCCCGGCGATCCGTTCCTTATCCCCGTCGAACACGGCCTTGTAAATCTTGTCCTTCGTGTCTTGGGGCTCTTTGTCCGAAGGCTTGCCTTCTGCCAAGCCTGCGGAGGCCGCCTGAACTGTCGAAAGATACACCTTGCACCCCGGGTCTCTCCCGGAAAAGAGGGATGCTGCGAGAATGGCCTGCTGGATGTCTTTGTCGGTAGGGTCAAGAATGGCCGCGTCCAACCCGTAGCCCATGGCCATGGCAAGGAATGTACGGTTGACAAGCCTTCTTTCGGGAAGGCCAAACGATACGTTGCTCAGGCCGATAGTCGTAGGAAGCCCGAAGTGCTCCCTGACGCCCTGGATCGTGCGGAGGGTTTCCCTGGACGCCTGTTGCATGGCCGAAACCGTGAGGCATAAACAATCGACGAGGATCTGGCTTCGTTGTATCCCTAAAGCCTCTGCATGTTTTAGGATAACCTCCAGGACAGCCAGCCTTTCCTTGGCCGTTTCCGGGATTCTGTCCTCGCTTAGAAGGCAAATAACGCTCGCGCCGAAGCGCTTGATGAGCGGGAGGATCGCTTCAAGGCGCTCGGGTTCTGCGTTTACGCTGTTGACAAGCGCCCTGCCTGGGTAGGCCTCAAGCCCCGCTTTGAGCGCGGCCGGAAACGAGCTGTCCAGAACTAGCGGCACCTCGACAACCTGGGAGGCTCGTATCACGGCCTCCCTCATCAATGCGGACTCGTCCGATAATGGAACACCAACGTTGATGTCGAGCGCCAAAGCGCCCGATCGTACCTGGGAGAGCGCAAGCTCGATCACTCTTTGAAAGTTTTGCTCTTGAAGCTCTTTTTGAAAGGCCCTTTTTCCTGTCGGGTTAATTTTTTCGCCAATCAGGACGAAAGGTTCCCCCTCCCCAAGCATTACTCTGTCCGACCTCGAGGCAAGAGAGGTTTTCAATCGCACGCTCCTCGGCGTGCAGGGCCTTCCTTTGAGGGCTTGGCTAATCCGCCGGATATACCCCGGCGTCGTGCCACAGCATCCGCCCAAGATTGCAACCCCTTTCTCGACAAAAGTTTGTGCGAACTCGGCAAGCTCCTTCTCGTCCAAGGGGTAGGTTGTACGCCCGTCCCTGTAAACAGGAAGGCCGGCGTTTGGCTTGACTAGCACGGGAACGGGAGTAGCGGTCAACAAAGACTCGATGATCGGGAGCATCTCCTTTGGCCCGAGCGAACAGTTGATTCCGAACGCTTGTATGCCGAACCCATCAAGGATGGCTGAAGCGACCTCAGGCGGTGTCCCCGTGTCGAGCGTGCCTTTTGGCCCGTAAGTCAGGCTTACAAAGAGGGGCATGGCCGGGGCCGCCTCTTTCACGCCGACCACGGCCGCCCTTGCTTCTTGGATGTCGAAAAACGTCTCGATCAAGATGAGGTCCGCTCCGCCCTCCTTGAACAACCTTGCCTGGTCGTAAAAATACCCGGCAGCATCTTCAAAGCTCAGCTCTCCCAAGGGTGAGACGAGCAGGCCCAAGGGGCCGATGTCGCCTGCGACCAGCGCCTTGTCTTGGGCGATTCCCCTTGCGATTTCCAGGCCCCGAAGGACAATATCTTTTTGGCGGGGCTCGAGCCCGTATTCTTTGAGCCTAGGAACGCTCGAGCCAAAGGTGTTGGTTGTCAAGATTTGTGCGCCGGCATCCAGGTAGGCATGGTGGACGTGCGCCACCGCTTCAGGGTGTTCCAGGTTCCAGATGTCCGGGGCAACCCCCTGGCCGAGCCCCATTGCCTGGAGCATCGTTCCCATCGCACCGTCAAGAATTAGCACCTCTTTGCCGAGGCCCAGAAGGCTTGGTCTCATCAAACGGAACTCCCGATAGGACTGAACGTTTAAGGCCGCTCTCCATTATAAGCGAGCAAACCTCGCGACACAACGCTTGGTAAGGCCGATTGTTGAGGTATACTACACCATTAGGCCCGACAAAACATAGGCGGTTTTACGAAGCTCGCGAGTACAACAATGAAAGAGTGTCTCCAGCCAAGGAGGGGATTTGCCATTCTCATGGCAATCGGTCTATGGCTTAGCATTGTGGGTATTTGGAGTTACCCCTTGCTCGAGCCGGACGAGGCTAAGCATGCCCTTATTGTCCGTGCCATGCTCGAAGGATCGTTTTGGATGCCCTACTTAAACGGGGAGCCTTTCTTCGATAAGCCCATTCTTCCTTTTGCGTTGATGGCCGTCTTTGCGAAGTTTCTTGGGATGAACGAGGTCGCCCTACGCCTTCCTGGGGCACTCCTTGGGTTTGCGAGTGTCATCGTGCTCTATCGGTTCGTCCTCAGGCTTCGTGGCGACGCGGAGGCTTTTTGGGCGGGGTTTATATGGACTACCAGCCCGCTGTTTCTCGCTGCAAGCCATATACCGACCCATGACATCTACCTCGCGTTCTTTAGTACGCTATCAGCGTTCGCGGGTTTTAGACTACTTACGGAACAGGGCACTCCTACGGAAAGCCGCTTCTTGGGCATCGGATTCTGGCTTGGTTTGGCGGGCGGCGTTCTTTCCAAGGGGCTTCTTGGCATCGTCCTTCCGGGGATTGCACTGCTAGGGCCTGCCTTGGTTGAGCGTCAATCTTTGAAGGCCGCCGCAAAAAGGTTCCTTCGTATCGAGGGAATTGCTTGTTTTTTGCTGCTCGTCCTCCCTTGGTATGCATACGTCCTTGTTCGCTACCCAGAGTTCGGCCCAAGCTTTCTCGTGCGTCAGCATCTGGGTAATTTTTTGGGGTCTTTGCCAAGGCACCCAGAGCCTTTCTGGTATTACCTTCCGCTTTTGTTTGGGGTCTTCTTCCCATGGGCATTCTTTTTGCCCTTTATTCCCTTTGCGTGGCGTCCAGAGCGCAAAGACAGAGCATTCGTAGCGCTTTGCGCCTCTCAAAGCCTTGGAATTTTCTTGTTCTTCTCCGTTGCCGCTTCAAAGCTTCCTTTGTACATCTTGCCGGCACTGCCAGGTTTTTGCATGGCGCTTGCACCCTTTTTAGTCAAACACGCCCCCGCCAGGGAGAGGCATTTAAAAATCCTTCTGGGCTTCGTTGCGGTCGTTTTTTTGGCGGCTATTCCTTACGGGTTGGTGTTCGCCAAAAGCGCCTACCCCGGCTTCTTTAGGCCTGCCGCTGTTCTCAGCGTCTTGATGACTCCCGTTCTTTTGGTAGCGCTTTTGTTTTCCTGGAGGGGCACGGTCGGCTGGCTCAAAGGCTATATCGTGTTCGGCCTTGTCTTCTTGTATACTCTCGCGTTTCTTTGCGTAACTCCCCTCGTGGGAAGTTACAGCTCGAGCAAGGCTGCCGTCCAACGGCTTAAACAAAACGCCTCCGAAGATGCGGTAGTCGTCTGTTACAGGAGGAATTGCTTATCCGCTCAATTCTACCTAGGGCGCCCGGTAAAACGGATCGAGCACTTGGACCGAAACATGCTTGTGTCTTCAAGGCCTCTTTACGTGCTCGTTAAGAAAAAACACCTCATCCCCTTCCTTGCAGAGGCGAGACCGCTCGGCATAAAAGTTGAATTCCGTTCCGAGGGGTTCTGGCTGATCCGGGTGGGATAACGTATGACATTCCGAACCGATTGCCTGGAGTTCCTAGGGGACAGGCCCTGCAAGCCTCACAAATTAAGGGGCCGTACGTGCGATACCTGTCCTGAATACATACGGGAACGAGGAAGGCTTCTCCTTGTCAAGCTGGGCGCTTTGGGAGATGTCGTAAGGACGTTGCCATTGCTGGAAGCGCTTGCCAAAGCCTATGTCGGCTGCAGTATTTGGGTAGTTACGCAAAAGCCATCTCTTCCGTTCTTTTCGGCAAACCCATTTGTCAGACGGGTGGTCTTGCTTGAACACGCCCCGCTTTTCCTTTCTCAGGTAGGCTTCCAAATCGCCGCAAACCTAGACCTCGACCCGTTGGCCTGCGCGGTGATCGGACTTGCCCAGGCCGATCAAAAGCTTGGGTTCGGGCTCGATGCCTCGGGTAACGTCATCCCCTTGAATGAGCGGGCAAGCACTTGGTATACGATGAGCCTCGATGACGCCACCAAACGGGCCAACCGCGAAACCTACCAGCAGCACATGGCTAGAATCCTCGGGGTCCCCTTCAAGAACGAGTCAATCCGAATCGAGCCTGGCCAAAAGCGAGTGGAACTGGCGAAAAAGCTTCTGCAGCAGGCTGGGCTCAACCCTTCCCAACGGCCGCTCATCGGGCTGAACACGGGTTCCTCCGGGCGGTGGCCGCTTAAGGCCCCTCCTGTCGCTCATTTTGTGGAGCTTATCCGCCTTTTGGACGCTCAGGGTCTTACGCCCGTCAGCCTGCTAGGCGGTCGTGAGCAGCTCCCCAAGAATCAAGCCATTGCAAGCGCTGCCCGGAATAAGGCGGTCGTTTTGGATGTTCGCCAAGACGTTCTCGAGTTTGCGGCACTCGTCGCTTGGCATAACCTTATCGTTACGGGGGATACCTTAGCCCTTCACCTGGCGCTTGCCTTCAAAGTGAGGGTCGTTGCAATGTTTGGGCCTACCTCCGCCCAAGAGATCGAGCTTTACGGATTCGGCACAAAGCTCGTCGGCGACGTCCCCTGCATCGGATGCTATACGAGCGCTTGCGACAAACAACCCACGTGCATGGATACGATCACACCCAAGGAGATTTTCGGTGCCATCCTCAACGAGCTTTCCTTTGGCCATCGTCCTACCCACCTACAACGAGGCCCCGAACGTTGATGGAATTTTAAGGGAACTCCACGGCCTGTTTCCCGACGCTGCCCTCGTCGTCGTGGACGACAACTCCCCAGATGGAACGGCGAAGATCGTCGAAGGGCTCAATCAAACCATCCCAGGGGTTGTGCTCATTGTTCGCCAAAACGAGCGTGGCCGGGGTACCGCAGGGAAGGCAGGCTTCCAGAAAGCCCTTGGTTTGGGTGCTCGGGTAATCGCCGAAATGGACGCCGACGGCTCTCATAGCCCAGGCGACCTCCCTTTGCTTGTCAAGGCGCTTGATTCTTGTGATGTCGCCGTAGGGTCGCGGTATACATCGGAAGGGGGAGATTTTCGAGGCTCATGGGGCAGAAGGTCGCTGTCGCGGGCATCCATTCTCTTCGTCCGGGCCCTTTTAGGCGTGCCGGTTCGAGACCCAAACTCGGGATTTCGAGCGTTCAAGCGAGAGGTACTCGAGGGAATCTCGCTAGAAACGCTCAAGGCCAAAGGGCCGGAGATCGTCCATGAGGTGCTGATGAGGGCCTACAGGCAAGGCTTTCGAATTAAGGAAGTACCGATTCGTTTCCATGACAGGCGAGCGGGTACCTCGAAACTCACGCTCGGCCAGCTTCTCAAGAGCTTCCTGTTTGCGTTGTACTTAAGGCTCACTACGATATTTTATAGGTCATAAGCGCCTTTCCGAGCGCCTTGCCATGCTCGTCCGTGATGTCCACCTCCCCTACGGCGATCGAGCGTCCTTTTTGGACAATCCTAGCCCTTGCAAGCATCGTACCCTGTAAAAAAGGCCGAAAGTAATTTATCTTCATCTCTATCGTGGAGATAGCACGCGGTTCTTTCAGAACTCCCATCAAGGCGATGGCAACGGCGGAATCGGCAAGCGTGGCCATTACCCCGCCATGGGCGACGCCCATCGGCTGCGTTAGCTTTGGGTCAAAATCGACGGCAAGCAGTGCCTCCCCATTTACGGCCGATTCGATCCGTATCCCCAAGAGTTTGTAAGCTCCAGAGCCTTCAATAGCTTGTTTTAGGCTCGAGTCAAGCATGCGAAGCCTTCTGAGAAGCGCTTTTCATCGAGTCTCCTCCTTGGGAGCCTCTTGGGGCTGTTTCTCTAGAGTACGCCCCTCAGGATTTTTTGGTTCCAAGGCGATTTCTGTCTCATAGAGGTTCACGACGGCAAGGATAAGCGAGAAGATTAGCGGACCAAGAACAATGCCTACCATTCCAAAGGCCTGCAATCCGCCTAGGATGGCAAACATAAGGACCACGGGAGAAATATCTGCCTGCCCCCCTACGAAGTACGGCCGGACGAAGTTGTCCGACAGGCTGATCACCACAGACCCCCATAGGCCTAAGAAGATTGCCGCACCCCAGTGCTGTTGGGCAAGCAAGACCAGGACGGCCGGAACCCACACGATGCCGGCTCCCACGACTGGAATAAGCGAAAAGAAGGCCATCATCACCCCCCAAAGCACTATCGAGGGAAGGCCTGCGATTGCAAACCCGATTCCACCGAGCGTTCCTTGGACAATCGCCGTTAAAAGCCCTCCGTAGATGGTGGCCTTGAGGGTTTGGTTGAGTTGGCCGATCACTTTTTTGCGGGAGGCAGGGGGCATTGGCAAAAGGCTCTCCAAGCGCCCTAGAACCAGCTTGCCGTCCTTAAAAACGAAGAATAGCGTGAACAATACAAGGCCGAGGTTCATTAAAAAGCTAGAAAAATTGAGGACAATCTGGGAGCTCCCAGAGACCATGACCATCGAGAAGTTCCGGATATTGTCGAGAATGGCCTTTCTGAAGTCAAACGTAGGAATTTCCACGTAACGGCCTACAAAATTGAGTACGCTCGCTAGCGGGGGAAAATCGTAAGGGCTGGAAAAATGCCTGCCCTCCAGGGCCTTCTCAAGCGAGCGATAGGCTGAAATTGCTTCGTTTGCAAGGCTTGCACCGACGATAGCGATCGGAATGGCAAGGCCCAGGATGACCAATACGAGCATCAATAGCGAAGCCAAGGATTTCCTGCCGCCTAGGCCGCGAAGGAGCCTGTCGTAGATAGGATACGAGACTGCTCCGATGATGATTGCCCAAAGAATGGGGGTCAAGTAAGGGGCAAGCGTAAGGTAGCCTAAATAGAAAAGCCCAACAAGAAGCGAAAGTGCCAGGAACCCAAGAAAAAAGCGGGTCATCGCATGCACCTCTAGATCTTCCTGCTCCAAGCGTTCCACTTCATTCCAAGAGGCCCGTATGTTAATCTTTGTAAAGTGTAAAGCGAACCTACCAAGTGGCACGGGGTTTTAGTGGGGCATGAGCTTGTTAGTAATACTTTAGTGAGCCCCCGTGTTTATAGAAGAGCCAATACATTATACAGCGTATTTTGCAGGGTGAATACCCAGCAGGCGCTCACGGTTTCTCAAAAAGCATCAATCTTAGGATGGTTTTGGCGAGCAACCCTTAGACGTCGAGCACTGCAAGAGTTCTGGAATATTCTAACTGAACCGCCAAGAAACATACGGAAGGGAAACTGTGCAAGCACCTGCAACCCAAAGGCTCAACTTCAATTCGATTGTCGTTATTATTCCAGCATTAATGGTCGTCCTGGCCACGGTTCCGTTCTGGATCATCGGGCTTTTGGGCGTATGGGCGTTTTTCTCGCTGGGAACTCGTATCAGCGAAATTGCCGCAAGGAGCGAGGCGAGCCAACAATCCGCCCAGTTTATAGCCGTCTTTCGGAGCCTCCAGGACGCGGTGACCGACGCCGGCTGGGCGTTTTTTATCGAGGCGGTCATTATTGCCATTTTAGGGGCAATCGCCGTGTTTGGCGTATCTTACTATGTCTACAGGAAAACTAAGCGGATTGCGAATAGCCTTTTGGACGCCGTCCAAGCCATCGAGGAAGGCCAGGAGGAGGTTTCCCCTGACGGCGGCGGCTACGAGGAAACCGAGCTTCTTGCCAAGAGTATCCAAGAGATGGCAAGGATCATTGCAAGGCAGAACCAGGCGCTCCGCGGAACAGTAGATGAATTAAGCATTCCTGCCATCGAGATCTGGCGGGGGGTTGTTTTCATGCCCGTCGTGGGCTACGTAGATTCTAGGCGGGCGTTTCAAATCGAGGAGGCGCTCCTTGAGAGGACGGTTCAAACCAAAGCCCGGTTTGTTATCCTGGATATTTCAGGGATTTCCAGCATCGACACGCAAGTCATGGCGCACATCCTGAAGATCATCAAGGAAATTGCGTTGTTGGGGGCTAAGGCGATTCTTTCTGGCACTTCCCCCCAAACGGCACGCTCTCTTGTACACCTAGGGGTAGATCTTGGCACCACGGAGGCGTATGGCGAGCTTGAAGCAGCGCTTAGGCGGATATTTGCAGATTACGGCTTTTTCAAGAAGAAGCCTGCGCAAGTTTAATCACGCTAGGCTGAAGAACCGTGTTGAGCGAGGCAAAAGTTGCTTCGAGCGCCCTCCTTGACTGGTCAAGCTTTAGAGGGCTTTGCACTTCGACATCGCCGTTTTCGGTGAGCGAGCGAAGGTTGTTGGTGTTTAAGTTGAGTTCGTCCAGCCATGTCTTTGCGTTCTGAAGGGATTGCGCCCCTACCCCCATCTGGGCCCTGAACGTGGCAACCTGATTGTAGGCGGTGTTTAGGTATAGTGTTGCGTTTTTGATGCGCTCTTTATTGGAAACACCCGGCCCACCGATGACGCGGCGGTCAGGATAGGCGATCGCGTTCATAAGGTCTTGCATGAGAGCAAACAGGTTTACACCTTTTTGAGACTCTGCACCCCCGAAAACTGCCGAGCCGGGCAGGCTAATCTCGGCGTAAATCCCCGGAAGCACCTCTAGCTCCATGCTGTTGCCATCGCCCGCGTATTCCACGGCCCCTTCAAACTGGAGGTACCCTTGCTCGGTACGTACAGGCTGGACAGTGCTCTTGAAGGGCGGGGACTGGTTTTTGAAGCCCGCAAACACGTACTTTCCGGCAATAGAGGTGTTCGCTGCATCGAGCAGGCCCCTCATAATTTCATCGAGCGCGCGAAGGTTGACCTGCGTTCGCCTTGGGTCTTCAACACCCTGGAGCTCTTGGGTCGCGATGTCCCTTGCCTTTAAAATGAGCTGTTGGACCTGGGCCAGCGACTGATCCATGGCCGTTTGAACGGATATCGCCCTCTCAATCTGCACGCCGGCCTGCTGGTAGAAGTCCATGGACTCTCGGTAGCCGAGCACCCTTGCGTAGCCTACTGGGTCGTCGGATGGACGGTTGAGCTGCTTGCCCGTCGAGAGCTGTTCTTGGGCGCGCACAAGATCCTCCCGGTCGTTCTGAACCCAAGAAAGCGTGTTCCTGTATACCGTTGGGTCGGCCACCCGCATTGTGATGCCTCCTTTTCCAGCTAAGATCAGCGAACGATTCCCAAAAGAGAATCAAACATAGTTTGCGTTACGATAAGACTTTGACTTGCTGCCTGAAAGGCCCGCTGGTAACGAGTCAGGGTGATCATCTCCTCGTCCAGTGAAACACCCGAAACAGAATCCCTTTGGGTAGCAAGCTGCTCTAGAGTGCCTTGCGTAGTTTTTAGCTCGGCCTCCAGCCGCTGCATCGTACCACCTACACCCGATACGATCCCGCCTAGGTATTCTGAGAACGTCTTTGCATCTTTGGAGCCAGGCTTGACTATGATCTGGTTGTTCCAAAGGCCAGCGATGGCCAATGCCGTACGATTATCTCCCGGTAGGCCCTGCTTGGTAGTCGCCGCGGCGATGGCGCTCTCCGAGCGTTTGATGGGCTCTGCAAGCTCGAGGAAGCGGGAGGCATCCTGTTCAGCCTTTTGGTCTGGCTTTGCCAGCACAAAGAAGGGCTGACCCGTCTGTCCGGCAAGGTCGTAGCCTTGGCGGTGAAGGACGTTCACTTCGCCCCCGAGCACAAACGCAAGATGGTCGATCTGGTTTAAATACGAAGGGATGTCCTTTTGTATGACCTCCGTAAGCCCGCCAAGCTTCCCCCCTTGAATCCTGTTTGTAATGTCTTCGTAGTAGGCTCCATCCCGGAATGCGATCTGGATGTCGCCAGAGCGACTTCCGCCTTGGTATACGAGCGACTTGGCCGTAGAGCCATCGACAAGCGCCTTTCCTCCGACGTAGACCGTAAGGTTGTCCCCGTGATCAAGGGTTTCGATGTCAACAAGCTTGGAGAGGTCTCCAAGGAGCGCATCTCGCTGATCCTTAAGGTCGTTGGCCCTGCCCCCTTTCCCTGAAATCGCCCGGTTTAGCCTTGCAATTTCTTCTGCATAGGCGTTCACCTGTGACACGGTAGCCTCAATGTCGGCCCTCGCGGAGAAATCGGCCTGGTGTAGGATAAGACTCGTTCGTTTGAAGGTGTCAGTCAACTGGATTGCTTTTTCCCGAACAACCTTTCTCTCCCCCAAACCTGCCGGGTTTTCTGCCAACGCGCGGTAGGCTCCGAAGAACTCGCTCATTGCTTTCTCTAGTCCAGGAGCGCTCGCTTCGTTTAAGGCGCTTTCGATCTGCCTTAGGTAAGTCTGGCGCACTTCAAGCTCGCCAAGGGCGTTTTGCTGTTTTTGGATTTGCGAATCAATGTAGAGGTCTTTTACGCGTCGGACATCGGAGGCCTGAACGCCCGTGCCAAGGCCTCCGATAGAGGTGAGGTAAGGCGGGGTTGCTTCCAAAACGACCTCCTGGCGAGTATAGCCAGGCGTGTTGACGTTCGCGATATTATGTTCCGAAGTGGAAAGAGCTGTTTGATTCGCCACCAACGCCCTTTTGCCTGTCTCTAGCGATTGAATCAGCCCCGGCATCTCTACACTCTCCTCGAAACCGTTGGAATTTCCCCCGTTATTTTGATCGTCCCAACGGGGGTGTAGCGTTGGTCGCTCATTCCTATCGTTTGTTTTAGCCTTGAAAAAAGCCCCTCTATCCAAGCAAGCGAACAAGCGACTAAGTCTTTGAGTTCCCTTGAGGCATGCTGCACGTCCTTAACCCTTTCTTTGAGCAAGGAGGCCTGCCCTCGAAGCTGCCCTGCGTCTTCCTTCGATATACCAGCGAGAATCTCCTCTATCGAGGCTTCAAGGGGAATCCCGGCTTCCTGAAGACTGGCTTGCCTCATCTGCTCGAGCGCTTGTACCCTACGTTGAACCTGCTCTCTTTGTTCAAGGAGCGATTCAAGCTTCTCGGCATCCAGGGCCAACGCCGCCTTTTGCTCTTCTTGAAGCACCCTGACCAGTTCCTCGAGTTCAACGTTTAAACGCTCAAAGATTTTAAGCATGGGCTAAAAAAGCTCCCCCATAATAATCCCCCAGGCCACAACGTCTTCGTCCATTTCAAGCGTTCCGCGCTCAATGGCCTCCTTGTGCATAGCAACCACCGCCGGGCGCACCTCTTGGGCAGAGGCGCTTGCGGCAAACTTTTGAGCCAAACGCCCCGCCTCAGAAACCGTCACGCGGTCTTTTGCGAGAGGCTGCCCTTTTTTCCCTCCAGACGGGCTTTTTTCTCGTACAGAGTCTAACCTCCCCAACTGAGATGAAGCAACCTGCTGGCCGAGGCTATCAACCGGAGGATACCCAAAGCTCGCCATCAAAACTCGCCTTCTCGCTTAAGCCTTAATCTATACTTAAAGAATCGGTTTTTTTGGAAGAAACTTGACCAGGCCCCTGCCGCTCTTTTGGTAATTGTTCGGTACGCCCTTCGAGGCCTTTTTCGATGAACTCTGCCACCCCGAGCGAGCTTGTTTTTGCGATTTCGTCTGCCAAGGCCAAATCGATCAACATCTCGTAAGTATCCTTGCCCGTCATCTCTGGGGCCAGGCTGTTATGGGGGATTGTTTTTCTCATCTCTTTGAGCAGAGAATACACGAACATGGATTCAAACTGCCCTGCAATCTCGTGAATGTTGGCGCCGGAAGTTCGACCAAGACTTCCTGGATTAAGGATAGCCTGTTGCGCATTGAGCTGCCCAATTGGTTCTATTGAATCCATAGCCTCTCCTTATAGAATTTCAAGGTCCGCGTGTAGCGCTCCAACTTGCTTGATCGCCTGCAAGATGGCGATCAAATCCCTAGGCGACGCGCCTAGGGCATTCAATCCTCTTACGACGTCCTGAATCGTGGCGCTGCCATCCACAACGGCCACCTTTCGCTGCTGTTCTTGTACCTGGAGCTGCTCTTGTGGAACAACCACTGGTCCCGCCTGGGTAAACGGTGGAGGCTGGACGACGGCGACCTCCTGTTGGACGGTAACCGTTAGATTCCCGTGAGAGACGGCAACAGGAGAGAGCGTGACGTTGCCCCCCATCACGACGGTTCCCGTACGTTCGTCGATGACAACTTTTGCCGGGGCGTCCGGGCGAACATCGAGGTTTTCAAGCGCGGCCATAAAGTATGCGGGGTCGTTTTGGTATTTATCGGGGATTTGAACGCGTACATAGCCAGCATCGAGCGCCTTGGCCGGATACCCTGGAATGCTTTCGTTGATGACCGACGCCATCCTAAGCGCTGTCGTAAAGTCCGGCGTTTGGAGCGCAAGCCCTACCTCTACGAGCGGGCCGGAAGAGGTTTCGCTTGGCGGGTTTTTCAGTATAGCACCGTTTGGAATGCGTCCAGCGGTCAAATGGTTCTGGACGACCGCGGCCCCAAGCGCGCCAAACGCCCCAAAGCCGCCTACGGAGAGCGGACCTTGGGCTATGGCGTGGAGTTTTCCATCCGGGCTACTCAAGGGCGTCATGATCAACGTCCCGCCAACCAGGGAGCGAGCGTCACCCATCGCCGAAACGACGACGTCGAAACGACTGCCTGCCCTGGCGTAGGGAGGAACAGTTGCCGTCACCATTACCGCAGCGGTATCGTCGCCCCTAAAACGTTGGATATCTTCAACCTTGATCCCGTTGTTCCGAAGAAGGTTGTAGATCGTGCGAACCGTGTAGGGGTTGCGTCGGTTGTCCCCTGTGCGGTTAAGACCGGTGATAAGCCCGTACCCAACGAGCTGTTCGGTTTGGCCTGTCGAAAAGTTCGCGATATCCTTGATCCTTGCTGCCAAAGCCTCTTGAACCGTCGAGCAGGCACACCCAAACAAAAAGACGAAGATTAACACGAAAGACTTCATGTTCATCCAGCCTCCCTTAAAAAGGCCAGATCTTGTCAAGGACGCCGGCCAAGAATCCAGGCCTTTGCTTGTTCCCAACGAGCCCTTTCCCTTCGTAGCTTATGGCCAGGTTTGCAATCAGCATCGAAGAAATTTGGTTACTGGATTCGATGTCCTCGGGCCTAACAACCCCCCTTAGCAGCATCACCTGGTCCTCGTCGTTCAGGCGAATCCTGCGTCTTCCTTCGATGAAGAGGTTCCCGTTGGGGTACACGTCCCGAACGACGCAGACCACCTGAGTTACGAACGTCCCGCCCCTCTGGGTTGTTCCCGTACCCGTGTAATCGTGCGTGGCGTTCATGTCGCCCGAATACGTCCTAGCGCCCGGATTTGTGGTAAAGTCTCCGCTTAAACCCGTTTCACGGTTTGTCGTCGTCCCAGCCTGGTAGGTGGAGGCCGCCTGTTCGGCCACGTTCACTACGACGATGTCGTTGAGCCTAGAAGCTCGCTTGTCGCCAAAGAGGTCTCTGTAGGCCGGCTCCGGATAGCCCTGCTGCTGCTCGGATGCGCTGGGGACGTAATCTACCATGTCCTTAGACATTTCTCCCAGCATCGGTTGCTTGTAGGCACAGCCTAAGGCAAGCAACAAAAGGACAGCGGAGCTATACGAAGGCATTTTCACGGCGCACTCACCCGAACCTGCTTTAGGCCGACAACCCGGCCTTTGACCACTTTTTTCGATGTGGAATTCATCACTTCAACCTCATCTCCAAGGATTCCATTCTGTTTGGCCGTGCCCTTGGCGTGAATTTGGTACCCGGCTCCCTTAATGAGCAGATCTACCTCGTCGCCAACGTTCACGGCCACGACATCCTCGAGCGCATGCTTGCCTATTGGGCCGTCCGAGGGAATATCCATCCGAAGCCGTTTGCCGACAGCTTCCTGGGGATTTTGAAGGACGTTTCGCAATGCAGGGTCGTTCATGTCAGAACGCACCAGGTCAATATCTGCCGGGTCGAGGACATCGCCCTTGGCCAGCGAACGCCTTGCGACAACGGCCGACTCGTAACGACGGACGGCAGGGCGGACCTTCAGCCGAAGGAGCGTCTCAGAGCCGCTTCGAAAGCAGAGAGTAAAGCTCGCCCGGTTGTCGAAGGCAAAATCGTCGGAAAATTCCGCGACGACTTCAAGCCCATCCTTAGTGGGCAAAAAGACGTCACGAACCCCGTACCAACTTTGGACCTCCACGTCTTTTCCTTCAAGCTTGGCCTTCTGGAACAAGAAATGCTCCGCCAGTTCTCTAATTTTTTCTTCAGGGACACGAAATCGCCTCGCCTCCCCTTCGGCCAATGACAACCGAACCAAGCCGGCACACAGCATCAACGCGACGCAAATAAAGGAGACAAGGGACGAACGACAGCGTGCCATGTCAGCTCTTAACGCTTCAGGTTGTTTGCCAGCTGGAGCATTTCATCCGATGTTTTTACAGACTGTGAGTTGATCTCGTAGGCGCGTTGGGCCGTGATCATGTTAACCATTTCCTCTACGACGCTCACGTTGGACGTCTCCAAGTACCCCTGCGCGATTGTTCCCAAGCCTTGCTCGCCTGGGATCCCTGGAATCGCCGCCCCTGAAGCGTCTGTTTCGAGGAAGAGATTTCGGCCGATGGCTTGAAGGCCGGCCGGGTTCAAAAACTTGACAAGCTCGAGATTCCCTATTTCCTGTGATGCAGACTGGCCGGCCACCTGGACTGAAACCGTCCCGTCGGTACCCACGGTAACGGCGGTCGTATCGTCGGGGACAGTGACTTGAGGGTCCAGAGGAAAGCCATCCGAGGTGACGAACCTGCCGTCCCGATCTAGCTTGAAGTCTCCAGCGCGCGTATACGCAATCAGGCCGTTCGGAAGGAGAACCTGGAAGAACCCGTCCCCTTCGACCGCCACATCGAATGGGTTCTCTGTATTTCGAAGGTCCCCTTGGAGAAAAATCTTCTGCACGGCTGCCGGCCTCACGCCCGCGCCAAGCTGGATGCCCGTAGGGATCATCGTGTCAACGCTCGAAGGCGCCCCGGGAGACCTCAAGATCTGGTAGAGTAAATCTTGAAAGTCTGCCCGCCCCTTTTTGAAGCCCGTCGTATTCACGTTTGCCAAATTGTTGGCGATGACATCCACGTTGAGTTCCTGGGCTCGCATACCCGTGGAGCCAATCCAAAGCGAGCGCATCATTTTCTTTGTCCCCTCCTTGTTATTCTAGCGCATTTTCTTCATGGATTCAGCCAACACGGGCTACCCTCTCAATGGCGGTCCCATCGATGCTGTCAAACGCTTGAACGGCTTTTTGGTAAGCCTCGTACCCCCTTAAAAGGTCAATCATCGTGACCATCGTTTGAAAAACATCCACGTTGGAACTCTCAAGGTATCCCTGGCCGACTTGGGCCTCCATCGCAGGGCGTATGCCCTCTGGAGCACCCTCGTAGCGAAAGTATGTTCCAGGTTCCTTTACAAGCCTTTGAGGATCGTCAAACCGAACAAGATTAATCTGGTCTAGTTCGATGAAGGCGTCCTGTTCTTCGGATTCTGCATACACCCGGCCTTCGGGGGAAATTATCAGGTTGCGGAGGTCCATCGAACCCAAACTTGGAGTCTCTACGTTAATCTCACCTTGAACGCCTAACACGGGGAACCCTTCCTGGGTGACGATTCTCCCTTGGGTATCTATTGTGAAGTTGCCAGACTTGGTATAGCGGGGGCCGTTTGGAGTGGCCACGCTAAAAAACCCGTCCCCTAGGAGCGCAAGGTCGAGCGGGTTGTCCGTAGGAATCAGCTTGCCCGTTTCATAGTCCGTGAAAGGCCTCCCTAGGTCAACATACCGTACTTGGTTCTCATTGTAAGGATAGGGCCATGCACCCGTTGATTCCTTAGTGAAGGATGGCATGTAACGCTTTGTTGTCAGCGGAAGGAGCGAGGTGAACGCTAGGTCGTCCCGCTTGTACCCTGCCGTCTCCTTGTTGGAGAGGTTGTTCGCTACGATATCGAATTTTCTTTCAGAAGCAACAGCAGCGGACGCCGCGATGTATAGCCCTTTGTTCACGTGCTCCTCCGGGGGCGTTTGAGTTGAGCGATCAATCGAACCTCCTGCTCAGGGATCTGGGTGACCTCTTTGAGGATCTTCTCTACACTGTATCCTTCTCTTAACAATTCCACTACACGCTCGTAGGCGCTCTCGTGCTCTCCTTGATCTTCTCCTGGGGGAGCTGCCAACCCGTCTTGGGCGCCCGGTGCAGGTTGGCTCTGAAGGTGTTGAGGACCTTCCGGCTGCACAAGCGCCCGCTCGAGCGTCTCTTCAAAGCTTGAGCGTTTAGCGCGACGAAGTTCAACAAGAATAACGACCAGCAATAAAACGATCCCAATGTCCAACCCAAGCTCGATCCATGCCATCCTCTACGCCTCGACGTCAAGCCGGCTTTTGTCCCCTTGGCCCTGCCTTCCCTTGCCCTTGTCTGGTATTTCACGTTTTTTTTGCTGCTGCCCTTTATCCTTGGGCTTCCTTTCTTGCCCCTCCGTCGGGGTAGGGCCGCCTGCTGGAGGACGAACCGGACCCAAGGGGGTTGCCAGAAGAAAAAAATGCATACCGCTCACGTCTTTTCGTACCCTTTGAGTTCTTGCCGAATAAACCCGATGCAATGGCTGTGGATTTGGCAAACCCTCGATTCCGTGACCCCTAGAACCAGGGCGATCTCCTTCATCGTCAGCCCGGCTTGGTAGTAGAGCGTCAAGACCTGCTGCTCCTTGGCATTCAGCCTGGATAAGCAGGCCTTCACGAGGGTGAGCAGCTCTGTGGCCTCAAGCCTGGATAGGGCGTCCGGTTGCTCTTTGTCTACCAGCTGTTTCGATTCCTGTTCCATTTCTTGGAGCGATCGAACTTTCATGGCTCTTGCCCAAAAAAGCCGCGGAGAGGGCTCAAGCCCGTAATCCGCCATCTGGGTTTGGAGCTCGACGGACGAAGGCTTGCGGCCATTTTGCTCGAAAAAAGCTTCCTCGAGAGCGTCCATCTGCTTTACCTTACGCCGCATTTCCGCGGGAAGCACATCGAGGCTGCGTAAGCCGTCAATCATCGCCCCCTTGACTCTGCGCCTTGCGTACGCGCTAAACGGGACGCCACGGCCGGCATCGTACCGGCCCGCCGCTTCGATAAGCCCCTGAAGCCCCGCAGCATAGATCTCCTCAATATCAATTTCTTCGGGCAATCTCAGCTTTAGCCTGTAGGCCTCTTGCCGAACCAAGGGGAAGTACATCTCGAGCTGACCTTCAACCATCGGTTGCATGCATCC
>WOZJ01000006.1 GCA_011620345.1 Nitrospirota bacterium
GGCATCGGGGCGATCGTGGGTGCGGGCATCTTTGCCGTAACCGGAACGGCCGCCGCAGGGCTCTGGGACCCGGTTACGGGAGCGCTCTTGAGGCCCGGAGCAGGGCCTGCCATTGTCGTCTCGTTTTTGATAACCTCGCTTGCCTGCGCTTTATGCGCCCTTTGCTACGCTGAGTTAGCCTCGCTCATTCCAATGTCCGGCAGCGCCTATACCTACACGTATGCCACGATGGGGGAGGTTGTAGCTTGGGTTATCGGCTGGGATTTGATTCTCGAGTACGCCTTCGGCAACGTGCCCGTGGCGGTCAGTTGGTCCGGTTATTTACTCGAGCTGCTCAAAGGGTTTGGGTTGGAAGTTCCCGAAGGGCTTGCCTGGCTTACGGTAAGCTACGCCCAAGGGCTTGCCCGGCCAGAGGTTTTGGCTCTGGCTCCAAGGCTTTTTGGCCATCCCCTGTTTTTCAACCTTCCAGCGTTTGGGATCGTGGTGTTCATTACGGCGCTTCTTGTGGTGGGAATCAAAGAGAGCGCCCGCTTCAACGCCTTGCTTGTCTGTGTGAAGCTCGTCATCCTTCTTTTCTTCATCCTTGTCGGGGCATTCTACGTCAAGCCAGAAAACTGGCATCCCTTTGCCCCCTTTGGCTGGAATGGCGTGATGACGGGGGCGGCCTTGGTGTTCTTCGCCTACATCGGGTTCGATGCCATCTCGACGACCTCCGAGGAGACGAAAAACCCCAAGAAGGACATTCCCTTCGGGATTTTAGGCTCACTCATTGTCTGCACAATCCTCTATGTTTTGGTTGCGGGCGTGCTGACGGGCCTCGTGCCATACAGGCAGTTGGGCGTGGCCGAGCCTTTGGCGCTCGTCCTGCGCGTTATCGGGCTTAATTTTGCAGCAGGGGTCGTCGCGTTCGGGGCGCTTATCGCGACGACTACCGTGCTTCTCGTGTTCCATATCGGCCAAACCCGTATCCTGTTTGCTATGTCAAGAGACGGGCTCTTGCCTCCGGTGTTTGCCAGGATTCACCCGCAGTTCAGAACGCCCCACGTCGCCACGATGATCACCGGGGTGGTCGTTGCGCTCGTCGCTGGGTTCATCGATATCGGCGAGGCAGTAGAGCTTTCGAACATCGGGACGCTTTTCGCCTTCGTGTTGGTCAGCTTTGGAATTATCGTTTTGCGCTACAAAAGCCCGCACCTCGAAAGGTCTTTTCGGGTGCCTTTTGTCCCTTGGCTTCCCTTGCTAGGAGCCGCTTTTTGCTTCTACCTGATGGCAAGCTTGCCCTGGATCACCTGGGTGCGATTTTTCGTATGGCTGGGCTTGGGGCTCGTCGTCTACCTATGCTACGGCCTTCGCCACAGTAGGCTGCATAAAGGCAAAGGCCGTCGTTCAATTTCTAACGATCGCCCCTGAAGTCCTCCCGAGTCGTCCAAGCCCCTACCCAACGCACGTAAGCCCACAACGCCTATACCCCCCTTCTTTAAGGTGGTCCTTGTACGCGGGCATCTTGATCGTTTGCCCGTTGAGGAAGAAACGGGCCAAGGGGTTTTTCCCGGGCCTTTTTGTTCTCCTCTCAAAAGAACCCACTCCCGAAACTCTGGACGGCCAAGCAAGGACGGGCGCTTCAGGCGGGCCCTTTTTTCGGCTGGCATTCAGACGCGTCCACGGCATCCGGCCGGAATGCCTCCGCGTATTTTCTAGAGTAGCCCCTCGGTGTGACCATCCAGCCTTCGAATACGAAGGTCTGGGAGTTGCCGACGAGGATCGTCGTGAGCATGCCGATGGGGTGATCGAGTATGCGGGCCAAATCGGTGAGCACGACGTCCTGGCCCTCGCGGTAGGCGCTCTTTACGATGCCTACGGGGGTTTTGCCGCCCCTGTGCTCAAGCAGGATGTCCCTTGCCTCCACGACCTGCCAGGGGCGCTTGCCAGAGGCAGGGTTGTACAGCGCCACGACGAAGTCGGCCCTGGCCGCGGCCTCGATGCGGCTTCGAATGATTTCCCACGGGGTCAAGTGGTCGCTTAGGCTGATCGCGGCGAAATCGTGCATGATCGGCGCGCCTAAGAGCGAGGCGGCGGCTAAGAGCGCCGTGATGCCCGGGATGGTTTCAAGTACGACGTCCTTTCCGGGGATAATGCCCCTTGTCTTGCATATTTCGAGGACTAGCCCGGCCATCCCGTAGATGCCGGCATCCCCGCTGGAGACGACGGCTACACGCTCGCCCTTGAGGGCTTCATCGAGGGCTAGGCCCGCCCTTTTGACCTCTTCGGTCATGCCGGTCTGGACGATCCGTTTTCCCTCCACAAGCCCTTTGACGAGCCGGATGTAGGTCTTGTAGCCGACCACCACGCTCGCTTCCTGGATCGCCTTGAACGCCTTCGGCGTGATGTGCTCTTGGTTACCCGGGCCGAACCCGACGATCGAGAGCTTACCCTTCGGGGATTCCCCCTTAACCATCCTGCTCTCCTTCGAACCGCACCCTAGCAATCGCCAGGGTGGCCTTCTTCAATTTCACCTTGGGAACGATCAGTTCGCCAAAATTGCCCCCAAGGATGGCAGAGGGCTCGGCCACTCCGATGACGCCAACGTACTTCATCGCCATGGTGGATGGGTTGGGCACGTCCTTTACGCGGTTGAGCTCCTCTTTGGCGAACGTGAGCAGGGGGAGGCCTCGTGTTTGGGCGAATTGGACAATGGCGGGCTCGTTTTTCCGGATGTCGATCGTGGCGAGCGCCCGGACGCTCAAAAAAGAAAGCCCGCGCTCTTGGAGCGTTTTCAGAACAAGCGTCTCGAGTTCTTCGAGCGGTACCCCTCTATCGCACCCGATCCCCAAAACCAGGCTCTTTGGCCTGTACACGACCGTCTTCCTGGCAAGCGCTAAAGGGAGCGTAATGAGCCTGTCCGTGATGATCAGGCAGGCCGATAGCGGCGTGCTGGCTAGTGCTTCAAGTGATTGGAGCGTACGCAGGTTTCTAGGGAGCGGCCTGCCTTTTGGCCAGAACGTCGGCTCGCCCGCCTCCTGAAAGATGCCCACGGGTTCGTCGTTGACCACGCAGGCGCTCACGGTGGTCACGTTCTCGATGCCCTCTAGCGCCCAGCCGAGATCGCGGCCTAAAATATCCACCCCAATCGTTCCTAAACTGTCCGACGCGGTCGTGATGACGGGCGTAGCGCCTATACGTTCGGCAAGCTGGTTCGCAAGCGCGTTCGCCCCGCCCAAATGCCCCGAAAGGACGCTGATGACGAACCTTCCGGCCTCGTCGAGCGCGATGACAGCGGGGTCGGTGTGCTTGTCCTTTAGGAGCGTTGCGATGCTCCGAACGAGCGCGCCCAGCGAAACGACCGCGACGATCCCCTTATACCGCGGCCAGAGATCGGCCAAGAGCTCTTTGAGGGGTTCTTGGACGGGGCTGGCAAAGGGTGCTTCATCCTGGAATCTTTCTGGGACAAACGCATCGGCTTGAGGGAGCGCGTCCTTGAGCCTGGCAAGGAGCTTGGCTCCGCCCTTGGTTATGGCAACGAGCGCGATCGATTCAAGATTCAACGGCATTCCTCCAGCCAACGACGAGGAACACGGGGTTAAGGCCGACGAGCCTTGTAAGCCCTAGGAGCTCTTTGCTTCTCGAGGCCTGGATCAGCGTGACCTCCGCTTGGAAGCCAATCCCCTTGAGCGCCCGCAGGGTTTGCGCGAGCGTCTCGAGCGTTGCGATGTTGACAACGACCCGGCCGAAGGGTTGGAGCACTTGGGCCACATGCTCTAGAATGCCTTTCATCCTGCCACCCGAGCCGCCCACGAACACGGCATCGGGAGCCTCCGGAATGTCCTCTAGCGCCTCGGGGGCAACGCCCTGGACGATCTCTAGGTTGGCAACGGCAAGCTTTAGACGGTTCTTCTTGATGTGTTCCACGTCTTCGGGGTGCTTTTCGATTGCGTAGACCATCCCTTTCCTCGCAATCCTTGCCGCTTCGAGCCCCACAGAACCAGAGCCCGCCCCGATGTCGAACACGACGCTCGTTTCCTTTAGCCATAGTTTGGCAAGGCTCACCGCTCGAACCTCGGCCTTGGTGATGAGGCCTTTGTCCGGGGTACGCTGGAAGAACGCCTTATCGGGGATGCCGGTTATGGGAAAGACTTCTTGCGGCCCGGGCTCTTTCTTTAAGAGGACCACGACGTTCAAGGGGCTGAAGGTTTGCGATGCGATGTCGTGGAGCTCGCCAAACGTCACCCGCTCGTTGGCACCGCCCAAATTTTCTAACACGTAGGCAACGTACCTAGGTCCGATTCGCTCGAGCAGCTCGGAGGCGATGCGCTGAGGGGTGTTCGTGGGGTCGGTGAGGATACCGATTTTTTTTGCGTGTGGGATGGCAGCGAACAGCTCCCGGAGCCCTTTTGCGTGCAGGCTCACAAACGTGGCGTCTGAGTGGCTCTCCTTTATCCTGGCGAAGGCGAGCTGGAGGGAGCTTAGGTTTGGCAGCACCTCCACGGCCTGCTTGCCGAGCTCCCTGACTAGGCTTTCCGCGATCCCAAAAAAGAACGGATCGCCCGATGCCAGCACGACCTGGCGCTTTTTCCCCAGGCGGGCGTGGACGGCCTGGATCGCCGCCTGGATGTCGCCCCCGATCACCACCTTATCGGCCGGATGGTCCTGGAACAGCGAAAGGAGTCGTTTGCCTCCGTAGAGAACCTCCGCCCTTTCGATGAGCCCGGCCGCACCCTGAGGGAGCCCTTGCCTACCCTCAAACCCGACCCCCAAGACATAAACCTTCGTGCGGTCCATCTTTACCCCGCGTATCGTCCGAGCACGTTTCCCTCGAAATCAACGAGTACCGCTTCAAAGCAGGCCGACCCCTCAAGCCTTTGCTTGGATACGGCCACACAGCGCTCGCACAGTAACGGATAAAACCCCGTCAGGCCGGAGCGCTGGACGATTTCCATCGCATGCCTGGCCGTGTTGGCCGAAAAAAGCTCGTTTGCCAGTCTTTGGCTTGCCCCCGCTTCGAGCGCAAGGCTGGAAAGGAGGCCCATATCCACTTTGGAGCCCGCCGCATGCGTCTGTCTCGTCCCCTTGGCTATCTTGACCATCTTTCCGATCATCGCAACGACCGTGATGCGCTTGAAGCCAAGCCTCAAGGCACTCGCCTGGGCAAAATGAACGAAATCGCCCATCTGGATGAACCCTTCTTTGGGGAGGTCTTGAAAGAGCGCCATGGCGAAGTCTTCCGTCCTGTCGCCCGTCGTGAGCACGGACCATTCAAGCCCAGAGGCCCTTGCGACCTGGAGTGCTTGATGGATGCTTGCCTTGAACGCGGCCGTCGAGTAGGGCTTGACGATCCCCGTAACCCCGAGGATCGAAATGCCGCCCAGGATTCCGAGCCTCGGGTTGAGCGTTTTCTTGGCAAGCTCCTCCCCGCCGGGAACGCTCACCACCACCCTCGCGCCTTTTCCCCTGAGCCCGTCTCCAAGGGCCTCCTGGATCGCGTTGCGTATCATCTTCCGCGGCACCGGGTTGACGGCCCACTCTCCTATACCAAGCTCTAACCCCGGCTTGGTCACTACGCCGACCCCGCCTCCACCCTCTATCCGTACCTCGCCCGGGGCCATGATCCAGGAAACCTCGGCCACGATCTCCGCGCCGTGCGTGACGTCCGGATCATCGCCAGCGTCTTTGATGACGCTTGCAAGCGCCCCGTCCCCGGATACTTGGGCATGGTGCATGCAAAACCTTGCCGTTTGACCGATAGGCAGGCGAATTTCCACCTCTTGGGGCACGACCCCGGAGAGCAGTCCAAGGCCGGCCGCCTTGGCCGCCGCGGCCGCGCAGGCTCCCGTCGTAAAGCCTGTCCTAAGCTTGCCCTTTCGGGGCGTCTCCACGGCCTTTCTCCAGCGCTAGGCGAATCATCGCGTTCAAGGCGGCCACGGCCACGCTCGATCCGCCCTTTGGCCCCCTGACCGTGATCACGGGCACGCCAAGGGTAGGCAGCGCGAGCGCTTGCTCTTTCGACTCTGCCGCCATGACGAATCCCACAGGGACGCCGATAACGAGAGAGGGCCTTGTCTTGCCCTCCAAGGTAAGCCGGAAGAGCTCAAGGAGCGCCGTTGGGGCGTTTCCAACCGCATAGAGCGCGTTTGGGAAAAGCTCCGCGGCCTTCTGCATCGCGATCGCTGCCCTTGTTGTCCCGAGCGCTTTGGCCTTCTTTGCGACATCCTCGTCCGCCATGAAACAGCGGACTTCTCCGCCCAAGTCCTGGAGCCCTTTTTTGTTGATGCCGGCCCGAACCATTTCGACATCCACGATGACGGGGCTTCCTTGCTGGAGGGCGAGAACCCCTTTTTCCGCCGCCCCCTCGGAGATCAGCAGCGTGTCAGCAAACGAGAAATCGGCCGTGGCATGGATAACCCTGGCCAAAATGGCCCCCTTCGGCCCTTGAAGGAGGCCTTCTTGACCTTTCTTGCGAAGCCCTTCTTGGACTATCCGAAAGCTTTCGGCCTCGATGTGCTCCGGGTTCATGGCGGTCCCCCTTTTTGGCTAACGAAGCGGTTTTGTATGCATCGTCCGGTCTAAGAGAAAGCGTAGAAAATGCGCCTAGGGGGTTGTTGGCAAACGGCAACGGGGCGACCGGACGATGTACAAGGAAAAATAGCTATCCTGAGGCTCTTCTGAAGCCGCCTCGAGTTTGCCCTCTCGAAAGCGGTACACCTCTTTGTTCAGCTCTCTAGCCATCCGTATGGCTTCTTCTAGGTGTCGGCTTGGCTTTACGAGCACGACCGTGGTGCAGGATTCCATAAGGGGTTTGAGCCCGTCGATACCGTACGAGAGAGGGTAGACGGCGAAGGCCTCATCGCCGAGCGCCAACGGAACGAGCGCGCTTGCCGCAGCAAGGCTAAAGGAGCTAACCCCTGGAACAACTTCGACAGGAATGCCCGTTTGAGTCAAGTAAGGCAAAAGCCTTGCGCCCGTCCCGTACAGCATGGGGTCTCCAAGACAAAGGAAGGCAACGCTCTTTCCGAGGCGGGCCTCTTGAAGGAGTGCCTCCGCCGCTTCCTTGACGTAGCCCTCGAGCCGCGCTTCATCCGGCACCATCGGGAACACGAGGGTGCGAACATCTTGGTTGGGGCGAAGATTCGGCAAGGCGACTTGAAGCGCCCGGCTTGTAGCGTTTGACGAAGCGGTCGGAACGAACAAGACGTCGGCCGTACGAAGCGCGTCTAGCGCCTTAAGCGTAAGGAGTTCTTGCCTTCCTGGTCCAAGCCCGACAATCAGGATCTTTCCAGCCATCGTTCCGTCCTTTAGCGTTCTTGCCTAGACAAAGACACGCGGGATGCGGGCTTGCGTCCGCATGCGCCTATGTGTGTCAAAAAGAGGGAGTACGCCCCGCATGCCCAACACGAAGGCGGGGGGAACGAGCCGCCGCCTTCGAGCGATTCCCGTAGCGAGTGTGGGCCGGGGTTTCGTTCGCCCCGAGGCTTGAAGCGGGTTTAGCCAGCCATGCGGGCTATCTTTCAACAATTCAGACTAAGCTAATCTTTTTGGTGCGTGTCGTCAACCCCTAGGCGCTCAAATCGGGCAGAGGCGAGCGCGGGAACGAATATGTCCGAATAGGACGCCTCGAAGGATTCTGGAGGGCTCGCCATCCCTATCTCCAAGGCTTTTTGATCGCCCAAATTGATACGTGTCCTTGCTTGGACCCCGCAGGCATCCTGGTTGACGGAAACCTTGGCTTTCGAGCCGTCGAAAAGGACGACCTGCTCCTCGAATCGGTATACGTACCCAGACGGCTGTGTCCCGGAACAATCGGCCAGCAAAGGCGGTTGCTCGCCGTTTTGCTGGAGCGAGCGTAGCTCATCGAGCATATTCTCTACGAGCGAAAGCCCCTCGAGGCTGTTGAGCGGGCGCAAATCGAGCCTGACGTAGATCGTGGGCACCTGCCCGTCCTGGGGAGGGTAGGCGATGACCATTTCAGAAACGGCCTGGCGATCTTCCTCCCTTGGAAAGCGCAGGGGAACCTGCTTCCAGCCGTCCGGAAGCTGCAAGCGAACCGCTCCGCCGTTCGAAGCCAGCTTTATCTCTTCGGCCTTGGCCGTGCTTTCTGTCATAAACAACCCTAATGCTAGGGTGCAAACGAACGCCAGGATTCTAGGAAACCGCCTGCTCATGGCACGATCTCCTGCTTTAGCCGGCGATCAACGTTTTGAGGCCGTCCAAAAGGAGTGTAGCGTTACTAGGCTTGGCTGTCTCACCCATGAGTCCGATACGAAGGATGCGGCCCTTGAGCTCCCCCAGCCCTCCGCCGACTTCGATCCCGTAGCGGCTCAAAAGCTCCTTCCGGATCCATGCTTCGCTCGTTCCCTCCGGGACGAAGGCGGAGGTTAGCTGAGGCAGTCGAAAGGGCTTGTCCACCAAAAGCTTGAATCCAAGCGTCTCGAGCCCGTTCTGCAGCGCTTCTCCGAGGGCTCTGTGGCGCTGCCAGCGAGCTTCCATCCCTTCTTCCAGCACGATTTGAGTGCCTTCGTAAAGGGCGTAGAGCATGGAAATCGGGGCAGTATGGTGGTAGAGGCGCTCCGTGCCGAGGTAGCGCCGGATCAAGGTTACGTCCAAATACCAACTCGAAACGGGTGTCTTCCTCCGCTCAATCGCCCCGAGGGCCTTTGCGGAAAACGTGATGGGCGAAAGCCCGGGAGGGACACTAAGGCACTTCTGCGTGCCTGAGTAGCAAATATCGATACTCCAAGCATCCACCTCGACCGGAATCCCCCCCAACGAAGTGACGGTATCGACGACAAAGAGCGTTTCCTTGTCTTTTAGGTACGCGCCTACCTCTTCAAGCGGCTGGCGAACGCCAGTGGACGTTTCGGCGTGAACTACAACGAGCGCCTTGGCCTTGGGGACCTTTTTGTGCGCCTGGATAAACCGTTCCGGATCGAAAGCCTCTCCCATTGGGGCTTCGAGCGCGTGCACCCTGGCACCCAAGCGCATAGCGACTTCGAGCAGCCTTTGGCCGAACACGCCGTTTACGCCGATGATCACCTCGTCGTCTGGCTCAAGCACGTTTACAAGGCTGGCCTCCATGCCGGCGGAACCCGTTCCCGAGACGGCAAATGTCAGCTCGTTTTGCGTCCTGAAGACCTGCCTCAAGTTCTCTGAAGTCCGATCGAGGATAGCGAGAAAATCCGGGTCTAAGTGGCCTAAAAGGGGCAGTGACAATGCCTGCAACACCCTGGGGTGGACGTTCGACGGGCCTGGCCCCATCAAGATTCGTTCGCCCGGCCAAAAGCCCGTATCGAACTTGAGCGAAAGCATGTTTTGCGTCTCCCGGTTGTTATTTTAGTTATGTGAGCATTGTAGCATGGCCTCGAAGACCCTAAAAGCGCTTGAAATAGACGGTATTTT
>WOZJ01000041.1 GCA_011620345.1 Nitrospirota bacterium
CCAAAAAATAAAGACCGAACGTCAGAAAGTCAAGTAACGCCAACGGAGAACTACCCTTTCAAGTTCTTCTGGGCTCTAAAGGAAAAAAGAACGTTCCCGGGTTTTCATGCCACGACCTTTTTGTTCCACCTGCCTTGGTCCAGTGCCGAAAACTCCTCGAAAAGGTGCTCCCCCCAACGCTTGAGCGTGAACTGCTGAACGTGGTCGTAAAGGCGCTCCATTCGGCTCTTCGCTTCCTGTTGAGGCATATCGATGGAGGTTTCGATGGCCTTGTCCATGGATTCCACTGCGTAGGGGTTGACGAGGACCGCATCCTTAAGCTCGACGGCCGCCCCCGTGAACTCGGAGAGGACCAGAACCCCCCCCTTGCCCTTTTTGGTGGCGATATACTCCTTGGCGACGAGGTTCAGTCCATCCCTGAGTGGCGTAACGAGGCAAACGTCGGCGCATTCGTAGTAGGCGATGATCTCATCGAACGGGATCAGTCGGGCAAAGTGGGTCACGGGAATCCAGTCGAGCTTAGCTAACCGGCCGTTGATGGCTCCCACCCGTTGCTCGATTTCGTTTTGAGTGGTCGTGTAGACCTCCATCCCCTTGGCAGCCGGGGCCGTACCCACGACCAGCTTGATTTTCTCGCGTAACTCAGGCCTTCTTTCGAGAAGACGCTCGAAGGCACCAAGCAGCTCCAGGGTACCCTTGACATAATCCACACGACCCACGCTAAAGAGCATCTTTCGGCCATGAAGCTCCTCGGAAATCCTCTCAACCCTGGCCCGGTGAATGTCCTGGGCCTGGATCGCCGTGATCGCTTCAGGGTTGATCCCCACGGGGAAGGAATCGATCTTGACGTGTCGGCCACGGAAGAGGAGTTTCTTGGTGGCTTCCGGCTCGGTCAGGGCCGATCCCCTGGGTGTAAAAGCCTCCTCCTCGATGGGCTCCCTTTCCAGGATGCGGACATCCTCCAGCCCCTTGGCGGTCCGTACGAAGTTTTCCGCGTAGCGGGGGATGTGAAAACCGATGAGGTCGCACGTCAACAGGCTCTCCAGGATTTCTTGACTCCAGGGGATGATGTTGAAGATGTCCGATGCAGGGAAAGGCGTATGGTGAAAGAAGGCAATCTTGGCATCCGGCTTGACCCTGCGGATAAAGGCGGGGGCCAGCCAGAGGTTGTAGTCGTGTACCCAGATGATGGTATCGTCCCCGGCCTCTTCGAGAGCCGCCTTGGCAAAGCGTTCGTTGATGGCAACGAAATTACCCCAGTTTGCCCTCTCGGAGGAGTGATAACTGGGAAACGAGTGCAAAAGCGGCCACAAGGCCTCTTTGGAGGTGATGTGGTAAAAATCCCTGATCTCTTCCGTGCTTAAGGGAATGCGACGTATGAAATAATTGGCGTTTCCTGGGGCCGGTAGCTTTTCTATAAAGGGTTCGTCCGTCTTCTCTTCTTTCCAAGCTATCCACGACCCGTGTTCGACGTTCTGAAAGAAACCCCTCAAGGAAGGCAGGATTCCGTTCGGGCTCGCGTGATCGACAAAGCTCGCCCTGCCGTTTTGGATGACTTCGGCAAAGGGCTGACGGTGGTAAAGAATAACGAGGTTGTTCATGATTCCATCACTCCTCATAGCCAAAATGGTTCAAGCCTTCAAAGATGCCTTCGGTGCCATGCGCTACGCTGTGGTAGATGTTCGGCATGGCCCTAGTCTTTTGAACGAGGGCAGGTTCGGCATTGCCGACAACAATCCCACGAAGGCCGGTTTCGAACAAGGCCCAATCGTTCAGGGTGTCGCCAGCGCATACCACGGCCTCCTTGGGCAGGGAGAGGGCGTTGAGCAGCCGAAGCAGCGTTGTCCCTTTGTTGACCCCTTTGGGCAGGATATCGAGGTAAACCCCTGCCGACATCAAAACGTCCACCTCCGTCTCTTTAAGGAGATCGAGAGTCCCGGGGTCGAAAGCCTTGTCGTAGTAGTAGGACAACCGGTGCCGAAAGGGGCCGGGCTGGGGGGTGAGCCCTCGGATGCGGTTGAGTATGGGATGGACACGCTCGGGCTTATCCTGCCAATTTCTGGCAATATCGGACTCTATGGAAAGATAAGGGGAAAAATCTTTGCCTTCAAACACGCTCGTTCCCACATCCCCGATGATGTAATCGGGCCTGGGGACACCGTCTTCTTGGATGATTCTGCGGATAAAGCCTAAATCGCGACCCGTGACGAAAATGAGGGCATCCTCTTTTGATCTGCGGGACAAGAGGCGGTAAAGACGCTCCTTGGCCTCCTTCGACCCGCCTAAGAAAGTGCCGTCTAAATCGGTTGCAAGAATGAGAGGTTTTGGAACCATGCCACCTCCTTTCTCGATGTTTCTACGGGTTTGGCCTCGATGGTCTCCTGCTTGAGGGGGCGCCTCATCAAGCGCTTGAGGAGGGTTTCGAGTGAAACGCCTCCGTAGAGGAGCTGGGCAATGGCCTTACAAAGGGGCATGTCCACGCCGTAGCGCTCGGCCAGCGCACTTACGGAGCGCACCGTGTGCATCCCTTCGCAGGTCTTTCGGCCATCCTCCGTCGCCTCGGCTAAGGTCTGGCCTTGGACCAGGGCATACCCCAGGGAGAAATTCCTGGATTTTGGACTCATGCAGGTAAGGGTCATGTCTCCAAGTCCGGCCAGGCCCAGGAGGGTTTCGGTCTTGGCCCCCATCCTTTCGCCCAGCCTTGCGATTTCCATAGCCCCTCTCGACAGCGCCGCTGCCTTGGCGCTCTCTCCTAAGCCTTTTCCGGCTATCGCCCCGCAGGCGATTGCCAGCACATTCTTAAGGGCCCCGCAGAGCTGAACCCCCATAGGGTCATCCGATAGGTAGGGTCGGAAGATATCCGAGGCCAAAGGCTCGAGCCATGGGAAGGCGAAATCCCGCGTAGCGATCGTCGTGGCCGATGGCAACCCTTGGGCGATTTCAACGGCGAAATTGGGGCCGGAAAGGACGGCCCTTTTTGTCCGGGGCAGGACTTCTTGGGCTATTTCCAGGGGGAAAAGCTGTGTGTGCTTTTCGATCCCCTTGCAGGCGATGAGAAGAGCAGGAAGCGGCGAGAGGTGCCTGATGGATTCCAAGAGCCCCCTTAAGGCCTGGGTAGGCACGGCGACCAGGGCCAGGGGAACGCTAAGGGCCTCTTTGAGCTCCGTCGTTGGAATGAGGGCCCGAGGAAGGGGGACTTCTGTCAGAGTGCGCGGGTGTCTGCGCTTCTTGGCGATCGTGGCCATGACGCTCGCATCCCGCCCCCAAAGAAGGACAGGGCGGCCGTGTCTGGAGAGCACACAACCTAGCGCCGTTCCCCAAGCTCCGGCACCCAGCACCGAAAGAAACGCTCGATTCATTGGCTAGATTCCCGATTGGTGCGGGCCGCCCCTTAAGATGACCCTTTGAGCTTCAAACAAAAGAGCACTCCTGGACGATGGGCTATTCCCATATTCCAGGTTTTCGATAAACCGAGACAAAAAACCTTGAAAAGGCCTTGAAGACAGTCGGTTACAGGACTAAAAAACAGACAAGTTTATCCATTATAGCCGGTGTCGCCATAAGATGGCAAGCTGCCAGTCTTGGGGCTTATAAAATGGGGTCGATGAGGACTTCCAAGCCGGGAGAGTCAAGGGTTTTGGTTATCTCGAAGAGCTTATCGAGGAGTTGGCCCGGGGCTAAGAAGAACGGCGTCCTCCTGCTTGTGGACCCAGGGGGCGCCAACACGGTCAAGACCCTGACAAATCAACGACATGCCTTCGCATGCACGCTCATCATCCGATCGGGGTCCGCAGCATACCGCTCAAGCTTTGATGCGTCTGCTCATCCGGGAAGCCGTCCAGGCCGAAGCGTATCATTTCGGCGTCTTCTCGAAACCGGTAGCTCCCAAAGATGCGGTCCCATATGGACAGGACGCTCGAGTAATTCGAATTTGTCTCTCGCGCCAGCCGCGAGTGATGCACCCAGTGCATCCACGGCGTCACCATCAGCCATCGCAATGCGTTATCCACCCGCCGGGGCAGATTGACGTTGCTGTGATGAAAGGCGACGATCTGTGCGGCGATCAATTCATACAACGCCAAATGCCATAGCTCCATGCCAAGCAAAGCCACCACGATCAGCCTGGCGGCAGTGGAAAGCACGATCTCGCCAGGATGAAATCTCAGTGAGGTCGAGACATCCATGCGCGGGTCCGAATGATGCACTCGATGGAAGCGCCACAGGAATGGCATGGTGTGATTGATTCGATGCCACCAGTACATCCATGCATCGAAGAAGAGCAGGGCGACCAACGCTTTGCCCCACTCTGGACCCATCAGCCAGCGCGTCAATCCTAAATCATGGGCCTCCGCCCACCGGATCGAAACGGCAATCATTGCGCCAAGAAACACGATTCCCAACAGGCCATTGGTTAATCCAAGCGCCGCGTTGCGAAAACCGTGAACCCATCGAGCGCGCGCATCAAGGCTAAAAGCGGCGAAATGGGGCGCGAGGCTTTCCGCCGTCCAGAGAACCGCGATGGTCACGGCAAGAGCCAGTGGACGCTCATCGCTGAATATGGTCACTCCCCTACCTCCTTTGACGGGTCAGAGGTTGGCCTCGATTATGGATAGAAGCAATATCACCGGTGGCGTGTTCACCCTCGTTCCCCGGCACTTTCGCGACTCGCTATCTGCGTCAAATTCCCCTTGTGTGTGGGATAGTACCCTAACCTATTCAGCCACACGGCGATGGTGCCGGGGCTTGCCCCCATGGCATAGGCCATAATAACCCCCCGGTGGAGCAGAAAGGTCTTTAGGATACCGAGTCTTTGCCAGCGACGAGCCGAGGTGACCGCGGATTCCGGCAAGATGACGATCTTCCCCATCCGCTTGAGAGCGCGCACGATGATGACATCCTCCAGAACAGGCGCCGCTCGGAAGCCGCCAATCTCAGCAAAGGTGGATGCCCGCAGGAACAGTCCTTGATCGCCGTAAGGTTCATGGAAGGCCGAGGATCGTACATTGGTCAACCATTCGACAATGGCCAACAAAGGGGAATGTTTATCAACTCGAAAGCGAAAGGCGCCGGCGACATTGTCCGGTTGCTTGAGAGCGTCGCGGATCGAATGCGAGAAACCCGGCGAGAGCAATGTATCTGCGTGGAGAAACAGAAGGATTGTGCCGGTGGCAATTTCCGCGCCAGCGTTCATCTGCCGTCCACGTCCAGGCAGGGATCGAGTGACCGTGGCTCCAAAACCTTGGGCAATGGCGCAGGTTGTATCGGTGCTGCCCCCATCGGCAATGATCGCTTCGACGTCCGGTTCATCCATCACCCTTCCTAGAATCACCCCGATTCGCGCCGCCTCATTCAGGGTGGGGATGATGACGCTGATTCGTTCGGCGCCAGAGCATGGGGCTGTCTCCTTACTGATGGCTGTCCAAAGCGCCAGATCCTCCGGACGATCGACATCGCTCAGCATTTCAAGCTGACGATATGAACGTCCGGCATCTTTCGCCCTGAACAGCGTTTCTTCGAGGACGGTTGCGGTTCCCCATGTAATCTCGTGAAAGAGCTCGGGGCAGGGACGCCGCAGACCTACCAGGTAATAGCCGCCATCGCGGGCGGGACCAAGCACAAGGTCCTTGCTTTCGAGGGACGAAAAAGCCTCTCCGAGAATGTTCCCGTCAAGCTGTGGACAATCGGTGCCTATAAGAACAACGGACCGGTAACCGCGTTCGAAGGCCGAGGTAAACGCCTGGGCCATTCTCGCGCCCAAGTCACCCGGCGCCTGCTGCCAATACTCTAGGTCAGCCCCTAGCCATTGCTGGAAATCGGCGTGCTCGCCTCCCGTATAATGCACCTCCAGTGCAAACCCATGGCGTCGAGCCGCGCTTTGGACGAGGTCTAGCGTATGCACGGTCATCCGGCGTTGAAGATCGGCCGCCCCCTTCGGCCCCAAGGCTGGGATCAGGCGCGTCTTCGTGAGGCCGGGCTTTGGCAGGCGAGTGAAGAGAATTACCAGCGGGGCATTCTTGTCCTGCAATGTCATCGTCTCTCCTCTGGGCGCTTCACAACGGGTCAATCGTGGGATACTACACCTCGTTCAGCACCCCGGCCGAGAGGGTGAACCAGATCGTGCTCGAAGCCGCATAGGCGCAACCGACCGCGTCCTTATCGCTGGCGTGTCCATTTCGGCTCGATGCCCGGTGAACCGAAAGCAGGATTTTCCTTGTGAACTATCATCGCGGACTCCTTGAGCGATTGAGGGTGGATAAGCCCGAGCGATCTGCTCCGTTTGGGCTAGCGCATGACCTTCAACATCCATTCGAGCATTTTCTTCCGGCCAGGCGTCAGGCGTTTGCGATTATACTGGTCGGCCGCCTTGCGAATGACTTCTGCTTGTGTCGGGTAGGGGTGAATCACGTTGCCGACACTGCCCAGCTTGATCTTCTGGGTCATCGCCAATGTCAACTCGCTGATCATTTCGCCGGCATGCCGGGCAACGAGGGTAGCCCCAAGGACGTGGCCATCCCTGACGTTCACATGCACCTTGAGAAATCCTTCCTCGTCACCATCGAGCACAGCCCGGTCGACATCACTGAGTTCCACCTTGATCGTGTCGTATCTGATTCCCTGCTCATCCAATTGGCGTGCGTAGGCCCCAACGTGAGCGATCTCCGGATCGGTATAGGTGCACCAGGGGATGACAAGGCCGCTGAACTTTTTCCTGGGCAGAAAAGGAAAGAGCGCATTTTGAACCGCAATTCGCGCGCCAAAGTCGGCGGCGTGCGTGAACTTAAAAGCCGAACAGATGTCGCCCGCTGCGTAGATGTTGGAATTGGATGTCTGCAGCGCATCATCGACCTGAACACCCGAGCGACCATATGCGACGCCAGCCGCTTCGAGATTCAGTCCCTCCACATTCGGCGCCCGCCCGACGCCGACAAGAATCTGGTCGGCTGTGAGTGCCAATGACCGACCGCTTTGATTCACGTGAATCGTCTTGACGCCATTCTCGACACTTGCGCGCTCCACTTCGGCGTTAAGCAGAATCTCAATTCCCTCGCGTGCGAACGTCTGGGCCAGAATCGTGGCGGCATCGGGATCTTCCTTGCTCAGAAACTGTGGCCCGTGATGGATTATGGTCACGGCGGAACCGAGCCGGTGGAAGGCTTGCGCCAGCTCGCAGCCGATCGGTCCACCGCCGATCACGACTAATTCGCGCGGCAGTTGGGTGAGAGAAAAGACGGTCTCGTTAGTCAGATAACCCGCTTCGGCCAAACCGTCGATCGGTGGTGAAGCCGCCCTCGCGCCGGTGGCGATGATCGCCTTCTTGAAGCGCAGCCTTTGGCCCCCTACCTCAACGGCGTCCGGGCCGGTGAAGCGGGCGTCGCCGAGAAACACATCGACTCCAAGCCCGGCAAATCGGTTCACTGAGTCATTCGGGCTGATGCCGCTGCGCAGGCGGCGCATTCGTTCCATCACCGCCACGAAATCCACGGAACAGTCAGATGGACCTTTGATGCCAAAATTCGAGGCATTTTGCAAATCGAAGGCCGCACGCGAAGATCGGATCATCGCCTTGGAGGGAACGCAGCCGACATTCAGGCAGTCGCCGCCCATCAGGTGGCGTTCCACAAGAGCGACATGCCCGCCCAGGCTTGCCGCAATCGCGGCGGAAACCAAACCCGCGGTGCCTGCCCCGAGAACGACCAGATTGTATCGCCCCCGGGGCTGGGGATTGTCCCAGTCGTCCGGATGCGCGTTCTGTACCAGTTCGGAGTTGTAGCGGTCCATCGGCTCGATTCGGCCAATTCGTTCATTGCTATCCATGCCAGTCCAGTCCTCTCTGATAGTTGAATTTTCCCACATGGGTGTAATGCCCATTCGTAGGGTGTCCATCCTTGGCAGCTCAAACCAAAACGTGGCGCCTCGGTCATTATTATTGATTATTGCGCACGCCGATCCGCCTGCCATGGAGTTCGACAAGTTGTTTGCAGATATGGAGGCCAAGGCCAGAACTGGTTTCAGTTACGCGATTACCACCCGCACAGAATTTGATGGCATTGCCGATCAGATTTTGTAATACCTGACGCTCATTCGGAACCTAATTGCGCAGGGCAGCCCGAGCAACGTGGGTAATGTAGATCGTCACCGCCACTGTGGCCAACAAACCGATGATCTTGAAGACTTGTTGGCTCATACCCCCTTCGACCGAACCGGTAAAGACCTGGGCCAGGTCCTTGGCCGTCGAACCCAGATAAACATAAAGCACCGTACCGGGGATCATTCCGAGCCAGGAGGCGAGAACGTAGATAGAAAACCGGACTCGGGTCAGCCCGAACGCGTAATTGAGCATATTAAAGGGGAATACGGGCGACAAACGTGTCAAGAGAACGATTTTGAAACCTTGTCGCCCAACCGCCTCGTCAATCGCCGCGAATTTGGGGTTTCGCTCGATTTTTCGCTCGATGAAGTCCCGCGCGAAGTAGCGCCCGACGAGGAAGGCGGCACTAGCACCCACTGTGCTCCCCACAGACACGGTTAACGAGCCTGCCACGACCCCGAAAAGAAATCCGGCGGGCAGCGTCAAGAGCAAGCCAGGGATAAAGAGCACAGTGGCAACGACATAGGCGCCAGCCAGAACCAGGTAGCCCCAGTATCCAATCCCCCGAGTCCATTCCAGCATTGCCGAGATATATCCCTTGACCGGCAGGAACGCGAGGATGGCGACGATCGCCAGAGCAAGGCATGCCAGGAGGGCCGGTCGTACCCATTTATTCGGCCGGGGCGATGAGTGGATTGCTTGGTTCATTCCGCATTGTCCTCAGGTATATTAGGTCTGGGAATCTCGTCATTCCTGACAGCAGTTTCGCGCATCAGCGCTGTTCGTCCAGAGGCCGGTCATAATCCAAGCAATCGATTCGGTACTCTTGCTTTTCGAGGTATTGCGCATCTTCATCGCTCACATGACGCGAGGTGAATTCCAAAACCGGTCGAACAGACGCATCGGCTTGCCGAAACCCTTTTGTCTGGTATTGTTCATGGTTATCCTCCTGTGTTCTTTTGTGTACGTGTTGGGTTCACCAACGCACCTGCACACGAAGATCCGCATCCGGCAGTGCATCCGAAACAGTGTAGACCCGTGACGATCCGGCGGCGCTGGAGGGCCTCGATATCGAACTCCCGAATGTGACTCGGCGTGCCATGATTGACCGGCAACCCCAACGCCAGGTTGAAATCACAATCGTGGATCGTGCCATTCCAGTCCACGCTGATCTGGTGGCGGCACATCAGACCGGGGAGCGTTTGGGGGTTGAAATTGTCACGCAGAACAGCAAGATACGCTTCCTCCCTCTTCTGGACGCGCAGTTTGGCCCAGAAGCGGCCAATCGGCATGTTGGTGATTGTGTGCAGGTGGCTGAAGTGAATTCCAAGGCGTTCCTCGAGTTCCCTGCGATAGGTTGCTTCCAGTTCCGCCTGCGATGGCGGAAGGGTTGGGCCAATCGGATTGAATATCAAATCCAGAGGCAGATCATCGCGCATGCCATAGCCTAGTCCATTCAGCATGCGCAACGCTTCGATGCTTCGGTGGTAAGCGCCCGGACCTCTCTGCAGATCGACATTTTTCTCCAGGTAGCAGGGCAGAGATGCGACGAGGGAGACCATGCTATCAGCCATGAAGGACGCCATATCTTCATAGCCCGGCTCCAGCAGAATGGTCAGATTCGTTCGCACTTGGACCTGGAATGTTTCGTCGCGCAGAGCCTGGACAAAGCGTTGAAAATGAGGATTCATCTCGGGCGCTCCACCAGTCAGATCTATCATCCAGCAACCACATTCGCGCGCGGCCTTCACGATCGCCCCCATCGTCTCCCAGCTCATCTGCTCACGGCGCTTGGGACCAGCTGCCACATGGCAGTGACGGCACTTCATGTTGCAGCGCAATCCCAGATTCATCTGTATCGTGTCTATACTTAGAGACTTAAGGGGCTGCCCTTCTTCTTGTGCAACCCGATCACGGAAGGTATTTAATCGTTTTTGATCCAAATCATGCATACTCATGTCGTCCTCCAACTCCAAATAGTCCAGTTACCATATTCCTCAGAAACCCCCTTCCCGAAAGCCCTTCCTTTCTGAGTCTATACAGTCGCATTTGTCGCTCGTCTTCATCATGACAGGCTCCAGCAGACAAACAAACATCAAAGAGGCTACTACCCCGCCAAATATTGGCGCCAATACGTAGACGATAAGAAAGCCGCCCTGGTGATCGGGGAATGCCGTTCCTCTTCATCCCGCAAGCCATGCGAATTCCCTTGGACCCAAATCACGAGCGGGATTGATTCCGGCCTGGGTCAACGGGGCAATCGGACAGATGATGGAACTCACGGTCAGATCTATGAACAGGGGCGAAAGATGGTTCTCCGGCCGGCCCAGGTTGCTCCCTTCGTAAGCGCAAAGATCATGATGACCAGCAGAAACGTTCTCAACGCCTCTGCACCCGTGGCGCTCAGCATAGACACCCTGGCCGCTGGCCCTGCGGTCGGATTGGGGTAGAATTCGCCGAACATCATCGCCGTCTTGACGGAGGCAGCGGCTCCGCGCACAATGCCGTGTTCACTTTCATAACCGGACGAGGTCCGGAGAGGGGGTAAGAATACGGAGAATTTTGAGGCGAAAGAGAAGAGGGATATGGCGGATTTCCCGAAAATGGAGTGATCGCGGCGGTAGCGCCGACACCCTAAAAGCACGTAAGTCGCTGATGATACGCAGAAAAAGAAAACCCGTCACCTAGGAGTTTGACCCCAGAGAGACGGGTTGTCTTTTGTAAATGGTGGAGGCGGCGGGAATCGAACCCGCGTCCGAGACCTGAGCCCAGCGGAAGACTACATGCTTAGCCCTTCTTTTCTACGCTTGGGAGGTTTCCCAAAGGGCGGGGGATATCCTCCGGCGGGCCTTGTAGCTCTCGAAGCCTGGCCCCCAAGGCCTTAAGGGTCAAACTTCCAGCCCCAGGTCGTATTCCACCCCTTTAAAGGAGCCTAAGGCACCTCCTTCAAGGGATGCTAGCCGGTGTTAGGCGGCTAGAGCGTACTCGACGTCTTCGTCGGCACCTGTAGTGTCCCAGGTTTTTAAGGGCCTCCTGGGGAACCCTGCATGCCTTCCTGCCAAACCCTTAGATCCCGTCGAACCCAGTTCGCCCCCGTTCGTTGTTTTTAAGCCTTTTTAGCCTTTTAAAACTCTTCGCTCTTCCCGTTCGATGTCGCGCTTCTTAATGTCTTCTCGCTTGTCAAAGAGCTTTTTCCCCTTGCCTAGTCCAAGGGTAATCTTGACCCAAGGCCCTTTGGCGTACACCTTCAATGGAATCATCGTGAGCCCTTTTTCCTGGATGCGGCCACGAATACGCTCGATCTCCAGGCGATGCAGCAGGAGCCTTTTGGTACGCAACGGGTCCTGTTCAGCAAGTCTTGCCTGCCCGTAGGGCGCAATGCGCATCCCTTCGACGACAAGCTCCCTTCCCCGGGCGAGCGCAAAAGCCCCCTTAAGCTCGACTCCGCCATCCCTGATTGCCTTTACCTCTGGACCTTTAAGCTCAAGGCCGGCCTCGTACTCTTCGAGGATGTCGTAATCGTGGTAGGCTTTGCGGTTGATTGCGTACGTCTTCATTCCTTTACAATAACCACGCCTTAAAGCAGTGCAACCCCTATTTGGACGCTGCGTAGTGCTCTTCGAGCCAGCGGCTGATGCCCTCGCTCTCGAGCATAGGCTTGCCGTCGATCACAAGGCAAGGTACCTGGGTTTTCCCCGTAAGCCTCTTGAGCTCTTCGAGCGATGCAGAACTTTCTTGGATGTTCTTGAGCTCGAGAGGTGCCTTTAGCTGTTCTACGACCCTGAGCACCCGTTGGCAATACGGACAGAAGGGTTGATAATACAACACTAAGTTCATGACTTTCCAAGCCTCACGGCGCTAGTTCGAGTATAAACGAACATTCTCTAAATATTATTATACCACTCTTCTTTGCGGACAAAAAACTTGAAGGATGGCGGAGTATGCGTTGGAGACGATGGAGCAAAAAGCTGCGCTATGGTATCGGAAGGGTTGTACTTGCAATCGCTACTCCTGTCATTGCCCTTCTCCCGCTTGGGTTTTTTCCTTGGCTGTCGCGGGGCATCGTGTGGTGCCTAGGTAATCTTCCATTGCCTTTGAGTCCGTTTGAGCGCAATATCCTTGACTATACGGGGACCGAGATGTCCCCGGAGGAAAGACGAAGGCTTGCCCTGAAAGTCGCTGCCAACGTTATTTCGAGCTTTTTTGAATCGATTCATGCCTACTTTCGCCCGCCCTCGGACTTTCTTCGCAGGGTTCGGGTTCAAGACGATTTCGGGTTAAGGGCCTTTTGCGGTGAAGGCAAGGGGGCAATTCTCATTTCGGCGCATTTTGGGCCCTTTCCGTTACTTCAGCTTGCCTTGGCAAAGCTTGGGTATCCCTTGAGGTTTTTGATCAAACTGCCGAACAACGAATGGCTTGCCGAGCGATACAAGGCCACCATCGCCCATCAAAACCTAGAGCCACTTTTGATCCCGCGTCGTATTGCTCCAAAACAGCAGCAGGCCCTTACGATGGAGCTGGTTAGATGCTTGAAGGCAGGAGAGCTCGTGTGCCTGTTTGTAGACGAGCCGGAGAAGGAAGGCGGTATTCCTGTTCGATTCCTAAATCGTGCTGTTTGCCTGCCGGGAGGACCCGCCGTCTTGCACGCCCGCTACGGCTTCCCAATCATTCCTGTGTATATCTTTAGGGAAGATGGACACTACACGGTCCGCGTGGAGCATCCTGTAGAAACAGGGCCCAACCGGAAGGATATCCCCGCCATCGCCCAAGCGTGTGCCGACAGGCTGACCGCAATCATCCGGAAATACCCGGAACACTGGTCATGGCTTAGCAAGCCTAGGGAGGCGGTTAAAAAGGATGCTTCGTAGGATTCATGGGTGGAGCGGGCAACGGGATTCGAACCCGCGACACCGAGCTTGGGAAGCTCGTACTCTACCAGCTGAGCTATGCCCGCCCTCATTCGCTATTATCAAACGATCCGTATGGCATGTCAAGGTACGCTAAGGTCTGGCTGCCAAAAAATGCATTCACTTGGTAGCGGGCTCCTTCGGAAGCAACCGGAACCGCCCCTGAAGTGCCGGTTCCGGGGGCCGGACGAAAGGCGTTGTCAATAAGCGGGCCTCATGGTACCCTACGCAAAAGGGGTAAGCTTTGGAGAGGAATGGGCAAGCAAGCCAAAAGCCTCTTACATAGCTCAACGCTCGTCGAACGCTTCGAAGGGGATGGCTTTATTGGGGCGCGCACAATGCCTTGCCGGCCGGTTTTATTTGAAAAGTCTCAGGCCTAAGGGCGTTTGCGGGCAAAAGGCGTGAATCCGGCATACCTAAGCCTCGGTTTTTCCGACATCTGCCTGGCGGTTGTCGTTTTTTTGTTAGCCGTAGGCCTTCAATTCATGCTAGGTCTTCGGTTGACGCGCGACTTCTTCGTTGCCGGCTTGAGGATGTTTGGACAGTTGTTCGTTGTCGGCTGGGTGCTCTTGTGGGTTTTTCATGCAAAGAACGTTTGGGTTAGCGTAGGCGTAGCTTTGGCCATGGTCGGAGTGGCCGCTTATACCGCATGGAGCAGGGTTAGGAGTACGCAGGCTGGTCCCTTTCGACCTCGTCCGTTTCCGTTCTTGGTAGCGCTTGCCTGTGGTGTAGGGCTGGCTTCCGCGCTGGGTATCGGGGCGATTCTCCGGCCCGTTCCTTGGTTCGATCCACAGTACCTCATCCCCTTAGTGGGCATGGTGACCGGCAATACCATGAACGTTTCTACGCTTGCCGCCGAGCGTTTTATTGGGGTTGTCGTGCAGGATGCCCATTTGATCGAATCCTTGCTCGCTTTGGGCATGAGCGCCGAAAAGGCCCTTGAAAGCCATAAACGACAGGCCTTGCGCGTTTCTCTTATGCCCACGCTCAACACAATGATGGTCGTCGGGGTGGTTTCTCTTCCTGGGATGATGACGGGCCAGATTCTTGCGGGGGCCTCGCCGAACCAGGCGGTTCGCTACCAAATGCTCATTCATTCGCTGATTTTGCTTTCGGCGCTTATTGTGTCTTTCTTGAGCGTCAGTAGTCTTGGTAAAAGGTTGATCGTAAACGAGGAGAGGCTCGCGTGGAAGGGTTGAGAGTTTCCTTGAAGGCCGCCATAGGGGCGTTGGCCGTTCTAGGGCTTTTGGGGGCGGGGTGCGGCCAGAACAGCACGCCAGAGAAGCTGAAATTGGAAGATCTAGGCGAAACGGATATGCAAAAAATCTTGGGCCCTCAAGCGGAGAAAACCGAAGCGCTCTATACCGGGCAAGTCGTACTTGGGCCGGGGGTTAGGTCTCCTCAAGGGGCGAAGCTTTTCCTGATCGTCCGTCTTGAAAGCCCAAAGGGGCAGATGGTCGGCGGGAAGCTCCTCGATGCCCCAAGTTTCCCCTTGCCGTTCGAAGTAAGCGGAGGCGACCTGTTCGCCCCGAGCGATAGCCTATCTTCCCGGCCAGTATTCCTGGCTGCGAGGATGGACCAAGACGGCGACCCTATGACACACCAACCCGGAGATCTCGAGGCGGCTACCCAAGCCCCCGTAACCATCGGGCAAAAGAAGATTGTCCTGGTTCTTTCCGGCTCTTAAACAACGCCAGGGCTACCAACGCTTGAGGCCTGCCAGGCCGCCAAACTCTTTCATGAGGCTTTCGCCTTGCTCGCCTTGGAAAAATTCGAGGCCAGCGCCGTAAGATTGCGCCAACTCGACGACGATGTTTTTAAAGTCTTCCTTGAGAATGTCTCCAGGGCATGATTGTTCGGCGAGTTCTAGGCTTGGAAGAGCTAGCCTAGAGTCTTCGCAAACGAATACGTCTCTGGACAACTTCCAAGGAACGGCAAGCAGATAGATCCGCCCTTCTTGAAGGGCTTCGAGCGTTTGCTCGAACCCCCAGACCCCTTCTTCGCGTATCTTCTCGAGCAGAGCGGCTTCTTCTTTCCTCTCGATCGAGACGATCTCTTCTCGGATTGCGTGGAGGATCTCGCCCGGGGTTGCCTCTAGGTTGGACAAGGATGTGGCATGGAAGATGACACGCTGCTGAAGCCCTTTGGGTAGGTAGGATTCAAAAAGGGCTATTTCCTCGTGTGTGCCTATGAGAATGAGCCTTTCGATGCCCTTTTCCTGGATTGTACGCTCTAGGAGCGTCGCGGCCTGCTTGTAGAAACGAATGAGCCACATAAGCATCCGCCTGTCGAACAGGTCTTTCCCGGAGCCCCCTCTTCCTGCCCTTCCAATCATGGAAGGAGGCTTGGCTTCGGTATACCGGCACCAATCTTCGCGGTTGATCGTCAGGAACGCTTCCTGGATTTCCTCTATTTCCATCATGTTGACTTCGAGAAACCGCCAGCGCTCTTGGCTGAGGACAATAACCCCGTAGCGCTTGTATTCATCAAGGGCGAGTAAAAGGGGCAGGACATAGGGCTTACCAAGCCGTGCTTCGAGCCTTCCATGCGCGAGGTCAACGATCGGAAGGTCAACCTGAAAATCGAAATAGGCAAACAGTTCGTCTGCAACGAACATTGCACGAGTTTTTTTAAAAGGCAAAGCGTGATCAAGGCATTCAAGGGCCTTTTTGGCGTAGGGTTCTTGAACCCCCATTGCCTTGAGCGTTTGCTTGGCTCTTAGCAGGTAGGCCTTGCCTGCGTTCTCGGGCTTGGATGGGTCTAGGTCGGCGTACAAAGAAAGGACAGGCCCTTTGTCGTATGGGGCGACAATGTCACGAATACGACTAATGTCCTCGGATGAGATCACCTTTGTCCTCCTGCTGATTCCATATTGAGACGCGAACCATCAACCCTGCTGCAAGGCTTTAAGGCCTACGAGAACGCCGAGAATAACGCCAAAACAAACCACAAGTGCAAGTGAAGCTTTCTTTCTGGGAAGGCCGTGGACTTCGAGAAGAATGTTACGAAGCGAGCCTAAAAATGCAACCAGGACCAACGCAAAGTAGGCCAATTGAGAGAGCTGCATGATGGAACCCGCGGGGCTCAACGGCAACATCGCAAGAAGAAAGGGATCCTTGTTGGCTCCAAGCAGGGCAAGCCCGAGATCCATCGGAAGAACGAGGACGAACAGCTTGGAGGCTGCGTATAACACGGCCTTCAGCGTCATCAACAGGCTTCCTGCGCCGAAGAAAAGCCGTTGGGGTATGAAAAAAAGCAAGTACGCCAAGATTGCGAATGGAACGAGAAACATAAAAGGGGATATCGCAACGCTCATAAGGAGCGACCCTATAGGAATCTGCGGCCTGGAGGCCAATGTATGGATTGTGTTAAAAACGACGAGCGTTGCGTAGAAAAACAACACTGCGTCCAAAAGGAAGCCTGCTGGTGCTAGACGCTTAAAGAACGAATTTTCGGCTAAAAGAAGCTCTTCATGGGCCCGGATGAACTCCTCGATAAACGCCTCTTTTCGAGCGTCCGAAGCCTTTTCTTGAGGGTCTTCGCCAACTTCTTGTTCTTCAGGAGCTTGAGGGTTTTCTTCCATGTCCCTTTCCCAGCTTGTTGTCCTTCAAACGCCTACGCTTTATCTAAGTCTTTGGATGCCCCCTTGTCAAGCTGCTCCAATAAAAAAACCCCGCCGGGAAATCCCGGCGGGGTATGGCTGAAGGCTGAAGGCGGCTTACATATCCATGCCGCCCATGCCGCCCATGCCGCCCATGCCGCCGGGCATCGGGGGCATTTTATCTTCCTTAGGCTTTTCTGCGATGCTTGCCTCTGTCATCAGCAGTAGCGAGGCCACGCTAGCAGCGTTCTGAAGGGCAAACCGCGTTACCTTGGTAGGGTCTATAATTCCTGCTTCCATTAAGTCTTCGTAGACTTCGGTAGCCGCGTTAAACCCAAAAGAGCCGCTACCCTGACGGACTTTTTCGATGACGATCGATCCATCGACACCGGCGTTCTCGGCGATCTGACGAATCGGCTCTTCGAGCGCCTTCTTGACAATGGCTACCCCGGCTTGGGTTGTAGGATTGTCGGACTTGGAGGCCTCAAGCTTTATGCTGGCCCTTAGCAACGCAACACCGCCGCCGGGAACGATGCCTTCCTCAACGGCCGCTCGGGTTGCGTGCAGCGCGTCTTCCACGCGAGCCTTCTTCTCTTTCATCTCGGATTCGGTAGCCGCGCCTACACGGATAACGGCTACGCCGCCGACTAGTTTGGCAAGGCGCTCTTGAAGCTTTTCTCGGTCGTAATCCGAGGTGGTTTCTTCGATCTGGGCGCGAATTTGCTTGACCCTAGCCTCGATCGCATCTTTTGAGCCGGCCCCGTCCACAATCGTCGTGTTGTCCTTGTCCACTGTGACCCTGTGCGCACGGCCGAGGTCGTTGAGCGTGAGGCCCTCCAGCTTGATGCCGAGTTCTTCGGTGATCGCCCGTCCACCCGTTAGGATCGCGATATCCTCTAGCATCGCCTTGCGCCTGTCGCCGAACCCTGGCGCCTTCACAGCGCAGCAGGTAAGCGTTCCGCGAAGCTTGTTGACGACGAGCGTGGCCAAGGCCTCGCCTTCGATATCCTCGGCGATAATCACCAAAGGCTTGCCAGAACGAGCCACCTGCTCCAAAACGGGCAGGAGGTCCTTCATCGAAGAAAGCTTCTTTTCGTGGATCAAAATATAGGGATCTTCGATAACCGCTTCCATTCTCTCGGCATCGGTCACGAAGTAGGGCGAGATGTAGCCCCGGTCGAACTGCATGCCCTCGACGAGCTCGAGGGTCGTTTCCATGCTCTTGGCCTCCTCGACCGTGATAACGCCTTCTTTCCCAACCTTTTCCATTGCCTCGGCGATAATACTCCCGATCGTCTCGTCGTTGTTGGCCGAGATCGTTCCTACCTGAGCAATTTCTTTTTCGCCCTTGATGGCCGTGCTAAGGGTCTTGAGCTCGGAGACGACACTTGAGACGGCCTTGTCAATCCCACGTTTGAGGTCCACAGGGTTGTGGCCAGCGGCCAAAAGCTTGATGCCTTCCTTGTAAATTGCCTGAGCAAGCACGGTAGCCGTAGTCGTTCCGTCGCCTGCCACGTCCGAGGTTTTTGAGGCGACCTCGCGGACCATCTGGGCACCCATGTTTTCAAACTTATCCGTTAACTCAATTTCCTTGGCGACCGTGACGCCATCCTTTGTGACGGTCGGCGACCCGAACGTCTTTTCGATCAAGACATTACGGCCCCTGGGACCTAGCGTTGTCTTGACGGTGTCCGCAAGGACGTTCACACCCTTCAAAATCGCCCGCCTGGCCTCATCGCCCAAGCGGATTTCCTTCCCTGCCATAAGGCTACCTCCTTCTAAATTACTTTTGCGTTCGATTACTCTTCGATGATGGCCAAAAGATCATCCTCTCGCATGATGAGGTAATCTTCGCCCTCAATCTGGATCTCCGTCCCAGCATACTTGCCGAACATCACCCGATCTCCCGGTTTGACTTCGAGCGGGGCAAGCTCACCCTTTTCATTGAGCTTCCCCTTGCCAGCGGCCACTACCTTCCCCTCGACGGATTTTTCTTTTGCCGTTTCGGGGATTATGATTCCTCCCTTGGTCTTTTCTTCCTCCTGCATCCGTTGCACGAGGATTCGGTCGTACAAAGGCCGTACGCGCATAGCAACCTCCCATTTTTGGTTGATTAATAGGGTCAAAGGACGAACATGGCCGTTATGGCCGAGAAAAAACATATACACTTGGCACTCATGGATTGTCAGTGCCAAAACCTACATGAAATACTAATCCTTTTTTTGGGCTTGTCAAGGGCAGGGATTTTCCATGCGGAGGATAAAAAAAAGACCCCAGGGGGTCCCTGGGGTCTTTTAAGCCAGGAAAGCGCCTAAGAAGCGCGCTTAGAAAAAGCGTCAGAAAACTCGTCTCCGATGTCCTCGAACTCAGACCCGAGATCATCGCCGAGATCCTGGAAGGAATCGGAAATGTTTCCGTTATCACCGTTATCACCGTTACTGCCGAGGAGATCCTCGAGCATGCCGGAGATGGAATCAACCAGATCCTGGGCGTGTGCAGGCGTTGTCTGAAGCGGAAGAAACGCCAACGCGCCTACCATGGCAAGTAAAAATGTGACTTTACGCATCGAACAGCCTCCTTTGATTGATTTAATTTAATTTAGCTTAAACTATTACCATGTGACTTTAAGGTAAAACATCCTGCGAAGCTTGTCAAGAGATAGGACCTAAGAACGCCTATTTCTTGCCACCCTCTTTCTCCCATCACGGCCGCCTTAGCCTAAAGAAAAAGATCCGCAATCCCCTTGTCGGTGGCTTCATGCTGTTCGTCATAGCCCCGTCCTTACCTTCCGACATCCTCGAGACTCTGCGATGCGCTCCTTTTTGATCGGCTTCACCATTCAAGTCGGTGAAAATGCCGTCAAGGAGTTCGGCTATCATGATTGTTGGTTAACCGTAGGCCCTGGACAGGTTTGGTTTGCTATTGCCCTAAAGTCTTCGATAAAGAGCGCAAAGACCATAACACAACAAAAATTGGTAAGATATTTTTTAGCGAGCGCAAAAGGGCAGGCTGGATTTTTTCTGTATTCGGATTACAATATAAATTCACGAAAAAGGAGCAGAACAGCAAAGCCATGATCATTGTCATGAAACCGCATGCGACAAAAAACGAGATTCAAGCCTTAATCCAGCGCATTGAAGAGCTGGGCTATACGGCCCATCCTATTCACGGGGTCGAACGTACGGTGGTCGGCGCGATAGGGGATGAGCGTGGCAAGATGGAGCTCCAGGCACTAGAGACAATGGCCGGGGTGGACCGTGTCGTTCCCATCCTCGAGCCGTACAAGCTTGCCTCCATGGCTGCCTACGAAAAAACCTCCGAGATTCCTCTAGGCAGTGGGGTCGTGATTGGCGGGCAGAAGATTGTTGTCATCGCAGGCCCTTGCTCGGTCGAAGGAGAAGACCAGGTGATTGAAACCGCGAGAATCGTGAAGGAGGCGGGGGCGACCGTTTTGAGGGGCGGTGCGTTTAAACCAAGGAGCAGCCCTTACAGCTTTCAGGGGATGGAGCGCGACGGTCTCAGGCTTCTCAAGCAGGCAGGCGAATCCTTTGGCATGCCGGTCATTACGGAAGTCATGGCCGCCGAAGATGTCGCGTTGGTTGCAGAGTACGCGGACATCGTCCAGATCGGGGCACGCAACGCCCAGAATTTTTCGCTCTTGAAGCGAATTGGACGTATTCAAAAGCCGGTCTTGCTCAAACGAGGGCTTTCCATGACGATTGAGGAGTTACTCATGAGCGCCGAGTATATCCTCTCGCACGGCAACCCTAACGTCATCCTCTGCGAGCGCGGCATCCGAACGTTTGAGACGGCAACCCGTAATACTCTCGATTTGAGCGCCGTGCCTGTCCTGAAAGGCAGGACTCATTTGCCCGTTGTCGTGGATCCCAGCCATGGAACGGGGTATTGGAAGTACGTTGCGCCCATGGGGTTTGGCGCAATCGCCGTCGGGGCGGATGGGCTGATGATCGAGGTTCACCCACACCCCAAAGAGGCGTTGAGCGATGGGCCGCAATCGCTTAAACCCCAGACGTTCGCGAGGTTTATGAAAATGCTCGCACCTTTTGCCCAAGCGGTAAACCGTACGCTTTAAATCAAGCGCCAAGCTGCAAAGAGGCCTTAGCAAACCATGGGTAGTTCTTTGAATGTCCTTGGTATGGTGGCCCATCTAGGCCCCATAGGAAAGGCTATCCTCATCTTGTTGCTCGCTCTTTCGGTAGCCTCCGTGGCGATCATGCTCCAAAAGGGGCTGATGTTTCGGAAGGCCCGAAGGAACAACGAGCAGTTTATGGAAACCTTCTGGACGGCTCAGTCGCTCTCTAGGGTGTTCGAGCGTGCAAAGCGCTACGAATTCTCCCCAAACGCCAGCCTGTTCTCCAACGCCTACCGCGAGTTTGGGCGAGCCGAAAGGCTGCGCTATACCAGCCCGCAGGACGCGCTTGTCCATATCGAGCGTGTCCTTAGGAAGGGCATTTTCCGCGAAACGGGCCTGCTTGAGCGCTATCTGCCGCTTTTGGGGACTATCGGGTCGGTAAGCCCGTTCATCGGTCTTTTTGGGACCGTATGGGGGATTATGAACGCCTTCCATGCCATAGGGCTTAAAGGAACGGCAGACCTTACTACTGTCGCCCCGGGTATTGCCGAAGCGCTCATCAACACGGCGGCGGGCCTTTTTGTGGCGATCCCATCCGTCATCGCCTATAACCTGTTCGTCCGTAGGGCAAGGGCGTTGGTGTCCGATATGGAAGGCTTTGCCTTGGATTTCCTCAACCTTTACCAGCGCCAGCTCCTGACGCTCAAACCGCAGGAAACCCCGTAACCTCGACCCTGCAAAAGGAGTAGGAACTATGGCGTTTGGAGTAGGAGGCGGCGGCCTTTCGAACGGAGATCCGATCTCGGACATCAACATTACGCCCCTCGTGGACGTCATGCTGGTATTGCTGATCGTCTTCATGGTTACAGCGCCGATGATGATCCAAGGCGTGGATGTGAACCTGCCAAGAGTCACTACGGCCCCCCTGAAGCCCTCTGAAGACCTTTTGACCGTTCGAGTCGAAAAGGGCGGGACGGTTTGGGTGGACAAGCGGCGAACGGATATGGATGAACTTGCCCAAGTGATGGAAAAGGTGCTTGCGGCACGGGCCATCAAAGATGTGCTGCTTGCCGCCGATCGGGACCTCCCTTACGAAACGGTGATGAAGGCCATTTCGAGGCTCAAAAAGGCGGGAGTGAACCGGATCGGCATGATGACTCAACCCGAGGGTACATAGAGCTACGCCATGCGCGAGCCTTCCATTGGTCCGATGATGGCCGTATCGGGCCTTGTTCACTTTACTTTCCTTGCGCTTGTGTTATATTTGTTCTCGTTTGAAACGAACAGGACATTCGTTGCGCCCTACGTGCAAGTCGAGCTTGTAGGGCCGGGTATTCGAGGGGAAAATCGCAGTGCTAAGCCTACATCTCCGCTTGTCGTGCCGCCTAAACCGAAAGAGCCTCCAAAAGTAGAGGCCAAGAGGCCAGCCGAGCCCTTAGAGGCGCTCAAACCCAAACCCAAGCAAGAGGCCGTTCCAAAGGATAGTATGCTGTTGCCAGACAAGCTACAAAAGGCGAAACCAAAGGCCAAGGTTGTGCCCGAAAAGCCAAAGCGGGAAAAACCATTAAGGCGGCCCATTCGGCCTGCTCCAAAAATAGAGCCCAAATCCAAAGAAAGGCAGGAAGAATCGCTCGATCCGAAGCTTGAGAGTGCGATCGAGCGCATCCGCCAACGGCTGGCCCAACAAAGCTCTTCCGGGGGCGTCCCATACGGGGCGTTCGTTCCAGGATCTCAGACGGGGCAGCCCGTCGATGTTCGCCTTGCCAGGTACATTTCAGAGGTGTGGCAGCGGTTGATGTTGAGTTTTCGCCTGCCCCCGATGCTTGGGGAAACCAAGGGGCTAGAGGCTATTGCCGTGGTAAGGATCGGACGGAGCGGCGAGGCATTGGCCGTTTCCATGGAGAAGGGCTCTGGCATCCCTGTATTCGATGAGGCCGTAATTAGGGCGATCAAGGAGAGTGCTCCGTTTCCTCCTCTGCCCGAAGCCATAGAGGGTTCTTTCTTTGAGCTTGGAATCCGCTTTCGACCGGAGGATATGGGATGAAACGCCTTCTAGCCCTTTTTTCAGTTTGGATTGTTGGGTTGTCGGCCCTTACTGAGGCCAAGGCGAGGGTTTACATCGACGTCACTTCGCAAAACATCCGTAAGCTGAACATCGCCATCCCTGATTTCCTCCGCCTTTTGGGGCCAAAGGACGCGCATGTCTCGCTTAACCGTCAAATTTACGAAGCCCTTGCCTTTGATCTTGGAATGAGCGGATACTGCAATGTGCAAGACAAGGATACCTACATCGAAAAATCTTCCAACCTTACCGGGCTTCAGGATACGAACCTGGAAGATTGGCGGCTGATAGGGACAGAGATGCTTGTTCGTGGCGGACTTAGGCTTACTTCGAGCATGTTTGAAGCCGAGGTGCGCCTAATTGATATTTCTCGGGGGGAAGCTGTCCTATCCAAAAGCTACCGGGGCAGTCAAAGTCAAGTTCGCTGGGTCGCCCACTTGATGGCCAACGATATTCTTGAGCGGTTGACCGGGGAAAGGGGGGCATTCGATTATCAGCTCGTCTTTTCCAGAAGGCCCACGCCTCGAACGAAAGAGGTGTACATGATGGACGTCGACGGAGCGGGTGCGGTTGCCTTGACTCGGAATGGGTCACTCAACCTCTTTCCCGCCGTATCTCCGGATGGGACAAGGATTGCCTACACCTCCTACAGGCATGACAACCCAGACTTGTACCTCATGAGCTTGGCCAAAGGGACGCTTGTACGCATCCTTTCGCATCCAGGCCTAAACACGACCCCGGCGTTCTATCCGGACGGAAGGCGCTTGGTTGTGGCGTTGACCAAAGACGGAAACGCCGAGCTCTACGAGGCCGATTTGGCTGGTAGGCTCTTAAGGAGGCTTACGCATAGCTTCGGGGAGGACATCTCGCCCACCGTTTCCCCGGATGGGGGAAAGGTCGTGTTTGTTTCAGACCGAGCCGGAGGGTTGGGTCTGTACGAGTTGAACCTTGAAACCCTAGAAACCAGAAGGCTTGTTCCCGACATGTCTTACTGTACAGATCCGAGCTATTCTCCAAAGGGCGACCGGATCGTTTTTTCGGCAAGGCAAGGCGGTACGTTTGACATCTACAGCGTCCAAGCGAACGGAGGAGGGCTTTTGAGGCATACGTTTGGGGAAGGAAGAAATGAGCATCCAGCCGTTTCTCCCGACGGGCGTCTTGTTGCGTTCGACTCTACCCGCGACGGCGTGAGGCAGATTTATCTACTCAACCTCAAGACGGGAGACGTAATGAGAGTGAGTAGATCACGAAACGAAGAATCTCAGCCTGCATGGAGAAAGCGCTAAATCCTAAAAAGAAAGGGGGTGATAGACATGTTGAAGCGTTTATTTTTAGCCACTCTGGTCCTCATGATGGGCGTTGCCCTTGTTAATCAGGAAGGCTGTTCCAGGAAGCCCAAAGGGGCAGAAGAGGAAATGGTGGGCGTCGAAAAGGGCCGTAAGGTCCGAAGGCGTCCTATTGGTGAAGACGAGTACGCAAGGAGGGGGGTGTCTCCCCTGCAAACGGTGTACTTCGATTTCGACAGGGCCGACATCCGGCCTGAGATGCGTACCGTTCTCCAAAGGAACGCCGAATGGTTGCGGCGACATCCACGCGTGAAGATGTCCATTGAGGGCAATTGCGACGAGCGGGGTACGGAAGAGTACAACATGGCGCTCGGGCAAAGGCGGGCAGAGGCCGTCAAGAGCTATCTCGTGAGCCTTGGGATCCCATCAAACCGGCTTTCCACGATTAGTTACGGGGAAGAACGACCGGCAGATCCGGGTCACGGCGAGGCGGCTTGGGCCAAAAACCGCAGGGCCGATTTCTCCATCGTTCGGTAGGAATTCACCCGCCTGGGGATTTGCCCAGGCGGGTGATGCCCTTGAAACCATGGAAGGAGATGGTATGAGGCTGCGGAAGGCGTTGCTTGGAGTTGGCTTGGGTTCGTTTGTCTTCTTGGTGGCAGGTGGTTGTGCAACGACCTCCGATGTGGGCGGCCTAAAGGCGCAGCTTGACAACCTTGGGGACGAGTTGCAATCGGTCCGCGCCCTTCAGGCAGACCATACGGCCGACCTCGAGCGTTTGCAGCGCCAGGTTACCGCGGTTGAGGAGGTCTCGAAGCAGACTCAAGAACAGCTTCTCGAGCAGGACAAGCGCCTTGATGACGGCCTAAAGCCATTCCAGTCTAGGCTTAGCGTGATCCAGGGGGCAGTTTTAAGGAACGATGACCGCTTAAGACAAATCGAGGGGCGGCTCAAACTGGCTTCCCCGCCTCCGCTCACGTTCGGCGGATCTGCCTTCGGGCAAGCACCGTTGCTTGGGCAACAGCCGTTATCTTCGGGGGCCGCACCCTCTGGACCCACCCCGGCGGCCTCCGCAACGCCCGAAAGTGAGCTGTATGATCAGGCGTTTTCTGCGCTGTCCCAAGGGAACCCAAGCGGGGCTGTTTCCTTGTTTCAGCGTTTCCTCAAGGCCTACCCCTCTTCTAGCCTTGCTCCGAAGGCGCAATACTTTTTAGCGGAAAGTCACTACCAGCTACAGGACCACGAGCGGGCCATCGTTGAGTTCGACAAGTTCGCGCGCGACTACCCCGCCTCCGAGCTCGTTCCTAGCGCTTACTTGAGGCAAGGGGAAGCCTTTGAGGCGCTAGGAGACTTCTACGACGCCAGTATCGTGTACAAGAAGATTCTCAAAGACTTCCCCACTTCTCAGGCCTCGGTTCAGGCCAAGACTAAGCTTCAAGCGATCGATCAGCGCCTGAAGCGCTGAGTCATTTTGCCCTCTCGTAGGGCTTTGGCCAGGATATCTCCTCGCCCAATGCGCGCGCCGCGGAAAGCGGCCAGTATGGGTTCCGAAGGAGCTCTCTGCCTAGGGCAATCAAATCGGCATTTCCTGCTTGGAGCGTATACTCTGCCAGTTCGGGGGAAGAAATCAGCCCCACGGCCATGGTTATGAGCCCTAGTTCTCGCTTGATACGAGAGGCATAAGGGATCTGATAGCCAGGGTAGGCTCCGATTGCCACCGGCTGCAGGCCTGTAGAAACGATCCCTCCCGAAGAAATGTCCCATACGTCCACGGCCTCGCTTTTGAGGCAACCAAGAAGCCTTAAGGTTTCCTCTAGCGTCATGCAGTCTAGAGTATAGTCGCTGGCCGATATTCTGACGAAGAGAGGGCGCCCCTTAGGCCAAACACTCCGTACGGCATGAATGGTTTCTCTTAAGAACCTGGCCCGGTTTTCGGTGCTTCCCCCGTAGCGGTCGGTTCGCTCGTTGGCGGCGGGCGATAGAAACTCGCTGATCAAATACCCATGGGCAGCGTGAATCTCGATTACGTCAAACCCGGCCTGTAGGGCTCTTTGGGCTGCCACCGCAAAGCGCTCTTGGATTTCTTGGATTTCTCCCTCGGAAAGCTCGTGGGGGGTACGGTAGTCTTCATCGAATGGAATTGGGCTTGGGGCGACGGGGATTCCAGCGCGTGATTCCGACTTTCTTCCCGCGTGCGCAAGCTGTATACCGATCTTGCCTCCCAAGTCGTGAACCACCTTTACGATTCGTTCGAGCGGCTTGATGTGGTTGTCCGACCAAAGCCCAAGGTCGTTGTCCGAAATCCTTCCCCTTGGCTCGACCGCGGTGGCCTCCACGAGAATCAGCCCAACGCCGCCGACGGCCCGGCTTGCCAGATGGACAAGATGCCAGTCTGTCGCAAAGCCGTCTTCTGTCGCCATGTACTGGCACATAGGGGACATGACAATGCGGTTTGCAAGTGTTTCTTCGCCCAATTTGATGGGGCTGAACAGACAGCTCATAGGTTCCTCCTTCAGGTTTGGATGCTGACTGTTGGCGAATGGCTTAAAAAAGGCGGCCACCCTTATCGCTTATTGTAGCAAGCAAAGCCTTGTACCCATCAACCAGGCCGATGTATTGTAAGAGTACGGGAGTAAAGGATGCGTATTGTAGGCCTAGATCTTGCGGGTTCGCCAAAGCGCCGTACGGGGTACTGCCTGTTTGCCGGCGGGCGAGTGGAGACACGGATATTGTATGCAGATACGGACATTCTGCGGGCTCTCTACGAGGATAAGCCGGAAATCGTGGCGATTGATGCGCCTCTCTCTCTTCCTTTCGGGCGATGTTGCCTGCTCGAGGAGTGTAGCTGCCGGGGCAAGGCGCATTTGAGGGTCTGCGACAAGACGCTTCTTTCCATGAAAATCCATTTTTTCCCCATCACTTTGGGGCCCATGCGTCTTTTGACAACTCGTGGAATGAATCTAGCCGAATCGCTTGCAAAAAGGGGAATTCGCACAATCGAGGTCTACCCGGGCGCAGCACAGGACCTTTGGGGGATTCCACGCAAACAAAAAGATGTCGAGGGGCTAAGGGCAGGGCTTGAGGGGGTTGGGCTGTGCAGCATTTCTAAAGGGCTTTCCCACGACGAGTTGGACGCCATCAGCTGCGCCCTTGTCGGAAGGGACGTGCTGGAGGGGAAGGGGTTGGCCGTTGGTATCCCTCAAGAGGGGCTTATGTTCCTTCCTGGAGTGGAAAACCAGGTTTGAACAGCATTAATTAAAATTAATAGTATGCCGATGAAAGAATGAGGAGGTTTACATGATTCGCGTGATCAAGGGGGGGACGGTGGTGACCTCCAGCGAGATGTACCAGGCTGACATTGCCATCGAGGACGGCGAGATCGTAAGGATTGCGAAAGACATCGACACTGGAGGCTCAGAGGTCATCGATGCCAGGGGGGCCTACGTGTTCCCCGGGGCGATCGATCCTTTCGTGAGCCATTCTTTAACGCTCGATGGTCTTTCTACCGAGGAGGATTTTTCGGAAGTAACCCAAGCGGCCGTTCTGGGCGGAACGACAACGGTCCTCGATTGTGCCTATCAAGACCGAGGCATGTCACTCAAGGCCACGCTGGAGGCTTGGCACGCAAAGGCTCGGGGGCGGGCGCTTGTGGATTATGCCTTCCACATTGTTGTTTCTGACCCATCCGAAAGGGCATTGGGAGAATTCCGCGATATCGTCGAGAACGAAGGGGTCAGCTCATTTAAAGTCTTTCTCGGGTTCAAGGACCGCTGGATGCTGGACGACGCGTCCTTTTTCCGGCTTCTCCAAAAAGCTCGGGAGATCCCGGCGCTTGTGGTCGTTCATCCAGAAAACGGCTGTGTCACGAGCTTTCTTCAAAACTATGCCATTCGCCACGACAACGTCTCTTTTGCACATTATGCACAAGCAAGCCCTTGTATTCTTGAAGGGGAAGCGATCCATCGAGCCGTGGCGTTCGCTTCGCTCGCAAGCTGCCCGCTGTATGTGTCCCCCACGACGTGCAGCGAGGGGCTAGGGGCTGTCCTTCGCGCTCGAGGCCGCGATCAGGAGGTGTTCGCCGAGACGCTGCTGCCCTATCTCTTGTTCAATGGCCTTTCGGAGGGGGCGAGAACACTTCCGAGCCCTCCGTTTAGGGGCAAGGAGGATCGAGAAGCACTTTGGAGTGCGCTCAAGCAAGGCTACATCCATACGGTGGGTTCGGGGCACATTGGCCTGCCAGGCATGCCTGAAGTACCAGCCGCAAGGGAAGACTTTCGCGATATTCCAAAAGGCTTCCGAGGCGTGAGAGAACGCTTCGGCCTTTTATACACCTATGGCGTCGAAGAGCGCCGGATCACGCTTAATCGCTTCGTGAGCCTCGTTTCTACGGCACCTGCCAAAATTTTTGGTATGTTCCCAAAAAAAGGGACGATTGCCGTAGGCTCGGATGCCGACGTGGTCGTGTGGGATCCGACCGAAGAGCAGAAAATCACCACAAATGACTCAATGTATGCAGAGTACAGGATCCAAGGAAGGCCTCTGGCTGTCCTGCTTCGGGGAGAAGTTGTCGTTCAAAACGGCGAGCTACAAAAGGAGCCGGGCATCGGAAAATTCATCTTTCGGGCCAAGCATGGCATGTACCTGTAGGTCCAGCCGTTGATTCGCGCCCAAAGCCTATGGCCGGGTCAGTTTCTGGTGGCCCGTTTGCGCTTGGTTGGGTCGGACTCTTTCTTGCGGAGTCGGAGAGACTTTGGCGTTACCTCAACCAATTCGTCGTCGGAGATAAACTCGAGCGCCTGCTCTAACGTGAAAAGGCGCGGCGGGGTGAGCTTGACGGTATCGTCGCTGCCGGCGGCACGCATGTTGGTTAGCTTCTTTCCCTTGCAGGGGTTGACGTCCAAGTCGTTGTCTTTGCTGTGCTGGCCGATGATCATGCCGCGGTAGACCTCGACCCCTGGCCCTACGAAGAGAATACCGCGAGGCTGAAGGGCATCCAGAGAGTAGGCCGTCGTAATGCCGTGCTCCATGGCCACCAGGACGCCGTTTTTTCTCCCTGGGATTTCGCCCTTGTAGGGGGCGTAGCCGTGGAAGGTATGGGTCATCACGGCCGTGCCACGAGTATCGGTCAATACCTCGCCTCGTAAGCCGACCAGACCTCGTGCCGGGATCACGAATTCCATCCGGACCGTGTCCCCTTTGGGGGTCATGGTGATTATTTCTCCCTTGCGGGGTCCCATCTTCTCGATGATGGCACCCTGAAATTCAGAAGCTACGTCGACCACCAGGTATTCCATCGGCTCCATCTTTTGGCCGTCCTCGATTCGGTAGATGACCTCCGGCTTGGAAACGGCCAGCTCAAAGCCCTCGCGGCGCATGTTCTCGATCAGAATCGAAAGATGTAGTTCGCCGCGCCCCGAAACCTTGAAGGTGTCCGGGCTGTCGGTTTCTTCCACCCGCAAAGAGACGTTGGTGCGCAATTCCTTTGTGAGACGCTCGAGAATATTGCGTGAAGTGACCCACTTGCCATCCCGGCCCGCAAAAGGGGAGGTGTTTACGATAAAATTCATGGCAAGGGTGGGTTCGTCTATGGATACGTAGGGGATCGCAACCGGGGTTTCGGCGTTTGCCAGCGTTTCGCCGATGCTTACCTCATCGAAGCCGGCCACCGTAACGATGTCGCCGGCGCCTGCCTCTTCTATTTCCACTTGCTTAAGGCCCTCGTAGCCTAGCAGCTTGGTGATGCGGCCTTTGACAATCGAGCCGTCGCGCTTAATCCTTGTCACGGCCTCGCCTGATTTTACCCTGCCGTTAAAAATTCGGCCGGTTGCCATGCGGCCTAAGTAATCGTTGTAGTCGATATTGGCGATCAGCATCTGGAAGGGGGCCTGAGGGTTTCCTCTTGGGGGGCGAACGTTCGATTCCACCACCGCGAAAAGCGCCTCCATCGTGGTAGCCTTGGCGTTGATGTCGAGCATGGCGTAGCCCAATTTGGCGCTCGTGTAGACCACCGGAAAGTCCAGCTGTTCGTCCGCGGCGTTCAGCTCGCAGAACAAATCGAAGACCATGTCCAGCACCTCACTGGGCCGAGCGCCGGGGCGATCAACCTTGTTGATTACCACGATGGGCTTCAGCCCCAGTTCGAGGGATTTCTTGAGGACAAAGCGCGTTTGGGGCATTGGACCATCCATGGCGTCCACCAAAAGAAGCACGGAGTCTACCATTTTTAAGATGCGCTCTACCTCACCGCCGAAGTCGGCATGGCCGGGTGTGTCGACGATATTGATCTTGTAGGATCCGTGGCGAATGGAAAGATTTTTGGCCAATATGGTGATGCCGCGTTCTTTCTCGAGTTCGTTGGAGTCCATGATCCGCTCGGTGATGGCCTCGTTGTCGCGGAAAACCCCGGCATGCTTGAGCATGGCATCAACCAGCGTGGTTTTGCCGTGGTCGACGTGGGCAATGATGGCGATGTTTCTGATTCTTTCTTGCATGGCGAACAGCCTCTCGGTATCTCTAGAAAGAAAGAACGGGCCCTGGGCCCGTTTGCGCTAGACGTTGTTGATTGCGTTAAAATCCTTACCAATTAAGCATGACAGGTTTTTGTACGATAAGCAAGCCAAGAATAGGTTGCGTGAGGCTTTGCCCCTACGATCTTTCAGGAGCCGGGAATGATCCCTGGAGTTTGCCAGCATAACTACGATATGTTATCCTTATTAAAAGGATGGTGGAATAAGGATTATGGTACATTATCGTTTGCTAGAAACCTAAGAGGAGGTAGGCCATGCCGGAAGAACAGATGACCCCAGAACAGATCAGGGAACTTCTCAAAACTACCGAAGGGTTGGCCCCAGAAACGATCTTTGCCGGTCTGCCGATGGCGTTCAAGGCCGACGAGGCAAAGGGCGAGAATATCGTGTTTCAGTGGGAGCTATCGGGCGAGAACGGGGGAACGTGGTTTGTCAAGATTCAAGATGGCGCGGTCGAGGTCAAGCCAGAGACGCACCCGAACCCAAGCATCACAATTCAGACAGATGCCGACACGTTCGTTAAAATGGCCAAGGGAGAGGCAAACGAGACGAGCCTATTTATGCAGGGCAAGATTAAGGTCAAGGGCAACCCTATGGCGGCGATGAAGTTCCGCAAATACTTCCTTTAGCACCCAACCTTTCGCTTGAAAGCCCCTTTGTCCACCAAGATGAAGGGGCTTTTTTGTTACCATAAGGCCGGTTTGGTCGGCAAAATGTGCCGTTTGTGTATTGGTATAGCGTTCTTGTTTCGTCGTTGGCATTGCCTTGTCTCAATTCATAATTGAATGCCCATAAAAAACCAGCAGGGGCACGAAGGGGGAAATGTCATGCCCAAGATCCTTACATTTGCCGAAGCAGCAGAGCTCGTTCCAGACGGGGCGGTGCTTAGTACGTGTGGAATCGGGGCGATTAACCATTCCATGAAGTTTGACTTTGCGCTCGAGGAGCGCTTTCAAAAAGAAGGCCACCCAAAAGGCTTGACGCTTTTGCATGCCGCAGGACAGTCAGGGTACGAGCTCCATTTGGGACTCAACTGCTACGCCCATGAAGGGCTATTAAGCCGGCTGATCGGCGGCCACATCGATACCGCCAGGGAAATTGTCCGGCTTGCGCTCGAAAAGGGAGCACCCAAGATCTACAACCTTCCCCAAGGCCAGATCGCCCGGCTCTTCCGAGCGATTGCGGCCAAGGAGCCTGGCATCCTCACGAAGGTCGGGATCGGTACGTTCATCGATCCAAGGGTGGAAGGCCCGGGGCTTACGCCGGATGCTGGCAACGGCCTCGTCGATGTCGTTACGCTGAACGGGGAAGAGTATTTGTTCTATAAGGCTATCCCCATCGACGTGGCCGTCGTCCGAGCGACCGCCGCGGACACCAAAGGCAACCTCACGGCAGAGTGGGAGCCCGCTGTTACGGACATGCTCGCCTTGGCCATGGCGGCTCGTAACTCCGGCGGGCTCGTGATCGCCGAGGTCCAGCGGCTAACGGAATTTGGCACGTTAGATCCAAGGCGGGTCGTCGTCCCAGGGGCGCTCATTGATTGCATCGTCGTGGACGAAGAGCAGCGCATGACGCCCTTTGAAGCCTACAACCCGTCCTACGTAGGCGATGCCCGCCACCCTGAGCCCTGGGTTCTTGCGGGACGCCTAAGGGAGATGAGCGCGGGCATCACCCCGCCAAGAGGGCCCATCGATACGGTCATCATGCGCAGGGCGGCGTTCGAGCTTAAAAAGGGTGCGGTCGTAAACGTAGGGCTCGGAATCCCCGAGGGGGTCGCGGAGGTTGCCGCCAACGAGGGGGTTTTTGGGGGGATGACCTTCACGCTCGAATCCGGCCCGTTCGGCGGCATTCCTTGCGCGGGCGTGAGTTTTGGGGCCGCTATCAACCCGGAGGCCATCCTTCCTGCCGCGGCTATGTTTGATTTCTACAACGGAGGCGGGCTCGATCTGGCCTTTATGGGGTTTGCCGAGGTGGATGCCCGGGGAAACGTGAACGCGAGCAAGGTAAAAGGCAGGCTGATCGGGGCCGGAGGGTTCATCGACATCACCCAAAGGGCCAAAAAGGTCGTTTTTGTGGGGAAGTTTGCCGACAGGGCAGAGTACGACGTTTCGAGCCAGGGCCTAAAAAAGCTCAAGGAAGGAAACCCAAAGCTTGCCGATTGTGTGGCCCAGGTAACATTCAGCGCCGATTTTTCGAGGAGTATCGGCCAGAAGGTCCTCTACGTTACCGAAAGGGCCGTATTCCGGCTTGCCGAAGACGGCCTAGAGCTCGTCGAGATTGCCCAGGGGATCGATCTCGAGCGAGACATTCTGGAGGCTGTTCCCTTTCGCGTGCGTGTTGCAAGCCCGCTTCGGACGATGGATGCCCGTATTTTTGCAGGCGGCGCCCTAGGGCTCAAAGATGCGTTTTTTGGATAAACTACCCCTTGTTTGCCGCTTATACGTTTCGCAGGCAGGCATTACAGCCGCGTAAAGAAAATGAACCTGCCAGCAAAAAAAGGAATCACAAAACCATGAGGCCAGGCGCTGTCACCTTCCATCCTATCGGTATCGTGCATAGCCCGTTCAAGGAAAAGGTCGGAACTCCTATACAGGCGTGCTTTGATGGGCCAACCGAGGGACGCATCGAGATTTTTGAGCGCTACGAGGATGGGCTTGATGGGGTCGAAGGGTTCAGCCACCTTTACGTGCTGTATGTATTTGATAGGGCCATCCCGGCCAAGCTTACCGTGACACCATTTTTAAGGGACGTCCGGGTTGGGGTGTTTGCCACCAGGGCGCCTTCGCGGCCGAACCCGATCGGTATCTCCATCGTGGAGCTTCTTGGGCTAGAGGGCAGGTTCTTGCATGTCCGGGGGCTTGATATGCTGGACGAGACCCCCGTTTTGGACATCAAGCCTTACGTACCCCGATTTGATGTCAGGGAGCATGCGCGCATCGGCTGGATGGAGGGAACGACGGAAGAAAGCTCCCGCTACAAGGCCGATGCACGCTTCGGGGAATAACGACATCCAACAAGGCGCCCTGAACTTGACAAGGCCGCCTTCGCATCTTTGTTGCCGTTGATCATGCCCCTTCAAGGCTCATAATAGGCTATGATGAATACATGATAAACTTGCCGTGAGGTAGCGTGTGGCCGTTCGAAGCTCGAAGCCGAAGCTTAGGAAGCCCCATCCTAAACGTCAAAGCTTCGAAGGGACGCCCATCGGAGACCTGCTGGTCGGGGGAAGGGTATGGGTCGAAAAGGACGGCAGAACCTACCTGGCCTGGGGAAGGGTAGCCCTGCTCGAGCGCATCGAGCAGTGCGGGTCTATTTCGGCGGCGGCAAGGTCTATGGGGATCAGTTACCGGCACGCCTGGCTTTTGGTGGAACAGACCAACGCCCTTGCTCCGGCTCCGCTCGTTGTCGCGCAGAAGGGCGGGAAGAAGGGCGGTGGGGCATCCCTGACCCAGGAGGGCAAGCAGGCGGTTCAAGGCTTTTGGCGCCTCGTCGAAAAGTTTAAGGCCTTCCTCCGGGACGTTTCCGAGGATGCTCAGTTGATCGCATTCTTTTCTCCTCAGGGGCCGTCCCTACTAAATCGCTAGCATCCATACAAAGCCAGCCTTTGAGCAGTGAACGCAGTCCCCTTGATGGGTGCTGTATGATCCAGTCTAGCCAAACGGCATCCTTGTCCTCCTTTCTGTCTCAGGCACAAAATAGGCGTCGAAGCCGCGGCGGTATCCGCTCCAGGGTAGCCCTTACTCTCCCGGCGGGGTTTTCTCCGCTAGGCCCTCTTGCATGCCGGCCTTGGTGTTTAAAACGAGCAGCTTGGGTTCGGTCATCTCTTCGATCGCAAACCTCACGCCCTCACGGCCGAACCCGGAGTCCTTCACCCCGCCGTAGGGCATGGGGTCGACCCGAAAGTTCGAGGCATCGCCCTGGATAACGCCGCCCACCTCGAGCGTTTCGTAGGCCTGGAACACGCGCGCGATGTCGCTTGTGAACACGCCGGCCTGAAGCCCGTAGGCCGAGTCGTTGACCATGGCAAGCGCCTCCTCGAAATCGGCGTAAGGGATTAGGTTCACGACCGGCGCGAACGCCTCCTCGCAGACGACGCGCATCGAAGGCTCCACGTTTTCGAGTACGGTCGGCTCCAAGATGTTCTCTCGCCTCTTCCCGCCCGCAAGCAGCCTTGCGCCCCTCGATATGGCCTCTTCGATGAACGAAAGCGTCCCATCGAGCGCCGAGGGCGTGATCATAGGGCCTACCTGGGTTTGAGGGTCGAGCGGATCGCCAAGTTTTAGCGCCTTTACGCCCTCTACGAATGCCTCCTTGAATCGCTCGTAGAGGGGCTCGTGCACGTAGATTCGCTGGATCGAGATGCAGGTTTGGCCCGCGTACCCGAAGGAGCCAGCTATGCAGCGCTTGACGGCAAACTCGAAATCGGCGTCCTCGTGGACTATGACACCCGCATTCCCGCCCAGTTCGAGCGTGACGCGTTTTTTAGGCATAAGCGCCTTTAGCCGCCAACCGACGGCGGCCGACCCGGTGAAGGTCACTTTTTTGACATCCTCATCCAAGGCCAGTTGTTCTGCAAGGTCATTGGGTAGCGGGATCACGCTGAAAGCACCCTTGGGCAGGTCTGTTGTTTCAATGACCTTTGCCAAAAGCAGCGCCGTGAGCGGCGTTTTGCTTGCAGGTTTGATGATGATCGTGTTCCCCGCCGCCAACGCGGGGGCAACCTTGTGCACCACGAGGTTCAAGGGGAAATTGAATGGGGTGATCCCAAACACGACGCCCAGCGGGAAGCGCCTTAGGATTCCCACGCGCCCTTCCGCTCCCTCTAGAAGGTCGAGCGGAATAAGCTCGCCTCCTAGCCGTTGGGCCTCTTCCTTGGCCGTTTCGAACACAAGCAGCGAGCGTGCCACTTCCCTTTGGGCATCCAAAATTGGCTTGCCGCACTCGAGCGCGATCGTTTTGGCAAACTCTTCTTTTCTCGCTTCGATCCCATCGAGAATTTGGCCTAGCAACCTAGCCCTTGCGTGGGCAGGCAGTTTTTTATATTGCCCATAAGCCTCCTTGGCGGCCAAAAGCCCCTTTTTGGCCATCTTGGCGTCGCCTAGGCAAACCTTACCTACAAGCTCCCCGGTGTAGGGGTTTGTAATCGTGGCGATGTTCTCGCTCGCTTCCCAGGTTCCTCCTACGTAGGCGGGGACAGGCTTTAAGGTTTCCATGGACCTCTCCTTCTTCAGGGTTGAAACGGTTGCTCCTTCGCTCTTCATTATCTCAGCCGATGCGTGCTTTGGAAAGGAATCTGTGCGTGCGGGAGATCCAGGGTAAGGGTATAATGGAAGAGGAGGGCTGCATCAAGAACAAGGCGATTCGTGAGTGAGCAAGAATGAAGTACTACCTTTGTCCTGCGTGCAAAAAGCCTGCTTTGGTCGAAGAAAATCCTTTTCGTCCGTTTTGTTCGGAGCGTTGCAAGCTCTTAGACCTCTACAGATGGATGTCTGAAGAATACAGGATCGAGGGTGCAGAAAATGGCCGATCCTCCAAGAATGAACCAGAACGTGCTTGAGCGCATCAAGGAGGCGCTACCCAAAACTGCCTCGACTTGGACAACGGGAGTGCTATCGGCCTCGGTTGCGATTATCCTCGCAACGAGCGAAGAAGACACCTGCCTGCTATTGACGCAACGGCCTGTGCGTCCGGGCGACCCTTTCAGCGGCCAGGTGTGCTTTCCGGGCGGCAAGCGCGACCCCTTGGATGCCTCCATTCTCCAAACGGCCATACGGGAGACCAAAGAAGAAGTCGGAATCGGGCTTGAACCAGGTCACCTTTTAGGGGCGCTTACGCCCTGTTCTCCTCTCCATCCAAGCCGACGATTCTTGCAGGTCGTGCCGTTCGTGTTTGGCCTATCAAGGCAGGCCGTCGTCACGCCAGGCCCGCGGGAAGTTGCCTCGTTTGCCTGGATTCCGCTTGCATCGCTTGAGGGAAACCGCTACCTTGGAAAGGCGGCCCTTGCCCAATTGGGTGGAGTTGAGGTAGACGCCTTCCTTGTGCCCTTCGAAGGCGGTGCTTACACGATCTGGGGGCTTACGTACCGGATTCTTTCCGAGTTCCTCGGTGTTTGGAAAGCAACGCGCCCGTAGCTCAAAGGACAGAGCAACGGCCTTCTAAGCCGTGGGCTGCAGGTTCGAGTCCTGCCGGGCGCGCCAGAACGAAACCCTCTTATCAGGCTTTCCTAGAATAGAAGCGGGCTAGCCGTTAAAGAGGCCCCTCGCCTTGTCCTTCTCTGGCCCTGCCGTACAGAAGCCAGCTCGCGCACGCACGGCTTGTCCGTCCTTCTTCGCACGCTCAAACTCAACGGACGACGGATTTTTCTTCGGTGATCTCGAGTGTCTTGTTTTCTGCCAATAAAAGAAGGAACTGGTCGGCTGGGACGGGTCTGGAAAAGATATACCCCTGGATCCCGTAGCACCTGAGCCTATGCAAGAAGAGCAGCTGATCGCGTGTTTCGACGCCCTCAGCGATGACCCTTAGCCCTAGGCTTCCTGCGATCTGGATAACTGCGCTCACGATCGCTTGATTGACTGGATCTTCCAACCCGCCCCTGATAAACGACTGGTCGATCTTTATCGTATCGACAGGCAGTCGCTTTAAGTAATTTAGCGAGGAGTATTCCATGCCGAAGTCGTCTAAGGCGATCCGAACGCCCATTTTTTTAATCTCGCCTAGGATCTCGATGGTTTGCTCGATATCGAGCATCGCGGTGGATTCGGTGACCTCGAGCTCCAGCCGTTCCGGGGGCACTCCTTCTTCGGAAAGAACCCGTTTAACCATCGACAGGAGTTCTGGGTCTTGGAACTGTCTGGCCGAAAGGTTCACGGATGCATAGATGTGCTCGAACCCAAGCGTCCGCCAGGCTTTAAGCTGCCTTATGGCCTGCTTTAAGACCCACTCTCCGATCGGAATGATTAAGCCGGTATGCTCCGCAACGGGTATAAAGCGTACCGGGGGTACAGACCCAAGCTCTTTGCTGTTCCATCGCAACAACGCTTCGCAGCCGATGATTTCCCCCGTTTCAAGGATAATTTGGGGCTGGTAATGTAGGCTGAACTCGCTTTCTTTCAGCGCCTTTCTTAGGTTTGTTTCCATCAGCAGGTAATCAGAGATCTTTTCGTCTAGCTCTGCAGTATAAAATGCGTACGTCCCGCCACCCCGTTCCTTGGCCCTGTACATCGCCATTTCCGCGTTTTTCAGGAGCGTGTCCGTATTCGTCCCGTCCTTCGGAAAAATCGAAAGCCCAAGGCTTGCGGTGACGAACACCTCTTTGCCGCCTACCCAGAACGGCTGTTCGAACACCCTTAATAGCCTTCCGGCGACGTCCGCTAGGTCTTCGGTTGCTACAATATCGGGCATCACTATGGAGAACTCGTCCCCCCACGGCCTCGATACCGTATCCAGCGCGCGGATAGCTAGCCTGAGCCTTCCGGCTACGGAACGGATAATCTCGTTGGAGGCCTCGAACCCCAGCGATTCGTTCAACACCTTGAAGCGGTCCAAATCGATGAGGGCCACGACAACGATCGGATGATGGGAAATGGCTTGCTGTAGCCTCTCGGCGAGTAGCATCCGGTTTGGGAGCCCGGTGAGCTCGTCGTAGTAGGTCATCTGCTCGATCCGCCCTTGGGCGAGTCGCTCTTCTGTAATGTCCCTGCCAACAAAAATTAAGCCCTTACTGGAGCCATCCGGGTTGAGCAGAGGGACCTTGGTCACTTCACAAAGAATGCCTTGTCCATCTTTGACCTCTAATTTCTCTTCATAGCGGCAAAGCGTTCCTGCCTTCCATGTGCGCTCGTCCGTTACCTTGCAGTAGGCGAGCGTTTCGGCAAGCTCGGGGATGGCTTCAGAGAGCTCGTCGTCGGTTTTTCCTAGGTATTTTTTTCCTTCGAGCTGAAACAGACGAAGCGTTTGGGGGTTGGCCAAAAGCCATCGGCCCTCGGCGTCTTTCATTCCGACGGCCAAAGGCATGGCTTCAAGAAGCGTTCTTAGGAGCGCCTCGGATTCTGCAAGCGCGAGCTCCGCACGTTTTTTTTCCGTGACGTCTTGGTTCGTCCCCGTGAATTTGACTGGTTTTCCCTGCTCGTTCAACACAACTTCGGCCTGCTCCCGAATGTAGCGCATTTCCCCGTTTTTGCGCACGATTCGATACTCAAAATCCAAACAGGCATGGTTTTGTACGGCTTCTTCTATCACCCGATTTACAAGCGCCCGGTCTTCTGGGTGAACGACGGACATGAACCTTTCGTACGAGGGGTCCTCTCCTTCCTGAAGCCCAAAAATTTTATAGGTCTCCTTTGAGTACACCATCCCGTTTGTCTTTAAGTCGCGCTCCCAACTCCCGATGCGCGCAATCCGCTGCGCGCGCTCGAGCAGGTCTTCGAGCCTCTTGCGCTGCTCGATCTCGGACTTGAGCCGATCGATGGTTTCTCTAAGTTCGGCCGTTCGTTTGACGACCTCCCCCTCGAGGGTTTCGTTGGCACCTTTTAGGGCTTGGAGCGAATCCCGAAGGGTTGCCAGAAGCATGTGCAGGCTAACGCTTAGCGAGTTTACTTCCAAGATGGGGGTAGCTGGCCAGTCTGTTCTTGCAATCGGGGTCAGCGGCTCGTCTTTGACCCTCGAGGCGAGCGCCTCAAGCTGGCCCAAGGGGCGGGAGAGTGCCTTGGCGGCGACCCAGGCGAGCACGAGCATGAGCAGGGCAAGGCCCCAGAAGGTCGCGAGGCCGGGTAGAAGCGCGTACATTAGGCGATTGAACGAACTTCCTAAAAAAACCCTAGCTTCAAGGGTCCACGGTGTTTGGCCGACAGGAAGGCTGTAGAGGTAGAAAGACTGCTGCCAGCGTCCAACAAACCTAGCCGATGGAGATGCGCTGTCCGTCGGCATGGCGTGGAGGATGTCGTCTTCCATGCGGCGCATGGAGTAGCGGCCATGCCCTAGGGTTTCACTGAAAAATGTCGGGGAGCCAACAATGGGCTTGCCCCGAGCGTTGACCAGGCGGACCTCGATGCTCGGGCTTGTAGCTCGAAAGAGGGCGGCGCGTAGGAAGTCTAGGTCCAAGATGCCCACGATGACCCCGAGAGGCTCCCCGTTTTGGAGTATGGGGACAACCATGGCCGGGGCGGAGTTCAACCCCGGAAGGCCCGGCTGGAAATCATCGGCTAGCATGGGCATTCCAGTATTCTGCACGACGCCGGTAAGCTTGTTATCCTCAAGCGGCCTGGTTTGTTTCCACGTGGAACAATCGAAATGGGAAGAAAGACACGCCTGGACCTTGCCTTTTTGATCGAGCACGAAGAACGCGGAACACTCTGGGAATACCTCTTGGGCTAAGACCATATTTCCCATAAGGTCACTCGAGGACAATCCTTTTTCAGCGGCACGATGGGCTATCCCCCACAGGATTTCTAGCCTGCGCTGGAGGATATTTTCCATCATAAGCGCCCCCTTGCCCGCCTCGGCCTTGAGTGAGCCAATAAGCTGCGACTCGATGCCCCTGAGCGTCGTCCGGGTTTGCACGAATGTAAGGAAGGTTGCAGGCAAGAGCGTGGCGGACAGCAGCGTGCTGGCAAGCACTTGGTTCATATGAAGCCCCCCCAAAGGCCGGGAGACGAGCCTGAAACGTTGAGCCAAAAGAATTAGGGCAAGGTCGGCGATGAGCGCGTTCAACACCCCGTTTGTGCCGACCTTCAGCAGGATGACCCATCCAAGCGTACTGTGCAAATCGCTTAAATGGGTAAGGGCGAAAACCGGCAGGCCGATCAAGGCCCAGAACCCAAGCGAAGCCAGCGAAAGCAAGCGAAGCCTCGGGTAGACCAAGGCGATGCAAAGGCCCTCGAGCGTGAACACCAAAATGTCCGAGGGGTTCTGCCAGATCCAGTACGGCACCAACCCCGCAACGAGCGCCCCGAGTGTTGCCCAGCGAGGGCCGTATGCGGCCGCGAGCAGGAGAACGAAAACGGGCCCGAAGAACAGCCGAACGCCAGGCAAGAGCTCGACTTTCAGCGTATTGGCAAAAAAGCCCAGCACAATAAGCAAGGCGGCAAAAACAAAAAAGGGATATCGTTTTTTTTGGCTGGAGAGGGGATTGCGTATGCTTGCTTGGCGCAACAAAAACCTCGCTGAACGCTCTTGTTTAGGCTCTTTAAGGGGGAACGATTTTGCTCCGGGGGTTTGTCCGGCCCAGCGCGCCTACGAGCCCAGCGCTTGAGCCGACCTTGTGATCGAATCCAGCGTCATCTGGATTACCTGGGGAAAACCAAAAAGATCGCTGATGAGCTGGGTGAGGTCTTGAACGACGAGCGAAATTGGGTCCACTGTAACCTCCTTTTTTTACCAGAGCCTGCTTGCCCTTGTGTCGCTTTTTCTTGCCAGAAATCTTGAATACTATTGGATACCATTAGGGGCAGATATCCTTTTAGGGGTACGAAAGAAGGCCTGCTTATCGGCGAGTCCGTATTCTCCTTGAGAGCCAGGATTGCCTTCCTTCCTTGATGCTCGGACAACGACCCCTGCCCAAACAACTCCCCCAAGCGCAAGGAATGGCTGAGGGGGCAGGACTCGAACCTGCAATCGCCTGATCCAGAGTCAGGTGGCTTACCAATTAGCCGACCCCTCAGCAAGCTATCCCTAAAATTCGCCTTAATAATACCAAAATATTGGCTGGAATCAAACCAAGGCCAGCCAGGCCAACGGATTGTGGCATAATGAAACCAGCTCACAAAAAACGACAAGGAATGTTTCTTGGCCGTGCATTTAGGGGTCGATACCCTTATAAAAGAGCGGAAAGTTTTTTTAAAGGGGCGGCGTTTTGGCCTGATCAGCCACCATGCCGCAGTGGATTCTGGCCTGAAGGAAACGCTAAAAAGGCTTCGCGAAGAAGGGCTTGCGCCATACGTTCTGCTTGCCCCCGAGCACGGTTATGATGGATTGCTCGAAGCGGGAGAGACGTTTGAGAGCCGCTTTGATAGGCGGATTGGTATCCGGGTCAAAAGCCTCTACAGGGGCATCCGAGGCTTGGCCGAGGGGCTTGATGCAGATGGAAGGATGCGCGCGCTCGATACGCTCCTAGAGGGCAAAAGCCCGAGCCAAAGCGAGCTGAAAGGCTTGGAGGCGCTCGTTTTCGATTTGGTGGACGTAGGCACGCGCGTCTACACGTACTTGGCAACGCTCGTCATCGCGCTGAAGGCCAGCCTTGAGGCCAATATCCCGATTTTTGTCCTAGACCGCCCAAACCCCGTAGGTGGCCACTTCGAAGGGCCGGTGCTTGAGCCAGGCTATGAAAGCTTCGTGGGCATTCTGCCCGTTGCCTTGCGTCACGGGATGACCTTAGGCGAGCTTGCGCTCTTTGCCAACGAGCGCTTGTTTCAAGCCCGCGTTCCTCTGCACGTGGTTCCTTTAGAGGGCTGGTCTCGATCGATGCCGTTCGAACAAACGGGTCTTTTCTGGGCCCCGCCATCGCCCAACATGCCAACGCTCACGACGGCCCTCGTGTATCCAGGCCAGGTGCTGTTCGAGGGAACGAACGTCTCGGAAGGGCGCGGGACAACTGCCCCGTTCGAGCTGATTGGAGCCCCTTGGATTTCGGCCGATGAGTTCGCAGGGGGGCTTGAGAAGGTGGGGTTGCCTGGTGTCCGCTTCAAGCCCTGGGTCTACAGGCCTGCCTTCTCGAAGTACGCCGGGGGCGTTATCGAAGGCATTCGGCTTTTCGTTGAAGACAAAAAGGCCTTTTCGCCCTTCAAGACCACAGTCGCGCTCCTTTTGGAGCTTAAACGCCTTTATCCGGGCAAGCTCGTGTTCCACGAGCACTATTTTGACCGCGTTGCAGGCAACGGATGGCTTAGGCCGATGATCGAAAAGGGGGCTTCGCTTGACGAAATTCTCGGGCGATGCCAAGAAGGGCTCGAGGCGTTCCAAACGCAACGAAGGCCGTTTTTGCTGTATGCCGAGGAATAGCCCATGGCGGGTCGGGGTGTTTCCTACGCGCCGGTAGCGGGTCAGATCATAGGCATTGCCTGGGCTTGGGGTTGCACGGGGGGTTTTCTAGAGAATGCCACGCACCGATAGCGCCTCGGAACGAATCGTTTACCTGACTGGCGGGGTAGGGGGCTCTCGCTTCCTGTCCGGCCTTGTGCGCCATGTCAGCCCAAATCAGCTTTGCATCGTCGTAAACACGGCCGATGACAGGGATTTCTTTGGTCTGCACGTAAGCCCGGACCTCGATACGGTTCTTTACAAGCTTTCTGGCGTCGTCTCAGGAGAGGGCTGGGGGGTGCGGGGGGATACCTTCTTTTGCTTAGAGCAGATCTCGAAGCTTGGCGAGGAGGCGTGGTTTCGGCTTGGTGACAAGGATTTGGCCACGCACATCCTAAGGACCAAGCTGTTGCGCCAAGGGCTTCCGCTTCACTCGGTGACGGAGAGGCTTGCAAAGAGGTTCGGAATTCCGTGGAGAATCCTGCCGATGTCTGATGACCCTGTCGAGACATGGATCAAGACGGAGGAACACGGCTGGGTTCACTTTCAGGAATACCTCGTGAAATACCGAAGCATGCCCAGCGTGCTCGATGTCCGCTACAAGGGCGTCCGAGCCGCACGAGCAACGCAGGAGGTGCTAGAGGCGCTCGAGCGCGCAAGCCTTGTCATTATAGGGCCGAGCAACCCGATCACAAGCATAGGCCCCATCTTGGCGCTTCGAGGCGTCAAGCCACTTTTGAGGGCCTTAAACAAGCCTGTTGTGGCCGTAAGTCCCCTGATCGGCGGTAGGCCTGTCAAGGGCCCGCTCGATAAGCTTTTCCTTGCCATAGGGCTAGAACCCGGCAACCTTGCAGTGGCAAGCCGCTACCGCACATTCTTAAGGGGCCTCGTGATTGACCAGGCCGACCGAAGCGATGCAGGGGCTCTAGCCAAAAATGGCCTGCAGGTGCTTGTCACCGATACGCTTATGCGCACGCAAGAAGATGCTGACCTGCTTGCCGGGGTGACCCTTTCGTTCGCCCGGGATCTTTCCGCCTTGCCGGACTGTTCGAGTAAAACCGCCTAAGGCGTCTTCGTACAACCTCCCGTCCCAGCCACCCGGCGAACAGTTTCGACAAGCCGTCTTCCGCGCGGAGGGCGTAGTCTTGGGACGGCCAAACGGGGATCTCCCGTAGGTCCCTGCCTCTACGATGTTTTGTCTACTCCGCCATGCGTTGTTAAGCCCTCAAGCCGCACCTTGCAAGGATAAGCCGGGGAAAGCCCTCGAGCAGCGAGCGAGCGACGATCTAACAGGCAATCCCAGGGCCTTTTCTAAAAAATGACACCCGTAGAAGCAGTCTCTTTCGTAGTGAAGAAAATATGTGTTGAAAAAGTGAACCTCAAAAAG
>WOZJ01000032.1 GCA_011620345.1 Nitrospirota bacterium
CAGTCTTGAATCTGAGCCAGTTCCTGGACATCGATCAAATCTTGGATTGCGTAAGACTTCATATTTTCTCCTAAAGCATTGTCCTCTGGCGCTTTGGCGGAAATACCCAGCGCGATTTCATGCTTCATATTATAGCGCCACTATATACAATATATAAAGATAACAGCCAATGAACGCCGCGCGTTCCGCCCTATCCCTCCCCGCCCTGAACGGCGGGGCTTCTCGGGCTTTCCGGTGATAACAGATCAAGTCCCGGCTTCGTTCTTTAAGTTGACTGCGGGATCGAAGGCGTGGGCGATACGATCGGACAGGCCGCTGAAGCGCTCAACCCTGCTTTCGATGGCCGTAAGGAACGCTTTCTTTGTGCCAAAGACCGCGAGGTGCTCTTTTGCGCGGGTGATGGCCGTGTAGATGAGCTCCCTACGGAGGAGCGGGTTGTCGGACTTTGGCAGAAGAACGATGACCGCTTTGAACTCTGAGCCCTGCGATTTGTGAACGGTCATGGCGTACACCGTCTCGTGGGCAGGGAGGGCGCTGGGTAGTAGACCCCTTAGGCCGCTTTCATTTTCATGCCGAAACCATACCTTGAGCACGTTTTTATCCCGCCAAGCGATCCCCACGTCTCCGTTAAACAGCCTGAGCCGGTAGTTGTTCTCGGTGATGATCACGGGACGGCCTTGGTACCATGCGGGGGGCTCCTGGCCGTTTCCAAAACGCCGGAAAAGCCGCTCCTCGACCCTTCGGTTAAGGGCAATGCTGCCAAAAGGCCCCTCACGCACCACGGTCAGAAGCCGTACGTCGTCCAAGCGTCCTAGGGCTTCTCCGGCCTCTTTGGCCTGGAAGATTTCTTTGTAGTATTCGCATGCCTCATCCACGGCCGTGCCGACGAGCTTTTCCAAGGCTTTGTCTTCGTCTTCTAGATTCTCCAGCCGAAGCTTCACGTTGTCCCCCTTGTGCTTCAACCAGCCCTCCGCGTCCCCGGCCTTCACGGCCGTGGCCAAGGAATAGAGGCCCCCTTCCCCTTGCCGTCGGTTTCTCTTCAACGTCACGACGTGGTCGGAAAACGTGGGCAGGGGGCCCTCCGGTTGGCCGGCCTCTTTTTTAAGCAGCGCGCCGGCCGCACGAAGCTGTGCTTGAGAGAATGCATTGTCGCCCGCAATCGCGCATAGATCGCCCAGCACCGAGCCGTTCTGAACGGAAGGGAGCTGATAAGGGTCGCCAACGAGGACGATGCGGGCGTGGGGCGCGAGAGCATCGAAGAGCTTGGCCATCAGCGCAAGGTCGACCATGGAGGCCTCGTCCACGATCACCACGTCGTGGGGGAGCGGGTTCGCTGCATTATGCTTTGGCATACTACTAGACCACCCAAACCCAAGAAGCCTGTGCAGCGTGTGGGGCTCGTTGGGTTTGGGCCCTTGAAGACCCTTAAGGCCAGGGTCTTCCTCGAGCCCTTTTTGAAGCGCCTCCGCAATTCGCTTTGCCGCCTTTCCAGTGGGAGCGGCAAGCGCAACGAGAGGAGGGGGATTTTCCTTCGTAAGGCACCTAAGGAGCAAGCCGATGGTGTGTGTCTTGCCTGTCCCCGGTCCGCCCGAGATCACCGAAAAGCGATGGCGCAGGGCCACAAACACCGCGACCGTCTGCCAGTCCGTCGCCTCTTTCCCGTCCTTTGTCGCTACTTGCGTATTCGGTAAAACGCTTCGAAGGGCACCTAGGTCGACCAAGTATGGAGGCTCGCTCAAAAGCTCGGAGAGCCTTTGGGCGAGCCGTTTTTCGTACTCAAAATAACGCTGCAGATAGATCCTTTCTCCATCAAGAATCAAAGGGAGAGGGGCGCCTCCTGGCCTACCCACGAGATGGCTCTTTTCTAGCGCTTGCCTCAAGCTCTCCGGGGTCGTCTGGAGCGCTTCGAAAAGCTCCAGGAGGGCAGGGGCAGTACTGACGCTCAGGTTTAAGCATGCGTGTCCCTGCCGGACGGCCCAGTTTGCCAACGCCCAGGCCTTGGCCGTCTCTGCATCGCCTCCGTGCCTGAGGCACCAAGAGGCAAGGGCGAGATCAAGCGGGGTAAATGGACCCTCTCCCGCCTTGGTCGGTTGCTCGAGGAACGCGAGCTCTCTTACGCCTGGGGTAGGTTGGTTCATTTCGCACCCCTCTGAAAAAGAGAATCAAGCCGGCGGATCAGGCCCGGATCTGTCCTGTGAAAATACACCCCTTGGTCCTGGCCGTTCCCCATCCCGCGTACAAAGAGGTAGTAGGCATCCCCGAGGTTTTTTTCTGGCGTATACTCCCTTAAGCGCAACCCAAGGTAGCGATGCAACGCGACTAGGTAGATGAGGAACTGGAGGTCGTAGTGAGATGCGCGGATCGCGGCCTCGAGGTCTTTTTTGCCGTACCCAGCGAGCACGTTGGTCTTGAAGTCCACGATCGAAAACCTGCCTTCGTGCTCGAAGACCAAATCGATCGCCCCGGTCATCATGCCTCTTAAAACTCTTCCGCCGTCAGCATCCGATGAAAGCCCTCTGCCGTGGCCTTTCTCTTGGAGGAACTTCAAGACCTGCCCAAGCCTTTCCCCCCCAAGCGGGAAGAAAAACTTCATCTCCGCGACACGGAATTCTTGCTGGATGGCCGACAAAGGCCTATTTATTTCGGGCAGGGGCGAATGGAGAGTTCGGCATACCATGTCCACAATGGCCATCAGCTTGGCCCGTTTCTCTGCATCTTCCTCCCCAAGCCCCACCCCTTCTTTCGAAAAGACGCGTTCGATCCGTGCCATGAGCTGTTCGGCCGGGCATTCCCCCGGCTTTGGCCATGCCGCAACATCGGCCATCTGAAGGACGGCATGGAATGCCCGGCCAAAGCCAGGGCCTTTCGGCAGGGCGCAGGGCTCGGCCTCTTTGCCGGGTGCAAGGGCCTCTTCTTGAGGAGTCCCGCTTTCTGGAGCCCTGGAAGGCTCATCCTCGCCTCCGGCTTCCTCTAGCATGCCCGCTTGGCCGTGGCTCAAGCCGGTAAAGCTAAAAACCCCCCAAGGTGGGCGTTGCACGGGGAAATCAGTTCGTACCCCCTCCCCGGGCGTGATGCAAGGAGGCGGCAGGCGGCCGTCGCCTTTTGGCTTGGGGAGCTCTTCGATCGCGATGTCTGGGTTTTCTTCGAGCGGCTCGAGGCTTTGGCGCACGGCCTCGGGCGTCAGCTCGCAGGAATTGGGGCTCAGGAGCCTGAAGAGCGCGCCATTTTCGGCCGTATTCACCGCCCCGTACGCCAAAAACACCGCGACCTTCGCCCTGGTCAGCGCTACGTACAAAAGCCTCACACTCTCGGCCCGGCATTCGTTCATTGCCCTTTCTTTGCTCGCGTTGTCCGGGTCGGTCCCGTAATCGATCCAGGCCTGGCCGCCCTCGTCATGGTAGAAATACGGCGGATTTTCGGGCTTTCCCTGGGTGCCGAAAAACATCGCGAGCGGAAGGAAAACGACGGGGTACTCGAGCCCTTTGGCCTTGTGGACGGTGCTGACATGCACGGCGTTCTCGTCGCTCTCAACCCGCAACTGGGCAGGACCCTTGTTTTGGACGGCATTCCGGATCTCTTTTTCCAGCCAGCGGGTCAACCCCACCATCCCGAACGTTCGGAGCTCGGCCTCGGCCAAGAGCTCCGCGATCTGAAGGTAATTGGCCATGCACCGCTCCCCGTCGTACCGGCCAAGCACGCCCGAAGCGGCATCCTTGAGGAAGTCCTCCAGCATCTTAAGGACACCATACCTTGACCAGCCATCGTAGGCCTGCTGAAACACCTCCAAGACTTTTTGCATCTCGCCCTCGTCATCCCTGAGCCTGGCCAGAAACTGGGTTAGGCATGCCCCATCCAAGCCCTCGAGGTCGAGCTGCCCCTTCTTCAATCGCGCCATGACGGCGCTCCTTGCCAAGTCTGTCGTCAGCGCCCCCCTGACCAAGCGCTCGTTCCCGGGGTCTTGGGCGGCATGCAGCAGGCTAAGGACATGGGCGGCATGTTCCGTTTCCCAAACGCTCTTTTCGTGGAGGCATACGGCAGGGATCCCATGCCTTGAGAGTTCCGCCTGGATGCCGCTCGCGTCCTTGTTCGTGGGAACGATCACCGCAATGTCCGAGGCCTTCAACGGCTCAGAGGACGCCCCGTCTTTGGTGTAAAAGGCCCTGGATTCCGGGTGGAGAAGCTCGAGAATCGTCTGGGTCGTAGCCTCCATCGCCTTTTGCGTGGCGGCCGATTTTGTAAGCGATTGTTGGTCTTCTTTAGGAAAAAGCGTCCAAATCGTCATCGGCACAAGCGGCTTGCCTTTGAAGAGGACCGAAGCCTGCGCGTTTTTGAGCGCGGGCTCGATCTTACGGTATTCAACGCCCTTAAGGACAAATGGGTTCTTTAAGGAGCCAAAGAGGGACTCAATCGCGTTGAGGACGCCCGGGGTCGAACGGAAGTTCTTCTGCATCGAGAAGCGCTCTTTGGCATCCTCGGCCGCCTTGAGGTAGGTGAACACGTCCGCACCACGAAAAGCGAAGATGGCCTGCTTGGGATCGCCCACCATGATGAGCCCGCCAAAGTCTCCATCCGCATAGACGCGCTTTAAGATCTCGTACTGAAAGGGGTCGGTATCTTGGAACTCGTCCACGAGCGCCCAGGGCCACACTTTGTGGAGCTTCCTTGCAAAGCTTCCATCGTCCGAGCAGACGGCCCGGTGCAGGTCTAAAATCATATCGTCATAGCTAAAGAGCCGACGCTCGCGCTTTCGTTCATGCGCCCTATCCTTTACCCGGCCAAGGATAAAGCGAAGCATGCCTACCTTCGATCGCCTTGCAAGCTCAATGATATTGCATGCATAACCTGTTTCGCGGGCATGAAGCTTTGCTATCGAGCCTTTCTTGATCTGGCTGCCGATCTTTTCTGGGCCAAGGGAAAAGACCCAGCCTGGAAGGACGGGGATGCCCTCAAAGCCCCCATGAAGCGCGCATTCAAGCGCCGTAAAAAGGGGTTCGACGCCGCCTGCCAACTGGACGGCTTTTTCAAGCGTCCTGCCAGAGATGAATCCGCCCTCGGCCTCTATGGACAAAAGCGCCTCTTTTAGGGCGCTCCCTTCGGAGGGCCAAAGGGAGCGCACCTTGGCGGCCAGCGTGGCCACCTCCTCGTAGGATGGGCCGATTAGCTTTGCGTAGGGTCTGTACAGGGCTGGCTCGAGTGCGCCAAAGAGCGTTTCCCACGTTCTCCACAAAGAGAGGAAGGCCTTGACTGCCGGTTCGTCGGCAGAAACCGCCTTGCTGCGCCAGTAATCGGCGATCACTTCCCTAAAGACATCCCGGTCGTCAGCCTGCTCGCCCCGATCGAAAGGGATGCAGTTCTCAAACGCGCATTCCAAGGCCGCCCGAAGCGCAAACCCGTGAATGGTGGCGATCGTCGCTTCGTTCATCCTTTGTGCTTCCCGAAGGAGCCGGCGCGCAATGGCTCCCCTTTCTTGGCCGCCTTGGGCGCAGGCACGCTCGATTACGTCCTTGGCAAACCGCCACTCTTCGTTGTCTTGTTGAGCGCAGTCAGAGCCCAAGGCGATTCGGGAGGCTTGAACGATACGTCTTCTTATTCGGGAGCGTAGCTCCTCGGCGGCGGCACGCGTGAACGTGACCGTAAGAATCTGGGATACCTTAAGGCCTTTTTCCACGATCAAGCGAAGGTAAAGGCTCGCAAGCCCGAACGTCTTGCCCGTCCCGGCGCTCGCCTCAATCATACTAAGCCCGCCAAGGTGTATATTAAACGCATCGAAGGGTTGGAAGTCTGCCATGGCCTTTGGTCTTAATCTTTATGATGATGACGATGGATCTTTGAGACATGCCGCAATCGGCCCGCAGACTGCCCTAGCGATACGCTCGAACTCCTCGGCCATATCCTGAGTTACGGGAAGATGAAGACGAAAGAATGGATCTTTAGCTTCAAAAGAGGCGTGCCCGTTGGCAAGATTGCATTCTTTCGAGAGCCAATCGAAGGGCTTCTCTTTCTTCGGTTGTTTGCTCTGCTTTTGCCAGAATGAACCCGCAAGCCGTGGCATGAAAGGCAGGGGTTTTTGGTGTCCCTCTAAGAAGAGCTTGACGAGCGATTGTAAGGCGTCTTTGGCCGTTGCGCGGTCTAGGGTGCACCTCTTTGGTCCCACGAGACTCCAGTCCCCTTTGTTCTCCGCGATGCCGGCAAGGCAAAGCTCGCGCTTACCGCCATGGAGGACCCATGCAAGGTAATCGATCCAGGCAGGAAGGACCAGATGGAGGCTAACGTCCCCGTTCAAGACCTTTCTAATCCCTACGGGTTGAGCTTCTTGAAACCACACGTCCCCTACGACCCCCACCACTCTTAAGCCAGGCTCGAGCTCTGCCTGGACAAAAACGCTTCGGGGGCTTGCCTCGTTGCGCCATTCGTTCCATACCTCGAGCATCTTTCGTGCCCCCTCCAGTTCCTTCCCGTACTGGAAGAGGTCCATCGGTGGAGGGGCGAGCTTGCCCGTTCCTCGAATCCAATCAGACGGCTCTTTGGGGATTGCTTCCCCCGTCTTTTTGGCGTAGGAAAAAAGCCGCTCGCGCAAGCTCCATCTTTCGAGGCCGCCTAACTCAAACGGCTCGTCGTCGGGAAGCTCTTCTTCTTCCTTGGGCAGGCTCACTCCGAGGCATTCCTCAAAGAAAAACTCCGTTGGGTTTTTGAAAAAACTCTTTAGGTTGGCAAGCTCGAGAACACCCTCTTTGAGCGGATCTTGCTTTAGTGGCACGGGGTCGTACCCGATCGGACTCGGTTGCCCTTCTTGGCGCTCTTTGGCAAGTGCTAGCGATGCCTTGGCCCATCGTTTCGAAAACGTGAAGACCCGGCTGCTCTTTGCCCGCGGGTTTAGGTAGCGCAAGCTGAAAGGCTGCATCGGATGGCAGTGCACAATAGGGCTTTGCAAAGGCCCAGCCTCGTTTACGCCTTCCTGGACGCCCCTTTCGCCCTCACCCAGAAGGAATTGCTCCATAAAATCGAGCAGCTCGAATACGACGGGAGATGGCTCGAGGATCGTACCTGCTTGAACGTCCATGCAGGTGTAACTTACGTAGAACACGTCCTTGGCGGCCATGATGCACTGGAGGAACAAAAGCCTGTCGTCTTCTGGAAGGGCACGTTCCCCGATCCATCTAGAAGATTGGATCAGGTTAAGGCCGGATTCGCCCTCTTGTCTGGGGAAAGCCCCGTCGTCCATCCCGAGCAGGCAAACCACCCGAAACGGAACCGCCCTCAATGGCACCATGCCACAAAACGTCACCCCCCCGGAAAGAAACGGCTGGCGCGCCGAGCAGGCATGGAGCACCCCCTGTATCGCTGCACGGACCACGAGCCATGGCATGGGGGCGCTCCTGTCTCCGGCCGGTCCGCTGGCCTCCAAAAGAACAGAAAGCGCTTCTTCGATGGCCTTTTTCGCGTCTTTCTCCGCTTGATCCCGCATGTTTGGCAAAAAGAGGCTCTCGAAGACGCCTTGAATGCGCGCGTGCCATTCCTTCGCGCTCAGCTCTTCTAGTGCGGTGTCGTACCAGGTTTTCAGCGTTTCGAGGAATTGCCAGAGCTTGCCCACGGCCTCGGCATCTTCCCCCTCGATGTCCGAGTACGGTACCACCCCCTCGACAACGGCCTCTTCGGTTGCCTGGGAAAGGCCAAGCAACAAGCGGTCCAGCCCGAAGCGCCAGCTGTTGTTTGCGTAGCGGCCGGCCCCCATGCGCTCGCGTGTCGTTTCGTCCAGCCCCCAGCGGACCCCGGCATCCTTAACCCATTTTTGGAGCCTGATTATCTCGCCCTCTGCAAGGCCGAACCGGCGCGCTACGGCGGGGACACCAAGAAGGGCAATCAGCTCGCTTGCGGTCCATCTAGACTCCGGAATCCAGAGGACGTACTCGAAGGCCTCCACCATCGGATGAGAGGCGATGCGCGGCCGATCGGACACCGAATAGGGGATGGACGACCCTTCAAACACCGCCTTGATGGCGGAAACATACCGGGTGACGTCCGGCATCATGACGACGATATCCCTGGGCTCTACGTCCTTGAACCGCACCATGATGTCGAGCAGTTGATCGAGCAAAACCTGAACTTCCCTGAGCGGGCCGTGGCAGGCATGAATTTGGACGGAGACGTCCCCTTTGGCCTTGGTTGTACCCTTATTAGCCTGCTCGTCCGCTTTCATGCGGACAATCCCGCCCTTTAGCCGGCCAAGGAGCGTATCGGCCTGAAGCTGGAGGGGCCTTTCGGGTGCGAGGACCTCAGCGTCTTCAGGCTCCAGCTCTTGTATGCAGACCTCTTTGGAATACATCAACCTTAGAAAGTCGCGCTGCGAACGGCCAAGCGAGGCAAGCAAGGGATGGGCCTTTCCTATCCAGGCCTCTGTCGCCTCGATGGCCTGCGCCCCGGATTCTTGAGCTTTGACAGCCATGCTCGAACCCTCGGCCCTTATCGCATCCAGGTAGGCTGCGCTCGGGTTTTGCATGAAGTAAAGCACGTCGTTGGTGCGTGCGATGGCCTTAAGGAGAAGTAGGTGCTGCTTGGGAAGGCTGGTCAAGCCAAAACACATGATGCGATCTGGCAGGCCGGTTTGGTTGCCTACCGCGCATTTTTCCGCCAACCCCAGAAAACGCCGGAATCGTTCGGGCGTATGTTGCCCGCCGTGCGTTTGGACGAGCTCTCGCCATACGAGTGCCTCCCATTTCCAGGGGTCTTCCGGGTCTTTCCTTGCCTCCCAGTCGTTAAGCATCCATGGCCTGTGGACGATGTACTCTTCGAAGGCCGATGCCAGCCTTTCTGCAAGCTGCCAGCGCATGAGCGCCCTTGGCTCTCCTTTGAGGTAGCGGGCGATGCGTTCGTCTTTTTCGGCCAGCCCAGGAAGCGCGTCGTAGAGGTACCATTTAAGGTAGGGGGGATCTAGTGGGGAGAGGGGCTCTTCTTGAAGGGCGTGCCAAGGTAAAGTCGAGGCGTCGGGCACGTCTCCTAGCGCCCTGTGAGCGGCTTGCCATAGGTAATGGGCAGGTAGCGAGATCTCTAAGTTTGCGCATACGCCCTCAAGATCGGCGAGCGTCATCCTTAGCCAGCGCTCTATCCCCGCGTTCGGCACAAGGATCACTTCCGGCACCAAAGAGCGCCCTTTGGCCTGGTGGCCGCCCTTTAGATGCCAAGAAAGCGCCTTTGCCAGCTCATAGAGGTCGCTTC
>WOZJ01000002.1 GCA_011620345.1 Nitrospirota bacterium
AGCAGTCTCTTTCGTAGTGAAGAAAATATGTGTTGAAAAAGTGAACCTCAAAAAGGGCTTTTTATGGGGATTTTAAAATTCTGTTGAAAATTTCATCGTGCATTCGTTGAAAGATTCAACATTTTTGGAACCGTGCAGGTCTCACAAAAAACTTCAACAGGCCGAAAGTGTGGAAAAATCAGGCACGCTACGGCATGGCATCATTATTGCGTACATATTAAGCGTGGACAGTCGAAAAAAAAGGAGAAGGCCATGAAAAGTCTCATTGCAGGGTTTGGGTTCTTCGCGATTCTGACTTTGACCCTTCCATTGCTCGCGTTGACGATGTTTGTGCTTCGTTACGCCGGGTTCCTCGTTCTTGTCCCAATAGGGGCGGCCCTTGTGGGAAAAGAGTTGGGAGTTGCCGTTTGTGAAGGGTCTGGACGTACGATTCAAAGGAGGGTTGCCATGAAACGTAGGTTGTTGGATGCTTTCGCCGCGCTGGCCGTTTTGCTCGGCGTCGTCGTAGCCATTCCCGTGATGGCGCTCGGGGTCGTCTTGTTGCGGCCGCTTTTGCTTGGTGCGGTTCCTGTCGGGGTTGTCGGTATTGGGCTTGCTCGCTTAGTTTCTGCCAGGCGCGTGGGCGAGGGCCTTACCAAGCTGATGGTGACCGTCTCGGTCCTGATCGGCTTGCTCGTGGCAATCCCGCTTATGGCCTTTCTTGGGTTTACGCTGCGCTATGCGCTGGCCCTGGCTATCCCTGCGGGCGTGATTGGAGGCGCGCTCGCGCTCGCGCTTGATCCGAGCTTCAGGGCCTTGATCCTCGAAAAGACGGCCGATCGGCGTTTGCGGCAGATCATGGGGTTTATGCTTTCAGACAACTGCCTTTATTCCCCAAGCCATACCTGGACAAGGGTAGGGATCGGCCGGAAAGAGGCGGAAATCGGCCTGGATGACTTCGCCCAGAAGCTCCTTGGGAAGGCCGGCGCGATCGAGCTTTCGGTAACCCCGGGCACACTGGTGAAGCAGGGCGAAACGATCGGGATGCTCCGGCACGACGGGCGTTCGATTCCGATCAAGTCTCCGCTCGAAGGGGTCGTCTCCAGCCTGAACAGGGGCGTTTTGAGCGATCCTGGCAGGATTAACCATGACCCATACGGCAGGGGTTGGATCCTGAAACTCGAGCCGCAATCGTTTGCCTACGACCGTGTCCTGTTGAAGACCGGAGAAGCGGCGAGGGAATGGCTCCAAAACGAACTTGAGCGCTTCCGGGTGATCGTTCAGGGTAGCCCAGCGCTTGTCCCCGTCCTTCAGGATGGCGGCGTATTTGTAGAGAACCTGGCCGAACACTTGGACGATGCCACGTGGGCAAGGCTCAAAGAAAGCTTTTTCAAATAAGGAGTGCGGGCATGGACATTCGAAGGCGAGATTTTCTAAAGCTTACAGGACTTGCGGCAGCGACCGGAATCCTCGGCCCTGGGGGGAACGGAAGGGTCCTCGGGGCCGAGACTGGGCCCAAAGACGATGGTTACGGGCTTTTGATCGACACGACGAGGTGCGTTGGATGTCGCTCTTGCGAGCTTGCCTGTGCCGAGGCCAACGGCCTTAAAGAGCCAGAGCAGTTCGGGGATGAGGCCATCTTTCAAAGGGTCAGGACGACCTCTCCCGATGCCTTTACCGTGGTCAATCGCTACGAGACCCAAAAAGGCCAAGTCTTTCGAAAGCAGCAATGTATGCACTGCCTTCAACCTGCATGCGAGTCTGCTTGCCTGGTAAGGGCGCTTCGAAAGCATCCGGAAGGCCCGGTCACCTGGAACGATAAGAAGTGTCTTGGGTGTCGCTACTGCATGATCTCTTGCCCGTTCGACGTGCCCAAGTTCGAGTACAACAGCCCGAACCCGCGGATCCGGAAGTGTACGCTTTGCTTCGAGCGGGTCAAGGCTGGCAAGCAAACAGCTTGTGCCGAGGCCTGCCCTGTGGAGGCGATTCGGTTTGGCAAACGCTCGGAACTGCTGGAAACCGCAAAAACAAGGATTTACCAAAACCAGGACAGTTACGTCCATTCCATCTACGGCGAGCACGAGGCGGGCGGAACGAGCGTGATGTACTTATCCGCCGTCCCGTTCGAGCAGCTTGGCCTCAACACGGGCCTCGATAAGAAACCTTACCCCGAGCTGACGCAGGAATATCTGCATAACATCGTGCTGGTGGATTTATTCTTCCCCATCTTCTTGCTCGGCATAAGCTATGCGGTGAAGGGCAGGGAGAAGGAGATCAAAGCCCAAACGAGGGAGGAAGAGCGATGAAACGCCAAGACTCAAAGATGCCCATGCGGGTCGAGCCACTTAGGAGGGCAACGAGGCCCTCGTTTAGGGCGCTAAGCACCGAGTTTGCAAGGTTCGTACGTTTCATACTTGAAGAGCTCAAGCCCAAGGGCAAGATTCTTACGCCCTTTAACGTGATCACGGGCGTGATCATCCTCGTTGGGCTCGTGATCATCGTCGTTCGGTTTGCCAAGGGGCTTGGTGCCGTAACGAACCTCTCCCAGGAGTTCCCCTGGGGGCTGTGGATCGGGTTTGATGTTGTCACGGGCGTGGCCTTTGCGGGCGGTGCCTACGTTTTGACGTTCATGGTCTACATCCTGGGGTTAGAAAAATACCACCCTATTGCCCGGATCACGGTGCTTAACGGTTTTTTGGCCTACGCGTTTTATGCAGGAGCGCTCCTGCTCGACATCGGGCGTCCTTGGCATATCTTCAACCCGATCATCGGGAACTCTTTCGGGGCCGCTTCGGTTATGTTCCTCGTCGCCTGGCATTTCTTCTTGTACACGGTGGCTGAGTTCGTAGAGTTCTCCCCGGCCATCGGCGAGTGGTTAGGCTACCGGAGGCTTACTCGTATCTTGCAATCATTGACGCTCGCGGCCGTCATCTTCGGCATCATGCTCTCGACGGGCCATCAATCTGGGTTGGGGGCGCTGTTCTTGATGGCCAAGGGCAAGTTGCATCCGCTTTGGTATTCAAGCCTCTTGCCCGTTTCATTCTTTGTCTCCAGCATCTTTGCCGGGCTGTCGATGGTGATCTTGGAGGGAACGATCAGCGAACGGGTGTTTTCCGACCGCATTCCAGGCACCCATAAGGCTTCCCACGGCGAGATCGTGGTCGGCCTTTCCAGGGTATGCGTAGGAGCGATGTTCGTCTACTTGTTCCTCGAGGTCGCCAAGCTCATAAACGAAGGGACGATTGGCTACCTTGCGACCCCGATGGGCGCCTGGTACCTGCTGGAGGTCTTGGGATTCATGCTTATCCCGGCGGGCCTGTTCCTTCTGGGGGCTCGAAGCGCCAACCTGTTCATGCTCAAAATCGCCGCGTTCGGAACGGTGCTTGGCGTTGCGCTCAACCGTCTCAACGTCTCGATCATCGCCTACAAATGGAATGCTCCTTTCCATTACGTGCCCTCCTGGATGGAGATTTGGGTGACGCTTGCCGTCATCAGTGCGGAGATTTGGGCGCTTCGCTGGATTGTCCGCCGCATGCCCGTTTACGAAGAACATGAAGAACATTTGGATGTCGAAGAACTATCGGTTAAGGAGGGAGTCCAATGGAAGGCTATGTAGACCTGCACGCACTCAAGGCGCTGAATTACCTTGTGGCCGTCATCTCGCTGATTTCCCTGGTCTTCTTCTGGCAAGTCTTGAAGGCTCCGGCGGTCAGGAGAGTGGTCCAACGGGTGGGGACGAGCATCGCGGACATGGCCAGGTGGTTTTTCTTGCCGGAGCATTACTACTTCCACCCAGGACATACCTGGGCATGCCCCGGGGATGACGGAAGGATGTTGGTGGGCATGGACGACTTTGCCACGAAGCTCGTTGGCCAAATTGACGAGATCGAGCTCCCCAAGCCGGGCACCCGTGTTCGGCAAGGTCAGGTGGTTTGGAAGGTCCGGGTGGCTGGCAAGACGTTCTCCATGCGTTCGCCCGTCGAAGGGGTCGTGGAGGAAATTCATGAGGCGGTACGTGAGAACCCAAGCCTCCTCCTGAATGATCCTTACAAAAACGGCTGGATCTTGCGCATCAGGCCTGAAGACCCGGCCGCTTCACTCTCCACGCTCCTTTCTGGGGGTCTTGCCAGGCGCTGTCTTGAAACCGACCTGTCAAGGCTGCTCCCAGCTGGCTCGGGAGAGCTTGGTGTACTCGCTCAAGATGGCGGGCTTCTCTTACAAGACGGCGGGATGCCGATCCACGGGATTGCCCAAGCCCTCGAACCCGAGCGCTGGGATGAGCTCGTTTCCGAAATGTTCCTGACGAAGGAATAGGTTCGCTCAAACGAAGGGGATAGCCATGAAGAACAAGCACGGTCCCGCCAAGGGTGCCAAGGAAAGCCCAAGGACGGCCCTTTGGGTCGTCCTTGGGCCCCTGCTTGGGCTTATGTATGTTGTCTTGATCCCACTGATCGGGCTTTTTGCGCTTGCGTTTCTGGCGGTTCGTGCGCTCGAGAGAGCGTTTCGTCCTTCAAGGGCGGGGGTCGTGTATCCTGACGGAGGACTTTCTGTCAAAAAAGCGGGAAAAAAAGAGGGGGAGGAGGGATGAAGACAATAGAAGGTCTCACGCCCTTGATCCCTAAAGGCGAAACTGCCTGCGTGTGGATGGAGGCGGGAGTTGTCAATTATAAGCTGTGCGATTGCGAGTGTGGATGCGAATCCTGCCCGTTCGATCGGGCGATCAGGAGGCAGAGCGGCCCCGGTGCGCCCTTCTACGAAGCGAGCGGGATAAGGCTGTATCCAGGCCTTTTCTACCACCCAAGGCACCTTTGGGTGATGATTGAGGAAAAAGGTGAGGTCAGGATTGGGTTGGACGACTTTGCCCAGCGGCTCTTAGGTTCGGTCGAGAGACTTGTACTTCCTAAGACAGGGATAAGGATTGAGACCAACCCTCCAAAAGTCTTTGCGAGAGGTACGCTTCTTTCGCTTGCTGCTCCGATTCACGGTGTGGTGATCCAGGCGAACAAGAGCCTTATCGACACGCCTTCGTTGATCCATGGGCACCCCTACACGAGAGGCTGGCTTGTCAGGGCTGTCCCCTCCCGCCTCAAGGAGGACCTTGAAATGCTCGCGTACGGGCACGGGGCAAAGCGTTGGCTCCAAGAAGAGTGCAGCCGACTTACGGGCTTTTTTTCCAGGGCGCTCTCCCCGAGCGAATCCCAGGCCGGACCGACGCTCCAGGATGGTGGGGTTCCACTTCTGGAGTCGTTGGACCAGTTCGACCCGCGGACGCTTAAGGAGGCGGTCAGGTTGTTTCTTGTTGGATGAGACAATCTTCTTGCTCGAGGGCTTGGTTGAGTTCTTGGACAAAAGATCGTATACTATTTCGAAGAAAAAGTTGTTTTAATAATTCCTGTTTATCGGGAGATTAAGCCATGCAGGAAGTAGTCAGCCTCCTGATCGTGGACGATGAGCCTTCGGTGGGTGATTCGCTCCTGAGCTGGTTCAAGGAGGAAGGCTATGAAGTCGAGGTTGCCCGGGACGCCAAGACATGCCTCACCAAAATGGCCGAGCGGCAGTATGACATCTACCTGGTCGACATCCGGATGCCCGGGATCGACGGGCTTGAGCTCCAGCGGCGCATCAAGAAGGTCCAGCCCGATGCTACGATCATCATCATGACGGCCTATGCAAGCGTCGAGTCGGCCGTGGAGGCGCTCAAGCAGGGGGCTTACGATTACATCACCAAGCCCTTCGACCCGGACGAACTTGCCCATCTTGTCCGGAACGCGGCCGAGCGAAAGCGTCTTATGCTCGAGTCGCAAAAGCTCAAAACGCGCCTCGAAGAATCCTCCATGACCCCCGAGATCGTCGGCAAGAGCAAGGCCATGCAGCAAGTTATGGAGCTCGTGCATACCGTGGCCAAAACAGATGCCACCGTACTGATCCGGGGCGAGTCGGGGACCGGCAAGGAGCTTATCGCCAGGGCCATCCATGCCAACTCCAGCCGTCGCTACATGCCGATCGTTACTGTCAATTGCGGTGCACTGGCCGAGGGTGTGCTCGAAAGCGAGCTGTTCGGCCACGAAAAGGGGGCGTTCACGGGGGCGCACTACCAACGAAAGGGCAAGTTCGAGATGGCAGACGGGGGGACGATCTTCTTGGACGAAATCGGGGACATCAGCCTCAAGACGCAGACCGACCTCCTTAGGGTGATCGAAGAGAAGAAATTTTTCCGTGTTGGCGGCAACAAGGAGATTTACTCCGACTTCCGAACGATCGCGGCCACAAACAAAGACCTAGAGCAGATGGTGGCCAACGGAACCTTTCGCTCGGATTTGTACTACCGCCTGAACGTCTTTACCATCTTCATCCCACCGCTCAAGGACAGGCCCGAGGACATCCCGGTTTTGATCGAGCATTTTATCAAGAAGTACGCAATGAGCATGAACAAGCCGATTCGGGGAATCGACCCGTCGGCCATGAGCATGCTTCTTACCTACGACTGGCCGGGCAACGTAAGGGAGCTCGAGAACGCCATCGAAAGGGCCATGGTGGTAGCGAAATCCGAAGTCTTGCATTCGGAAAACTTCGCGTTCCGCTTCGAAGCCCAGAAGGACGACGAAAAGCATGCCCGGCCGCTGGGAACGCTCTCGGACATGGAAAAAGAATACATTCAAAATGTGCTCGAAGAAACTGGGTGGAACATCGCGCAGTCGGCTAGGCTCTTGGATATCGACCGCGTGACGCTCTACAACAAAATCAAAAAGTATAACCTTACCCGTAAGGCTTGAAAACTCTCCAACCCGGGTAGGTACCGATGGCAGGTCTGAGGCAATCTTCGCTTGGAGCCTTCAAAAAAAGCTTGACGCTCAAGTTGCTGGTCTTTTTGGTCGGCTCACTGGTCTTTTTGGTCGGCGTTATTGCCTACACATCCGTTTCTACCTGCCGAAGCCGCCTGCTGGCGACGGTCCTTTTGAACGCCGAACAGACGGCCGATGTGCTCAAAAGGAGCCTTCGGTACGCCATGCTCAAGAACGAGCGTGAGACGATCTACCATATCATCAATACTGTGGCCAAGGAGCCGGGCATCAAAAAGGTCCGGATCTACAATAAAGAAGGCCAGATCGTTTTTTCATCTCTAGAGTACGAAACGGGCTCGTTCGTGGACCTTCGAGCGGATGCCTGTATCGGATGCCATGGCCAAGCAAGGACGCTCGAACGCCTTCCTCGGACAGATAGGTTTAGAGAATACCACCTCGCCAAAAAGGGCCATGTGCTAGGGTTGATCCTGCCGATCGAAAACGAGCCCGAGTGTGCGAACCAAGGCTGCCATGCAAGCCCGAAAGCCAAGCCTATTCTTGGAGTGCTCGATGTCATCCTTTCGCTCACGTCCGTCGATGAGAGCGTGAAGACCCTCCAAGCGCAGCTTCTGATCCAGCTCCTCGTGCTTTTGTTGGCAGTCACGCTCGTGAGCGTGCTTTTGCTGGTTCGGTTTGTCCGCAACCCCCTAAGGGTGCTTCTTGAAGGAACAGAACAGCTACGCGCAGGGAATCTGTCCTTCGTGCTCAAAGTCACTTCGGAAGACGAAATCGGGGACCTTTGCCGTTCGTTTAACGAGATGGCCCGGTCACTCATGGAGGCGAGGGACAAGATCCTTGCCTGGAACGAGGAGCTCGAAAAACGGGTGGAAGAGCGAACGGCCCAGCTTAAAAAGGCCCATGAGGAGATGATCCGCTCCGCCAAGATGGCCTCCGTCGGCAAGCTTGCGGCTATCGTGGCCCACGAAATCAACAACCCGCTCTTTGGGGTTCGGACCTACGCCAAGCTGCTTCAGAGGCGGCTCGAAAAGGAGGGGGTGCTCAAGAATGGCCCAGAGGAGGATACTGCCAAGATCTTGGCGACGATCGAGGCCGAAGTTGCCCGCTGTGGTGAGATTGTAAAGAACCTCCTTCAGTTTTCCAGGCCAAGCGCCCCAAAGATAGAGCTAAAGTCCTTGAACGCGGCCGTAGAGAAAGCAATACGCCTGATCCAGCACCAAATCGACCTGCTCGGGGCTGAAATGATCGTGGGGCTTGACAAGAGTCTTCCCGACATTCCGATCGACGAACAGAAGATCCAGCAGGTGCTCCTTGCGCTCCTGATCAACGCGTGCGAGGCAATCCCGAAGGGTTCGGGGAGGATCGAGGTTCGGACGGGGCGCTCGGAGGCAGGAGATGGGGTAGAGGTTCTTGTTCGGGACAACGGGGCCGGTATCGATGAGGACGTCCTGCCGCACATCTTTGAGCCTTTCTTCACGACCAAGGGTCAGAGGCCGGGGGGTGGAGGGACAGGCCTTGGGCTTTCCGTCGTCCAGTCCATCGTGACACTCCACCACGGCCGGATTGCCGTCAGCTCCAAGAAAGGAGAGGGAACGACGTTCGTCATGCTCCTGCCGTTTAAGCAGCCTGAGCGCGAGGAAGAGTTTGGCCTTGAGGAGGTCATTTAGGCCGTGCGTGGGATAGAGCTCGTCCCCTTGGGAAGGGTGGACATGCGGGCGGTAGATTTCCTCTCGCTCGTTTTGCCCGACACGTTTAGGGTGCCCTGCAGCGTAAGGAAGCTCGCAATCGACATCGAGCCCGCGTTTGACCCTAAAAGAAGACAGTACCACTCCACGAAACTTATCGTGAGGCTGCTTGATTTTGCAAGAAGGGATTACAAAATGCTTGGCGTCACGGATGTGGACCTGCATATTCCCATCCTGACGTTTGTGTTCGGTGAAGCGCAACTTGGAAGGTACTGCGCCGTTGTTTCTACAAGTAGGCTCCATCAGAGCTTCTATGGCTTCGAGGAAGACGAGGTGCTGTTTTTGGAGAGGCTCGAAAAGGAGGCGATTCACGAGCTCGGGCATACGCTTGGGCTGATCCATTGCCCGGACTACGCTTGCGTGATGCACTACGCCAACGCAATCGAGGACATCGACCTGAAGGCGAACACCTTCTGCCATGCCTGTATCTCGACAGTTCAGCAAAACCTTCTGGCCGGAAGGTAGTTATCGTCCCGTTTGCGCCGTAAGGCCCCAACTTGCTGGTGTCAAGTCCCAAAAGTGCCTTACTTTCCTCCGATAGACGATCCCATCTTCGCACCCTCTAGATAGCGGGTCTGTTGTCCTGCAAGAAATCACCATCGAATTTACCCCTCC
>WOZJ01000051.1 GCA_011620345.1 Nitrospirota bacterium
GATTCGTGTTTGCAATGGCGTGGCGATGAGCGCCATGGGCTTCGTCGTTATAACCGAGATGCAACGCCAAATCGGTTCATCTAAGAGGGTAAGAAGCCTTACAACAAAAGCAGACTCAAAGAGGGCACGACGACGATCAGCGACAACGCCAAAAGTAGCAATACCTGGAAGGGAATGGAAAGCACGTAAACGGTGGCGATCGGCTGCTGGAACTTGTAGCTCGACAAAAACAGGTTAATGCCGATGGGCGGGGTCAGGTAGCCTACCTCCATGCAGGTTAAAAACACGATGCCCAAATGGACGGGGTGGACATGGAAGGCCTGGGCGATCGGGACGATCAAAGGCACGACGACGACTATGGCCGAGAAGATGTCCAAAAGGCACCCCACGATAAGCAAGAAGAGTACAAGCGCAAAAAGGAACGACGTCTGAGAAGCAAGGTAACCTTGGCTGAAGGCAAGTAGCCTTTGTGGGTACATCTCGTACACGAAGAAGTTCGTAAGCCCAAGGGCCAGCCCAAGGATCACAAAAAGCGCGCCCGTGATGACCATGGCGTCCACAATGACCCCCCAAAGCCTCCTTACGGGAACCTCCCTATAGAGGAATACCTCGGCCACGATGGCGTAGGCGGCCGTGATGACGGCGGCCTCGAGCACCGTGACAAATCCCCCGTATATCCCGCCAAGCACGAGAAACGGCAAAGGGAGCTCGTAGCGGGCTTCGATCAGGGCTTGGCGGATCACGGACACATTCGGCTTTTGCGTCGGGATTCCTTGCTTGATGGCCACGAACATGCTGTAGAGCGCCAGGATGACGACTAAAAGGATGCCTGGGATGACGCCGGCCTTGAACAGCTCTGTCACGTCCGTTTGGGAGATCAACCCGTAGACGATGATCGGCAGGCTAGGGGCGAACAAAAGCCCTAGGCTGCCGGATGTGGTAACGAGCCCTAGGGCGAACCTTTCGGAGTAGCCCTCCTTTATGAGTGCTGGGTACAAAAGCCCGCCCACGGCCAGGATGGTCGCCCCGGATGCGCCCGTGAACGCCGTAAAAATGGCGCAGGAAACGAGCGTAACGATTGCAAGCCCTCCAGGCAAAAACCCAAACAGTGCGTTCGAAACCTCTACCAGTCGCCTTGGCATGCCGGATTCGGCAAGCAGAGAGCCCGCAAAGATGAATAAGGGCAGCGTGGCCAAGACTGGCGCCTGGGCGAGCCTGTAGACCTCTTGGATCAGGATGGCCCCGTCGAGCCCTGAAACCAAAGTCAGGCATAGGTAGGCGACACCACCGAGAATCAGGTAAAGGGGCAGGCCAAAAAGACCGGCGCCTAAGATGAGACTAACAAGAGGGGTGAGCATGGGGCATGGCATCTCTAGCTTCGGTTACGGGGATAAAAACGCTTAACAGGTACCGAAGTGTGCTCGTAAAAAAGAACATGAAGATCGCGAACGTCAGCACCCAGTAAGGAAGAGCAAGCGAGAACGAAAACTCGCCCGAAACCCATTCCATCCGAAGAAACCGGAAGGCGGCCCAAAGAAGCGCAAGGCTGATCAGGAAGGAAAGAAGGTCCATTAGCCTCCTGAAAGCGCGCCAAAAGTGCCCGGGCACGGCGCTCGAGAAGACATCTACCGTAATGTGTCGCCTTGTGTATGTAGCCAGGCTTGCCCCTAAAAACCCAACCCATAAAACCCCATGCCGGATAGCCTCGTCGGCGAACCCAAGCCCCGTGCCGAAGAGGTTGCGAAGGATAACTTGTGCAGCCCCCAGCCCCAACACCCAGACAAAAAACAGCACAACGAGCGCCTCTTCGAACCTGGCCAATATCGCCGAAAACCTAGGGGCTAGCGGTGGGGGCACCTTGTTCGGCATTACCGGGAAAGGCCTTGAGGTAGGGGTTTTCCTAACATTTTCAACAGCTCGACGAGCAAGCTTTTTGGGTACTGCCTGCCTGCCATCCGGACATAGAGGGCATCGAAGCGGCGCTTGAGCTCGGTCTTGACATCGTCAGAAAGCGGGACGCGTTCGATCCCCCTGCCAGGAAAAGCCTCGAGGAGCTTTGCGTTGTCCTGCCTGGCCACGAGCGCGATCTTCCTTGCGTAGGTTTGGAACGCCTTCGCAACCGGCCCTTGGTAGGCTTCTGGAATCGCATCGAATGCACCCTTTTCCATCACGAGAGCGGCCGAGCCGTATACAATTGGGTAATCCACCATCGAGCCGACGTGCGGCTGCCACTGAAGCGCCACGGCGGCAAGCGGGGTGTTGTAAAAGGCATCGATAAGCCTCGTCTGGAGCGCCGTGAGCACCTCGGGTACGGCAATCGGCACGGGCGTGACGACTCCTATCGACTTGAACACCTCCATGGCATAATCATCGCCCGCCCAGACCCAGACCCGCACGCCTTTTAGGTCCTCGAACCTCCTGACGGGCTTTTTAGAGAACAGGTACACGAACCCGTTCTCCGCCCACCCCATCAGCTTGAAGCCTTGCTTTTCAAATTCCGGGGCGAAAAAAGAGGGGGTTAGCGTGCCTAGCGCCTTGTCTACCTCGGCTTCGTCCTGGAACATGAGCGGAAGCTCTAGGATGCGCTCAGCGGGCAGAATTTTGCCTAGCCCCATCCCTGTAAGCCCGGCACACTGGAGCTGCTTGAGGCGCATCTTACGGACCATATCGGCATCGTCTCCCATAATACCGCCCGCGTAGAGGACGAGCTCCACCTGACCGTCGGTCTTTTGGGCAATCTCTTTCCTTAGCTCTTCGGCCACGTTCATCCAGCTCGAGCCCGCCGGCGCGAGCGAGGCAAACCGAAGCGTCGTTTTGGCAAGCGCCTTGGCTCCAGTTCCGAGCATGAACCCGGAAAACAAAAGGAAAGCCACGAGCCGGGCGGTTCTCTTGGGGCGCAATGCATTCATACCCATATCCCTTTCCCCTTCTTTAGAAGTAGTCTTTTTTATGCGCAAGCATCCAGTCGGCCTTTTGCTTTGCCAGGTCGTTCACGAGCCGCGCTTCGGGAAGGATGTCTGGGTCGGCCCTGAGAACGCGCTGGAGCACCCTATCGAAGGCATCTTCTTTCTTGAATAAAGTCAGATAGTACCTTGCGTAGAACACGTCTACCAGAAGAAATTTGCCATTTGTCACATCCCGGGCAGCACGAAACTCCTGAATAGCCTTTTTAGGGCCTCCGCCTAAGAGCTCCGGCAAGGAAGCGTATAACGCGGCATAGAACAAATGACTCAGGCCGTAGAAATACTTGCCGTCAATTTGTTGGGACCTTTGAATGAGGGCTATCACGTAGGGCATGTCCATCAAGGCTACGGCATCGGCCTTTTTTAAATTGAGAAGCTGTCCCCAGGCAACCCCAGTCCAGGTGAGCGCCCCTAGGTACTCGGGCCCAACTTGAGGGGCGGCCTCCAGGATACGGTTTGGCCCCTTTGCCTTCTTGAACGGCTTAGAGTTCTCGAGCGCCTGAAGCCCGCGGTCACGGCCGATCCTGTAAAACTCCTCTGCATAGGCGGGGTTCTGATCTTCGACAAACAGGGCGTAAGAGGTGTAAGCCTGGGCACAGAGCGTAAGCAAGCGGGTGTCTTTTGGGGCAAACTGGGCCAGCGCGTCTACCAACATGAGCAGGCCAGGAAGCCCCTCCTCGGTCAGTTTGGCGCTGCTTGTCTGCATGAGTTTATCGACCGTATCGACAAGAATAGGGCCGGAGGCCTTGACCCCCTGGCGCTCCATGGTGGCACAGCCGAAAGGAAAGATCGAAACGAGTAAGCCCAGCAGAACAGGTAATAAAAAGCGCCGACTCCGCATCTTTCCCTCCTTGATTTTAGACTCCAGACCCCTTTGTTGTAAGCCCAGATTCTCTGGCGAGGTCGTGTGCTAGTCTGAACCCGAACGCCATGACACTTATCATCCCATCCTTAAAACTCTCCGTATCCGTGCGATTGAGATTATACCAAAGAAGGAACCTTTTATTGCCCATCCGAACCACACGCATCGAAGATGTGTCCGAGACCATTACGCCATCATCCCCCCTTGAACGTAGAGCTTGCGGAACATCTCGTATGGCCTGGAGCTGAAATCTTCTTGGGTGAGACTTGGCCCCATTTAGAGGACCGCGACGTCCATCCCTCGGCAAGCAAGCCGGTAGGCCACAGAGGCTCCGCCCGTCCCCCAAGCCTATAACGAGAACCTCCGGGGTTGAACACGAACAGGCCCAAGGAACAGCCCTAGCCCTACCATGAAGGCCCTTAAAAACTAAAGCAAGGAAAGCGTCTCCTTGCTTTAGATGGGTGAAAAACTTCGTTTCGTTCGTTCTATATCGAGCTCAGGTCAGAGCTCGGCCGGTACCGCATTCAATAGGTAGGCTTCAAAAAAGGCTTCCGTCGTACTCCTTACTTTTAGAGCTTGTTTATAGCATAGAAGTAGGTTATTATCAAAAACGTGGTTGGTCATGAAGCACTCATGCTAAAGGGTCACCAAACAGAAGAATCTCCTCTTTAATCTTTAATCTTTAATTATTTATTCTCTTTCGATAAAAAGTTTATGGGGTAAAATAATTGAGAATCAAAATAACCTTGGTTTTATGCAGCATACTGTTTTTCTTGTATGCCCTTGGTGGTTTTACGTTTGCCCTGGCGACTAAGACCACCATATCCTTGGTTAACCATATTGGTGAGGGTATTTTTGGCCTAAAGCCCTCCCCATTGCCAGAAAGCGCCTTCTTTAGCCCCCTTGCAGCCGGAATGATGGCCACGATCCTTCTTGCATGGCCGAGAGTCCCCCGGAAACTCTCCTCAAGATTCTCGTCCCTGTACTCGGGGCTCGCTTGCCCCAGCTTGGGTTTATCCGGCTATACCACGAAGGCGCCTGGTTTTCCAAAGGGCTGGCCGCTGTCGAGACCCACAGGCCAGAGGGCATAAAAGTTCCCTTGCACGCCTACGCCTTTATAAAAAAGCGCTACAAGGAGCTCAAAACCAACATGCGTACCACGTAAAAAAGGGAGGTTAGAGATGGCCAGCGATCCAGATTACGGAATGTTCATCAACGGCGAGACTATTTCATCGGCCTCCGGAGAGGTATTTCAACTGACCGACCCCTCTACGGGCGAGCCGTTCACCACGGTCGCCAAAGGCAGTCCAGACGACATCGACAGGGCCGTACGCATAGCCCGCGAGGCCTTTGAATCCGGGGTGTGGAGCGAAAAGAGCCCCAAGGAGCGGGCGGCAATCATGCGGGCGATTGCGGCCAAATTCCTCGAGCGAGCCGAGCAGTTTGCCTTGGCCGAGGTTCAGAGCTCAGGCACGACGATTAGGCGTTTCCTGAACGTAGACGTCGTTTTGGTAATGGATTTATTCCTTCGGATGGCCGAGATGCTCGAAGAGTTTCCGCACAAAGAGGTGCTCGATGCCATCCCCATTCCAGGCCCATCGCACGATTTTGTCATCCGCGAGCCCATAGGCGTCTGCGGGATGATCACGCCCTGGAACTTCCCCTTGATTCTCGCAAGCTGGAAGGTGGCCCCCGCCCTGGCCATGGGAAACACGATGGTTATCAAACCGGCGAGCTACACGCCTCTGTCCACGCTCCTTTTGGCCGAGGTTTGCACCGAAGCGGGCGTACCGCCGGGCGTAATCAACGTCGTTCCGGGGCCTGGCGGCGTCACCGGCGAATCGCTCGTCACACACCCAGAAGTAGACAAAATTGCCTTCACGGGCTCGACCGTCGTGGGCAGACGGATCATGCAGCTTGCCGCGGGCACGATCAAAAAGGTCACGCTCGAGCTTGGCGGCAAGTCGCCCAACATTATTCTGGACGATGCCAACCTGGACGTTGCCGTGCCAGGGTCGCTGTTTGCCTTCTTAATGCACAACGGTCAGGTCTGCGAATCCGGAACGAGGCTCTTGGTTCCAAAGGGCCTTCATAACGAGATCCTCGAGAGAATGTGCGCCATCGCCAAGAATTTGAAGGTTGGAAGCCCGTTGGATCCAACGTCCGACATGGGCCCGATCGTATCCAAATCCCAGCTCGAGACGATCCTAAGCTACGTCGATGCGGGCAAGCAAGAAGGCGCAAGGCTCGTCATCGGCGGGAACCAGCTCCATCCCGAGGGCTACGAGGGCGGCTACTACATGGAACCCACGATATTCACGGACGTTAAAAACGACATGCGAATTGCCCAGGAAGAAATCTTCGGGCCCGTGCTTGTCGTGATCACGTACGAAGACTTGAATGATGCCTTAAGAATCGCCAACGACACGATTTACGGGCTTGCGGGTGGGGTATGGACCCAAGACCCCGAAAAAGCGCTCTACGTCGCAAGGAAGATCAAGGCGGGCACGGTATGGGTCAACGACTGGCATATTTTACGGAACGACGGTCCGTTCGGCGGCTACAAGCAGTCAGGCATCGGCAGGGAGTTGGGGCACTTCGGCCTGGAGGAGTACAGCGAAGTCAAGAGAATACATACGTCCATGGTGCCCGAGCGCGAAAAGCGGGCCCTTTACGACCGCGTGTTGACGCTTCGATAGACCAAAGCTTAATTTCTACGAGGAGATGCAACGATGCCGACGACGCTATCCCAGTTTTTCTTAAAAACGGCCGTTTATCAGGGCCAGGGGGCGCTTGCGATGGTCCCAGACCTCTTGGCCGGCTTGGGCGCCAAAAAGGCCGTCCTGTTCTCGGATTCTGGGATTCAAAAGACCGGCCTTGTGGACAAACTAGCAAGGCTCTTTGATCTCCCCTCCAAGGGGGTAACGACCACGCTCGTGGGCGTGTTTACGGACATCCCTCAGGATGCCGAAAGCTCCAAGATTAACGAAGGGATCCGCTTTGTCCGTGAAAAGGGCGCGGATGCGCTCGTAGCGATCGGCGGGGGCAGCGTGCTCGATTTCACCAAAGGCGTAAAGTACGGGCTGTACAAAGGGGTGGAGGACATTTTGGATGTCATCCCGGGAAACTTCGCGTTCGTTCCCTGGCCAAAAGCGCAGCTCATCCCCATCCCGCACCTGGCCATTCCCACGACTGCCGGGACAGGAGCGGAAGTCTCGCCGATCTGCGTCGTATACAACGAAAAGCAGCGGGTCAAGGCAAACCTCCTGCACCCGTTCGTCAACGCAGACATCGCGGTTTTAGACCCAGACGTAACGCTAGGCCTTCCAAAGTCGCTTACGGCCTCGACCGCGTTCGATGCGCTCACGCATGCCGTAGAGGCACTCTTTTCTCCTACGGCGTTCGCCTTTACAGACGGGTTCGCGCTGAGGGCGACCGAGCTTATCTTCCGCAACCTTCCCAAGGCCCTAGAAAACCCGAAGGATGTCGAGGCCAGGAGCGAGCTTTTGGCCGCATCGGCCATGGGGATTACGGCCTTTACCTACGCGTTGTCGGCCATTCCGGTGCACAACCTTGCGCATGCGCTGGGCGCGCAGTACCGGATTCCTCACGGGCTTGCCAACGCGGTCCTTCTTACGCGAGTCATGGAAGCCATGCCGGAGTTCTACGAGAGGCGGGCCAGAGACCTGGCCAAGGTACTCGAGGTTCCGCTTGAAGGCGATGGCCGAAAGCTCCTTGAGGCCTCGATCGAGGCAATCAAGGGCTTAAGGTCCCGATCCGGCCTGCCGGACACGTTCAAAGAGTTTCATATCCCGAGCTCCGAGCTGGACGCTGCCGTCATGGCAGTCATGAAAGACCCCTCCGGGGTGCTCTTTCCCATCCCGGAAGAGGCGATCCGGAACATCGTCTCATCGGTCATCGGTTGACACCAACAGGCAGGAGGGTTTCATGGGCTGGCCAAAGGCCTTTATGCAATGTTCGATCGCAGCGCTGTTCACGGTCTTGCTCTTCCAAACCTCTATGGCGGCCGAGCCGGCCGTGATCAAGATCGCCACGCTCGCCCCCGATGGGACGGCCTGGGCGGAGCTCGCCTCCAAGATCAAGCGCGACATCGAAAGCGCCACATCGGGGCGCGTGCGGGTAATTCTGTACCTTGGCGGCGTGATGGGCAACGATAAGGACACGGTCCGCAAGCTCAGGCTGGGCCAGCTCCAAGGGGGAGGGTTCTCGGCTGAAGGAACCTTCCTGGCCTGCCCCGAGACGGGCGTCATGCAGCTGCCGTACCTGGTCGATTCCTACGAAAAGGCGGACAGGGCACGTGAGCTGATCCGTCCCGACCTTGATGCGGCCGCCCAAAAGAACGGCTTCAAGCTCCTTTGTTTTATCGAGCAGGGATACGATGCGCTCTACTCGAAGGACTTTCCCATCCGAAAGCTTGAAGACATGAAGAAGGTCCGCACGTACGCATGGTCCGGCCCAATCGAGGAAGAGATGCTCAAGGCCCTGGGAACAAGCCCGTTCGCCATCGGGGCGGCAGAGTCCGTGGCCGCACTGCGCTCCGGGATCGTCAACACCGCTCCTGCGCCCGCTCAGTGGGTCCTTGGCACGCAAGAATACACGTTCCTTAAATACATCAACCTGCACAACTGGCACTACATGCCTGCCGCGATCGTCTTGACCCAAAAGGCCTTCGCAAGCATTTCTTCGGAAGATCAACGGGCCGTTTTGGAGATCGGCAAACGCTACGAGCCCTTGTTCGTCAAAGAGGCTAGGGAATCCGAAAGGAAGTGCTACGAGGCCTTCCAAGAGTACGGAATGCAGATGGTTACGCTCAACCCCCAAGAAGAAGCCCTCTTTAGGAAAAAAACCCGCCCGGTATGGGACAAGCTTGTGGGAAGGTATTATTCCAAAGAAATGCTAAAGAAAATCGAATTTCTCGGAGCCCGCTAGCTGGTCAGCTAACAGGGTTAAAGGGCGCAAACCAAAAAAGCCCAAGGGCTGGCATGGCGCGGCAACGTCCTAGCCTTTGGGCTTTGGAGGGGCAAGCGCGGGGGCGTAGGCCTTTTTGTAGACCATGACGGCCCGCTGGAACCGGATAACGACCGTCCCGTCATGCTTGTAGCCGGTCGTTTTAACACGGATGATTCCCATGTGCGGCCTGGATTTGGACTCGCGCTTTTCGAGCACCTCCG
>WOZJ01000028.1 GCA_011620345.1 Nitrospirota bacterium
CTAACATCCATCCTGCCATTCTTACCGCCCTTGACAAAGGGAAATGCCGCGTGGTATACATAATGCCCGGTTCGATCGCGCCGAAAGCCTTGGATGGCGCTGGCGTATCGCTTCTCATTCCCCATTGTTTCACGTGCCAGAAAGGTCATGGTGGAAAGAACCTGCAGGCAGAGCGTCCTAAGGCGCGCCGCCGAACAACCCGCCCCTTGCTTGCCCAAACCGATCGGTCTGCGCCGACGCGTTTTTGGCTCCCAATAGCTGGACCCGTTGATGGTACTTGTGATTCTTGGGGCTGTCGCCCTTTGGTTGCTCCTTAGCCTTTTTGCCCTTCTGCTTAGGGAACGGTTTTATTTTGTCTTTCCTTTAAGCGCCGTCGGCTCTTTGTGCATTTTTGCCGGAAGCGTATGGGCCCTTTCCAAATCCCAGCCTGAAATACCGCTCGCCTTCTACTTATCCGGATTTTTACTGCACTTGCGCCTGGATGCCTTAGCCTCGGTCTTTCTAGCCTTGCTTGGCGCTTCATCTTTTGGCATTTCTTTGTATTGTCTGGGGTATTTTCGCCGGACCCAAGGCGCGAATCCTTCCCTGCTCGGCTTTTGGTATCACCTTTTCCTTTCCGCCATGGCACTGGTTTTGTTGGCCGACGATGCCTACGCCTTCATGATGTCCTGGGAGATCATGGCGCTTTCTTCGTATTTTCTGGTCGTTACCGACCATCGCATTACGGTCATTCGTAAGGCCGGATTTTTGTACCTCCTCATCGCCCACCTCGGAGCATTTGCCATTTTGCTCTCGTTCGCCATCTTGGGGAAAGGGGATTGGAGCTTTGCCGCGATGCGCCAAATGGATCATAGCGCGGGTGCAGCAAGCGTGGCCTTCCTTCTTTCGCTGTTGGGCTTTGGCGCCAAGGCGGGGGTATTGCCCTTTCATGTCTGGCTTCCGGAAGCACATCCAGCGGCACCTTCCCCGGTATCGGCTCTCATGAGCGGCGTTATGCTCAAGACGGCCGTTTACGGCATGATGCGCGTTGGCTTCGATCTTCTGCCCCTGCAATTATGGTGGTGGGGGGCCATCGTCCTTGGGCTTGGCTTGTTGGCAGCCCTCTTCGGCGTCCTTTTTGGCGCGGTAGAGACCGACATGAAACGCCTGCTCGCGTATTCGTCCATCGAGAACATCGGCATTCTACTGGTCGGCATGGGGCTCGGGCTGATCTTTTTTTCGTTTGGCATGGCACCCATCGCGGCCCTGGCCCTTACTGCCACCTTGTACCACGCCATCAACCACTCGTTGTTCAAATCCCTCCTTTTTCTTGCAACCGGTTCGGTATTGCACGCCACAAGCGAGCGGAACCTGGGCAAACTGGGCGGGCTCATCCACCCCATGCCCAAAGTGGCCCTGCTTACGCTTGTCGGAGTCCTCGCACTTGCCGGTTTGCCGCCTTTGAATGGCTTTGCCTCCGAGTGGCTTCTTTTACAGACCTTTTTGCTGACGCCCTCCCTGCCCAATTCCTTCCTCAACATGCTGATTCCCGTGGCGGCGGGCGGTCTTGTGCTGGCAAGCGCGCTTGCCGCTTACGTAATGGTCAAGTTCTACGGGGTTGTTTTTCTAGGACAGCCGCGCGAGGAAAAACTTAAGACGGCTCACGACGCCGATTTTTGGGAGAGGCTCGGCATGGGGTGGCTTGCTGCGGGGTGCATTCTTCTAGGAATCTTGCCCGTGTCGGCAGTCTTGATGCTCGATAAGGCCACGAAGCTCCTGGTTGGCGTAGGCATCGGCCAAACCGCCGGCAAGAGCTTCTTTTTTCTCACCCCTATCGCCTCCGAGCGCGCAAGCTACAGCCCTTTGTTTTTCTTGCTGGTCGTCTTGGCCGTGGTGATTTTGACGTTTGTCGCCGTCCGGTTTTTCTACCACGGCAGGGTGCACCGCGCGCCCGCGTGGGATTGCGGGTTCGGCGTGCTCACACCTCGCATGGAAGATACGGCAGAAGGCTTCGGGCAACCGATACGTCGGATTCTTGAGCCTGTTTTTTCTATCGAGCGGCAGATGCCCGACCCATTTTCCGAAAAACCTCGCTACCACATCCAGGTGGAAGACCGTCTCTGGACGCTTCTTTATCGCCCGATCGTCCGCGTTACCGAGTGGGTTGCAGCCAGAATCGCCATTATGCAGCACGGTCGAATCTATGGCTACCTGCTTTATATGTTCGCCACACTCCTCCTTTTGCTCTTTTTAGCACGATGAGCAAGCTTATGGGCATCCTCTTTCAGCTCTTCCAATCGCTTTTGGTTATTGCCTTCGCGCCTCTTTGGCTGGGTTGGATCAATCAATGCCGGGCATGGCTGTTGAACGCCAAGGGTGCGGGCGTCTTCCAGCCTTACCGCCAATTGCGCAAACTCTTTTCCAAGGATGCAGTGCTTGCTGAAAACGCCTCTCCCGTTTTTCGCACCGCGCCCTACGTCATCTTTGGCTCTATGTGGCTTGCGGCGGCCATGGTCCCGATATTCGTCCCGGATTTGCCCTATGCTCCCGCGGCGGATGTGATCGCCCTGACCGGCGTGTTTGCCGTGGCGCGCGTCTTTCTCGCGCTGGCGGCCATGGATGTCGGTACAGCCTTCGGCGGGCTTGGCGCAAGGCGCGAAATGTTCGTGGGCTTTTTGGCGGAACCGGCACTCTTAATGGTTTTTTTTGCCGCATCCTTAATTAGCCAGTCCACCTCGCTTTCTACGATTGTCAAAACCCTGGCTCATCCGCCCTTTGTTTTTCATCCGAGCCTTGCGTTCGCCGCCGCAGCCTTTCTCATGGTCTTTTTGGCTGAAAACGCCAGGCTTCCGGTGGATAACCCCAGAACGCACCTTGAGCTCACCATGATCCATGAAGCCATGGTGCTTGAATATTCGGCAAGACACTTGGCGCTCATCGAGTGGGCCTCAAGCATCAAGCTTTTTACCTATACGGCCCTTGGCATTGCCCTTTTCTTCCCTTATGGCATTGCCCTTACCTGGAAAGGGCTCCCTATAGCCTTTTTGGCGCTTGTTCTCAAATTCTTCCTGGCGGGCGTCTTTCTGGCGGTATTTGAGACGTTATGCGCGAAGATGCGGCTTTTCCGTGTGCCAGAATTCATGGGCATGGCCTTCTTGCTGGCGGTCTTGAGTATGTTCACCCACGTCCTTTTGGGCTCCTAAATGCTGGAATTCGTCAACTTCCTTGCGGCACTCCTTCTTCTGATTGCCTTTGCCATGCTTGCGCAAAGACGAGAGTTCCCCTTGATAAACCTTTTCGCGCTGCAAGGCTTGGTCTTGTCAATCAGCACCTTTTCCGTTGCATTCATGACCGGGAAAAACCATCTTTATCTTTCGGCCGCCATGACGTTTCTTCTGAAAGCTATCGTTCTTCCCGTCATTCTTCGCCGCCTGGTACGAAGGCTTGGCGTGCAATGGAGCACGGAAACGCTCCTGAACATTCCGACAACAATGCTTTTGGGGATCGTCCTCGTGGCGTTCTCCTTCAATCTCGCCAACCCTGTTTCAAGGCTGGCGGGAACGGTCACGCACGGCACCTTCGCGATTGCCACGGCGAGCGTGCTCCTTGCTTTCTTGATGATGGTCACCCGCAAAAGAGCCATATCCCAAGTCATGGCCTTTTTGGCGATGGAAAACGGTCTTTTTTTTGCGGCGACAAGCGTGACGTATGGCATGCCGATGGTGGTTGAAATCGGCATCGCGCTCGATGTGCTCGTTGGCGTCTTTATCCTGGGGATTTTCCTTTTTCAGCTGGCCGAATCGCCAGACCACCTCGATTTGAGCCACCTCGAGAAAATGAAGGCGGACTAAGTGGAGATTGGTTTCATCCTTGGGGTCCCCCTCTTAGGGGGGATCACTCTCGCCATGCTGGGCCAAAAAGCATGGGCATCCGCCCTCAATAGCCTCTTTTCCTTCTTGCTGCTTGCCGCCACGGCCTTTCTCGTGCTTCGCTTCGTCAAGCATGGCCCCTTTAGCGCCTTTGGGGAACAGTTTTTCATTGACTCTCTGAACATTTTCTTGATTGCCCTGACCTCCCTTGTCGCCTTTACCACCTCGCTTTTTAGCGGAACCTACATGCGCCGCGAGAAAGAAGAGGGCCGGCTTACCCCTGGCAGCCTGCACCTCTACCACTCTATGTTCCAGATCTTTGTCCTGACCATGGTCCTCGCCCTTTCGTCCAACAACCTGGGCATTTTGTGGGTATCCATGGAGGCGGCGACACTTTCAACCGTTCTTCTGGTCTCGCTTTATCGCACCAAAGCAGGATTCGGGGCGGCATGGAACTATTTCATCCTTTGCAGCGTGGGAATTTCCCAAGCGCTTTTTGGCACGATTCTGCTTTATTTCTCCGCCGCGCAAGTCGCTGGCCCCGACGAACATGCAATTCTTTGGACGCACTTAGAAAGCATCAAGGATTCGTTGCCGCCAAGCGTCGTTTCCCTTGCCTTCATTTTCCTGCTTGTCGGTTACGGCGCCAAGGCAGGCCTTGTTCCCCTCCACAACTGGCTGCCCGATGCGCATGCCGAAGGGCCAACGCCGGTGTCCGCACTTCTGTCCGGGCTTTTGCTCAACGTCGCCTTGTATGCAATTCTACGCGTAAAAATCCTGGTCGACGGCGCCCTTCATTCCAACTTTGCCGGCAATCTCATGATGGCTTTCGGCCTTTTGAGCGTGGTCGTCGCCGCCTTCTTCCTTCTTCGCCAGAAGAGCTTGAAGCGCCTCTTTGCTTATTCTTCCATCGAGCATGTAGGCTTGATGACCTTTGCCTTTGGCCTGGGCGGGGTCGGCAGCATGGCCGGCCTCTTGCACATGACTACCCATACCCTGGCCAAGTCCGCGGCCTTCTTCGCGGCAGGCGAAGTCATCCAGAAAGCACATACCCAAACAATGGGCGACATCCGCGGCGTCATACGCCAAATTCCAGGGGCTGGCTGGGGCCTTATGTTTGCAGGCCTTCTGTTGGCCGGTATCCCCCCTTCCGGCATTTTTCTAAGCGAGTTTATGATGCTGGGATTAAGCGTTCGTCAAGCGGTATGGACGTTGCCCTTCATGCTCGTAGGCTTGGGAGTCGGCTTTGCGGCCATTGTCTGGAAAATTCAGGAGATGGTCTTTGGAGAGGCGAAGGCGACGAGCGTTTCCTTTTCTGCGCCTCTGGTGTGGATTCACCTCGTCTTGGCGATCCTTTTAGGTTTTTATATTCCGCCGTATCTTCTGCATTGGTACCGCGAAGCGGCGAAACTTCTAGGATAAGGGTAGCCCCATGGATCTTGCAGGTTTTACGGCCATGCTCCAGACGATCAGCAAAGCCCCTAAAGCGGCCTACGGCGTGTTTGAGGTATCGAAGCTGCGACCTGCCTGCAGCATCCTCCAGTCAGCGGGCGGGCGGCTTATCGCCCTCTGGGGGAGTGATGAGCGCGAATCTCTCGATGCACCTTGCCCCTTTGCCCTGCACCTCGCCTTTGCCCTCGGTCCAACGCTTGGGCTGGTCTGGATTGCCATTCCTCTCGAAGCGCCCGAATACCCGAGCATTCATGACATCTTTCCGGCCGCATCACGGATGCAGCGCGCCGCCTTTGATTTGTCCGGGCTTTCCGCGATCAACAGCCCAGACGCCAGAAAATGGCTCCGTCACGGAGCATGGCCGCAAGAGGCATTCCCCCTGCAAAAACGCTTTTCCGGCTCTTTCCCCATAGAGGCCGATGATTACCCCTTTGTCACGGTCGAAGGCGACGGCGTATCGGAAATTCCGGTAGGGCCAGTCCATGCCGGAACGATCGAGCCAGGACACTTTCGCTTCTCGGTCGTTGGTGAAAAAGTGCTGCGCCTGGAAGAGCGGCTGGGTTACACGCACAAAGGCATCGAAAAGCGCTTTGAATCGCTCGGGATGATGGACGGCGCACGCCTGGCTGGACGAATCAGCGGAGACAGCACGGTCGCTTACGCATGGGCCTACGCAATGGCAATCGAAAGGGCGACGGGCACAACGCCGCCCCAAAGGGCCCTTTGGCTACGGGCCCTTTGGCTCGAACGAGAGCGCGCGATGAATCACTTGGGCGATTTGGGCGCCATAGCGAACGATGCCGGGTTTGCGTTTGGGCTTGCCCAGTTTTCCCGCCTCAAAGAAGACCTGTTGCGTGAAAATTTTGCCATGAGCGGCCACCGCTACCTCATGGACGCAGTTGTTCCAGGCGGGGTCGCTGGCGACCCCGGGGATCGTCTTGTCCACGTCGTCGATGAAGCCCAAAGATTTGAAGCGGAGCTAGACGAGCTCAAGGCCATATACGACGATCACGCCGGCCTGCAAGATCGTTTCCGGGGAGCCGGGCGTCTTTCCCCAAGTCTTGCCGCTAGGCTTGGCGTGGTCGGTCTTGCCGCCCGCGCGAGTGGCAAAGCCATGGATTTGCGGGCAGACTTTCCTTCCTCGCCCTATGACCAACTTGACCTCAAAATCGCTACGGCGGCCGAGGGCGACGTGGCCGCGCGAGTGGCCGTACGCTTTGCCGAAATCCAGGAATCCCTTCGCCTGTGGAGAATCATCGCGCAAAGAATCCCGTCGGGCAGCGTCCTGGAGCCAATACCCCCAGACCCCCCTCCTGCCCTAGGCGTAGGATGGGTGGAGGGCTGGCGAGGCGAAGTATTGATTGCGCTCGCGCTGGGCAATCATGGGGCACTTGCACGCGTCCACGCGCATGATCCTTCCTGGCAAAACTGGCCGGCACTCGAGCACGCCGTCTTGGACAATATCGTTCCCGATTTTCCTTTGATCAATAAATCGTTTAACCTCAGCTACAGCGGTCACGACCTCTAAACCGGAATTGCTCAATGGAAAACATCGTCAAGAAAATACTTAAAACAGGGATCAAGAGCGAAGCCGCCCCTTTTCCCGATGAACGCTTGCGGGTTCTTCGCGGGCGGCTTTCTGAAGCGGTCTTGCGCCGCTTCGGGCGGGCGCTTGCCATAAGGCACGTGGATGCAGGCTCATGCAACGCTTGCGAGCTTGAAATCAACGCCATGCACAACCCTTACTACAACCTTGAAGGCTTGGGCATCCATTTCGTGGCCAGTCCTAGACATGCCGACCTTTTGCTGGTGACCGGGCCAGTATCACGCCACATGGAGCTTGCCTTGAAGCGCACTTATGAGGCTACTCCAGACCCAAAGCTCGTCGTCGCTTGCGGCGATTGCGGCGTTTGTGGCGGAATTTTCGGGGAAAGCTACGCAAGCCTAGGGCGCGTGGCCAACGTGATTCCGGTTGACGTTGCAGTGCCCGGATGCCCGCCTTCGCCTAATGCCATCATTCAAGGCATTCTGACGGCGCTGATGCCAGAAGCCGAAACCCAGGCTTAAACGTAAAAAGGCCCTGGCGGCCTGCCAATATCCGCTCAGCATGGCATCGTCATGCCCACGGACGGGGGTTGGGAAATCAAAACGCTAGAACAGGGCAATATTGGGCAGCTCGTAGCCTTCGCCCGGGGGGCGCAAGAACGAGCGTACGAGGTGCACGCAGGAAAAATCACCGCGCGAGATGGCGTGCATCAACCATGGGTCTTGCCCTAAGACTTTGCGGGCGATGGTAGCGGCATCCATCCCCTTTTCGCTAAGCGGCAGGATTTTTTCCATGAGCCCCTCCATAAAGGCGAGCTTAGCCTTCAGGGCATTTTCTGGATCGGAAAGAACGCCCTTGTGGTAGCAGAAGGCAAATTTGGGCCTTAAACCGATTACGCGCCTTAGTGAATCCATCAGATCCATGGCATTTTCGTAGGGTCTTGCGCACGGAACCTTCGCGCTCAAGAACAAATCCCCCAAGAAAACCCAGCGCCTTTCGGGCTCAAAGAATACCACGTGATCGTGAGCATGTCCTGGCGTGGGGATGACCATGAGCCGTACCTTGCCGGCCTCGAGCGTATCTGGAAGAGGGTTTGCCTCGAGGCCATCTGGAACTCCCCAAAGGAGTCTTCTATAGGCGCCATGGGCCATGATCGAAGGGTTTTTTAAGATAGGCAAGGAAGCTTTCGGTGCAAACACGGGGATTCCAAAAGCGGCCTTCAGGAATGCGCTGTTGCCTATGTGGTCCTCGTGGGCGTGGGTGTGCACGATAAGCTGGGGTGGCTTGGCTTGAAGTGCCCTGGCAAGCGATCGTCTGGCCCGAAAAAACCCGGAGTCGATCAGCACGTCCCCAAGAAGCGGAACGAACGTGCCGTAAGACAACACGCCCGATAGCCGTGTTTGAAGCCGCACAAGGGTAAGCTCGTTGGTTAATTTTTTGAGCTCGAACACGCCGCCAGCTCCTCGTTTCTGTTCTCTTACGCCTCGTTTTCTACTACGGGGAGGCTCTCCCTGCCGTTTAAAGACCTCTTGGATGAAAGACCTTCTTGGGACTCTATCCTCTCCTCCAAATCGATAAACCCCTGGCCCGGGCACTCGATAAGAAGGCGCATGGCCCCTCGATGTGTTTGAACTTTCAGTTTACCACGCATGGAACAGCAGAGGGCTTCCATCCCTATTGCAATTGCACACCTTAGAATGAATGGCCTGGCAACATCCCAAGGCGCTTGATGCACCACGGAGGGTGTTTTAGAATATTGAGGCT
>WOZJ01000001.1 GCA_011620345.1 Nitrospirota bacterium
CGTCATGCCCGGTGCTCTCGGGAACTCAGCCGCCTCGAAGCACGTCCTTTAGCGTGGCCATCTCACGGAACGCTCTCCAAGCGTGCATCAAAAGGCTCGCTGCAAGGATGGCGCCCGTTCCCTCGCCAAGCGCCATGTCGAGCGAAAGAATGGGTCTTGCACACAGCCGCTCGAGCACGGCCTTTGAGCCCGCCTCCCTGCCAACGTGCCCAAAGAACACGCACTTGTCGAGCTCTGGCTCGATAAGCCTCGCTACGAGGAACGCGGCCAAGGAAATGACCCCGTCGAGGACGGCCGGGATACGCCTTTTTTTAAGCCCCGCGTAGAACCCGGCAAGCGCCGCGATTTCGAGCCCTCCAAGTTCGGAAAGCACGCTGACCGGGTCTTTTGGGTCCGGCCCTCGCTCGTTTAGCGCGCGTGTTACAACCCCTACCTTCTTTTCGTAGCCCTCCGGGTCGAGCCCGGAACCCCTGCCCACGACGCACTCCGGGGCCAGGCCCAAAAGAAGCGCAATGATGGCCGCGGAGGGAGTGGTATTGCCGATTCCCATCTCCCCGCCGATGCCGAGGTTCACTCCTGCCTGGGCGAGGAGCCCCGCGTAGCGCTCCCCAACTTCCAGCGCCCTTTGGACCTCGTTTTCGCCCAACGCTGGGCCCTTCAAAAAGTTGACCGAGCCTTTTCTTATTTTGTCTTGAGAAACGCCCGGTATTCCTACAGTATCCGCGTCCACCCCCACGTCCGAAACCCAAAGCTTCGCCCCGATCGAGCGGCAGAACACCGAAATACATGCCCCACCGCTTGTGAAGGCCTTGAGCATCAACGCCGTCACTTCTTTTGGGTAGGCGCTAATGCCTTCCTCCGCCACGCCGTGGTCGGCGGCGAACACGACAACGCCGGGCCGAACCTCTTGAACATCGATGCTACCCCATACGGCCGCAAGGTTGGCCGTAAGCTCTTCTAGGCGGCCAAGCGCCCTTTTTGGCTTGGCCTTGCCTTCCCACGTAAGGAGCGCATCGTGATACAGCCGCTCATTCCACACGCATTGGGTCCTCAAGCCGGCCGGAAGGCAAGGTAGGCCTTGGAAACGCCCGCTTCCATTGCCTTGGGAAAGCCCGCCTTGAGGGGCATTCCGATTTTGATAGTTTCAGGCCTTTTGGTGTCCACGCCTTCGATGCGGCCGACGATCCGGACGCCCTCATTCAACTCGACAACGCCCACTATGTAGGGGTTGTCCCGGCCGTAACCTTGTTCCGCCATAGACTTAGGAACGACAAAGATCGAGGTGAAGGCGATCAGCTTGCCATCGCCTTGAAACTCCTTCCATTCGAGCGCGTCCTTGTAGCATTGCACGCAAAAAGGCCTTGGCGGCAAATATATGGCCCCGCATTCCTTGCATTTCACGCCCATGAGCTTGGCTTCTTCCATGCCCATCCAATAGCTCAGCTCGTTGAACGACATTTCCATCGTGGTCTCCTTTGTTTCCAAATATTTAGCCCTTTTTCTGGAGGATCGTGAGCGTGCAGGTTCCGCCCGTCCCGCCCAAGTTGTGGGCGGCGCCCACGCGCAAATCGGCGATGGGAACCTGACGCTCCCCGGCCCTGCCCCTAAGCTGAAGCCAGATTTCGAGGACCTGGGCGACACCCGTAGCCCCCACGGGATGGCCCTTACACTTGAGCCCGCCAGAGGTGTTGATGGGCTTGGGCCCGCTCCTTCGTGTCAGCCCATCGTTTACCGCCTTGATCCCCTCGCCGGGGGCAAAGAAGCCTAAATCCTCGGTATGGATGACCTCGGCAATGCTGAAGCAATCGTGTACCTCGGCGATCTGGATATCTTTAGGACCAAGCCCGGACATGGCGTAGGCCTCCTTGGCAGCCTGCTTCGTGGCCTCGAACTGGGTTAGGTCCTCTTTTAAGTACAAAGGGTACCCCGAGCCCTGACCGAGCCCCACTACATGGACGGGCGTATCGCTAAAGCCCTTGGCAATCTCCTCGGCCACGAGCAAAAGGCAGCAGGCCCCGTCGCTGATCGGGCTGCAATCAAAAAGCCTCAGAGGCCAGGCAATCTCCGGGTTTACCCTGGGGTCGGAAAGAAAGGCCCGTTCGTCCTCCCAGCTTGGCACGGGCTGACCCTTAGCCTTCGCCTTTTCGGCCCTCTGGGCCATGAGTTCCTTTATCGTCACGCCGAACTGAGCCTTGGGGTTGAGCTTTGCGTTCTCGTGGCTTTTGAGCGTCACGGCGAACAAATCGTCCGCGCTCGCCTTGTAGCGCTCAAAATAGGCCGTCGCGATGGTCGCAAAGATGCCCGGGAACGTGAAGCCCGTTTTCCACTCGTACGGCGAGCTCGCCATGGCAAGCCCCTCGGTCACCTCCTCGGTAGAGCGCTTGGACATCTCCTCGAGCCCTCCAACGAGCACGATGTCGTACATCCCGGAGGCCACGGCCTGAACGCCCGCCCGGAACGCGAGCGCCGAAGAGGCGCAGGCACCCTCCAGCCTGGCCGCGGGCCTTGGAACGATCCCTAGCAGGTCGGTAAGAACCGGACCTAAGTGAGACTGCTTGAGAAAGAAATCACTCGAGAAGTTTCCCAGGTAGAGGGCTTCGATGTCTTTTGGGTTCAGCCCGTTGTCCACAGAATCCAGCATCTCTAAAAAGGCTTGGGCGAACAGGTCTTTGTAATCTAAACCTTTGAACATTCCGAATTTGGACATCGCCCCGCCTACGAGGCACACACCCCTTCCTAGCTTTGGGGTTCTTGACATGATGCTCCCTCCTTGGGTGTTTCTTTGGTAGATTCTTTGAATCCTAACGGTCCGGGCGCTTTGGCCGGAATTCCGCCCAGAATACGCCCCTGAAATCGCCCGCCTTAAACCCTCTTGCTTTATCGCCTGGGTAGAGCGCATCCAGAATGGCCGCCACGTCCTTATCGAGCCGCTCGCCATGGCATGGCAGGCACATCTCCGCAACAAAAATGGGCTCGACGTAGCCTGCCCACCCCCCTTGGAGCAAAAGCGCATTAGGAGTCGCCTCGCTCGGGCTCTTTTGGTAAGCCTCAAGGTAGGGAGTAACCCATGACTTGGGCGCGTTGCTTGGGCTTCTTAGCTTGGGACTCGTTCGGCCAAGTCGGACACTTTGAGAGCTTAGCCTCGAGGCAATTTGGGGCGCCCGCTCCTGGCAGATGACGACGGCGTGCTCTGGCCCTTGCTTAAGCGCAGCCTTAAGCTCGGCCATCAAGGCTTGCTTGAAAGGGGCGATCAGCATTCGCCCCTGCTCGATCAGCATGGCCTCGCCCTCCCCTTGGGCACGCGGGGGAAGCCAAAGCGAAACAACGAAAACCATGGCCAAAAAACCCTTTCGCCTCTTAAGCATAAGGCTTGCCTTTATTGATTACAGAGTTTCTTATGGATCTCTTCCCAGAGTCCCTTTTCTATGGCGTAGATATCCCTAAAAAGCTCGCCCGCCCCTCGAAGCCTGTCTTCGTTTTTCTCTTCGGAGGCTTCCTTCAAAAGCTGGGCCGCCTCGCTCCAGAGTTCGGCAGCTTGTCCCATCCGCTCGGGTGCGTTCATAGCGCAAAGCCAAGGAAGAAAACCGCAGGCTTCGGTTAGGTACTCCGCGTAGAGTTTGCGGAAATTCCCGCCACCCGTACCGCGGCGCTCGATCGCCTGGTAGCCGAACCTTGCACACCATGCCCAGCGCTCAGGCAGCTCTCTTGGCCAGCTTTCGACCTCTTGGCCAAGAGCCCTTAAGGCATCCAGCCCTAAAGGGTAGCGCGACTCGAGCAACGATTCGGCGTTTCCCTTTAGGGCCTTGGCAATCGGCCCTGTCAACCCTTTCACCTCGAGGTTTGCAACGGGTGTAAAGTAGTTTTCCATAGGCCAAGGGCCATGAGGGGAACCCATGGCGGCCTGCAGGTCCCCGTATGCCAGCTCTTGCCACCCCTCTCTTTCGGTGTCCCCGACAAAGAACACCCTCGAATTATCATCGTAGCCGCCTATCAAAATGCAGTGGCTAGAAAAATGAGTACTCGATTTGTAGTAGGGGAGGTAGTACAAATCTGTCAGGGCAAGTACGGGTAGATTCGCATTGATCGCCTCCTGAATATCTAGAAGCGGAAAATCCTTCCTCGGCCGCCAAAAAAAAGGGTAGCCCAGGTTTGTCAAGAAAGGCGGAACGAGGAACAGGCTCCGGCCCGTAAAGAACCTCGGCACCTGGGCGCGGTCGTCTTTCATGTAGATAAACCCAAGCCCGCTTCCTAACCCAAAGCACAACGCCTCTGAAAACGGATGCCCATGATAGACCATGACATCCCGGAGAGCGGAAGAGCAGCAGTGCGCCCCGGGAATATGCTGCAAACCCTCAACAATCCTAGGCATCGGCCTTCTACCCACACGCAAAGCGTTCATTCATTTCTTTTAAGCCTAATCGAAAAAGGCTTCTGAAAACAAGCCTCGAACTCCCCCAAAAAAGTAAAGATGTTGCCCTACCCCTGATACCGGGCAAGTCAGCGTCAAAAGCGCCTCCCCTTGTAGGCATAGCCTCCATTCAAGGCTTGCCCTTTGCATTCGTGTATGGTAAGAAAGAAAAAACGCCATTTTATGGTTGTACATTACCACGGTTTGACAGCAGGAAAAGTATTGTATGCAAGGAGGCATGATGGAAACACGGCAAACACCTCGTTTCCCTTTCGATAGCATAACCGAAGAAGGCGTCAAAGAGTTGAGGAGGCGATACAACCGGGTCAATCGCTGGGTCGTGGCAGACATGGTAAGAAGGAGCGCCTACCGCTTCCCAAATAAGCCCGCGCTCATATTCAACGATACAGCGCTTACCTATACCGAGCTCGAGCGGGCGCTCAATAGGGTCGGGAACGCCCTTCTTTCGCTTGGCCTCAAAAAGTTCGACAGGGTCGCCGTACTCGGCCACAACACGATCCACCACGTCCTGGCCTGGCTCGGGATCCTCAAGGCGGGCGGCATCTACGTCCCATTGAACTTCATGCTCAAGGGCAAGGAGCTTGCCTACCAGGTCAACCACGCTGACGCCAAGGTGTTGATCGTCGAAGATAGCCTCTTGGGCAACATCGAGGGGGTCTTGGCCGAGCTTCCGAGCGTGCATCAGCGCATTTGGTCAAACCAGGGCTTCGGTCAGGAGGCGCCAGAAGGCTGGCTGGATTTTGAAGCGTGGATGTCGGGCGCATCAGAAGAAGAGCCCGATGTAGAACTCTACATCGAAGACCCAGTAGAGATCTGCTACACCTCTGGAACCGAAGCCCTGCCCAAGGGGGCTGTATTGATGAACCAGAACCTGTTTGCCCAGTACATGTCCGCCGCGCTCGCCTGCGAGGTTTCGGAAGAAGACGTGGGGCTTAGCGTCATGCCGATCTTCCACGCGGCCGAGCGAGGGGCCAGGCTCGCCACCGGGCTGCTTGCCGGCATGACCAACGTCCTCATGCTCCTTCCAAACCCCGACGAGGTTTTTCGCTTGATCCAAACGCACCGTGTCACCTTGATGTTCTTGCCCACGACCTACTGGATCATGCTGCTCAACCATCCTTCTTTCAAAGAATACGACTTAAGCTCGCTCAAAAAGCCGATGTACGGGGCCTCCATCATGCCTGTGGCCGTGCTCGAGCAAATTCTTCAGAAATTCCCCGGCTGCAAGGTGTACAACTCCTACGGCCAGACGGAGACCGCGCCGTGCAACTTCCACCTCGATCCACGCTACGCGCTCACAAAGCCGGGGTCCGCCGGGATGAGCGGGCTCAACATGGAATCAAGGCTCGAAGACGACGCGCATCGCGCTATCGAGACTCCCGGCATCCCTGGCGAGATCGTAAGCCGTGGAGGCCACGTGTTCCTTGGCTATTTCAAGGACCCCCAAAAGACCGAAGAGGCCATGGCGCACGGCTGGTTCCACACGGGCGACATCGGCGTGGCCGACGAGGACAACTTCGTGAGCATCGTGGATCGAAAAAAGGACATGGTTAAGACGGGCGGGGAAAACGTGTCTACTCGCGAGGTGGAAGAGGCGATCTACAAAGACCCGCGCGTCCAAGAGGTGGCCGTAATAGGCATTCCAGACCCAAAATGGGTGGAGGCGGTCACGGCCGTCATCGTCCCAAAGCCCGGGAGTACCATCAAGGAAGAAGAAATTCTAAAACTTTGCAGGCAAGACTTGGCAGACTTCAAAGTGCCCAAGCATGTCGTTTTCGTAGAGGAGCTCCCTAGATCGAGCTCGGGCAAAATCTTAAAGCGTGAGCTACGCAAACGCCTCTAGGAGTCCTCGCCAAAGAGGCCAAGGTTATACCTCAACCCCGATGTAGTGATTGACGGCCTTTCCGATGCCAAAGTTGAGGACCGCAACGCTAAGGCAGACCGTGCACATTTCTAGGAAGCGGCGCTTGAAGGGCAGGTCTTGGGCCAAGGAGGTGTAGAAGGCAAACGCTGCCACGATCAGCACGACAAGGGAAAACGAAAGCCCGAGGCTTATGAACGGGTTGGTCAGCACAAAGAAGGGGAAGATTAACATTGTTACCGTCAACACGTAGGCAAACCCCGTAAGAAGCCCAGACTTAACCGCGTTTTTCCCTTCTTCTTCCCTTGCCGAGAGGTACTGCGACGCCGTCATGGACATCGAGGCGGCCAGCCCCGTAATTAGCGCAACCAACGCGATTGTTTTTGGGTTGCCGAGAGCGAGCGTCAGCCCGGCAAGCACGCCGGTAAGCTCAATCAAGGCATCCGATAGCCCCAAGATAATGTCGCTCGTGTACTTAAGTCGGTCTTCTTCGATGAGGCCCAAAAGGGCGTGCTCAAATTCCTCTTCTTCTTGGATCATCCGCTCGATATCCGCGATCTCCGGTATGCCCGCTTTGAGCTCGATCAGCGCCCGCATGTTCGATTCCTCAACCCGTTCGATCAGTTTGATCCCGAAACTCAACCCAAAAATCCTTGCGATCCAGGTCAAGAATAAGACCTTAAGCCTCGAGGGAGCAACGTCTTTGTTTGTCAGCCGTTTCCAGAAATCGTAGTGGGAGCGCTCGACGGCAGCGATCTTTTTTAGTACCTCCTTGTTCCTTGGCTCGGACACGACGCGAGCAAGATTCGCGTAAATCTTGGATCCGGTCACTTCTTCGCGCTGACGCTCTAGAAGCCGCTTGGCTAAAAGCTCCGCCATGGTTTCCCTCTTTTACAATTGTAAGTACTAGCGGTTTTGCGCTCCGAGGCGCTTTCTTCGTTGCTCTTGGTACAGCGCCGCATTGGCCTGGCGGATGAGACCTTCCTTATCAAAGGGAATGCCTAATGCCACGGAAATCCCAAAACTAAGCCCAAAAAACCAGGCATTCTCTGCCTTGGCCCTCTCGACCGTCGCCATAACGCGCCCGATGATGTTTTTTAGCACCTCTTCGTCCGCCCCGGGAAGGATCGCGGCGTACTCGTCGCCTCCCACCCTCGAAACGATGTCGTCTTTCCTGAATGCATTCATAAGAATGTTGGCGGCGAGCTGAATCGCCTTATCGCCTAGCTTATGGCCAAACCTGTCGTTGGTTTCCTTCAGGTTGTCGATATCCGCCACGATCAGCCCAATAGGAACAAGCCTTCCCTTAGAAAGCCGCTCAAGCTCTTTTTCGAAATAAGGCCGGTTGTAGAGCCCTGTGAGCGTGTCGTGGAAGCTGTAGTATTTCAGCTCCTCTTCGAGCCGTTTGATGTCCGAAATGTCGGTCAGAACGCAAACGGCCCTTTCCTTCTTCCAGGTTTCGAGCGTGCTAAGGAGCGCGAGCGAAGCGATGACGTACGTCCTCGTTTGATCTTTCCGGATCAGCTCGACCTCCGTCCGTACGGGCACATCGAGTGAGAGCACCTTCGTAAGGCCATCCCGGAATTCGTACAGGTCTTTCTTGGAGAACAGCTCAAACCACGAAAAGGCCGGTTCTATGAGCTCGGCCTCCTTGTAGCCCGTAAGGGACTCGGTGACCCTGTTCACATCGTAGACCCTGCCATCCTCATCCAGCACCAATACGCTATCGGAGGCGTTGTCCACGATTTCCCGGAAGTACCGCTCGGAATCTTCTAGCCGTCGCTTGAGCCGCTCGATCTTTGTAACGTCCCTGACGATCAGCGCAAACAAAGGGCCGTCATTTTCTTCGGTTGCCTTCCCCAGGCATGCGACCCACAAGGCTAAATCTAGCCTCTTGCCGTCTTCGAGAACATGCGCAAGCTCGAGCTCTAGAGGCATTTCCAAGGCGCTGGCCTTTTCCATACCCGCCCGAAGCGCGCTTACCTGATCTTCTAGGAGCGCCTTGAGAAGCGAGCGTTCACCCGCCAAGGGAGTAACCTCTCGAGAAAACAGCATCTCAACGAAACGATCGTTGGCAGCGAGAACGGTGAGGTTAGAATTGACGATCGCCAACCCCTCCTTTGCCTTCGCAAACATTCGGACAAGACCGTCTCGAAAGTGCTCCAAGGGTTCCATGGGGCCATCCTTTTCGTTCGTTGGGAAACTTTTTTCCTTATTCTAGCAGCAATTGCAAGCGGACAAAGCGC
>WOZJ01000049.1:0-4368 GCA_011620345.1 Nitrospirota bacterium
GGCACCAGAAGGGGTTTTTGCCCGGTATCCTAGATAGACTCACCACACAACAGGGCAATAGAGCTGCGAACGTCCTCTAAGAGCTGGTCTTTTTGCTCAAGCGTATACTTGGAGGCATCGATCGGAGGGCCGATATGGATCGAGACACGCTGATCGAGGGAAAAATCCCACGTCTTGGGGGGCAAGACCTTTTCAGACCCCTGAATACCGACCGGGATGATTGTGGCGCCGGATTCGATGGCCGTGATAAACCCGCCCTTTTTAAAGGGCCCGAGACGACCATTGCGCGAACGGGTTCCCTCGGGCGCTATCCAAAGCACAATCCCGCTTTCCATGGTAGCTCTTGCGCGCGCAAGGTCTTTTTTTGCTTGCTCTAGGTTCTTGCGATCGATAGATACGAACTCTGAAACCCGAAGGGCGGGGCCCCAGATAGGAACTTTGAACAGCTCTTTTTTTGTGAGCATTCTGACGCTATCCGGAAAGGACAGGACGATCAGCGGGATATCGTAGTGGCTTCGGTGGTTGGACATGACAATGTAGCGCTTGTTTGGTTCGATTCGGACGCCGTAGGGGTTGTTGATCGCGTAACGAACCCGGACGGCATTGACCACCTTGGCCGCCCACCACTTGAACAGGTTGTCGCAGTAGCTTCGGAACTCTCTGCCTTTAAGGCCCCTAAGGTAGAAGCCATACAGGGCGCCCAAACAGATCCGGAGCGTGAGATAAACGCTCACGGCCATAATCCATAACTTTTTGAAAAAGCGCGGCTTCAAGATCTAAACCTCCTCACCAAAGGATGCAGGAATGGGCCGGTAGACCCGCACGAAACGATTGCTCCTTGAGCCGAACAAAGGCCGAGCTTAACCGGCCATGTTGCCGAGATGCCAACAAAGGACGAAAAGGGCCAGCTACGCCCTTAGGCCATACATTAAGAATGCGGCTGGGCTCGTCTATACCCCAAGAACTCGTTTATTTCTTGCCATAAACCTGCTTGAAGTGATCCACAAGCTTTCTTAGGCTACCTGCGTCGTCAAGGTTTGTGCTTTGCCTTGTCTTCATCGCGGCAACGAGGATCTGATGCAGGGTTTCGATTTGCTGCAGATAGGCCTTTCTCGCTTCCTCGTTCCCGGGGGCTGCGGGCTTGACCCTCTGCGTCAGGAAGTACTCGGCCACGATTTGTTGGATCTTCTTGGCGTGCTCTTCTTTGTTGGCCACCCAACGGCTCAACTGAGGAACGCCCTCCGGCCCTTGCTTTTGGAGGGCTTGAACCTGCTTCATCGCCATCTCGATCGTCGCTATGGACTCTTCCATTTCTTGAAAGCGCAGCGGGTCGTTGTAAATTCCACAAGGCAGTTGACAATGGCATAAGGCGCTTGCGGGCAACAACCCCAAGCTTAGGGAGAAAAAGGCCAGGAACACCGCCAAAATACCGCCTAAACGCCGCGACATTGTCTTTCTCCTTTCGTCGTTCGTCCTTCCTTAGCCTTTGACAAAACCACGCCCAACCGCTTATTCGTAAACTTTTTCTTCTTCGTACTCCGCCCCCTGGGCGTCTTCTTCCACATTGCGGGTTTTTTTGGGGCTAGATAGCAACTCCCTGAAGTATTCGTGCTGGATCAGCAAGTCCATGATTTCGTTCGTACCCGTCCAGATCGTGATCAGCCGAATATCGCGCAAGAGCCGCTCGATCGGGTAGACGTTCGTGTAGCCGATTCCGCCCATTACCTGCATCGCCTCGTTTACGACCTTCCAAGCCGCGTCCGTGGCAAACCTTTTGGCCTCGGACACAAACCGCCTTGTTTGTCCCGTGGGGCCTGTTTTGTCGGCAAGCTCGCCGGCCGTGAAGTTGAGCGCCCTCGCACAATCAAGCAGCGTAACGCTCTTTGCGACCTTGAAGCTCACGGCCTGGAAGCGCCGGATCTTTTCACCGAAGGCCTTGCGCTTGTCTGCGTAGGCCGCGGCCACCTCGAGCGCCGCCCTTCCCATCCCAACAGACCCCCCGGCCGAGGTGAGACGCTCTGGGATCATCATGCGGTTGAACACCTCTGTCCCCCGGCCAAGGCCTTCCACGCCGCCGAGTACGTTCTCGATAGGCACGCGAACGTCCTTTAGTACGATCCGGCCCGTCCCGCCGCCACGCGTGCCCATCAACCCGTAGAGGTGGCGAACTTCGAGCCCTTGGGCTCGCTCGACCAAAAACACCGTCATCGCACGCTTTGGGTCGTCTATCCCGTCGAGTGTCGCATAGAGCAAGAATACGTCCGCCCCTTCGGACCCGACGACAAACCGCTTCTGGCCCGTCAAGTAGAAGGCGTCCCCCTTACGAACAGCCCGCGTCGTCGCTCCGAAGAAATCCGAGCCACCGCGGGGTTCGGTCAACGCCTCGGCCGCACCCATTTGTCCCTTGAGCATCGGCACGAGGTAGCGCTCTTTTTGGGCTTCCGTCCCGAAGTTCACGATCGCCTCGCCAACGATGGAGACAAGCGAGTACAGACACGCAAGCGATGTTCCAAGTACCCCAACCTCTTCCAGCGCAAGGAGCTCTTCACGCCAGCCAAGGCCTCCTCCCCCGTAGGCTTTGGGAAACCGAAGGCCCAAAAGCCCACGCTTGCCTGCTTCAAGTAGATAATCTTTGGGATAGCGAACCTCGTCGTTGTCCATTTGGGCCAACAGCTCTTTTGGGACGCCTGCGACAAACTCCCGCACGCGCTCGACGAGTTCCAAGTCTTTTTGGCCAAGCAACGCTTCAGGAATCATGCCTGCTTCCTTTTTGATTTATTCTATCCTGCAATTTTACCCAATTTGACACGCCTGTCCCAACGGGGCGCAATACGGGCCTGGTGCGCCCAAGCGCCTTAAGGGTTAAGGGGCCGAATGCCCGGCCTCGAGGGCGTCTTCACCGGGCATTCCCGTGAGATGCCTAGGAGTCACCTCCAACGGCTCGAGCAGTTTGATTTCTTCTTTCATGGGAACGCCAAACTCTTGGAACCGCCTTGCCGTTACAAGAACCCTCGATTCCAGCGACCCGACAGATGCGTTGTACGCATGGATCGCTTTGCCTAACGCCCTGCCAAGGTCGTCCAGGTGCTTTGTGCAGGTCGCAAGCCTTTCGTATAGCTCGGCGCCCAGTTTTTGGAGCAACAGCGCGTTCTCGTGGAGCCTTTCTTGCCGCCATCCGTAGGCCACGGTGCTCAAAAGCGCGATCAAGGTCGTCGGCGTCGCGATCAGCACGCGCTTTTGGATGGCCTCCTCGATCAGTCCCGACTCATGCTGGACGGCCGCGCTGAATAACGGCTCACCCGGCAAGAACATGACGACGAACTCATGGGCTTGGACAAACTGGCTTGCGTAGGCCTTCTTGGCGAGTTTACGCATGTGCTCGGCTACCTGCTTGGCATGGCGCTTAAGGGCCTCTGTTTGGCTTTCTTCGCCTTTCGCATCGAGCGCTTCGAGGTAGGCGTTCAGCGAAACCTTTGCATCCACGATGATGCTTGCCCCTCCGGGCAGTGAAACGACCATATCGGGCCTTAACGTGCCGTCCTCGCGCTCCACAGAAACTTGCACGCAAAAATCGCAGTGTTCCGTCATTCCGGCAAGCTCGACAAGCCTCTTTAGCGTCATCTCCCCCCAGCGGCCTTTGACGGTCGGCGTCCTGAGCGCCTGGACGAGGTTGGCCGTCTCCTTCTTAAGCCCCTCGCTCGTCTGACCCAAGGCCTGCACCTGGGCGATCAGACCGCCGAACTCCTGCTGTCTTTTGGCCTCGGTCTGCCTTAAGACCTCGTCGTAATTCTTTAAAAGTTCTTTTATGGGAAGAACCATCCCCTCAAAGGCCTGCTTGTTGGCCCTCATGTCGCCCCTGGCCCCTTCGAGCAACCCCTCGAACGAGGGCTTTGCAAGCTCGATAAAGCGCCCCAGAGCCTGCTGGGAAAGCGCCTGAAAGGTGTCGGTGAGCCTTTTTTCGGCGTCTTGTAGCAAGCTCCGTTCCTCTTCCAGCCTAACTCTGGCCTCTTCAAGCCGGGTTTGGAGCTCGACTCGGTTCGAGCGTTCGTTCCCGAGTTCGGCCTGGATCGATTTTAAGTCTTCTTCTTTCTTGACAAGCTGTTCTTTGAGAAACGCAAGGGCCGGGGACTGCTGGACGCGTACCAGCCACCACGCCATGGTCCCCCCAAGGCAAGCGCCAAGGGCGAACGCTCCAAGAGCGAGCACTTCCACCCCTTAGGCCTGCCTGGCCATGGCCGCTCGAAGCCCTTGTTCGAGGGTTGCGTACGTCGGGATATTTTCAAGGCTCGCCCCGATGTGGACGAGACTCTGGGCAAGGTGGGGCTTTATACCGACCAAGATCGTCTGCGTGCCAAGGATCCGGACGGC
>WOZJ01000049.1:4468-41025 GCA_011620345.1 Nitrospirota bacterium
CAAGGTGGGGCTTTATACCGACCAAGATCGTCTGCGTGCCAAGGATCCGGACGGCCTCGTACACCCTACCAGTTTGGTCCACGACGAGCATCGGCTCGGTTGCGTTTTCGAAAATTTCGCGCCAGTAAAGATCGTTGGCCTTGGTATGTTCGCTTGTCATCGTCGTCCCTTATTTTCGCAGCACGTAAGACAGGCTCTGAAGCTTTCCCTTCAGACGGTCATCCATCCCCTCTTTTCCGAATGAAGTCTCGCTCATCACCTCGATTCTTGAAAACCCAGCCTCTTGGGAAAGCTCTACGTAGGTTTCTTTCAGGAGAGCGCCGGCGATGCATCCAGCCCAGGCTTCAGGGTCTTTTTGGACGTCTTCGGGCAAGGGAGAAAGCAGCACGACATCCGAAATGCAAGCCCTTCCTTCTGGCTTGAGCACGCGGTATATCTCTTTGAACGCGGCAAGCTTGTCCGGAACGAGGTTGAGGACGCAGTTGGAGATCACGACATCGACGCTCGCACTATCCACGGGGAGGTGCTCAATCTCGCCAAGACGAAACTCTACGTTGGCTACGCCAAGCTTGGCCTTGTTAGCGTTTGCCTTGGAGATCATCTCCGGGGTCATGTCCACCCCGATCACAAGGCCATGCTCTCCTACGCGCGCGGCAGCCAGGAAACAATCCAGCCCGCCGCCAGAGCCTAGGTCCAATACGACCTCTCCGGCCTGCAAGCTAGACAGCGCAACGGGGTTGCCGCAGCTCACGCCCAGGTTAAGTTCCCGAACGATATCTTCCTGTTCGCCGTAAGGGTTTGGTTTTGACTTGCAGCAGGTTGCTTGCCGTTCTTTTGCAACGCCTGCATAGAAACTTCTAACCGTCGTTTTAATATCTGCCTGTTCCACGTCTTGTCCCTTTTGCTCATGAATTACCTATACAAAATCCTGCATGATACCATTCTAATCTATTAAGAACATGGGGATCAATCAAGACGGCGTGTTGTATGCGGCTTGCCAAAATCGTCGTGGGGGACATCAACCAGCTTACGGGTGGCTATCTTTACCAAAAAAAGCTTGTGGATTCCCTAAGGAAGACGGGCCAGCACGCCATTGTTCCGCTCGGCATCGACGAGGGCAGGTGCGGATCGTCTACCCTGGGTTTCACCTGCTTGGAAAGCCAAGAAAAAGAATACGGGGCTTCCAATCTCCCCTCAAGCTCCTCTTTGCAGTATCGGTGGTACCCAATAAAGGCCTCCATCTCCTGATCGATGAAATGGGCCAGCTCCATACCCAGCTCGTTGTTCTAGACGTTCTCGGTAATCCTGACGAAGGCCTGTGGCGACTCCCAGAGCGTGACGTCGCTAAGGAAAACGCCTTTTGGGAGGCGGCCCTGAAGGCCGGCTTCGAGTTCTTTCCATAAAAACCCGGCAAGCAATTCGGCAGTCGGGTTTTGTGCCGTGAAGGGCTCAGTATCGTTTAGATGCCTTGCTTCGATCTTGGAAACGACCGAGCCTAGCGCCAGTTCAATCAAGGTAATGTCCACGAGAACCCCGTCTTGATTCAAGCCCCCTCCAGCGAAGACCGCACGAACCCTGTAATGGTGGCCGTGGGTGAGGCTTGCCTTTCCAAAGTCCCCCCTCAGGGCGTGCGTGGCGTAGAACTGAGCCTCGATGCCGACTTCAATCATAAGCGAACACTACTTGGAGCGCCTCGTAAGGACGCTTCTCCAAGAGCGAAAATGCCTCTTGCGCCCTGCCAAGCGGGAAGGTGTGCGTGATCAAAGAACCCAGCGCAAGGCGCTCAACCAGCGTAAGGGCAAGCTGGATTCTCCGGGCCTTATCCCACCGTCTAGAAAGAAAAGGCGGCAGAAAGGAAACCTGAGAGCCTTTGAGAGACAATCGGTTCTTATGAAAGTTTCCGCCCAGGTGTAGGCTTGCCGCTCGCGTTCCGTACCAGGACAAGACAACAACCCGCCCGTCGAGTCCGGCAAGAGAAAGGGCAGTATTCAGGGTGTTTGGTTTGCCCGAAGCCTCGATCACAATGTCTGCCCCCTCCTCGCTAAGGGCCTGCCCGAGCGCTGCCAATCCTGCCTCGTCCGGGCCAAACGCGGCATCCGCCCCAAGAAGGCTTGCCGCTTCCCTACGCGCTTCGATTGGGTCGAGCCCGAACACCTTCTCGGCGCCGGCCAGCTTGGCCAGCCCGACAACCAAAAGGCCGACCACTCCAAGCCCGAGGACTACGAGTGTCTCGCCGAGGAGAAGGCTTGCATCCCAGAGCCCGTTCAATGCCGTTTCGGCGTTCGCCGCGAACACTCCCAAGCGAGGCTCGAGCCCTTCCGGCAAGGGGTAAGCCTGGGCTTCTTCCACAAGGAACGCCCCTTGGTGCGGATGATGGGCAAAAACGCGCATGCCGGGCTCTAGGCGCTTCACGCCCGGGCCAACCTCAAGAACCTCGCCAACAAGCGCGTATCCGTACTTTATAGGGTAGGAAAACGACCCGGAAACCGTTGGGAGCGTAGGGTAAAACCCTTCGGGAACTTCTCCTTTGTATACCAACAGCTCTGTCCCGGCGCTAATACCCGAATACAACGCCTTGACAAGCACTTCTCCCGCCTTGGGCGGGCCGACGCTCTCCGAGCGAAGAGCAAGCCTTCTTGGGGATTCGACCCAAAGCGCACGTGCTTCCATGGCAGACGGTACGTTCCGTTCAGCTCTCTTCCTTGGGCCAGAGGTTAAACTTCTTTACCCGGTACTCGAGCTGTCTCCTTGTTATCCCAAGTTCTCTGGCAGCCTTGCTCAGCACCCAGCGGTTCCGGGCAAGGGCGCGATTGATCTCGCCAAAATCCTCATCCTTGACCCTTCCTGCGCCCATGAGCACCTGCTTGCGGCTGCCACGTTTCTTTCCCTGGAAAGCCTCCTGGATCTCGACAGGGAGATGCCCCAAATCGACCACCTCATCGGCCATGACAAAGGCATACTCTAGGACAGCATGAAGCTGCCGCAAATTGCCTGGCCAAGGGTACCGGGCCACGAAGGCAAGCAATGCCTTGCTCGGGCGCTTTTTTTGGCCGTACCGCTCCGAGAGGGACTGCACGATGCCCTCCACGAGCCGCCCCGCTTCGCTCTTTCTTTCCCGAAGTGGCAACAGGTGAAGCTTCGCCGCGTTCAGCCTGTAATACAGCTCCGGGCGGATGCGCCCTTCCTTAAGGTCTTGCTCTAAGTCATGCTCTGCAGTCCCCACGATGCGTACATCGGCATCCAGCACATCTTGCCCGTCTTTCTTGGCGAAACGCTTGTGCTCCAAAAGGTCCACAAGCTTGGCCTGAACACCCAAAGGAAGGGCTCCTACCCCTTCAAGTACCAGCGTCCCCCCGCAGGCAAGCTCAAGCTTACCGTACCTTAGAGGGTCTCCTTCGGAGCCAAAAAGCTCTTCCTCGACGTCCTCCGGAGGAAGGTTCTCTACGTCGAGAACAAGAAATGGTTCGTCTTTCCTTTGGCTTAGCTCATGCAGCCTTCTTGCAAGCGTCGTCTTTCCTGTGCCGCTCTCTCCCACAATCAAGACGGGCAAACCCGAGGAGGCAAGCTTCTGTACGATGCAGGAGTCCGGCAAAAACGGCTCTAGAGTAGCATTGCGATTGCAAAGCATTCCGCCCAAAGACTTCAGTTGCACCTTGAGCGATTCGAGGCGTAGGTTTTGTTCCGCGAACTTCTCCAAGAGAGTGCCCAGAATCACCACAGCTGCCTTTAGGAACTCCAGCGCCCCAAACTCGCCCCCCGGGATGGTCTCAGGGCTAAACGTCGCCACGACAACCCCTAGCTTCACCCTGCTCGCCCCCCGAATCGGCATAAGCAGGACTCGAATTGGAGCGTCGCCATCTTTGAACATGAGGGGCAAAGATTCTTCAGGCTCGGCAACGACGGCGACTCCCGTTCGGAGGGCGTTAGCCAGTATCCCCTCGGAAGAAAGCTCCAACCGAGAGGCAGGCTTGAGGCGTTCCCCATGAAAAAAGGCGCTTGCAAAAGAATGGGAAGAAGAATATGAGAGCCAAATGCCTAAGTCCTCAAAGGGCCAGTAAGCCAAAAGGTTTTGTGCCCATTTCGTTGCGAGCCGCTCGGGCAAGTCTGAGGGGTTGACGTCACGCAAGAACTGGCAAAGCCAGGTAAGGGTTCTGTTGCAATGACCAAGGTATGCTTCGCGTTTCATAAAATATATCCCTTGTTTATCTCTTTGCTGATCGTTGAGACATGATTTTCGCCTAAAAAAGACGCCCCCTGGCTACCAATGTTTAAGAATACCACTTCCTTACAGCTTACAATAGGATCTTTGCAATTCTTTGCTCGAACACCTTGGCCAAGCAGCACATGCGGCCTTGGAAGGCCGTAGCGAAAACCTCTTCCCAGGATGTCGGAGTATCGTGTATGCTAATAAATATCTTTGAGTACATCGAATGATTCACCTTGATCCTAGCGAGGAGTGGCTGTGCCAAACTTTATCGTCCAAGAAAGAGACCAACGCTTCCTTCTCTTTGAGGTTTTGAACGTTCAGTCCCTGTTCTCTCATCCGAAATTCTCCGAGCTTTCCGAAGATGTTGCCTCGATGGTCCTCGATGAGGCGCAAAAGCTGGCCACAGAGGTCGTTTACCCTACGCTTAGCACGGGAGACAAAGAGGGCTGCCGTTTGGAAAACGGGCAGGTCTACGTCCCCAAGGCTTTCCATGCGTGCTACAGGGCTTACTGCGAGGCCGCCTGGAACAGCATAGACATCAGCAAAGAAGCAGGCGGTCAGGGGTTTCCGAGGATTTTGGGCACCGCCGTGCGAGAGTGGTTTTCCCACAACTTCGCATTCCTTAGCTACCCAGACCTTACCCAGGGTGCATCCCATCTCATCGATGGCTTCGGCTCCGAGGAGCAGAAGAACAAATACCTCCCCGGTATGGTTTCTGGCAAATGGGCCGGCACGATGTGTTTGACCGAGCCGCAGGCGGGATCGGACGTAGGCGCCCTCACAACCAAAGCCATCCGCCAGCCCGACGGAACGTTCCGAATCAAAGGCACGAAGGTGTTCATCACTGGCGGAGACCATGATTTAACAGAAAACATTATCCATCCCGTGCTAGCGAGAATAGAGGGCGATCCCGCTGGTACGAAGGGCATTTCTCTGTTCTTGGTTCCCAAATTTCTCGTCAATAAAGACGGAACCTTGGGCAATAGAAACGACTTCGAAATAGGCAAGATCGAAGAAAAGCTCGGCATCCACGGCAGCTCGACCTGCCTGATAAATTTTGGCGATAACGGTGAGTGCTACGCCGAACTTTTGGGCAACGAGCGCGAAGGCATGAAAATCATGTTCTTGATGATGAACGGCGCAAGGCTAAGCGTCGGGATGCAGGGCGTTGCCAGCGCTTCCGCCGCTTATCTTCACGCGCTTCAGTACGCCAAGGAACGTCTTCAAGGGACTTCGATCGAACGCTTCAAAGACCCGACCGCCCCTCGCGTCCCGATCATCGAGCACCCGGACGTCAGGCGGATGCTCCTTTGGATGAAATCCCACGCCGAGGCTATCCGTGCGCTCCTATACTTCACCTCGTTCTGCCTTGACAAGTGGGAAACGGCCGCGAGCGAAGAAGAAGGGGAGTCTTGGCGGGGACTGGTTGAAATCCTAACCCCTGTATGCAAGGCGTTCGCCTCGGAAGCCGGCTTTCAGGTGGCCGACATGGCGGTCCAGGTGTACGGCGGGGCCGGGTATACCCAGGATTACCCCGCGGAGCAGCTCTTGAGGGACTCGAGAATCGCGCCGATCTACGAGGGGACAAACGGCATCCAGGCGCTCGATTTGGTCGGAAGGAAGCTTGCGATGAAATCTGGCGCCTACTTTAGGGGGCTCCTTGAACACATGGGGCAAAGCTTAGGCGAGTTCGAGGAAACCCCTGCAACGGCCGAGATTGCGAAGGCTGTACGCAAAGCGCTAGGGCGCATCGAGGAGGCGGCCTTTATATTCATGCAGGCCTCCGCCGAAGGAAGGCTCGTCGTTCCGTTGAGCTATGCGCATCCATTCTTAAGGATGTTCGGGACTGTAGTGTGTGCTTGGCTTTTGACGTGGGAGGCTGCCGTGGCAGCCAAAAAGCTTGAAGAAGCAAAGTCTGCCGGGAAGGCGCTTGAAGTCGGCGAGGATAAAGAGGCCGCCTTCTACCAAGGCAAGCTACTTTCGGCGCGTTATTTTGCGACCAACGTCCTGCCGCAGGTTGAGGCACTTTTCCAGGGCATTCAATCGCAGGATTTGTCCATGGTGGAGATGCACGAAGAGAGCTTTGCCTAGGATCATACAAACAAAGACAACCAAGCGGCTCAAAGTGGAGGCAGGCAAGGGGATATTCTGCCATGGCAAGGGTCCGGAAGGCTCGGTTTTCAGGTATGTTTTATCCTGGATCGATACCCAAGCTGGAAGCCTTTTTTAAGGAGACGTTGCAAGATCTTGAGGGCCTAGGTTCGGTTCCGGCCAAAGGGGCGATCGTTCCGCATGCCGGATATGCCTACTCTGGCCGGGTCGCCCTGCAAACGCTCGGGGTCTGCCGGATCCCCAAACATGTCGTCCTCATTGGGCCAAACCACACGGGCCTAGGGAAAAACATTGCGCTCTCTAGCGTCGATGCCTGGGAAACTCCCTTTGGCGACGTTTTATGCTCGGAGCCCTTAAGGAGGCTTTTGCTCGAGGCGTGTCCGCTGATCGAGCTTGACGACACGGCCCATCTCAATGAACACTCCTTAGAAGTCGAGCTGCCCATGCTTGCCTACTTCCACCCGAAAATCGAAATCGCGGCGCTTTGCCTTTCCATCCTTAGCAAGCCCCATTTAAAGATGTTAGGGGGAGCCTTGGCCAAGGCGCTCAAAGAGGCCGAGGGAGGGGCGATGATCGTTGTAAGCTCGGACATGAGCCACTACGTTAGCGAGGCAGAGGCCAAGCGCTTGGATTCAATCGCCCTGGAGCCCATCCTTCGGCTGGATGCAGAAGGGCTTTACGATGCGGTTTTGGCGAACGGCCTTACGATGTGCGGGTTTATCCCGGCCACCGCTCTTTTGTTCGCACTCGAGGCGTTCCGGCCGGTCAAAGCGAAGCTCACAGCTTACGCCACCTCGGCGGAGGCCACAAAAAATACCGAAGAGGTGGTGGCCTACGCGGGCGTCGTGTTCGTATGAACCTTCAAAGGGCGGGGCCTTTGGTGCCCCTCCTTTTTTTGGGCAGTCTACTTGCCCCCTACGCTCTTGATGCCCAAACGCTCCGGGCCCCACAACCTAGACCTCCAAGCCTAGGCGTTCCACACCCGGCTCTTCCAAGGGTCACGGCTCCTCGAGCCAGCCCTCCAAGCGTCCCTTCGCCCGGCTCGCATGCTCCAAAGCTCTCCTCTCCAGCACTTAGGACACCTTCCCTGCCAAGGCCTCACGCGCAACCGCTCCCTAGGGCAACCGCCCCAACCCTTTCTCCTCCTAGGATGCAAAGGCCGGGCCTTCGGCAAATGTCCGTTCGCCCGCCCGTGATACGCGAGCCGTCCATCCCCAAATCGAGAACGCCCTCACCTAGGTTCTATCCTCCCGCCATGAGGCCGCCCGCAGTGCAAGCGCCTCGCACGCCGCCCCTTCGTATCCGGCCCCCGAACGTTCGCTACCGCCCTTATTAGAGCGCTAACAGACGAAATAGGCTAGGCAAAAAAACGATTTCTTGGAGGTTGCGCCGAAAACGACGCCGATACCGAGGCTTTTCCACCCCAGGCGGGCAAGGCCTTCTTTATTTCATTGCGGGACAAGTTTGGCAAGCTTATCGTTTGCTTGGGCGAATATCTTGCCCATCGCGTGGGTCGAGCCCGTGCTTCCAAGGCCAAGGCAACCACCCGCGAAGCCGACACGCATACAAGAAAGCCCCAGGGGCTACTGAGGCTTTCTTGTATAACCAAAAAACGGTTAATTCTTGGTCAGACTCTCAAGCCCGGTAAAGCCTTCCAAAAGCTTCGACGACGGCTTCTGGCCTGCATCTTTGGGGCACTTTGCCAAATTTGCATCGGTGTGGCACGTCCCCCCGCAACCCGGCTTCGCGTTAGAGCAGTACTGGGGCATCGCGGCCAAGGGGCTAACTACAAGAACAGCCGCGCCTAAGCCAAGCCCTAAGTTTTTTAACGTCACTTTCATCAAGGCACCTCCTGCGAAATGGTGGATTGAAGATATGTATGTAAATTATTATATACAAGCTCTTTTAGGTCGTCAAGCCTGCCTATCTTACAGACGATTGCCTCCTAATTTTCTTGGTTTGCTAGCTTTGAAAGCCTGGTATCGAGAAGGATTCCCTTGGCCCTGTCGAGATCGACGAGCGCGCGCATGTACTGGTTCTGAGCCTGGGATAGCTGGGATTTCTGGGCAATCAGACGCTCTTGCATCTGCAACACATCGAAGGACGTAGAAAGGCCGTAGTGAAGCTTGCGCTCTTCCTCGGCAAGTCGCCGCTCGCTCAAGGCCACCGATACGGTTGCCGCATCGACCTGGTCTTTCGAGCTCTCCACCCTCCGGATAATTTCTCTGAGCTCTGTCGCCACCTGCTGCTGGATCTGCGCCTGCTGGGCGACCGACTGTTTGATTCGCAAGTCTGCCTGGGCCAAGTCTGCCTTGGCGGCCCTGTTCCCTATGGGGTACTCAAACTGGAGCCCCACCACCCATTCTGGAAAATCCGCGCTCCCTAGAACGTCCAGGCTTTGGTTGTAGCCTCCCTGAAAACGCTGCGGCAAGTTCTGAAAGCCTCCTAACCCGCCTAACCCCAAGATATCGCCCATCCGCTGGTTGCCAGAGAGCCCCTGCAGGGAGTAGCTCGCCTGGAGGTTCAACGCGGGCAATGTTGCGTTCTTTGCAACCTTTCGGGCCACATAGCCGCCCTTTAGGTTTAGCTCGTTCGTAATGACCTCCACCCGCTTCTCGAGCGCCACCTGGACCGATCGAAGAAACGACAGGTCAACGTCCATAAGTCTTGGCTTGTCCACGGGGAAGACCGATTTTTCCCACAACGCGGCGCCCGGAGGCAGGTTAAGCATCATCTTGAGCTGCTCGTCCATGTCTTTGATCTGCTTTTTGGCCGCGATTATGTTGCTCTCCCTTGCGGCCACCTCGGCTTCGGCCTGGACCACCTCGACTTCTGGAAGCTGTCCCAAACGGACCCTGGTTCGGTTTTCCTCCAAAAGCATCCTTGCCCGCTCCCTGGATTCTTTAGCCTCATCGAGCTGGGCGTAGGCCAAAACCAAGTCCCAATAGGCCTTTTCGGTCTGTTCGGCCACCTGGATGGCGCGCTGCTTGAGGTTTAAATCCTCGACCTCTGTCTGTATCTCCGCAAGCGTGATCCGAGAGCGCGTCACATCAATACCAAAACCTTTTAAAAGAGGCTGAGTTAGGCTAAGCCGAGTCATCGCCCGGTATTCTGGGTTAAGGAATGAAACGGGCGCGTTCGTAAGCGTTCGGGTGTTGTCGAACCGGAACTCGAGCTGCCCGCCCACGGGGATTCGCTGCCTTAAGCCTACGCTTACCCCTAGGGTCTCCATCCTCGTGCCGGCAATCGTCGTAGAGGTCGGGAATTGGTTGTTGTCGAAGTTCGCCTGCCCAAACGCGGTCGGGTCAAAGATTCCCTTTTCAAACGAAATCCTAGTCTTCTGGATCATTGGGTCATACCGTCCCACCTGAAGCCCGAGGTTGTTCTCGAGCGCCAACCCTACCACGTCCGCCACGCCAAGATGAATACGGTCTTCCTCGAGACGCTCTAGAAGGGCCGCGTACGGGTCAGAAACGGCGAGGGCGCTCCCCGAAAGGGCCACGCAGGCCATGACACCCATGAAGGCCATGAAAAACCTGGACTTGCGTTCCATAAAAGACATGACCGGCATGAAAGCGGGCACTTTTTTGGGCCAACGTTCCATTTCAGTTCCCTTAGGCGGTATGATAGTCTCTAGACAAAAAAATAAGCCAAAGTACGCTTTGGTAAGCTATCCAACGAGATGCGGCGCGGTTTTTCTCAAACAAACGCCTTCAGGCCAAAGTAGCACATGCAGCCCAAGAACGCAAAAGCCGCGGGCACCCTGTATATTGTCGCCACGCCGATCGGAAACCTTCAAGACATCACGCTTCGGGGCCTCGAGACGCTACGGGTCGTTGACACGATTCTTGCCGAAGACACCCGCGCTACAAGGAAGCTGCTGAGTCATTTCGGCATCAAAAAGCCGCTTGAAAAGTTCGAGCGTTTCAGCGAAAAGTCCAAAGAAGCTAGCCTGATCGAAAGACTATCACAAGGCGAGTACATTGCGCTCGTAAGCGACGCGGGAACGCCCGCCATCCTCGACCCAGGGGCCTCTTTGGTGCTGGCCTGCCACAAGTCTGGCATCACGGTCGTCCCCATTCCGGGGCCGAGCGCGTTGACGGCCGCGTTGAGTGCAAGCGGCCTGATCGAGGACGGGTTCGTGTTCTTTGGCTGGGCGCCCAGAAAATCAAACGAACGCAAGGCGTTTGGGCTCAGGGTAAGTCAAGCCCCCTTTCCGTCCGTCTTGTTCGAGGCCCCAAGAAGGCTAGCCGGGCTTCTGAAGGCGCTCGTCCCAAGCCTCGGAGGGCAAAGGGCCTTCATCGCCAGGGAGCTCACAAAAATCCACGAAACGCACTATTTTGGCACTCTCGAAGAGCTTGCGGCACAATTCTCCAAAGAAGGCGCGCCGCTCAAAGGAGAGCTGGTCGTGGTGATCGAGGCGGCCAAGCGGCCCTTCCACGTCCTGCAAGAGCCCGAGCCTTTAGGCCAAGCAGGCACGAAGGCCACGGCCAGAGCACTCTCTCGAATGCTTGGGCTTACGACCAAGGAGGCCTACGGCATCCTTCAGGCCGTCCGAAAAAGAAAAGACGCTTAAGCTTTCTGGGGGGAGGCACTGCCGTCCAACGAGGATAGGTCGGCCAAGACCAGCTCTACCTTGGCGTTGGCCTGCTCGAGCTTTCTTTTGCAGTAGGCAAGAAGCTCCGAGGCACGCTGCACGAGGGCGACGAGCTCTTCGATGTCCAGCTCGTCGCCCTCGATGGCCTGTAATATCCGCTGGACTTCCTCAATGGCCTCTTTGTAGCTCGCAACGCCCTCGGGGACATCTTTGGTTTTGAGCTTTGCCATGTATAGACTCCTTTCTTCTGTCGGCGCAAAGGAAGGGAGAACCCGGATACCCCGCCCTTTGGCCCTTTCTTTTCAGGATACCATGCCGCCTTTCATGTTGACGTGGCCGTCCAGTCCCTGACCAACGGAGAAGGCCTTGAGCTTGTCGTTGCTTATGACCATTATCTGGAGACGGGCCGCAGACATCCCCATTGCAGCTACTCACACCCCTCCCACGATAGGCTAGACATTCACCCCGCGTGGCATGCACCCATTCTGTATGTTTCGATAGGCGGGACATTCTTGTCCAGCATGAAAGGCCGTAGCATGGGGCATAAAGCAGGCCTTTGCCTTCCATGTAGTCAGTCGCCTTTATTTGCGCTATGCTTTTCTCCATCGGCGTCTTCTTTTTATTTTTAACCGCCTGGAGGGCTTTCGCATGGACCAAATCGGGTTCGTGGGTCTTGGCAAGATGGGGCTCCCCATGGCGCTCAACCTCTTGAAGGCGAGGTTCTCGCTCTCGGTCGTTTCCCGCTCGAGGCCGCCCGTCGAAAGGGCGCTGGAGATGGGGGGCAAAGAGGCCCCTTCGCCAAGGGCGCTCGCAATACAAACCAAGACCGTCATTACCTGCCTGCCTGATCTCGAGGCGCTCGAGACCGTCTATTTGGGCACAGATGGGCTTTTTGAAGGTGCAAGGCCAAACCAACTCTTCATCGACCACTCGACTATCTCGCCAAAATTGGCCAGGACGCTTTTTGAAGAGGCAAGGCAAAAAGGCGCGGATTTTCTGGATGCACCGGTAAGCGGCGGGCCCGAAGGGGCTAAAGCGGGCAGCCTTAGCATCATGGTGGGGGGAGAACCCTCGGCGTTTGAAAAGGCCAGACCAATTCTTGACGTCCTAGGCAAGCATATCGTCCATTTCGGGCCGCCAGGGGCCGGAAGCATGGCCAAGCTTATAAATAACATGTTTGTGGGCATCTTGAACTTCGCCGTTGCCGAGGCGTTTTTTTTGGCCGCAAGGGCCGGCCTTGATGCCGAAACGCTCTACGCGACGCTCATGCGCTCGACAGCAAAAAGTGCCATGCTCGAGCGGAATTTCCCTTTGTTCCAAAAAGAAGACTTCGCCCCGCGCTTCAGCATGGCCCATCTCTTGAAAGACCTAAGGCTCCTCCAAGAAGCCGCAAGCGACATCGGGTTTGTCCCGGAATCGCTACAGCCGCCCCTTCGAGCCGTTACGCAGGCAGTGGAGGGAGGAATGGGCAAGATAGACATTTCGGCAGTCACCATGCTGCTTCAAAAGCTCAACCCCCGATAGGCGAGAAATTCACGCCGCGCGGCATGCACCTACTCCCCATGTATCGACAGGCTGGACATTCTTGTCCCGCCATGAAGGGCCGTAGCGTTTTGCCGAGTCCGCCGGGCTAGAAAGCCGAGCCTGCCTTTTTCCCGCGGCGATATCTGGCATTGTATGATTTTTCTTGCTGATCTTTTAGGCATTGGTCTATTGACTTTTCTCCCAAAACTGCGCTAAATTGTTTTGTAAGACAAACTTTTTGGGCGCGCCAAACCTTGACGATGCTGACTTCAAGCCTAGAAGACTACCTCAAGGCAATCCTGATCCTCGAGCGGCAGAAAGGCGCTGCTAGGCCCGCCGACATCGCAAGGGTCGTACGGGTAGGAAGGCCTTCTGTGAGCCTAGCCCTAAGGAGGCTCAAGGGAAAGGGGCTGATCTCCCACGATGCCTACGGAGACGCGACGCTCACGCCAGAAGGAAGCAAGGCCGCAAAGAGCGTCCTTTTCAGGCATGAAGCCTTGAGCGTGTTCTTTGTCAACGTCCTTGGCGTTCCAAAAGACCAAGCTAACGCGAACGCCCACAGGCTCGAGCACGCCATCGACGATACGGTGCTCGAGCGCCTCGTCGCTTTTACCAATACTCTGGTTGCGTGTCCTGGTCCGCTTGAAGGCCCGCAGGGCTTCTGCAAAGAAGAAGCCCGACCTTACGATCTTTACGGTGCCCCTTGCTTCAACCCGCATGAAGATGCAACCCAGGAACCGCTCGGCTAGGATGCGCAAGCTAACAGACATCCAACCGGGAACGAGCGTCATTCTCAAGGAAGTTTTGGGGGGCAAGCGCCTCCAGACAAGGCTCATCGGCCACGGCCTTCTTGAAGGAAGGGCATTTCTGGTGCTCGAGCGCTTGGGTCAAGGGGGGCCCGTGCTGGTTGAAATCGAAGGGAGCAAGCTTGCCATAGGAAGGGGCATAGCAGAAAAGATCCTCGTCCAGCCCGAAGAGGGCCTAGCTGGGCTTTTCGGATAGCCGTCATGCTGAAGGCCGCGCTGATCGGCAACCCAAACGCGGGAAAAACGACGCTGTTCAACGCGCTGACCGGCGCAAGGCAGCGGGTGGCCAATTACCCCGGCACAACGGTGGAGCGAAAGGAAGGGGGGTTCCAAGCCCTGGGGGAGGATGTCGCGCTGATCGATTTGCCAGGCATCTACGACCTCACGCCGCTTTCCCCCGACGAGGCGGTTGCCAGGGCCGCGCTGATCAAAGAAAGGCCAGACGTCATCGTCCAGGTGCTCGATGCTTCCAACTTGGCACGCGGGCTTTATCTGACGCTCGAACTTTTGGCCCTCGAAACACCGCTCGTCCTTTGCCTCAACATGCTCGATGTTGCCGAGGCAAAGGGGGCGCACGTGGACCCAAGGGCGCTCTCCAAGCTTTTGGGCGTCCCCGTCGCCGAGGCAATTGCCTCCAAGGGCGTCGGCATGGATGCGCTCAAGCGCACGATCCGCGAAACGGCCAAGGAGGGACGCGCCCCTAGGGCACGCGTGGCATACGGCGAGCCTCTCGATTTTGCGCTCAAAACGCTCCAGAGCACGCTCGAGGCCGCCCCTTCGCTGGAATCGGACTTTCCCGCTTCCTACCTCGCCCTCAAACTCTTGGAAGGCGACGAGCTCCTCGCCAAGGCCATTCAAGGCGGAGCTGGGTACGCTCCGCTCGAGGCCGCGTTTCAAGCCATTCGGGAGCAGATTGGCCAGAACACGGACATGATGCTCAAGCAAAGGCGCTACGAAAAGGCATCGCAAATCGCCAAGAGTGTTACCCTATTGGCCCCCAAACCTGCCCAAGAAGCTGCGGGCGACAAGCTGGATCGTTTGCTCTTAAACCCGAAAGTAGGGATCCCTGCCTTCCTAGTCATGCTTTTTAGCGTGTTCGCCCTGACATTCCTTCTAGGCAACCCTTTGGCCGAAGGTATCGAGCGCATCATCGGCGTGCTCGGCGCGTGGATGATCGGCGTGCTCGGGACGGCCTCCCCGCTGCTCGCATCATTTTTGACGGACGGCGTGCTGGCCGGAGTCGGGGCGGTGCTTACGTTCCTTCCGCAGATCGCCATTCTCTTTTTGGCGCTCGTGGCGATGGAAGATTCCGGGGCCATGGCCAGGGCGGCCTACCTGCTGGAGGGCTGGATGTCCAAACTAGGGCTTCACGGCAAGAGCGTCATCCCGATGGTGCTCGGGTTTGGATGCGCCGTGCCCGCGATCATGGCCACAAGGATTGTCGAGTCCAGAAAAGAGCGGCTGATCACCATGTTCGTCATGCCGCTTTTTAGCTGCAGCGCAAGGTTTCCCATTTACGTGTTGATCGTAGCCGCCTTCTTTCCAAAGCCTTTGCAACCGCTAGCGCTGTTTGGCGTGTACATGCTAGGCGTCCTACTGGCCTTTTTGATCGCGGTGCTATTCAAGGGGGCCTTCGATAAGGAAGAAGAGGGCTTTTTTTTGCTGGAGATTCCACCCTACCGCATGCCATCCAAAAAAACGCTCATTTTCTTCACCTGGCAGCGCGTAGGCCAGTTCCTCAAGCGTGCGGGTACGATCATCTTCGCCTTCAGCGTGCTCATGTGGGCGATGAGCCGGTTCCCCTCCCCTCCCGCAAGCGAGCTTGCAGCCGTGCCGGAGGGGATGAGGCCTGCCTACCGGCTCGGCTACTCGTTCACTGGCAGGCTTGCTAAGGGCATCGAGCCCATTCTAGAGCCCATCGGGTTCGACGGCAGGATTGGGATGGCGCTTGTCGGGGCGACGCTCGCCAGGGAGATCTTCATCTCGCAACTCGGCATCGTCTACGCGCTAGATGCCCCGGAAGGAGTAAGCCCAAGCCTAGCGGACCGGCTACAGAAAGACTACGGCCCGCTCACGGGCGTTTGCCTGCTGCTGTACTTTTTGATCGCCAGCCCTTGCGTTTCGGCCTCCATCGTGATGACCAAAGAAAGCGGCTCACCCATGCTCGCCTTCTTGCAGGCGGGGTTTTTGTTCGCGCTCGGCTACGCGGCTGTGTTCGTGGCGTACCGGATCGGCCTGATGCTCGGGGCCTAGGTGTATGGCGGGACATTTTTACCTCGCCTATCGGGGGGGGGTTTTGGTGGCTCCACGATGAACGAATGGCATAAACGTGCGAACAGGGCCTAAAAGTGGGACGTTCAATCTTAATCTTGGGGGGCGTTCGTTCCGGCAAAAGCAGCCTTGCGTTAAGGCTAGCAGGAGATGGGGCAAAAAAAGCCTTCGTTGCAACGGCCGAACCGTTCGATGAGGAGATGCACCGGCGCATAAGGCGTCATAAGCTAGAAAGGCAAGACGCATTCCTCACGATGGAAGCGCCAGAAAACCCAGGGGAGGCCGTTGCATCGCTTTCGGAGGGCATCGAAACGCTCGTTATCGATTGCATCGGCGTATGGCTTGGCAACCTCTTTGCCAAGCGTGGCCTCGAGGCAAAGAACGCCCCGGAAATAGAGGGCCTTCTAAGCGCTCTTAGAGCTTTTGGCGGAAACACCCTCGTCGTCAGCCAGGAAGCAACCATGGGGCTCGTCGGAATGGACCCCCTCACCCGCGCCTACCAAGAAACGCTCGGGCTCGTCAACCAACGCCTCGCGGCCCTCGCCGAAACGGCCGTCTTGATGGTGGCTGGCCTGCCGATTTGCCTGAAAGGGGGGCTTTAGAGCGAGGTAACTTCGTAGCCTTCTTCGGGTGGGCGCGAAAGCACCTTGACGGCGATCCTTTTTTGGCTGAGCCGTTCGATCTCTTCGAGCACCCCCCGCTCCTCTTGCTCCAATAGCTTGGCAAGCTCCTCGCTCAAGGCAAGAACGACCTTTGCGTAGGGGGTACGGAGGGCTTCTTTTTTGAGCGCCCGGAGCGCCTCGTAGAGGATGACGCTGGGGGATTTGATGTAGCCGTTGCCCCGGCAGTGCGGGCAGGACACGCTCATCATACTAAGGAACGACTCTCGGGTGCGCTTCCTTGTCATCTCAACGAGCCCAAGCTCGGAGATCTTGAGGATCGTCGTCCTGGCCCTGTCGACCTTGAGCGCATCCTTGAGTGCCGAGAATACCTTTTCCCTGTTCGTCTCGCGTTCCATGTCGATGAAATCAAGGATGATAATCCCGCCCAAGTTGCGAAGCCTCAACTGGTAAACGATCTCCTTGATCGCTTCGAGGTTCGTCTTGAGGACGGTATCTTCAAGGTTATGCGACCCGACAAACCCTCCGGTGTTAACGTCGATCGCGGTAAGCGCCTCCGCCTCGTCGATCACGATCGAGCCCCCCGACTTCAGCCGTACCTTACGTTTTAGCCCCTCCTTCAGCCGGGCCTCGATACCCCTGACCTCGAACAGCGGCTGGGTCCCGTCGTAGTAGACGAGCGGGGGAAAGGGGATGTGCGGAAGCGTCGTTTCGATGAAAGTAAGGACGTTCTCGTAGGTCTTTTTGTGGTCGACGATGATCCGTTCGACGTCAGGGCCTACGAGGTCGCGGATCGTGCGAAGCTCCAGACGCAAATCCTCAAGCAAAAGCGAAGGCGCCGGCCTTTTGTCTTTCTGCTCCAGCAAAACCCTCCATAGGTTCAGAAGGAACTCCATGTCCTGCCTGAGCTCCTCTTCTTTCGCGCCATCGGAGGCGGTGCGCGCAATCAGCCCCCCGCCCCCCGCCGGACGAATGGCGTGGAGGATATCCCTTAGCCTTCGCCTTTCCGCTTCGTCACCAAGCCGCCTTGAGATGCCCACGTGGTTGACGGTAGGCATGTACACTAGGAATTTGCCGGGTAGCGTCACCTTTGAGGTAAGCCTTGCACCCTTTGTGCCCAGGGGCTCCTTGGTCACCTGGACGGGGATTTCCTGGCCCTCCTTGAGGAGGTCTTGAATCTTCGGCCTGCCTTGTGCGGCGTGGGCTTCTTGCGGCGGTTGGGCTTCGGGTTGGAGATCCCCTTCCCCTTCCTCGATGAACTCCAGTTCGTCGACCCCCTCTTCTTCGGGGAGCTCGAAGAAGTCTGAGACGTACAAAAAACCGGCTTTTTCGAGCCCGATGTCTACAAAGGCCGCCTGGATGCCCGGAAGAACCCGGACAACTTTCCCTTTGTACACGTTCCCGACGATGCTGCCGCTACCTTGGCGTTCCAGGTAGAACTCGACCGGCAAGCCGCCCTCAAGCAGCGCAACCCGAGTTTCCTTGCCCGTAACATTGATGAGAATTTCTTGGTTCATAGGGTTCCATTTGTCTATCTCTTTGTCTTATTGTAGCAGGTTTGAGACTCCGGACGTTCCAAAGAACAGAAAGCCGACGAGTGCGAGCACAGGCAGCAGGATCGGGATTGAGTACTTCATGATGTACCCAAGAAAGCTTGGCGTAGGAACTCCCAGCGATTCGGCAATTGATTTTACCATGAAATTGGGGGCGTTCCCGATGTAGGTCATGGCGCCAAAAAACACGCAGCCCATCGATACGGCCTCGATGAACAGCGCGAGCTCGGGCGTCGTCAGGAACTCGTTCATGTGCGCGCGGTTGTCGACGCTTTTACCGAAAAGCCCGAAGGCGGCGCTAAGAAAATTCAGGTATGTAGGCGCGTTGTCCAGGAAACCGGACAGTACGCCCGACCCAAAGTAGAACTGGAGGGGATGGGTGAGCCCAATGTGCCCGGCGTTGCGCTCTAAGTAGTCCAAAGCGGGCATCATCGTCGCAAAGATCCCGGCAAACAGGATGGCGACCTCTTGAATGGGGTGAAAGTTGAAGGCGTTTTTGGTTAACGCCTCCTTGTTGGCCGTCTTGAGGGCCAACAAGGACACAAGCACCATGAGCCCGGAAGTGGCAAGCGTGACGACCTCGACCGAAAGCCCAGCCCGAACGAGCGGGTTTTGGGCCAGCACTAGCGCAAGGATCGCAAGAAGCCAGCCGAAGTTGCGCTTTCCCATTAGCACGAAGTTCTTTCCCTTGGGCATGACCATGCCGGGCGCGGGGCTTTTCTTTCCTTGCGCTTTCGGCGCCATCCGCTCGAAGAGGTAAAAGATTAAAAGGATAAGCCCCACGGCAAAAAGCCACACGAAGACAACCCGGTCGAAGAGCCAGAAAAACGGAACACCCTTTAGATAGCCGAGGAACAAAGGAGGGTCGCCGATGGGCAGAAGGCCGCCGCCCATGTTGGAGACGAGAAAAATAAAGAATACAACGTGGTAGGGGCGTATCCGGCCTTTGTTGATCCTTAAGTAAGGCCGAAGCAGCAGCATGCTCGCTCCAGCCGTCCCCATAATGTTGGCAATCACACAGCCTATGCCCAAAAGCCCCGTGTTGAGCATGGGGCTTGGTTTGGCCTGGATGTCTAAATAAATGCCGCTCGCGACGATAAAGAGCGAACCCACCAAGGCGATGAACCCTGCATACTCGATTGCGGTAAGGGCCAGCTTGTGCGGCCCGTAGTGGTGGGTTTCGGGGGTGTTGAGAAGCGTTAGGTAGAGGACGACGACGATAAGCCCCAACACCAAAGAAAGCAGCGAGTAGACTCTTTCCCAGAAATGCGGGCTGACAAGCGGGACGAGCGCGATGCAACCGAGCAGGAACGCGAATGGCAGCGTCCATAGAATAGGAACATCCGGGACGTGCATCGAACTCCTTCCTTTAAGCGTTTCGTGATAGAATATAATATCTAAAACAAAAAAGGAACCAATCGGCCGCTCCATGGTGAAACCGCTGTCCACACTCTCGCAAGAGCTAGGCGATGCGCTGGGGGCAAACAAACAAACGCTCGCTGTGGCCGAGTCATGCACGGGGGGGCTTTTGGCAAAGGCTGTCACGGACATCCCCGGTAGTTCCGCCTACTTCATGGGTGGGGTGGTCACCTACAGCAACGCTTCCAAAATCAAGCTCCTTGGCGTCGACGTTGCAACGCTAGAGCGCTGCGGGGCCGTAAGCGAGCCCGTGGCGCTAAGAATGGCCGAGGGTGTTCGCGGCCTGCTCGATGCGGACATCGGAGTCGGCATCACCGGAGTTGCGGGCCCAGAAGGAGGAAGCGTCGAAAAGCCAGTGGGCACGGTCTATATCGCCTGGGACATCCAAGGGGCGTTGAGCGTTCGCTTGTTCCAGTTCGGCGACATCGGGCGGAGTGCCGTACGCGAGGCCGCGGCCGAATCCGCAATCGAAGGCATCCTGGAGGCCCTTTAGCGTGCGAATGTTCACTGCATTCGAGCTGCCCGATTCGCTCAAGCGGGCGCTCGGCTCCTTTCAAGCATCGCTAAAGCAAGCCATCCCGGGGCCGGTTTCTTGGGTTCGCGAAGAAAACTTCCACATCACTGCATGGTTTTTGGGGGAGACGAACCCAAACGACGCGGCCTGTATCGAGGCTCGATTAATGGATGGCCTTGAGGGCATAGCGCCGATAGAGGTTCACCTAGGCGGGTTTGCCTGGATGCCCGGGGCAAAGCCAAGAGTGTTGTATATTGCCGTAAAAGACCCAGGGGCCCTCCAAGATGTAGCCTTGAAAGCCAAAGACGTCCTTTTGGAGGCCGTGCCATCGCTTGCGTTCGACAAACCCTTCCTTGCGCACGTCACGCTAGGGAGGGTCAAACAGCCAACGGCCAAGCTTGAGGCGCTGCTTGGGCGGCTTCCTGTCGAAACGCCCGAGTTCGAACCGTTTGTGGTCCAAGGCATAGGGCTTTTCGAGAGCAACCTTTCGCCCGCTGGGGCAAGGTACAGAAGGGTTGCGCTTGTTCCGTTCCAGCAACACCGTTTTATTGCATAACAGCGCGCAAAAGGAGTTGAAGGTGGCACAACCGCAGACTGAAGTCCGCTCGAAGGCGCTCGAGGCCGCTGTCGGCAAGATTGAGCGCCAGTACGGCAAGGGCTCGATCATGCGAATGGGGGAAGTCGCCCATGAGCAGGTAGAGGTTACTCCTTCAGGCTCGCTCGCCTTGGACGTGGCCCTCGGTGTAGGGGGTATCCCTAGGGGCCGGATCACGGAGGTTTTCGGGCCGGAGTCTTCCGGCAAGACAACGCTAGCGCTTCATATCATCGCCGAAACCCAGAAATTGGGCGGGGTGGCAGTTTTCGTGGACGCCGAGCACGCCCTCGACCCGATCTATGCAAGGAGGCTGGGCGTCAAAACAGACGAGCTACTCATCTCTCAGCCCGACTACGGCGAGCAGGCGCTCGACATCGTAGAATCGCTCGTCATGAGCGGTGCGGTGGATATCGTCGTAGTCGATTCTGTCGCCGCGCTCGTCCCGAAGGCTGAAATCGATGGCGAGATGGGCGATACGCACGTGGGGTTGCAAGCACGCCTCATGTCGCAGGCGTTGCGCAAGCTCACGGCCGCCATCCATCGCTCGAACGTCACCGTCGTGTTCATCAACCAGGTCCGCACCAAGATCGGCGTGATGTTCGGCAACCCAGAAACGACCACGGGCGGGAACGCGCTCAAGTTTTACTCTACCATCCGAATCGAGGTACGCCGAATCGGCCCGCTAAAAAAGGGAGACGAGCAGGTTGGAAACCGCACGCGGGGAAAGATTGTCAAGAACAAGGTCGCCCCGCCCTTCAGGGAGGTCGAGTTCGACATCCTTTACGGCGAGGGCATCTCCAAGGAAGGCGAAGCCCTCGACATGGGCACCGAGTTGGGCTTGGTCGAAAAATCGGGCTCTTGGTATGCCTACGAGGGCGAAAAGATCGGCCAGGGCAGAGAAAACGCCAGGCTCTACTTAAGAGAACACCCAGAGATCGTCCAGAAGGTCGAATCGAGCATCTTCGAGCGGCTCCACATCGTAAGGAACCTGGGACAAAGAGCCCAAAAACAGGAGACGAACTCCTAAGGAGGCGTTTGAAGCCCTATGGAAGCCGTACGCGAAGCATTTCTTAAATATTTCGAACGGCGGGGCCATACCCTGGTCAGGAGCGCTCCGCTCGTGGCAAAGGACGACCCGACGCTGCTGTTCGTCAACGCGGGGATGGTTCCTTTTAAAGAGTATTTTACCGGCAATAAAACGGCGCCGTTTCGAAGGGCAACCTCTTCGCAACGCTGCCTTAGGGTCTCCGGAAAGCACAACGATTTCGAGAACGTAGGCAGGACGCCTCGCCACCATACGTTCTTCGAAATGCTGGGAAACTTCTCGTTCGGGGATTATTTCAAGGAAGAGGCCATCGCGTTCGCCTGGGAGTTTTTAACAAAAGAGCTCGGCCTTCCCGAGAAGAAGCTCTTTGCGAGCGTATACGTCGACGACGACGAGGCGTACGCGCTATGGCAAAAGATCGCCGCCCTACCCCAAGACCGGATCGTCCGGCTGGGCAAGGAGCATTGCTTCTGGGCGATGGGAGACTTTGGCCCTTGCGGGCCCTGCTCGGAGATTTTGATCGACCTTGGAGCATCGCGCTCCTGCGGCAGGCCAGACTGTGGCGTGGGGTGTGATTGCGACAGGTACCTGGAGCTTTGGAACCTTGTGTTCATGAGCTACGACCAAGGCCCTTCCGGCGCCATTGCTCCATTGCCAAAACCAAGCATCGACACCGGCATGGGGCTCGAGCGAATCCTGTCCGTCGTCGAGGGCGCGCCGAGCAACTATGAGACCTCGCTGTTTACCCCCATCCGCAAGACATTGATCGGGTTGCTGCACAAAGAGCCCGATCTTGATAAGGAAGCACTGGGAACGGCCTTTCGCGTCATCTTGGACCACAGCCGGGCGGCTAGCTTTCTTGTGCTGGACGGAGTGCTTCCAGCTAACGAAGGCCACGGCTATGTCCTCAAGCGGATCATCCGAAGGGCGCTTCGGTTTGGCAGGCTGCTTGGGCTGACGGAGCCTTTCTTGAACCGGCTCGTCCTGCCCGTCGCGGAGGTTTACGAAAAGGCCTACCCGGAACTCACGGCTCAGCTTCCGGCAATCCAGGGCATCATCCTTAAAGAAGAAGAGCGCTTCTTGGAAACGCTCGAGCGTGGCTTGAAGCTGCTGGAAGAAGAGGTTGCCCGCATTGGTTCCTCTGGAACGCTTCCTGGCGAGGCGGCGTTCCGGCTGTACGATACCTTCGGCTTCCCGCTGGACCTGATCGATGAGCTCTTGAAAGAGCAAAACCTTGGGTTCGACAGGGCCGGTTTTGAGGCGGCGATGAATCAACAGCGTGAGCGGGCCCGAAAAAAGAGTGCGTTCGGCCGCTCCAACCTCCTTGCCTCGGCCAAGGAAACGGCCAAACCCCGAGAAAGCACATTCATCGGGTACAATACGCTCAAATCAAGGGCCCGCGTGCTCGAAGTCCTTAGGCCTTCCGACGCTGGCGACGAAGCGCTCGTCGTGTTCGACGAGACCCCTTTCTACCCTCAAGGCGGCGGCCAGCTGGCAGACCGAGGAGAAATTCTTGCCGAAGGGTTCTTGGGGCATGTCCAAGACGTCCAACGTCAAGACGGCAGCATTCTTCACCGGGTACGGCCCCTCAAAGGGGAGCTCAAAGAGGGCATGGAAGTCGAGCTCAAGGTCGACAATGACTACCGAGAGGCCCTCATGCGCGCGCATACGGGCACCCACTTGCTCCACAGCGCGCTGCGCAGTGTGTTGGGGGAGCACGTCCGGCAGGCGGGATCTTTGGTCGATGCCGACAGGCTTCGGTTCGACTTCACTCATTTTGCTCCCCTGACAAGCGAGCAAGTTAAGGAGGTCGAGGTGCTAGCCCAAAAGACCATCCTTCAAGACCTCCCTGTTCGCATCGAGGAGACAAGCTACCAAGACGCGCTCAAGAGGGGGGCTCTCGCCTTCTTTGGAGAAAAGTACGCGGACGTTGTCCGTGTCGTCGAGATTCCCGGGGCGAGCATGGAGCTCTGCGGAGGAACGCACGTCGGACGGACGGGACAGATCGGGCCGTTCCGCATCGTGCAAGAGGGTTCTATCGCCTCGGACGTCAGGCGAATCGAGGCCTACGTAGGCCTCTTGGCGCTCAAACACGTCCAAGAAGAATCATGGCTAATAGAAACGATCGCCTCAACGCTCAAAACGACACGAGGGGAACTCTTAAAAAGCCTTGAGGGCGTGCTTGGCGAACTAGACCGCCAACGCCGGCTCAACGCCTCGCTAAAACGCAGGCTATTGAATGCCCGCGCAGAGGAACTCCTTGCCGCCAACAAGCGCTTTGGTGATATACACTTGGTTTCCGGCTTTTTGGACGGTGTCGATATGCAGGGCTTGAGGGAGCTTGGGCTTTTGCTCCAAGAACGGCTCCCCAATTCGATTGCCGTCCTCGGGGCGGAGCATGAAGGCAAGGGTTTTTTGATAGTTCAAACCCGCGGTCAGAGCCCTAAAAACGGAAAGCCGGGCGCCCGGGCCATTCTGGACGCGCTCCTTTCGCGCATCGGGGGAAAAGGCGGCGGCAGGGAAGACTTTGCACAGGCGGGAGGGCTTGACCCTAAAGCCCTTCAGAGCCTTCTGCTGGAAGATCTCCCTGAGGTTCTTGAGCGGCTGGGGCTTGGTTGAGGCCTTCTGTGTCTTCTTCGCCGTTGTCCACGCCTTGCGGCTCGCCTTGATCGCTCAAGTCAGTCTCTGCGGGCGGGGGCAAAGCCCTTTGCTCTTGTTCGTAGTCTCGATCGGCCTCGGTTTGGGAGGGGGCCTCTTTCTTCTCCTCCTGCCCTTCGGCCGCTTTTTCTTGCGGAACAAGCGCGCCGGATTGTTTGGCAGAGGGCTCTTCTTGCTTGGGTTTGGAGGCCCGCTCTTTGGACTCCCTTTCGCTTAGGCTGGTCAAAAGCCTCTTGGCATCATCGGTATCCTCCGCTTCCGGATAGGTTGATACAAGGTGCTCGAGCGTGCTTTTGGCCTTTTGGACATTGTTAGAGGCCTCGTAGCATTTAGCCAGGCCAAACAACGCCTTAGGAGCATAGCGTGAGGAAGGATACTTTTGAACGAGCCAGCCGTAACGCTCGCTCGCCCCTTGAAAGTTCTTACGCTTGAAATAAAAATCCCCAATTAGTATCTCTGATTTCGCAAGGCTTTCTATGCAGCTATTGAAATGACTCCTTGCCATATCGGCCCAGATCGAGTCTGGATAGCGAGAAAGGAGCTCGCCGAACGCGCTGGAGGCGTTCCTGGCCGGCGTTTGGTCTCTTTCGGCCTTAGGTTTTTGGTTAAAATAGCACATACCGAGTAAGTAATAGGCGTAGGGCGCATCTTTATGGGAAGGATGGCGTTTGATGAAATCTTCCAAGTACGCAGAGGCCTCGGCGTACTTTCCTTGGTAGTAGTAGAGCTCGGCCAGACGAACCTCGGCCATAGTTGACTTTTCGGAGAATGGAAACTCGAAGATGACCGCCGTGAATTTTCCCTCGGCCTCATCGTAGCGCCCCTTAAAGAACGACGAAAGCCCCTCTTCGTAGAGCTGGTCCACGTTCTTTTTGTGCGTAACGGGCTTAGTTTTGGCGCACCCGGCCGTAAGCCCGAAGCTCACCACTGCACAACACAAAACTATCCGTGAAAGCGCTTTTCCGGACATTGCATTCACCCAGCGTGCTTAAAGATTTCCATAGAGTTTGAAGTTTCCTAAGGAGGGCCCGTAGCATTCCTGCCTGCCATGAGGCGTTCTTATTAACAGGCTAAAAGAGTTTCTTCCCGTTGTCAACCGCCCGGCGGTGCAAAACGGCGTGAATGAGCGGCCGCTAAAGACGGACTCGGCGGAATTGCTCAATGCGTCTTCTTTTCTTTGGGATCAGAAACGCAAGCACGACGCCCGCCGCAAACCCCCCTACGTGCGCCCACCAAGCGATCGAGCCTGCTCCTGCCATGGACGAGCCCATACCATAAAGGAACTGCATCGCAAACCAAAGGACCAGAAAGATGGAGGCGGGGATATTCACAAACGTCAAGAAGATGAACACGGGAACGATCGTGAGCACGCTCGCGCGGGGGAACATCACAAGGTATGCCCCAAGCACTCCTGCAATCGCCCCGGAGGCGCCCACGATAGGGGTGGCATCGTAAGGGTTGATCGCCACTTGCAAAAGGGCAGCGCAAGCCCCCGATACGAAATAAAGCAACAGGAAGCGTCCGTGGCCTATTCTGTCCTCTACGTTGTCGCCAAAGATCCATAGAAACCACATGTTCCCCAAAAGGTGCAGGAGGCCCCCATGGAGAAACATGGAGGTCATGACAGGAACAGCTCTCTCTTTTAGCCCCGCTGCAAACGCGAAGTCCCTGGCAATGAGCCCGTAGGTACGAAAGAAAGGCTCCATTTGACCCTGGGGCACTCCCATTTCGTACAGGTAGACGAGCACATTCGCAAGGATCAAGCTAACCACTACGATCGGAAACGTATACGAAGGGTTTGAGTCGCGAATAGGGATCATGGGATCAATCCATAAGGGGGCTCAACAGAAAACAAGGGACATAGAAACCTATGCCCCTTTGTCGAACCGAACCAAGCGTTCAGCTACTTCTTCATGATGGATTCTTTCAGCGCCTTCCCTGCACGGAAGATAGGGGTGGACCTACCGGAGATCGTAATTTCTTCGCCGGTTTGCGGGTTGCGCCCCTTGCGCTCTTTCCGTTGAGACACCATAAAAGACCCGAACCCTGTCAACGTGACCTTTTCGCCCTTTTTTAGAGCATCGGTAACCGCCCCGACAAAGGCGTTGACGAGCGTTTCCGCCGCGCTTTTCGTCACGCGGGTTTTTTCGGCAAGTTGTTCGACCAGCTCTGCCTTCGTCATGTTCCCCCCCCTAACTAAACGTTTCTGTTTTCCGTTTGTCTACACGAACCTAATCAGCCACCCTCTCTTAAAAATCAAGGAAGACCAAGGATTTTTAGGAAACTCCTAGCAGCAGAAAGCCTTCGTAAAACCCTCAAAGGGCTTAATGCCGGCCTTTTCCTGCTCCTTTGCCATTTACGCATATTTTTTGCGGAAATTCAAGCTTTTTCTTCTAGTTTTCGGCTTTTCTGAAGGAGAAGAATCGAGGTAACATAGAAGGCAACAATTTAAGGGGGGTTTTTTGTGCAAACATCCCCTACGCTGAGCACCCTCGGGCGAGATGTCCTGGAGCATCTTGCCGCCCTCGTTCGTTTCGATACCTCAAACCCTCCGGGGAACGAGCGGGAGGCATGTCTGTATATCGCCCGTATCCTCGAAAGGGAAGGCGTCCCCTTTCAGACGGTCGAGCCCTCCCCTGGACGAATAAACCTTGTGGCCAGGCTCGAAGGAACCAAGGCCAAACGGCCCTTCTTGCTGAATGCCCATTTGGACGTTGTACCGGCAGAACGGGAAAAGTGGCGTCACGACCCTTTCGGTGCGGTCATTGAAGACGGATACCTCTACGGCAGGGGTACGCTGGACATGAAGCAGATGGCGGCCATGGCCCTTGGCATCCTCGTTGCGCTCAAGCGTGAAGGGACAAAGCCGCCTAGAGACCTGATCGTGGCATTCGTGGCCGACGAGGAGGCTGGCTGCGGCATGGGCTCGGCTTATCTTGTGGCCCGTAACCCCGACTGGGTTGATTCAGAGTTCGGCCTGACGGAGGGCGGGGGGTTTGTCCTGCCCATCTTGGGCAAGACGTTCGTTACCGTTTGCGTGGCCGAAAAAGGCGTGTTTTGGGTTCGGCTGCACGCCTTTGGCAAGCCGGGGCATGCAAGCGTGCCCACGCCAGAGAGTGCCACGCTTCGGCTTGTCCACACGCTCGGCAGCCTGCTGAACCTCCCCCTTCCTCTGACCCTTACCCCCCCAATGCGGGCGTTTTTTGCAACACTAGGGGAAAAAGGCCCGTCGCCTTGGCAAGCAAGGGCGTTTATCCGGGCTATGCTGCGCACCAAAGGCTTGGAGCGCTGGCTATTGCCCTTAACCCTCAAAAAAGGCCCCGATTCCCATGCACTCGGCGCGATGCTTCGGAATACGATCGCGCTCACCCGGCTCGAGGCTGGAGTAAAGGAAAACGTGATCCCTTCCTCGGCAAGGGCGGACCTAGACTGCCGGCTACTTCCAGGGGAAACGTCCGGGCCGTTCCTCGAAACGCTGAAGGCGTGCATTCCCAAAGAAGACAAAGAGCACGTACGCTTCGAGGTCCTCCAGGACCAAGGAGCCTCCGCATCCCCTGCCGAATCCCCTCTTTACCGGGCGATCGGGAAAACGATCGAGCATTACCTTCCAGAATCCGGGCCGATCCCGTTCCTGACGCCAGGATTTACCGATGCCCATCACTACAGAAAACTCGGCATGACGATGTACGGGTTCATACCGATGGAAGCCTCCTCGGGAACAGAGTTCGTCCGGCTGATCCACGGACATGATGAACGCATAAGCTTGAAGAACATCGATTTCGGGGCTACCGTGCTGATGGAATTGACTAAACGCATGCTGTTCGAGGTATGATCAAGCCATATCCTTCGATCGGAAAAAAACCTTTCTAAAATTAAAAAGGAGGAGAGCCATGGCCCGTGTCATCAAGCCGCCGCTGGGACTTTGGCTTTTGCTAGCGATGCTCCTGGCCCCCTTGGCCGCCATGGTGCATGCTACCGAAGGCTGGAGGGCGTTTGCCGAGGACCCGAAGCATTCCAAATTCATCGACGTCGAGGGCGTTCGAACCCACTATATCGAGATGGGGTCGGGCAGCCCCGTCGTCTTCGTGCATGGCCTTGGCGCTTGGAGCTATTCCTGGCGCAAGAACCTCGAGGTCACGGCCAAGCTAGGATACCGGGTGATCGCCGTAGACCTCAAAGGGTTTGGCCTAAGCGGTAAGCCGGAGCCTGTCGCGAAGGAAGACTACTCGGTGGCCGACCAAACAAGGTTCTTGAAGCGCTTCCTAGAGGCGCTATGGATCGGGAAGGCGGACATCGTGGGCAACTCTATGGGTGGTTCCGTTGCGCTGTACTTTGCGTTCACCTACCCGGCTTCAACCAACCGGATCGTCGTGGTAGACCCGGCCTGCTACAAACAACGCTTCCCTTTGTTGCTCTGGGCCGTCAAAGCCCCCGTATTCGGCCGAATGTCCGAGGTATTCATGGGCCGCACCACAGCCAAGATGGTTCTCAAGCAGGTCTATGCCGACCCCAAAAAGATCAGCGATGACATGATCGAGGCGTACGCCATGCCCCTTTCGCTCAAAGGGGGCAAGAGAGCCTTTCGGATGGCGGCGAAACGCCTGTTGCCCCAAGATTACGACCGCGTCGTCGCCGCCTACAAGCAGATCCAGGCGCCTGCCCTCGTCGTTTGGGGGGAGAAAGACGGTTGGGTTTCGCCCGACATGGGAAGGCGGCTCGCAAAGGATCTTCCCAATGCCAGGCTCGTGATCATGAAAGGCTGCGGGCACATCCCCATGGAAGAATGCCCTCAAAGGTTCAACGAGGTGCTCTCCGCCTTCCTAAAGAAGGCGCCCAAAAGCAAAACGCCTTAAAGCAAGGCCTCGATCGCGGAACGCTTGCCTATTTTTTCTTCTTTGACCTTGTGCTGCAAGATGGCGGCGGCAAGGGCCTCGCGCAAGGAGGCGAACGTCTCGATATTGGCCAGCTCGACCCCCAAATGGGCGAGCGTTTGGGCCATTTTGGGCGAAATTCCCGATAGGAAGGTCCTTCCTCCAAGAAGGGCGGCCGCCTCCGCCGTTCGGATCAGGCTGTCGGCCACCTGCGTGTCCACGAGCGGAACGCCGCTCAAATCCACAATGACGGTTTCGGACTGCGTTACCACGATCCGCTCTAGCAGGGCTTCCATCACCGCCATCGTCCGCTCGGAGTCAATCGTTCCGACCAGCGGAAGGACAAGAATGCCTTCCCACACCTCCGTGATGGGCGTGGAGAGCTCTCTAATAAAGCGCTGCTGCGCCTCAAGCGTTTCTTGGAGTTGTGCGTTCGTTTCCTCAAGCTCTTTGAGAGCCTCCTTGGCAAAGATCGGGCGGTCTTCTCGCTCCTTCGCATCTTGTTTTGGTACGACCTCTAGCGTGCAGGCCTCCGCCCCAAGGGCTTGGCAGGAAGTCTCGATGCAATGCATTTCCTCCTCCCCCTTCAAGACCCCGAAGAAGCCGGCGATCATTCCGCAGGCAAAATCACAGGCGGGCCGCCCGGCTTCAACACCCAAGCGCTGCATCGCCCAGGCCTCTGGCAGGTCTTTCCCCTCGAGGACTGCTCGGCCCATCCCCTCTTCCAAGGACTTGAGCTCGACAACGCCACCGCCCAGGGATTCAAACGTGGCCAAGAGCTTCTTCAGGCCCTCTTCGCCCTTCTGAGCCTCGCTGGCCTCTACGAGCCTCTCGGCTACGGACCGGCCGTACTCTTTCCCGGACTCGTAGAAGATCCAGGCGGCCTCGGCCTCACCCTCGAGCCCTGCGATCGTCTGTTTTGTCCGGAATAACCCCCTGGTTATGGATATAAGGAACCGCCTGTCGCCAAACGCCTCCAATATGCCCCTTTGGGCTGCCTTGATTCCTTCTTGGTCCGCCATGGAACTATTCCCTTCTCCTGGTCCGTCACATTCCAAACTTATCCAATGTAGGCCACCTTGAGCGGCGCTTGCAAGAGACCTCCTAAAACACGAGGGCCTTGGTGCTCTCGAGCGTCAAGCGCGCCAAGTCGGCCATCGTTCCCGGCCGCACTCCCACGACAAGCTCTCCTTCGCCGATGCCCTTGGCCAAAAGGCAGGTCCCGCAGGCAATCACCTCGGCGCGCTTCTGGAGTAACCCCTCGATCTTTTGCCCAAGGTTGAGCCCTTCCAGCCCATCGGGCGAGTTTTGGTTCGATTTTGCCGCAAACACGCCGTCGTCAAGCAAAAAAAGCTTGAGCTTGGCCCCTTGATCGACAAGGCTTTCGGCAAGCCGAAGCGCGTTCATGGCCCTTAGCTTGTCCGGGCCGACGTCCAGCACGAGCAACACGAAGCCTTCCATAAGGATTTTCCCCGATTATTTAGATTAAGAAAAAAAGTCCGAGCGCCTCTTTGAGGTTTTTCCCGCAACCAAAGAAACGCTCCCTTAAGACCATCGCCGGGTTCTTCCCCTCGGCCATAAGCTCCATCAGCCCCTCTAAAAAGACCTCTTCGCCGTACCCTCGCCTTTCAAGCCCTCTTTTGGATGCATCGACAAGCGCCTTGGCGAGCTCTGGTAGGTCCGCTTCCTTGATCCTGCCATCAAGCCCAAGCCTTGGGACGGTTCGGTAGAGCGAAACGAACGCCTCCTGAGGAAAACCGTCCAGCAACCCCTCGGCCTCTTGGGTGGCCTGCTCATCGTAAAGAAGCCCCACGAGCAAGGCCGCGGGAGCGAGCACCAAGGCCTTTGGAAGGCTATCGGCCCCCCGCACTTCGAAGAACGTCTTGACCCGGACTTCCGGAAAAACCAAAGACAGATGGAGCACGAAATCCGAAAGCGTCGGACGACGTCCACCGAGCCCCTCTTCTAAAAACCTTCGGAAAGGGATGGGAGGCACGGGCAAAAGCCGGCCTTCTTCTTCTAGAAGGATGATTGGGATGTCGAGAACGTAGTCTAGGTAATCGCGAAGCGTTACACCTTGGCCCATGAGGGAAGGGACAAGCCCGCACCTGTCGGGGTCGGTATCTTGCCAGATCGCCGCTCGTTCGGTCTGGTAGCCGTTTGGCCTTCCTAAACCGATCGGGGAGTTCGCAAACAGGGCTTGGTAGACGGGCGTCAGACGAAAGCAAAGCCTCACCTTCCGAAGCAAGTCCTGTATGGAAGTATAATCCAGGTTCACCTGGATCGTGGCCGTCCGCTTCATCATGTCTAACGCCCTTGAGCCTTTTTTGGACAGATAGGGCGCCATGATGCCGTAACGCGGCTTAGGAACCGTCTCGATCGCGTAGCTCGGACTCACCGGATGAAGGCCTGCGCCTAGAAATCCAACCCCTTTGGCAAGAGGATGCCCGCTTACCTCCTGTAAGAACGCTTCATGCTCGTTCCGGCATTCCAGTAGGGTCTTAAGAGGAGAGCCGCTGAGTTCGAGTTGGCCTCCCGGTTCTAGGGCGACCAGGCGGCCCTCTTTCTCTAGGCCGATGAGCCTCCCCTCCTCACAAATGGGACCATAGCCGTGCGAACGGATGAGGTGGGTAAATATAGGAAGAATATGATCGGTGTAGCGAATCGCCTTAAGGGAATCGCGAAGAACGCCCAGCGCCTCAAACTCGATCCCAATCCTTCGCTCTTCGGAAGGCTTTACGCCGTCTTTAAAGTATTTCTCGAGGTCTTGGATGCTCTCCAGAATTCGGTTACCATGCTCTAGGGTGATCTTCGTGGACATTCCTTCTCCAAACTCGCTTCTTGTCCTTAAAGGCTAGCACGGAAGGGTGCGAACATGAAACAATCGGGCAGCGATAGGCTTCTTTTTCTCATCGATCCTCCAAGCAAGCTAAACCCAAGAACCGACACAACCATCGCGCTGATGGAAGCGGCCATCAGGCGTGGGCTTTCGGCGTACTGGTGCGAGATTGTAGACCTAGAAGCCCGCAACCATCTCCCCTTCGCTCGCGCAAAAAAGGCCGCGACCGGTGCCTTAAAAACGCTTTCTTTCGAGACGCATGCCCTTTCGGAAACGCTCCCGCTAGAAGCCTTCCGGCTAGTTTTCATGCGCAAAGACCCGCCCGTAAGCGCGGATTATCTCTACGCCACACAAATCCTCGAACTGGCCAGGGAGGCGAAGGTAATCAACACCCCAGAGGGTCTAAGGGCGGCAAATGAAAAGCTATTCGTCCTGCGCTTTCCAGCATTGACCCCGCAAACATTCGTAAGCCGAAAGACCGAATCGCTCAAGGCATTCCTAAAGGAACAGGGCGGAAGGATGGTCGTCAAGCCGCTTTGGGGGGCCGGTGGAGAAAGGGTTTTTCTGGTCCGAGAAGACGACCCAAACAAAAGCACGATCTTGGAGACGATCACCGAGCACGAAACCAGGCTTGCTATGGCCCAGGCCTACATCCCGGAGGTTATCCAAGGGGACAAGCGGATTTTACTCTGGAAAGGCGAGCCCGTCGGGGCCGTTCTACGTATTCCTCGGCAAGGCGAGCTTCGGGGCAACCTGCACGTCGGGGCCGCTTCGGCCATGGCCTCGCTCACTTCCAGAGACCTGATGATCTGCGAGGCGCTCAAACCCGCGCTCGTGTCCATGGGACTTTTCTTTGTCGGGATCGACGTGATCGGCCCTTATTTGACAGAGGTCAACGTAACCTCCCCGACGGGCGTGCGCGAGTACAACGCGCTCCACAAAGCTGCGCTCGAAGAGGAAATTCTCGAGCTGGCCCTTAAAGAGGGCTAGGCCGCCTCGTTCGTATCCTTGCCGTTTTGCTTGGCAAACTTGCCGATCGTATGCTTCGAGAGCTCCACCTTGAACACCTCCTGAATTTTTACCCAGGCCGGATACACGTCGCAAATGGCCTCTCTGGAGCATGCCCCCTGGTAGCGAAGGCACTCGTTGAGCGCAATCTGCCCCTCGACCGCCTCAATCACCTCGAACAGCGTGATTTTGGCCGGCTTCTTGTTCAAGAAAATCCCACCCTTGTTTCCCCGTACCGTACGGATCAACCCGGCCTTGGCAAGGGCCTGGATAATCTTTGAGAGGTACATCTTGGGAATATCCTGCCTCTTGGCAATGTCCTCGGTATGGATCGGGCCCTTCTCGTGATGTTGGGCAAGGTCGATCATTGCCCTGATGGCGTAATCGCCCTGTCTGGATAGCTGCATGCCGCTTCCCTCCTAAAAAATGGTTTTTGGTTAGTCCCTTGGCCTTGGCATTTCCTTCCCGGATGCAGAAAACATGGGAATAACGAGCGCATCTTTCGGCAGATGGCCTGTTGTACTCTTCAAGAATTCAGCTCTGGCAGGGGCCGAAAGAACGCCTTAGCCTTTTGCGCCAAGGGGTCTTCCTGCGCGCTCCCGAGCCCAACCATCCCTAGAACGCCGAGCAAACCGAATAAGAAAAAGGGCGATATCTTCACCCAAGCCCTCCAGACACTTTGAGATTGTATTTTCTATTTATTATACCCTCTTTGGAGGGTAACCTTCAAACAACGCATTTTTTCGGCCCGTTTGCTCCTTTCCCCCTCCGGCCGGAGCCTACAGGAAAAAATCCGGAATCAGCTCTTCTGGAGAAAGCGAGGGGTCGAGCTGATAGGAAGAAAAATCGCTCACCCCCTCTTCTTTGAGGACGTCTTCGTCCACAAAGAAATTCCCTGTACAGGTCCTGCTGTCCCGGGTAATGACGGCATAGGCCGCATCCGCCGTGATTTCGGGTTTTCGGCTTTTCCGGATGGATTCTTCGCCGCCTAGCATGTGCTGAACGGCCGCGGTGGCGATCATCGTTTTGGGCCAAAGGCAGTTGAAGGCTATGCCGTCCTTTTTGAACTCCTCGCTCATCCCGAGCGCCAGCAGGCTCATTCCGAATTTAGAGATCGTATAGGCGACGTGCGGGGCAAACCAGCGGGCCTCGAGGCTTGGAGGGGGAGAAAGGGTCAGCACATGCGGGTTTGATGACTTTTTTAGGAAAGGGATACAAGCTTTGGAGCAAAGAAACGTCCCCCGCGTATTCACGGCCATCATCAAATCGTAGCGCTTCATCTCGGTCTCCAACGTCCCGGTCGGGCTGAGCGCGCTGGCGTTGTTTATAAGGATGTCTATCCCCCCGAAGGTTTCGACCGCCTTTGCCACGGCGGATTGAACCTGATCTTCAAACCGGATGTCTACCAGGCATGGAAGGGCCATGCCGCCCGCCTTCTCGACTTCTTCGGCTGCGTCGTAGATCGTCCCCGAAAGCTTGGGATGGGGTGAAGAAGTCTTGGCGGCGATGACGATGTTGGCCCCGTCTATGGCCGCCTTCAGGGCGATGGCCCTTCCGATTCCACGGCTGGCACCCGTAATAAACAACGTTTTTCCACGAAGTGGTTGCATCTTGGAGCGACCCTCTTAGCACACAGGACGTTGAAGGGTATTATACTCAAATTCTCGAAAAACAAAAAATTTGGGTTCAGGGAACTTTGGATAAAACATCCGAGATCGCCTCGGCAAAGCCTTGGGGCGCGATGTGGAGCGCCCTTCTTTGGCATGGAACGGAGGCAAGCGCGCTTTGATCTACCCAGGGGTTGGGGATGACAAAGGGGATGTCTACGGCGTTCAGCATGGGAAGGTCATTTTGAGCATCGCCAAGCCCTACGCTCAAGCACTCGGGCCACAAGCGCGCAAAGAGCGAGCGCAGCGAAAGGACCGCTCGGCCTTTGTCGTTTGGGCCGAGCGCGTGCGCGAACCTTCCTCCTTGGGTAAGGTGCAACCCTTCCTTGGCCAGGCAAGCCCTTAACCGCTCGAAGCTTTTCTTCATGGAGGCATCCATAACCAGCGGCTCGTCGTACTCTCTGGCCCTTGCAAGCCGGGCCAGCTCCAATGGTAGCCCCGTCCTTTCGGCAACCTCTGCGTCATCCATCGAGGCGAACCCTAGAAACTTTACGCCTAAGGCGCAAGAGGCACGCCCGAGAGCTTCCAGAATCCTTGCCCTCTGGGTCCCGAACTCCATAACGAAGTACCCCTCGGCTAACTCCCTGGCACCTTCCACAGGAAAGGGAAACGAGCCTTTCGGGATGAAGACGGCCGCGCCGTTTTCGACCACGAACGGGTCGTGATTGCAGAAAATGTTCCTGTAATGCTCGATTTCCGCGCGCGTCTTGCTCGAGACAAGCACCAGTGGAACTCCCCTTGCCTTAAGGGCGTCAATGGCGGGCAAGGCCGCCTCGAACTCGTACGTCTTGGCATGAAGGAGCGTGCCATCCATGTCTGAAAAAACGACGAGCCTAGGCATTGTCTGCCTCGATCGCCTCTCTTAGCCTGTCTTGAAAATCAGGGATGGCCGAGGTAACACGGCTCCAGTTGGGGATGAGCGGCGTTCCGGCCGGGTCCGCTAAGAACGCCTCGCCGGCCGTCCGGATTGCCTGGGCGAATGTCTCGGCGGCGAGCTCCTCTGCATGCCGGTCGTAAGAAAGCCCGTTGATGGCCGAATCGTCGGAGTAACGCTTGATCGCATCCTGGGCGGAACGCAAGTAGACAACCATAAGCGTATCGAAAAACCCCTTCGTAAGCATCACCCCTTCGATGGCGAGCGAGCGGAACAGCATCTTTGCAATCTCAATGCTCATTTTCAAAAGCCCGGACGTTGGGTCTTCGTGCGAGACTTCCTTGTGCTTGTGCTCGTAGGTCTCGCAGACTTCCACCTGGCAAACGCGCACCGAGGACACCTTGCGGTAGACCTCCGAGAGAATCCCCACCTCGAGCCCCCAGTCCACTGGAATCCTGTGGAGCCTGGCCAAATCGGTCGTCATGGCGAATTCCCCGGAGAGTGCGTAGCGGAAGCTGTCTAGAAATTCAAGGAACGGGCTTTCTCCAAGAATACGGCGCGTCGCGCGCACGAACGGCGTAAAGAACAGCCGCATGACCCTTCCGTACATCTTTTCGGCCACGCGGGCGTAATAGCCCTTGGAGAAGGCGTAATCGAGGTCCGGGCTGACGACGGGGTAGATGAGCCTGGCTAAGAGCTCTTTGGAGTAGTTCCGGATGTCGCAGTCGTGGAAGGCTATCACGTCGGCCGTTCCCTTTGCGAGCACATAACCCTCGGCTATCCAGATCGCCCTTCCCTTGCCAGGGGCCCCCAAAAACAACCCGTTACTCTCGAGCTCGGCAAACATAGACGCGACTCTCGGGCTTTCGTGCCAAAGGATTGTCACCCTTTCCCCAAGCCCTGCAAAAAACGCCCTGGCGTGCAAGAACTCCTCTTCGCTCGCCCTGTTCAGGCTTACGACGATCTCTTGTAGGTAATCCGCCCCCTTAAGCTCCGCAACAATCCTTTGTAGCGCCTCGCGCTTGAGCTCTTCATAAAGGCATGGCAACACGAGCGCGGTGGGACAAGCCCGCACAAAGCGGCGGAGATCGTCTTCCAGACGCTTGAGAGCACCCGCCCCGGCATTCAGCCGGTGCAGCGTCGCGATCAGTTCGGTTTGATGAAAATCAGACAAAAGAGCCCCTTTCCCTTTTAAGGCGGCCTATGGAGCCTTTTGGGCCTGCTCGCTCTACTAGGCCGTCAAGGTATAACCGCAGCCTTTCCCCTTAGTGTACCAATATGCCCTGGACTTTAAAAAAGGAGCTAAGTGGAGCGCTCATGCCTCGCCCGTTTGTTTTCTTCTTGTTCTGCGCTATGATAATTTGCGGTTGAACCATT
>WOZJ01000024.1 GCA_011620345.1 Nitrospirota bacterium
GTCCCTGCCCGGCGCCTCTGGGGATCGATTTGCGCCTATTGTTCCTTGACCCAGCCCTTCGAGCGGGCGACTGCGTCAAGCCATCCGGCATAGTGACCATTTGCCGTCTTGGCAGCGGATGCGGGGCGAATGAGGGTTTCTTCGAAGGGAAGGGCCTTGATTGCATCCAAGTCTTTCCAAATGCCCTTGGCAAGACCGGCACCTAGCGCGGCGCCAAGGCTGGTTACCTCGAAGGTGTGCGCAAGGACGAGCTCGGTGCACGAAACATCCGCGCAGGTCTGCATCAACAAAGGGCTTCTTGTACCGCCCCCGTCGGCTTTAAGCCTTTGCGGGCGTTGGCCTAAATCCTTAGCCATCGCCTCGAGGACATCGCGGCATTGGAATGCGATTGCCTCGAGCGCGGCCCGCGCGATGTGGGCCTTGGTCGTGTGGCCGCTCATGCCCACGATCGTCCCCCTTGCGCTCGCATCCCAGTGCGGCGCGTAGAGACCGGAGAACGCAGGGACAAAATAAGTTCCGCCGGAGTTCGGAACGCTTTTGGCCAGCCTCTCGATTTCCTGGATGCTTTTCACAATGCCCAGGTTGTCCTTGAGCCAGCCAAGGAGTGCCCCGGTGATGGCGATCGGTCCTTCAAGGGCGTAGGATGCATGGCCAGAGTCTAGCGTGCAGGCAACCGTAGGGATCAGCCCGTTTTGCGAACGCACGGGGGCTTGGCCGACGTTGACAAGGATAAAGTTGCCCGTACCGAACGTATTCTTCGCCTCTCCGGGCTTAAAGCACCGCTGGCCGAACAGCGCGGCCTGCTGATCTCCTAGAATGCTGGCGATTGGAATGGACCCAGAAGCCCCGAAGGGATGCATATCCACCTCTCCGAACGTACCTAGGGACGGCCGAATCTTTGGCAGCGCTTCTATGGGTATCCCAAAAATCTCGAGCATGCGAGGGTCCCATTCCCTGGTTTCGAGGTTCATCAGCAACGTTCGTGAAGCGTTCGTCGGTTCTGTCAGGAAGCGCCCAGTCAGATGCCAGAGGAGCCAGCTGTCCACGGTGCCGAGGCAAAGCCTGCCATGGGTCAGCGCCTCCTGAACGGCCGGGATATGTTGCCTTAGCCAGGCCATCTTGGTCGCGGAGAAGTAAGGGTTCAAAGGTAGCCCCGTCACTTCTTCGATCGTTTGGGCCGTCCCGTCTGCTTTGAGCCTTTGGCATGCTCCGGCTGTTCTGGTGTCTTGCCAAACGATCGCGTTGTGCAAAGGCTTTCCTGTTTTTGCATCCCAGGAGAGCACTGTTTCGCGCTGGTTCGTCAACCCGATTGCGGCGAGTTTGAAGTCGGAACCCTTAAGGCAAGCCCTAATGACGCCGCGGACGTTGGAAAGGAGCTCTTTAGGGTCGTGCTCGACCCATCCAGGGTTTGGGTAGAACTGGCGGTGTCGTTTATAGGCCTGCCTTACAACATGCCCTTGGGTATCGAACACTATAAAGCGGCTGCCCGTCGTGCCCTGATCGAGGGCCCCCAGATAGACGCCTTCGCTCATACCCCCTCCAGGACGGCGTCCATGCGCGCCGCATAGGCCCTGTATGCGCTCGCCTGGGCTTGGAGCGCTTGGGGGGGCGTGCCGAGCTCTTTTTGGAGGAGGCCCATGATCGCATCCAAAAGCCCGACGCCGTGGTCCGGTAGTATCCAGGCAAGCCGAAGCCGGGTTTCCATAAGTCCCCTTACATCCACCGCCATGCCGTAGCGGATGTGGTAGAGCGCTTCTGCGAGCACGGGCCTTGTGCCGTCCAAAAGAGGGGTTGCCAGGCTGGGTGATTCCGCAAGGATATCGAAGAGTCTCGGCGTATCGGCTCCGTACAGGCGAATTAACGCTTGAACGGCGCTAGCGGACAGCGTAACGCCTGGGGTTTTCAGCCATTCGGGCTTAGGCTTGGGTTCTATGGGGGGTTTGAGCTCCGGGGGGGGTTGGCCGGGGAACAGCGCTCGGAAGGTATCCAGCCCCATCAGGAGAAACGTGGTGAGCTTTCCTCCGAGCAGGTGCGTGAGTCCGGAAGGGCTGCGGACAATCTTGTGCTTTCTTGAAAGGCGCGACGAAGCCGTTCCTTTTTTTTTGGAGGCTTCAAACACCAAAGGCCGCAAACCGGCAAAATGGCCGAGAATATCCGGCCTTTCGATCTTTATGCCCAAAAAGCGCTCCGCCTCGGAAAGCAGGCTTCGAACTTCCGCTTGCGTGGCCATAGGCTCGCTTAAGTCGCCCTCAAAGGCGCTGTCTGTCGTTCCTAGCAGCACCTTTCCCATCCATGGGATGAGGAATGCGATCCGGCCATCCGAGGTTTCTGGAAGCACGACCGAAGCATGCGACAGGCGAAGCTTGTCCGGAGAGAGCACGAGATGAACCCCTTTGCTGGGCAATAGATGAACGCTTGAGCGAGGGTCGAGCGCTGCCAGGTTTCCGGCGAAAACGCCCGTAGCATTCACCACGTGTGCCGCTCGAACCTCCAGAGAGTTGTTGGCCAGCTCGTCATGCGCCTCTACCCCCACGACCTTCCCTGAATCCATAAGAAAACGATCAGCCCGAAGGTGGTTTGCAATAACGGCCCCATGCCTGCCTGCCGCACGGAGTGCTGCCAGCGTAAGGGCCACGTCGTCTGCCTGGGCATCGTAGTATAGCAAGGCCCTCTTGAAGCCTTCTCGTTTCAAGAATGGGGCCAGCGTGAATGCCTCGTCAGGCCGAAGGGCGGCGTGCCTTTGGGTTTGCGTGCCTATGCTCAGCGCCTCGTAGCAGCTGAGCCCGATACGGAGGCTTAGGCCTCTGAGCGCGCTAGGGATGAAAGAGGGCATGCCCAACGGTTTTTTAAGGCCCTCGTACAAGGGCAGTAAGAATGCCAGCGGCTCGACTAAGGAAGGGAAGAGCGAAAGCAGCCGTCCGCGCTCCCTTACGCCCTCCATGACCATAGGAATGTCAAGCTGGGAAAGGTAGCGGATTCCACCGTGAACGAGCTTGCTCGAGCGTGAGCTCGTGGCCGATCCAAAATCGCGCTGCTCGATCAGCGCCGTTCGCTTTCCAGCCAGCGCGCATACCAGAGCGATTCCAGCTCCCGAAATGCCGCCCCCGATAACGAGCACGTCGAAGGAGCTCCCGCTTAGTGCACGAATAGAGCCGTCTCTGTCCATACGGCTTGCCGGAGGGGTTGGGGTGTTCGACCGAAATTTGTTCATGCCCTTTAGTATGCAGAGCCGCCCTGTCGGCTGTCAATTTTCTTTTTGGGCGCAGGACAGAGCTTGCTCGCTGAATTTCCTTTAGCTTGACAAAGAGGCGGTCCGGTTCGAAAATACAACGAGGGGGAACGCACAAAAAGGGGCGTATTTTGCGGGCTTGGTTGTTTGCTCCTGCTGACGACCCAAAAAAAGCGGCTAAGGCGTTGGCCTCCGGTGCGGATGTAGTCGTACTCGACCTAGAAGACGCCGTGTTGCCCGATCAAAAAGAGGCGGCCAGGCAAGCGTTGGCCGGGTTGCTGGCAGAGCGCCCATCTTCTAATACGCGCGTGTTTATAAGGGTCAATGCTCCGGGTTCGAAGGATTTTTTGCGGGATTTAACCTCGCTCAAGGTGCTGAACACGGACGGCATCATGGTGCCGAAGGCCGAGCGGCCTGAATCCTTGGAGCCCCTTTGGGCAATTGGCAGAAACGTCGTCCTTTTGATCGAAACGGCGTTGGGGCTAGAGCGGGCACCCGAACTGGCCAGGGCGCTTCCTGGGCTGCTCGAGCGGCTCGCGTTCGGCTATCTGGATTTTGTCGCGGATATTGGGGCAAGCTGGACGATTACGGGGGAAGCATTGCTGTATGCGCGCTCGAGGATCGTGCTGGCCAGCCGGATCGGCGGCCTTGAGCCCCCGCTGGATGGGGTATATCCTACACTGGATGACGCAGGCGGCCTCGAGAAAGAATGCCGGGCGGCCAAAGTCCTCGGGTTTGGCGGCAAAATGATTATTCATCCCAAGCATATCGCCGCCGTCCAAGAAGCGTTCGCCCCAACCCAAGAAGAGCTGGATCGAGCTAGGGGCATTCTAGAGGCGTTTGAGGCGGCCACAAAAAGCGGCCAAGGGGTCGTTGTGTACCAGGGCCGTTTCGTGGACAGGCCCGTTGTCTTGTGGGCCGAACGGGTTGTTCGGCTTTCGGGCGAATCGTAAAACGGTGCAACAAAGTTAAGAAAGAAAGGAGACATTGTATGCGATCATGTCGTTTGCGCAAGATGACAAAGAAGGGGCCTAGTTTGGCTACGCCATCCTTAACCCAGTCGCTTGGCGGGAAAAAGCAAACAACGCCTCAAGCTGGCCCTTGCATTCTTGCGTAGGACGCGATTCGTGAGTTCAGGGGAAATTTCCAAGGCGAGCCTTAAGCCCCTTCTTTCCGCTGAAACCATTCATCGCCGGGTAGGGGAGCTTGCTTTAGAGATATCGAAAGACTACACTCCGGATGGTTGCGTTGTATTGAGCGTGCTCAAGGGCGCGTTCATGTTCACGGCCGACCTCATCCGGCATCTGCAGGTTCCCTTAGAGCTGGACTTTATCCGTGTTCAGAGCTACGGGAACCGGATGAGCACCTCCGGCGAGGTCGCCTTGATCAAGGATGTCGAGATCGACCTTTCCGGCAAAGACGTGCTGATAGTGGACGACATCGTGGAGACGGGCTACACCCAGGCGTTTATGTTGCGACACCTGGCAATGTTTCGTCCCCGTTCGGTCAAAATATGCGCCCTGCTCTGGAAAAAAGCGCTCCTTCGGGTCGAGGTTCCCGTTCACTTTCATGGGTTTACGATCGGCCCAGAATTCATAGTGGGCTACGGTATCGACTACGCGGAGCGCTTCAGGGAACTTCCAGACATTTATACGGTCCAGGAGAGATGATTCTTGTTTGTCCCCGCTGCAATGCGCGGTACGAGGCACGGCTCAAGGACCCCTCGAAGCCCCTTCCTAAGGGGAACTTGAAGATCCGCTGCCTTGCCTGCGGAAACCCTTATCTCGCCACGGAAGGTTCCATCCAACAAGATCTCTTCGGCGGCCCTTTAGAAAGTCCTAAGGAGGCGGAGCGCCCAAACAGCAAGCCCCTTTCGGACTGGAAAGGGGCCGCGGAAGATCGGGCCCCGCTACCCGATTTCCCGTCTTTCGAGGAGATCGAGGAGCCTTTCGGGGTGGAACCTTCCTCCGACGAGGACATGCCTAGGTCCCGAGTTTCCTCGCGATCCTTGCTTTTCCCGATATTTCTAGTGTCGCTGCTCTTGGGTAGTGTTATAGGGGGGGTAATGCTTTATCGGACCTTTCGAGGCCCTGCATCTCTGGACTCCGAGCCTCGGGTCCAGGCCAATGCCCCTGGCGTAAAACCAGAAGGCCTGCCTAGCATCCCCTTTTACGCGCTGACGTTCGAACGTATCCATGTAGAAAAAAGAAAGAACAGGTTCGGTGAAACCTTCGTGCTTGTCCGGGGCCGGGTGAAGAACTTGGGAACGCTAGCCGTTCATGAGCGCGTTCGCGCCGTTGCCAGGGCCTACACGAAGAAAGGGCAACTCAAGGAGACTAAGGCTTCCCCGCTCGGAAACGACATTACCCCTTCTATTGCGGAAGAAGCGTCCGTTTTTGAGTTGATCGCAAGGAGCGAGCTCCCTTCCCCGGAGGGGATGGTCGTCCCGCTAGAACCCGCGGAGAGCCTTTCTTTTTGGCTGGTATTTCCAGACGACGGCCGCACAATCGACCACCTCGACCTCTCGATCGAAACCGGGCCGCAGGAAGGGGCCTAGAGAGACTACGAGACGTTTGTTTTCTGGGATTCCTGATGGGCCGCTTCTTGCTGAACCCGTTCTTCCTCGCGGGCTGCCGGCGTGATGTTGATTTCTTCTTTCTCGTTTAGCGATTTCTTGAACCCGCGAATGCCCTTTCCTAGCGCAGACCCAACCTCCGGCAGCTTCCCCGCGCCAAAGATGATCATTACGACGGCAAGAATTAAAATGAGCTCGGTCGTACCAATGCCCATATTGTTACTCTCCTATGGATTGTTTGCAGGCCTACATACAAAAAGCATACACCCAACCCATCTAGCCGGCAAGCGTCGCGATGAAGCGGGCAGCCCAACGAAAGCAAGCGAGCAGCATGCACGTCGCCACCATTGTTACACTAAGAAAACTGAAAAACTCGCCCCCTCTGGGATGCCCTAAGATTGCCGCCCGGAGGATGACGCCTAAAGGGATGCATACGAGCCATGCAATCCATAGCGCCTTCCAAGAAGGTGGCTTGTAGGTGCCCAACAAAGGCGCTAGGGCATACCATACGATCAAGAGGGGCAGGGCATTTCTCAGGACGGACGGGACATCGATCGAGCGGTTGTGCGAGGCCACCCCGATCGCCGCGAATGCGACCAACGCCAAGGCATCGAAGAGAACAAGCGCTAACGTTCCGGTCATTGGGTCTCCTAGGATGGATACTGCTACTATTTCGGCGGATTATTGTTGCCCGCCTCTTCATAGAGCCCGTCTATCGTCCGAATATACTGATCGATCACGGCCTTGCGGCGAACCTTGAGCGTTGGAGTGATCTCGCCAGTTTCTAGGCTGAAGGTGTTGGTGAGCACCGCGAAACGCTTGATCTGCTCGTAGCGCGCAAGTCTGGCGTTGACGGCGTCGATGGCTTCTTGAACGGCCTTGTTCAATTTTGGATGATTGGCAAACTCTTTAGGCGAAAGACGTTCGAACTCGTCGCCTAAGAGCTTTTTAACTTCTTCCGGGTTGGGAACGATAAGGGCGGAGATGAACTTTTTCTTGTCGCCTACCACGCACACGTCGCCCACGATCGGGAAGGTTTTGAGCATATTCTCGATCGGCTGCGGGGCGACATTCTTTCCGCCTGCCGTAACGATAATGTCTTTCTTGCGGTCTACGATACGAATGAAATCTTCCGCGTCGATTTCGGCGATATCCCCCGTATGGAGCCAGCCGTCCGGCTCGAGCGCTTCTTTTGTTTCCTTTTCCATTTTGTAGTAGCCCTTCATGACGATCGGCCCGCGGACTAGGAGCTCCCCATCCGGAGCGAGCTTAACCTCGACATCCGGGATGGTGACGCCAACCGTACCCAGCTTTCTTTTGTGGATCCTGTTGGCGCAAACGACGGGGCTCGTTTCGGTCAGGCCGTAGCCCTCCAGGACGACAAGCCCCAACGCCGAGAAGAACTCGGCGATCTCCTTGGCCAAAGGGGCGCCGCCCGATACGGCCACGACGAACCTTCCGCCGAAGCCTTCGCGTATTTTTGAGTACACGAGCTTATCGGCTACCAAGTAGCCCATGTGCAGCCATAAGGGCACGTTCCTATCCGAAAACTCCCTTTCCATCACGGCCTTGCCCACGTTGAGGGCAAAAGAAAATATTCCCCGCTTGATTGGCGAAGCTACCTTGAGGCCATCTTGGATCCGCATGTACATTTTCTCGTACACCCGCGGGACGGAGATGATGGCAAGAGGCCTAACCTCTTTAAGGTTTTCGGGTAGCTTGTCGAGGCTCTCGGCGTAGGCGATCTTCGCCCCTATAAAGAGCGCCAAATAGTACCCGCAGGTTCTCTCGAGCACGTGCGAGAGGGGTAAAAACGAAAGAAACACGATATCCTCGAGGTTAGGGACGACATCGAAACACCCGATGGCGTCGCTAATCAAGTTTCCATGGGTAAGCATCACGCCTTTGGGTATGCCTGTTGTCCCCGAGGTATAGATGAGGGTGGCCAAGTCTTCCAGGTGAATGGCGTCAAGGCTCTTGGCGAGCTCGGCATCGCTCAAGGGCGCTTCGTCCTTGACGAGCGCCTTCCAAGAAAGAACGCCTTTGGTCAAATCTACACCCTCGTCGTCGAACACGATCACCCTTTCGACGTGCGACATCTCCTCTTTGACCTGAAGCAGCTTGGCTAGCTGGTCTTTGTTTGAAGCGAACACGATGCGGCTTTCGGAATGCTCTATGAGATATGCAACGTGTTCCGGCGTTTCCGTCGCATAAATGGGGACGTCGGTTGCGCCTAGAGTTAGGGCGGCCAAATCGGACAAGGCCCACTCTGGCCTATTTTCCGATAGAATGGCCACCTTGTCCCCTTTTTTCACCCCTAATCGTTTCAAGGCGGAAGCAACCTTCCTGACGAGGTTGGCCGCTTCTTGGTAGGAGATGTCGACCCAGCGCCCGTTCGTTTTGTAAGAAAAAGCAGGTTTGCCCGAGATCTTTTGGGCTTGGTAGAAGAACGCCTCCGGCACGCTCTGGACCGTCTTCAGCTTTGGATCGATAAAATCATACGCCGACCTTAAGCCCTGTAGAGTGTAAACCTTTCCGTCCACTACATACTTTTTTCTTGAGCGCATTGGGCATCTCCGTCGTCTAATGATAAAGTGTTCTGCTTAAATCATTCGCAATGAAGGCTATACGAAATACAATTTTAGTAAACCATAGGCCAAGAGTGCCGTCAAGCTGCGAGTTCGACATGATTTTTCCGCTAGCCTGTTCTTT
>WOZJ01000039.1 GCA_011620345.1 Nitrospirota bacterium
CTCAAGGAGGCCCAAGCCAGACTAGAAGAAGAGGCAAAGTACCGACAAGAGGTATTCGAAAGGGCGCTCAACGGAATGGCCGTAATCGATCCCGTGACGCTTCGGCACTTTGAGGTCAACGGCGCCCTGGCCGAAATTCTGGGCTATTCTAAAGATGAGCTCCTGGACCCTCAGTTCGATTTTCTCAAAGTCTTCGTGCCCGAGGACGCCCCCAAGGTCTTGAATGCGCTTAAGACGGCGCTGGCCACGAAAGCCTCCATCCGCTACGAGGTCTCCCATCAAAGAAAAGACGGGGGGCACCGGCACGTGCTCGTCCAAATCTCCGCGCTCGCCCCAAGGATCGGTTGGGAATCGGAAAGGTGCCTGGTCGTGGTCTCCGACATCTCGGATATCAAGCACCAAAGCGATTTCCTCGAGGGGTTGTTCCAAATCTCTCCCGTGGGGCTCTTCGCCTGCGATATTGAAACTGGCACCCTGCTCGAGGCAAACCCCGCATTCCTCGCCATGCTGGGGTATTCCCAAGAAGAGCTCCTTGGCAAGACCTGGTACGAGATCACCCCCCCGGATGTCGTCCAAAGGGAGCTTCAGGAAAACGAGGCCCTCCTTAAGGGCGAGATCCCTATGATCATCAGGGAAAAGGTGTTTTTCAAAAAAGACGGGACGGAGATCCCCACGATCCTGTACTTCTCCAAGTTCTTCGACCCAAGGGCGAACAAAGAGATCTACGTCGACTTCGCCGTGGACATCTCCGAGATTAAAAAGGCCCAAGAGCAGCTGGATAAGGCCTACCGGTACTTCAAGACGATCTTCGATACATCCAGCGAAATGTTCATCGTATGCGGCCCTGACGGCAAGGTTCGGGATGTCAACCGGGCGGCGGAGTTCCTCTTTGGCTACAGCAAAGAAGAAATCCTGGATCCCGGCTTCGATTGGCGGTGTTGCGTGCATCCTGAGGACCTCCCTTCCATCCTTGATGCGCTCGAGACGGTCCAAAAGGATAACGTCTGCCGCCGTCTGGAGGTGAGGGGGATCAAAAAGGACGGCTCCGAAATCTTTCTGTTAGCCTCCTACACCCCGATCGAAGCCTTTGAAGAGAGTTCCGGGGGCCGGCTCATCCTACTAGGCATTTACGTGGACATCACGGAAACCAAACGGCTCGAGGCCCACCTTAGGTACTTAAGCTTCCACGATTCCCTCACGGAGCTTTTCAATCGCGCCTATTTCGAGCAGGAGCTGGATCGGCTCTCCAAGGGGAGGAGGGCTCCCGTCGGGGTTATCATCGTCGACCTGGACAATCTCAAGCCCGTCAACGATACCCTGGGGCATGCCGAGGGCGATGCCCTGCTTAAGCGTGCGGCCAGGGCGCTGAGGGAGGCCTTCAGGGCCGAGGACGTGATCGCCAGGCTGGGCGGGGATGAATTCGGGGTCATCCTGGTCGATGCCGACAAAAAGGCGCTCGAAGGGTCTATAGAAAGGCTCCAAAAGGCCATAGATCAAGGCAAAGAGAACGGAACGACCCCAAAGCTATCCATCTCTGCCGGCTATGCCATCGCCGAAAAGACGCCTTTCGAGCCGGGGGAGCTTTTTCGGGCGGCGGACCGGGCGATGTACCGAAACAAGGTCACCAAAAAACGCGGGCTTACAAGAGGGCATCTATAACAGCAAGATTTGGAATGAAACCCAAAGGAGTCCACAAGGTTCAAGAAGGCTGGAGGGCGATCTCTACCGAATTTGTTGCCACGACTGGACTTTAGCATGCTTCAATGCTCCTGTCCTAGTTGTTTATCCCATCATACGATGGAGTAAAATATAGCTAATGTTACACCTATTAAGGTCACGAAGAAGCCATGAAGGAGATTGAAAGAAGGGCATTCTTGAAGGGCGTCGGCTGGCTCGTCGTCACGCTGGGTATCCTGCCCAGGCTTGGAGTGAAAGCCATGGGCGATGAAATACCCTTTGCTTTTTTAGGCGATTCCCTTGAGAAAACCCCCGGGCTCGATGCCTGGCTTCTACTTGCCCAAGACGGTACGGTTGTAGCCTTTACAGGAAAGGCGGAACTTGGTCAGGGTATTAAAACGGCATTAGCACAAATTGTCGCCGATGAGCTAACCCTCCCCATAGGGCGGATCCGAATCATCACGGCGGATACGGCGCTGACTCCCGACGAGGGCTACACGGTGGGCTCTCTTTCCGTCCATCAGTCCGGCACCGCTCTCAGAAAGGCAGCTGCAACCGCCCGCGCCATCCTGATCAAGCTGGCCGCAAAGCGCCTTAAGGTCCCGACAAGCAATCTCGTGCTCCAAGAAGGCATGGTCATCAAAAAAGGAGAAGATGGCGGGCTTCCCTATATCTCCCTCCTTGAAGGCGGACGCTTTTTGGCAAGAGTCAATCCAGATATCCCGACCCAGCCCTTCGGAGCCTACCGCAGCGTTGGCCAATCCGTTCCTAGGGAAGACCTCGAGGACATCGTCTCGGGCTCCAAGCGTTACGTCCATGATATCGAGTTGCCGGGCATGCTCTATGGGGCTGTTGTCAGACCCCCCGGCTATGGAAGGCGCCTGCTCAAGCTCGATGAGGAGGGCTTTGGTAAGGAATGCTCAAATGTTAGGCTCGTCCGTAATGGGAGCTTCTTGGGAGTGATCGCTAAGGATACCTGTGGGGCTTTCCAAGCCGCCGCATGCCTAGAGCGTTATGCCATCTTTAGTGAGCCTCGAAAGCTTCCAAAGGAGGAAGCGATAGAAGAGACACTACGAACTCTCAAGTCAAAAACGAGTCTTGTTGCGAGAAGGGGCCGTGTAGAGGCTAGGGAGCTCAAGGCCGCCCGGATGCTGGAAGCCACATTCTTCAAGTCTTATCAGGCGCACGCTTCCATCGCCCCTTCAGCGGCCGTTGCCCTGTATGAGAACGGTCGCTACCGGGTGTGGACGCATTCCCAGGGAGTATTCCCCCTAAGAAAAGACCTGGCGAAGGTTTTGCGAATCAAGGAAGAAGGCCTTCGTTTGAGTCATGTTGAGGGGCCTGGATGTTACGGCCACAACGGGGCCGACGATGTGGCGCTCGATGCCTGTTTACTCGCCCGGGCCGTTCCCGGAAAGCCTCTCAAGGTTCTCTGGTCACGATCGGACGAGTTTGCCTGGGAGCCTTTTGGAACCGCGATGGAGGTCCGCCTAAGGGCGTGCCTGGATGCAGGCGGGCGGGTAAGCGTTTGGCGTAGCGATGTCTGGACGGGCAGCCACGCTACGAGGCCCGGCATCGGCAAAAAAGACGAAACGTCCTTGATCGCCTCCCACGCGATCGAGCAATCGCTAAAGCGCGAGCCCGTTTTCGACCCAGGCGGCGGGGAACGTAACGCCCTTCCCTTGTACGCCTTTGAGGCCCTAGAGATCAAAAAACACCTGATACTAGAGCCGCCCCTGCGCGTTTCGGCTCTGCGCTCTTTGGGGGCGATGGCAAACGTGTTCGCGATCGAGTCGTTCATGGATATGCTCGCTCTTGAGGCGCAGAAAGACCCCGTCGCCTTTCGTATCGAGCATCTAAAAGACGAAAGAGCTGTAGCGCTTATCTTGCGGCTCGCCAAGGCCGTCAAATGGAGCCACCCCGGCAGGAAAACAGGCCTGGGCGTGGGTTTTTCTTTTGCCCGGTATAAGAACGCGGCCGCTTACGTTGCCGTGGTCGTATGGGTATCGGTCAACGAAAAAACGAGGCAAATCCGCGTTCAAAGGGTCGTTGCGGGGGTTGACCCTGGGCTTGCAATCAACCCAGGCGGCGTCCGGAACCAAGCCGAGGGCGGCATTGTCCAAGCGCTCAGCATGGCGCTTAAAGAGCGTGTGCGCTTTGAGAAGGACGGGATTCAATCTCTCGATTGGCAAACATACCCGATCCTTGGCATCGAAGAGAGCCCAAAGGTCCGTGTGTTCGTATGGGGAGAGCCCCAAGCGCCTTCCGTGGGCGTTGGTGAGGCGCTCATGGGGCCGACGACTGCCGCTTTGGCCAATGCGGTGTTCGATGCTACCGGGGTTCGGCCGTTTCGCTTGCCGATTGGAACCCACTCAAACCCCTTTGGGCTGTAGCGTTTTCTCCTATCCACCACTTCGGCAAGAGGATGGGTTGCTCAGCCAAGCTGATGGCATGGGTTCCTTGCGCAGGATATTTTTGTATTTCATTGGACAAACTTTTCCTTGGTGCACTATATTATTCATCCTTCGGCCGTTCGAAAGCTTCCTTGGCCTCAAGGTAAACCTCGGGTGTGTCCAAATCTTGCAGGATTCCTTGGTCGTTAAGCTCCACAAAACGCACATGTTTAGCAAATCTTTTGATCAAGCATTTCAGCGTCTCTTCAGGCCGAAACGCTCTTAAGTATTTCATCGGAAGCAGGATGGGATGGCCCTTCTTTTCTTGGAATATTGGAATCACTATTTGGGAGGCATTTTGATAAAATACGCCTGCCATTGTCTGGATTGTCTTCGGCTTCACGAGCGGGTGGTCGACGAGATGGACGAGGACGCCTTCCGTGTTGGCTTTTAACGCTTTAATCCCTACCCGTAAAGAATCCGCCATGGCTGAATTCGGTTTGGGGTTCGTTTCGACCCGTACTGGTAGGTCCTTGGCAAGCGCCTCGAGGCACAGACGAAGCCCGGGGTGAGTCACGAGGACGACCTTGCCCACTCCCCCGTTCAACATTGCCTCAAGGCAAAGGGTGACTGCCGTCTTACCCTGGAAATCAAGCAGGGGCTTGGGACTTCCCATGCGCCTGGATAGCCCGGCTGCAAGAAGAAGCCCCGTTATGTTCGGACAGGTCATAGCTACGACGTAGCTGAATGATTTCGGCAAGGATAGAAATGGCAATCTCTTGTGGCGTTACGGCACCGATGGGCAACCCGACGGGTGTTCGGATTCGCGCGATGTCTTCCTTGGAAAACCCCCTTTCTTGAAGAAGGTCGAACAATGCTGCACGCTTGCTCTTCGAGCCGACAAGCCCGATGTAACGGGCCGGGGTTTTGAGCGCGGCAAGAACCACGTTGAAATCGTGGGTATGACCAAACGTAGCCACGACAATGCAGCTGGATGGCCCTACATCGACCCCTTGGAATGGGTTGGCATAATCGATAAGAACGGCCTTGATCCCCCCCTCTAGCTTTTCCTTGGCCCGTTCGAGGTATTCAACCCTGCTATCTAAAAGTACCATCCGAAAACCAAGGGGTTTCGCAAAAACGGCGAGCGCTTGCCCGATATGGCCTGCCCCCGCAACGATCAACTCGGGGTTGGGTAAAAGGGGCTCGATGTAGACCTTTGCCGTGCCCCCGCACATCGAATCGTTCTCTTTCGAGAGCTCGAGTGAAAGCAGAGTTGAGCGCTCATCTTCAAGCGCAAGAAGGGCCTGCTCGATCACGCCAAGCTCCATCTTGCCCCCGCCTACCGTTCCTAAGATCGTACCGTCCTCATAAACGAGCATCTTGGCCCCGGGCCTTTGCGGGACAGATCCGGCTACTTCGACGACGACCGCGAGCGCAACGCGCCTTCTTTCCCTAACGGCGGCAGCGAGCTCCTCGAAGAAGGCCCCCTCTTCCATCCTTTGTCCTCTTTTAAGCCTTTCCGAGCGCTTCCTTGACGCCTTTGGGTGTCATAGGCAGGGTTCGGACCCTCGCACCAGCCGCCCGAAATACACCGTTTGCTACGGCGGGGGCAATGGGCGGCACGCCAGGCTCTCCGATTCCCCCTTGGGGCTCGTTGGTGTTGAGGATCTGGACTTCGATCGAGGGCGCTTCGGGCATCCGAAGGAGTCGGTAGGTGTCAAAATTCTTCGATTCCACCCCTCCACCCCCAAACCTCACGCGCTCAAAAAGGGCCGCGCTAAGCCCCATCAGGATTCCTCCCTGAATCTGGGCTTCGATGATGTCGGGGTTCACGTAAGGCCCGCAGTCCACCACGGCCCATACGTCATGCACACGGACTATACCCGTTTCTTTATCCACGCTAACCTCGGCCACTTCCCCTACAAAGCTTCCGAACGAGAAGTGCAACGCAAGCCCCTTGGTCCGGCCTTCCTTGGCAGGCTCATGCCATTTGGCTTTCTCGCCTAGCGCCTCCAGCACCCTCCTGGCCCTTGGGTTATCCTTAAGGAGTGCAAGCCGAAACTCGAGTGGGTCACGGCCCGCAAGATAGGCCATCTCGTCCATGAACGATTCCACGACAAAGGCGTTATGGCTGTGCCCTACGCTCCTCCAGTAGCCCACGGGAATCGGCATGTCTACGCGGACATACTCGACAAAGAGGTTGGGAATGCTATAAAACGTATTCTCCACGCCTTCGATCGCCGATGAGTCTATTCCGTCCTTTAGGTCGTTTGGGTTCCACCTGGACGAAATCGAGGGAACGGCCATCCTGTGCGACCAGGCGACGAGGTTGCCTTGAGTATCCAATCCACCAATAACCCGAGCGGCGTTTCCCGGCCGGAAGAAGTCATAAGCAATGTCCTCTTCGCGGGTCCATACCAGCTTGACGGGCTTCCCGGAGGCCTTGGAGAGGCCTACGGCCTCCTTGACAAAATCAACTTCTGCACGCCTGCCAAACCCTCCCCCCAAGAACGTCGTATGAATAAAGACGTTGTCAGGGCTCACACCAGCGACTTCGGCGGCGGCCGCTTGGCTCATCGTCTGGTTTTGTGTCGGCACCCAGACGTCTACTTTGTGTTTTTGGACGTACGCGACGCAGTTCATCGGCTCGAGCGTCGCATGGGCGAGGTACGGCAAGAAATAGCTCGCTTCGAGGCGTTTCGCGGCCCCATCAAGGGCCTTTGGCACGTTGCCCGCGTGCTTAACCTCGACGCCGTTCTTTTGCAAGTCCTCGCGAAATATCCTCTCGACAAGAGCATCGTCGAGGTCGGCCTGAACCCCCTTCCCCCACTGAACTCCAAGCACAGACCTCCCTTTCCAAGCGGAATCGAGCGAGTCGGCCAGGATGCCCACACCCGACTCGAGGACATGAACTTGACGAACGCCCAGGATTGTTTTCGCCCTCGTCTCGTCAAGCTTTTCTAGCTTTGCTCCGAATGCTGGAGGCCTTGCGATGCTTGCATATAGAATGCCTGGCAAGAAGACATCCAGTCCGAACTGTGCCTTACCATCGACCTTGCATGCCGTATCGAAGCGCTTGAGAGGCTTTCCAATGTAATGAAATTCTTGTGGATCTTTGATGCGCGGGTTCGAAGGTAATGGTCGCTTGGCGGCATCTTTCACGAGCTCCCCATAGCTCAGCCCATGGTCTTTGCCCTTGGCGAACACACGTCCATGTTTGGCGTAGCATACGCTCGGCTCGGCCCCTAACTTCTTCGCTCCCACCTCGACGAGCATTTGCCTGGCCTGGGCGGCAGCAAACCTTAAGACGGGGTACATATGCCGGATGGACGTACTTCCTCCCGTCATCTGCATACCAAACCCAGGGTCTTTAAAGGCCTCGTCGGCCGGTGCGGTCCTGACGGTGACCTGACCCAAATCGACCTCGAGCTCCTCGGCCACGATCGTGGGCAGGGCCGTATACACCCCTTGGCCCATTTCGGATTTGTTGACCAGGATGACGGCACGGCCATCTTCGCGGATGAAGAACCACGCAACAGGGCGAAACCCTTTACTTTCAACATCCTTCGCCAGCAAGACCTCCAAGCCCCAAGGAGTGGTTACAATCGCCAGCCCAAGCCCTGTTATCGAGATCGCGCCCCGAAGAAAGGCCCTTCTGTTCACGGGCCCCAGAATGGTAGGGTTCGTTTCCATACTCTGCCCCTTTTCTTTTACTCCTGGACCGAGGTAGCCAATGCGACATCAATGGCCTCTAGGATCCTCGGGTAGGTGCCACACCTGCACAGGTTTCCTGCCATCGCTTGGACAACTTTCTCACGGGTTATCTTAGGGTTTTCATTCAGCACGGCAATGGCCTGCATGATTTGGCCTGGCTGACAGTAACCGCATTGGGGAACTTGCCTTTGAACCCACGCCCGTTTGACGGGGTGGTCGGATGGAATGCCTTCGATCGTCGTCACACGCTTTCCGAAGGCATCGCCCACCGGGACCGAGCAAGAACGAACCGCCTTGCCTTCGAGATGAACCGTACAGGCGCCACACTGGGCAATGCCGCAGCCAAATTTCGTCCCAGTTAATTTCAAATGCTCTCGAATGACCCAAAGCAACGGAACATCCGGGCTAACGCCCACCTCGTAGGTTTTCCCGTTCACAATGAGGGTTGATTTTGCCTTGGGCATTTTTTCCCTCCTCCCGATCGCTTCAAGTTTAACAACGGGCTTTATTTTAACATGCTCCATCTTTTCAAAAGAACAAGGTTGTCGAGTAACCGTGTAAGATTCGTGCCTTGAGTCAAGTCGATTAAGGTCGAAGGGGGACGGCACATCTCTGTGCCATACTCTCCTAAGAACCCGGAGTGCGAGTTTTCTCGCACCGGGCTCAAGCCTCTGCAAAGCCCCCTACGACAGGAGCCGGCATTT
>WOZJ01000010.1 GCA_011620345.1 Nitrospirota bacterium
CGTTAAGAAGCTCATGTTCAATCCGGGACAGGAGATTATTGACCCATTCACCCCACGAAAGACGCTGAGATCAAAGCTTAGATAGGAAGACTCCGGCTATGGTTTATTTCGGCATGCTACCGCAGAAACAGGCTGCGGTGTAAACATGAACCAGGAGCGGCTTACCCGCATATCGATAGCTGTTGTCTGTCTAAGTAAACCGGGCCAGGTCTCTCGATGGGGAGCAACATACCAGCTAGCTGTGCAGTAAAACTTCCCGGGCGGGAGCCGACAGGCAGGCTCACCTCCCTAGCTTCTTCTATTGAGCCATTCAAGTGTAGGGCGGTTGATGCGTTCTTCGTTTAGACCCGTATAGACGTCAATATGGCCCATATCCTTGTATACGCCCCCGTTCGTGACGTCTTGGTTTTTTATCCCGGGCCTAATCGGCCCCCACAACAAAAGCCCGAGTCTGCTTTGGAATACCAGCATCGGCACGTCTATTTTTTGATAATCCCCGACGTAGCCCAAGCTTTGGCTAGCGGACCTGTAGCTTTTATCGAGCGAGCGCTTGAGGCTTTTTTGGGCATCTTGACGGGCCCTTAAAGACATTCCTGAAAAAATTCCGTCCCCCAATAGATCACCGGCCAGTCCCTCGACGAGGTTTTCGACGGCCAGAGGCAAGGCTTGCGTGTTCACCTTGAAACCCAAAAGCTCGAGCGGCTCGTTGGATGTCGTCAGCTCGAACTCGAACATGCCCACTGCCTCGAGAATCAGCTCCATCGGCCAATGACGGGTGTTGTGGGCCATGTTGACCGCTTGACCGAGCATTGTGTTATTCCCCTCGGGCCCGCTCGAGAACAACCCCGTCAATGGCGAGAGGTAACCTACCGTCCCAAACCACCGGAGGTAGTCGGGAAACGGCCTTCCGGTTTGCGGGTTGTAAGGCTCAAGGTATATTCCCGTAACCGGGTCAACGGGGGGCGCTAAAATATCCTTGAACGTGGCTTCTCTAAGGTCATCGTAATGAGGCATGCCGTACATATGCAAAGGGATTCCTAAATCGTTCAAGAAAGAGGTCGCAACCTCGAGAAGAGCCCCTGCCCCGCCCGTATTGAGCTGCTTATCGTAGGAGTACGTCGCCATCCCATCATAAAGGAGCCTTCTACCCGCAACATCGATGAGCGCTTGCAGTATCCTAGGGGACAGCCTGCCGTCCACAACGGCCCACTCGGGCATATCGGGAATCTGCTCGAGAAGTTCTGACTCGACTAGTTTCCAGAGTTCTAGCGGAATCCTGATCTTCCACCTTCCCCCGTTCCCGCCGTCGAGCAAGATCAAGCCCTTCAAATCTTCCCCCCAGTATTGGGAGGCATAATTCATCGCGAGCATGCCCCCAAAACTCTCACCGGCCAAAAACAGCTTATTTTGTCCGGAAAGGCGCTTTGCTTGCTCAATCGCCTCCTTGATGTCGGAGACAAAGCAGTCCCACCCCCAATCCTTCATGAACGCAAGCTGTCTTCCTTGGGTGTATTTCGGGATAAAGCTTGTCCTGTAATCGATCGTGTACACGTCGTAGCCATTCGCAGCCAGGTATCTTGGAAGAAGCCTTGCTTTGAACGTCTCGAGTTCGTCCAAGAGGCCTTTGTAGAAAGCTGCCGCCTGGGGGTTTTGGGTTAAGGCGCTCTGAACGGTTCTTTGCGTATTCTCGAGGAACTCATCAGCAACAATATCCATGCCTTCGTCCGACATTCCTGCCAAAATGAAGACAGCGGCCCTTGGCTGCACCTTTTCATCGACCAACCTGTGGAGCCTTATTTGGTCTTGCGGGCCTAAAAAAGGCTGCACGCCTTTTACCCATGCTGTGTGGGTGATTTCCGGCTGCAACGAAAGCGCCCTTTGGCCCACAACAACCCATGGCTCACGGCCGGCATCGCCCGACACCTGGCCAAAAGCAGGGCCAGAGCTAATGGCCGGAAAAAGAACCCAAAAGATCGCCCAAAACGCCCTGACCCGCTTTCTCATTCTAGCCCCCAAGGTTCCAAATTTGTTCATAAAGCCTATCAAAGCCCAACGGGCAGGCTACCCAAATCCCCAGGCTGTCTAGTGACCCAGGCGGAACGGGAACGCTTTGAAGCGCATCGGGCTTATTGATACGTCATCCTAACGCTTAGCAGTGTGCCTAGCTAGGACAGCCGAAAATCAATTTACAGAAAATTCACCCTTCAGCCTTATATCTTTTGAAGAAGCCCCTATGTACACACTATATGTTATATTTTCTACTTCCCAAGCCTTTTTATCAACATTATAATAGGCTAAATCTTCAACCTTTATGGGGATTGTAACCCTTTTTGTTTCCCCTGGAGCAACGGCTACCTTCTCGAAGCCCTTTAATTCTTTTACGGATCTATCTATTTTTGAGCTTTCAAACCCAACATAAAGCTGGACGACTTCATTTCCGTCAACCTCTCCCGAGTTTGTTAGATCAAAGGAGACATTGATGGTATCGTTCTTTGCTGCCGATAACTTGTCAATTCTCATGTTGCTGTAATCAAAGGTTGTATAGCTTAACCCATAGCCAAACTCGTATCGTGGTTCTAAATTATTTTTATCGATATATCGATAGCCATGATAATACCCATACGTTGCCCTTAGGCTATTGCGAAGCTGCGGCGGGTACTGATCCTCTGATTTTCCGAAGGTTACGGGCAATTTGCCGGAAGGGTTGTAGTTGCCAAACAACACGTCTGCGATGGCATTGCCCCCTTCTTGGCCAGGGTACCAAGCCATAACGATACCGTCAGCCTTATCTATCCACGGCTCCACGATAATGGCACTTCCAGCCTCCATCACAACAACGCACTTTTTTGAGGATTTGCAAGCAGCCTCTATTAATTGTTCGTCTTCCTCGTGCAATCTTAAATTTGCTCTGTCACCTCCAGAAATAAATAGAAATTCCCCTTCATCCTGAGGAGTCAGTGCTGCAATAACGACAGTAACATCGGCCTTCGAGGCTACGGCCGCTGCATCGCCCCCTTCAGACAACAAGACCTGAACACCGTTGCCGGCCCTATTTTTTATCCCTTCATAGGGAGACACCGTATATTCTGGGGTCACCGCACTGCTGCCGCCATCCCCGAGACGCGCGGTATTCGCGTATTTGCCGACAACAGCAATGGTCTTTATCGTATTCCTATTCAGGGGCAATACATTATTATTGTTTTTTAACAGCGTGATTCCTTCTAAAGACGATAAATACGCCAGTTTCTTGTGTTCTTCGCTCTTATGGATATCCGCGTCAACCTTCCTTTTGATGTCGAATAAGCCAAATCGAAACTTTTGCCTTAAAATTCTTTTTACTGACTCATCTAAGCTTTCCATAGGAATTCTATGGATTGCCTCTGCTATCTCTAGGGGTAGCCCGTAGGAAAGAGCAAAGGGCATCTCTACGTCAAGGCCGGCTTCTAACGCCCTCAACGGCCTTATTTTGAAGGCAAACCAGTCCGATACAACAAACCCATCAAAACCCCATTCATCTTTTAATATGTCTTTAAGCAAGTGTTCGTTTTCGCTGCAATAGAGACCATTGACCCTGTTGTATGCGCTCATTACCGAGGCAACCTTAGCGTCTTGAACGGCCTTTTTAAAATGAGGGAGGTACACCTCTCTTAAGGTTCTTTCGTCAATCACTACGTTTACAATCTGCCTGGTATTTTCTATATTGTTTGCGGCATAGTGCTTTGCGTCCGCCATGACATTCTTTTGAGCCCCGTTGATGAAGGCAGCCCCCATTTCGCCCAATAAAAATGGATCCTCACCGTAGGTTTCTTGAGCCCTACCGTAACCGGGATGCCTTACTACATTTATGGAGGGGGCAAGCAGACAGTTTCTTGCCTTTGCTAAGGTTTCTACCCCCATGGCGTTTCCAACATTTTCCTCTAACTTTCTATCCCAGGATGCTGCCCTTGATGCCGAGACCGCAAAACAAGTTGACTTACCAAACCTTACCCCGCGAGGTCCATCGGCAAATTTAAGCCCCGGAATACCAAGCCTTTCGTTATCGGGGGTGTCATAACCGGCGTTCAGCGTGGCAAGGCCCGTTAAACCCGCTATACTTAGCTGTCCGCCGCTGAGCTGCTCTATTTTTTCTTCTGTAGTCATTCTGCCGAGCAAATCGTTGACTCTATCCTCAATAGGCGCGGCAGGATTCTTATAGATAGGCAGTGCTTCATCGTTTTGCGCATAAGTAATGATCGGTAAAAAGAGAATAATGTTGGAAATGGCAATAAAGTTTCGCATTCCTTTCATACGAGCCTCGCTATTTCATGGTATCCAAGTTTCTCTTTAAGCTTGACCACAGCCCCGAACTGCAACCCCTCAGACCGGGCTTGGGCTTCATGGCCTACAGCAAAAAGAAAGCCAAGGGCCAGTGACCAACGCATAAAAGATCGCACAAGACCCCTCTTTCGTCTCTAGGGTATTTGAAGCGTTAGGGGCTCGCCCAGCATCGCTTCGTAGGGCTTGCCCTTGATCAAGAACCGGATGCTCTCTTGGCCGAAGTTACCGTAAGGGTCTGAAAAGCGAAACTCTGCCGCGCCGGATGTGAGCAAGGGCTTGGCATCCAAGGAGCGCGCCTGGACAAAAGGCACCTCAAACCCGCTCGTCACCGCCTCGTAGAAAAGTTCGCCCGTCGAAAGAACCTCCGCCCGCTTGATGTAGCCAGAAAACGCTTCGTCCTTGCTTAGAATAGAGCGTACCCTCTGATGTCGGTCAAGCAGTATGGCCTGACTAAAAGCGGCCGTCCAGCCAAACTGGTGCACGGCGGGCAGGCCGAACGAAAAGGTATGGCCCACCTCGCCCGTTTGGGCGTTATAGTTCTCGAACACCCCACCCTTGCCCGCGAGCATCCCCATAAGCCTTTGCTTTAGCTCATTGGCCTCTTTTTCGTAGCCGTATCGAAAGAGCGTCTCGAGCCCCGAGTAGGCCGTGACGATCCAAACCTGCCCCCGCCAGTACATCCCCTCGCCGTCGTGGTTGTAAGCGGGGTCGTTGTAGGCAACCGTCGGGATAGGATAAGCTCCGAAGAACTCCTCAGGGTTTAGCAGATGTTCTTCGATAACAGTACGAATCCTTTCTTCATCCCGGCTCACGCCAAGAAAAGCGGGAAACCAGACGGCCGGGGTGAGGGTTTGAACAAACTTGCCATCCCTTGCCTTGTCCATCCAAGCCTTATCCATTTCGCTCCACAGGGTTGACTCGATCCTTTGAGCCAACCCTTGGGCCTTCCTTCGCCACGCCTGGGCGCCCTCGGTATCTTGAAGCTTCCGGCTTAGATCAGCAAGCGTTTCCATGTAGGCATAGAGCCACGCGTTGAGCTCGACCGAGTCAATACCAGGCCTTGGGATAAACCCGCCAAGGTTGCTCGTTGGAAGGTTGAACCACGTGTACCTAGGCGTATCATCCCAGCCGCTTTCGATGGCAGAGCTATACTCCATGAGCCCGTTATGGTTGGTATCCCTTTGATTTTCGAAGAAAGCGACGTAACGCTCCCCTCTTTTTAGCATATCGGAAGCAAAAGCCTCTTTTAGGGGTCCTTGAGGTTCTCTCTCCAAAACCTTTTGCACCACCCAGCCTTGGACGGGCGGCTGGGTCTGCCAAAAGTAGACCGACGAAAGGTCTTCATTGACCATGTATGGCAGCATGCCGCTGTCCAACTGGCCTTGAAAGAGCGTGGTCAGGTTCTCCTTGGCCATCTTCACGCCGGCCCCCCCAAACCAAGGTATCTCTCCCCACTCCATCTGCCCAATCGCCTGCAGGGGCGTATCCCAGGCAAAGAAGAAGTTGAAGACGGGCTTGGATGGGACGCTCGCAAACCCGGGCATCCTGCCTCTTGGGGCATACAGGCCCATCCTTAGAGCAGCATGGGCTAACCGAAACAGCTCGGCCTCGGAGGCCGTATCTGTATGAGGCTTGGGAAGGCCGCGGAAAAAACCTTCCCAAGCCGCTTTGGTTGCGCTCCAAGGGTCTAACCCGCCCGCCAGAGCCTCCCTTTTTGCTTGAAGCACACTGGAAAGCGCCCGCTGTCCGTTCGTTTCAAAGGCAAGAAAGACGTAAAACGACAAAGACGCCCCAGCCTCAAGCCTTTCAGGCTCACCCAGGATACGCTGCGTCGCTTCCATGGCGCTGTTATCTTCGGTAACGCCTACAAGCTTGAATGTCGGTGCAACGGCACGAAACGCGCTGAGTATTCGTACTGGCGGAAGGCTCACGTCGTTAAATGGCGTCTCCAACAAAGCCGCATCCTCTGTTTTTTGGACGAGCCTGCCTAGCGTAAGCGAAGGGACGAACCCGGAAAACATGTTCTCCTGCTTGATCTTGAAGCGCTCGGAGCGAAACCAGAGCTCTGGAGTAACGGAGATTGCGGAAGGGCCGCCATTTTGAAGGCTACAGGCCAGATAAAGGACATCTTCGTCCAAAAACCCAACCTTGAGTTTGGCTTGCATGTCGCCATCGTTCGCCATTTCTTCGATTCCATAAGGCCAGAAAACGACATGTCTCGTTTCCGCAGGGGCAAAGCGCCGATCCCCACCCAAAAGAAAGGCGATGCCCCCCGTGCCAAAGCTTCCGTTCGTGAAGCTCGTAAGCGCGCTGTAGTAGGCTATCCCCCCGAAATGATCGTCTTGAGTCGCCTTGACCCCAAAGTGTGAGCCGAAATCCGATAGAACACCGCCGAAAGTTTCGCCCGAGACGTACCGCGGGGCGCCTTCGAGGCTCACGGCATGGCCGGACGGAACCGGGCAAAAGAAAGAGAGGGAAAGAATGGAGAGAAAAGGCAACCCCAAAAGCAAGCCCTTACTCGTAGACATTGCTCCCTCCAAGAATTGCGGGCTCGACGTAGTTCACGAAGTACTCACAAAGCAGCTCCCCATCGTCCCATATTGGCGAGGGGAAGAAGTCAGTGAGGGCTCCTGTGGGTGCGTTATCAGGGTTCCGGTTGAGCTTCTTGAATGGCACGTTCGTGGCGGCCTCATAGAGGCTGACCCCGGGCAACGTGCACTGCCCTGCATTAATAATTCCGCTTACCGAGGCGTGAAAGCGCTCGCCTTGGACGACAAAGAGAGGGATATCAAGCTTTGGAGCATAATTGGTGGCTAGCCCAACAAACCCGAGGCCTTCGAGCGGCTCCCAGAATGCCCGTTCGTACACGCCTTCGGGAACCTGCCCGGCCATGTTCGTTAAGGCCGGGCCAACCCCTGGCAAGGGGCCGACCGCCATGTTCACGAGCGAGGCCTCGTCGCCCATGGGCTCGATTGAAAAGATCAGCTTTACCCTTTTATCGGCCATTAAGACCTTTTCGATGACCGGATAGGTCGCGCCGTGGCTAAAGCCGACAACGGAGATATTTTCTTTATTGACTCCTTCGAGCGATTCCGTAAAGCTCAAAATCCGCTCGTAGTCTTCTACAAACGTGCGTGAGAGCATCAAGACGGCAGGAGGAAAGGGCGAGCTGGCCCCTAGGCCGTAGCGGTTGGGCTCGAGAAATTCTTGTGGCTTAGCTGCACCAGCGCCAAACATGAACGCGCCGCGAGGATCCCAGGTAACGACGACAAACCCCCTTTTGGCCAAAAACTCAGGCGTAAAGGGCGGAAAGTAGACCTCCCAGGCCTTCGAATATTCCCAGCTTCCAGGGCATAAGACAATCACGGGGGCGTTTGGAGAGGGGCCTGCCTTGAGAACATGGACAACGAGCTCGCCTTTAATCCCGCCCCCCTGTGTTGGAATGCGCTGCGTTGTCTTAGACACCCCATCTTCGATGCTAAGCCCAGGCGTACCGGCAGCGCTCGCGCCCTTTGGCGGAAAGAGCAACAAAACCAAAACCCCCAGGGCCAAAGCCATTGCCCCAAGGCCATGCAATAAGTCTATGAGCGTGACAGGCGGGACATTCTTGTCCAGCCTTGCCAAGGCCCATACCCGTCGGGACAGGAATGCCCCGGCTATCGCTTCATGGTGCTGCCTAGAGCCTTGGCAAAAGCCAAGCATCCACGTCTGCATAGACCCGCTCCTTGCCAACTTCGTTGAAGATCTCGTGGTAAAAGCCATCGTATAGCTGAAAGGCCTTGTCCTGGACGGCAAGCGCTTCGTAGAGCTGATTTACCGCCTGAGGGGGAACGATGACGTCATCGGAGCCTTGAAGAACCAGAACAGGCGTGCGAAAATTCCCCGTCTCCTCCCAGATTTTGATCATGGCCTTACCCGACTCGGCCGTGAACCGAAGCTTCATCGGCTCGTGGCATACCAAAGGGTCCGATGCATAAGCCTGGGTGTTTTCCGTATCGTGGTTTAACAGGCTTGGGTCAATTTGGGTTCCGGGCAGTGGGGTGTCCGGTAGGAGCCTTGCTGCGCCGCCCAGCACGGGCACGAGAGCCCTGGCCGCCGCAACGTTCACGGCCACCCGGCCCATCCCTGGCAAGGCAAGAAACATGCCCACGCTAGGGTCCGATACGATCAGGCCCTTTAAGTCTTCGGGGTGGGCAAGCGCGTAGCTTAGCGCAATCTCCCCGCCTAAGCTGTGGCCAAGCATGAAGACCTTATCTACCCCCTCTTCTTGCTTGACGCGCTCGATGAACGTCTTTAAATCCTCGACATAATAATCGAAGCGCTCCGGGTTCCAGCGTGGCCCCTCCGAGCGGCCGTGCCCTCTGTGATCGAGCGCATAAACAGAAAGCCCTTGATCCAAGAAGTGCTCGGCCATTTCTTGGTAGCGGCCTGAGTGCTCCCCAAACCCGTGCACCAAAATGATAGTCGCTTTTGACTGCGGAACTTTCCAAGAGCGATAGAAAAGCTTGACCCCGAGCGCCCCTTCAAAGAAGCCCGTCTGAGGCCCAACCTCCTGCTGAGCAAACAAAGGCACGCAAAGGCTCAAGCCAAGGAAGCCGGCCATCGTCGCCACAAATAGCGTTTGAAACTTCATTGTCCCCTCCTTTCGTGATTACCCCGTCATAGAGCAATTCTCAACGCTTGTCAGCATCTTTATAGGCTGTCAAGAGCGACCAATTCTCGTTCATCACGCCCATCTAAAAGCACGCTCTCTTGCGTGGCCACTCCCAAAAGCGCGCCTTCTTCATTGAGCTCAGTATACTATAAACTATTTTTTCTTATAACCCCCTTCGCGGGGCGCAGGAGGGAATTTGCTGAAAACCCAATGTTCCGCTGGTTCTATTCGCGGTGTATAATGGCCTTAAACACCGGCGTGGAAATTCCCGTCTCCTTCAATGGATTGAGGGCGCAACAAATAAACATGAGGCAACAGAAAACGATAAGGAGGCTCAAATGAACCCAGAAGAACAAGCTGCCCTTCAAAAGATTGAAGCATTGGTAGCCAACCATCCAGTCGTCATCTTTATGAAAGGCACGCTAGATGAGCCGAAGTGCGGGTTTTCGATGACGGCAGCGGAGATATTAAAGAGCCTGGCCGTGCCGATTATGGCCGTTGATGTCCTTGAAGACCCAGAAATTCGAAAGGCGGCAAAAAAGTACGCCGATTGGCCGACCTTCCCGCAGGTCTTTATCGGCGGGAAGTTTGTAGGCGGGGCAGACATCGTTCAAGAACTTCACTCAAAAGGAGAGCTTCAACAAATCATGAAGAAGGCTTCTGCATCCTAGGACAACTCGGCCAAGGAGGCCGCGGCCTTGGACGGATCCGTAGGTCTTGCCCCCACACCCCGATAGGGTATGCTAGAAGTTATGAAACAACAGCTTGGGAGCCCTCCGGGGATGATCGGCGTGCTCGTGGTTACCCACGGAAACTTGGGCAAAGAGCTGGTGGACATCGCTCAGGCCATCGTCGGCGAGATTCCTTTTTTGGAATGGATCGGGGTTTTTCCAGAAGACACGCCAAGCCAAATTGCCGACCAGATCGACTCGATTGTTAACCGCTGGAGAAAGGAAGAAATCGAGAGGTTTTTGATTCTCACCGACATGTTTGGAGGCACGCCTTCGAATCTCGCGCTTCCCTACTTGGGCGAACACTCGGAAGTCGTCAGCGGAACCAACCTTCCCATGCTCATCAAGATTCACCAAAACAGGGACGAACCCTCCCTAAGAAAGCTCGCCAAGCTCGCCCAAACAGAGGCTCAAAAGAACATCTTTATCGCCTCCGAACTGCTTGGAAAGCGCTCAATGCCTTGAGCACAAGAAAGCCATCCCCCTAGGAAAACGACGGACATGGGCGAACACCCAAAAGCATGCATACGAATCGACAAGCAGCTTCGCTGGTGGCACGAGGACGGGGAGATTCTCCACCCGAGATTGCTTGAGTTCCTCAAAAGACACCTTCGCTACGAGAGCGATTCTGGCTTCTTTCTTGAAGACAAAGAAGGAAGGGTGGCGGTAGAGGTTGAAGACACGCCTTTTCTTGCCCACGACGTCTCGATTCAGGGTTCAAAAATGCTTGTTCGCCTGCCAAACGAAGAGATAAGAGCGCTGGATATGGGGTCTTTGCGAACCGGCGAAAACGGCGGGCTGTACGCCAAAGTTCTTCCCGAGGGCTACGAGGTGAGGTTTTCGAGGCAAGCGCACGAAAGGCTTTTGCAGCGGCACCTCACACAAAAAAACGGGAAGTTTTTTTTGAAGCTTGAAGGTGAGCTGCTGCCCATCAGGGCGAACCCATCTTAACCCATGAGTACACCGGCATTCGCTAGGGTCGCATTGCTCGATGGCCCCCCGGAGCCGTTGACGTACCTTATTCCAGCCGAATCGGCGGGCCTGATTGCGCCCGGCTGGGCGGTAGAGGCGGAGCTTGGGAGGCGAAGGGCGCTCGGGCTTGTACTGGAGATTTTGCCCACCCCTGATGTCGACTGCGACATTAAGCCGCTAAAGCCGCTTGGAGACGGCCCGATTCTGCCAGCAAGCCGCCTGCCGTTCTTGCAATTCCTTGCTTCTTACTATTTTTCTTCGTTGGGGCAGGCCGCATCGCTTTTGCCGTTCCGCTCGTTCGAAACGCTCGCCAAACGCTCAAAGGCAAAGAAGGCGCCCAAGCTAGAGCCCAAAGCGCCGGCGTATCCGTCGTGGGAGGTCAGGCCAAGACTCACTAGCGAGCAAGAAGCAATTTTTCGGGGAATCGGCCCCGAAGTTGAATCTGGCGCGTTCCGCGTTCATCTCGTATTTGGCACCACTGGGTCTGGAAAAACCCTTCTTTACCTCTCGCTTGCCGCCTTGGCGCTCAAAAAAGGCCTTTCTGTGCTGTACCTGCTACCCGAGATCGGGCTTACGGAGGCGTTTACGGAAAAAATACGCTCGCTCATCTCAGGAGACCCGGAGCTTCTTGTCTGGCACTCTAAGCTCTCCTTGAAAACGAGGCGGGAGGCGATTGAAGGCTTGCTCGGACACGAGACCCCAAGGCTGATCTTAGGCGCAAGGAGCGCGCTTTTTTTGCCGTTCAAAAAGCTTGGGGTGGTTATCGTGGACGAAGAGCACGATGCATCCTACAAGGAATCGAAAGAGCCCTACTACCACGCAAGGGACATGGCCATCTTGTTAGCCAAGCTCGAAGGGTGTCCTGCCGTGCTGGGCTCGGCCACGCCATCGCTTGAAACCCTGCAGAACGTCTTCACAGGGAAATACGCAATGCACACGATGCCGACACGCTTTGGTGGCATGCCCCTTCCTAGGATCGAGCTTGTCCACCTAGGCAAAGGCGAAGAAGGGCTGGTCAGCAAAAACCCCCCCGTATCGTTGATGGTCGCTGACGCGATGGCCGAAGCGATCAAGGAAGGCCAAAGCGTGCTTGTGTTTGCCAACCGGCGGGGGTATGCAAGGCTCGTTCTATGCGAGGGCTGCGGAACGATGTCCAAATGCCCCAACTGTAGCCAGTACCTCGTGTACCATAAGGCTCAAGGCTCGCTTTCTTGCCACATCTGCGGGTTCCACCTTGCGTTTCCGAAGGCTTGCGCGGTCTGCGCCGCCAAAAAGTTCAAGCTGATCGGGTTTGGAACGGAGCGGCTAGAACAGTCTTTGGCCGAGCTCTTCTTTGAAGCGAACATCGTCCGTTTTGATAGGGATACGCTAAACAGCGTGCACCACATAAGAGAGCGGCTAACCGACCTCCAAGACCAAGGCGGCGCCATCCTCGTGGGCACCCAGCTGATCTCCAAGGGCTACCATATGCCAAAGGTTTCGCTCGCAGTCATCCTGCTTGCTGAAAATATGTTTTGTTTTCCAGATTTTAGGGCACTTGAGCGTGGCGTTCAGCTCGTTGCGCAAATTGGAGGGCGTTCAGGAAGGGGCGATGCGCCGGGCAGGATTCTCGTCCAAACCTTCATGGAAAGCGACATCCTAAAGAGCGTCCTTGGAGAGCAGAACTACAGCGCCTTTGTAGAAACAGAGCTCAAGGCGCGCAAACGGCTTAGGCTTCCTCCTTTTTGGAAGCTTGCGCTGATTCGGCTCGAATGCTTGAAGCGGGACACCCTTGAGGCCGCGGCCGTTTCTTTTCAGGCCTCTATCAAGGAAGAAGCTAGGAGGATTCACGCCAACGCGTTCGTCCTGCCCGCCGAACCCGCGCCCATCGAACAAAAAAGGGCAAAGTTCGAGTACCACATCCTTATCAAGGCCAAGAACCAGGCGATCCTGCGGGAGGTCCTTCTTCCATTCAAGCAAAGGCTTGGTTTGAGCGGAGGGGTTCGTATCGCCGTTGATATAGACCCTGTTGATATGTTATAGTATGTTATAAAATCTTTTGAAGATATATACGAAAAGGGTCTTTGGTCATGGGAATCCGGCCTATCGTGAAATACCCAAGCCCCGTACTCAGAGAAAAAGCGCGTGAAGTCGAAGGCTTCACGCCCGAGGTGCAAGGCCTGCTTAAAGATATGCTCGAAACAATGGAAGCGGCAAAAGGCGTAGGGCTTGCCGCCAACCAGGTAGGCGTCCCCTTGCGCGTGTTCGTTTTCGACCCGCGCGTTCAGGAGGGCTCGCCGCTGAAAGCGCCCATGGGAATCGTAAACCCAAAGATTCTTGAGGCTTCGGGAACCATCCTTTGGGAAGAAGGCTGCCTTTCTTTTCCCGACATGGAGCTTAAAATTGCCCGCTCCGAGCGCATCGTTTTGGACGGGCTAGCCCAAGACGGGCAGCCCTTGGGGGGAATCGAGCTCGATGGGCTCCTTGCCGTATGCGTCCAGCACGAGATGGATCACTTAGACGGGGTCCTTTTTATTGACCATGCAAGCAAGCTCAAGAAAGAAATTGCGCTAAAGCGCTATTTGAGCCGGGGCCCAAAAGAGCACGACCACGCCAAAGCGCATTTTTAGGCTTATCAATCCGTCATTACCGTGCGCGTCGCATTTTTTGGAACACCAGAGCCGGCAGCCAGGCTGCTCGATGCCCTGCTAAGGGGGGGCTATGAGGTCGCCCCGGTGGTAACGGCCGAGGACAAGCCAAAGGGTAGAGGCCTTCAGCTAGAACAAAGCCCGGTCAAGCGTCTTGCGCTGAAAAATGGCCTCACTGTTTTTACACCCAAGAGCTTGAAAGAGTCCTCTTTCGTCGAAGCCTTTAACAGGTTCCGCGCCGATGTCGCGGTTGTTTGCGCCTATGGCCGCTTGATTCCGAAACCCATGCTCGCGGCCGTCCCCAAAGGCTTCGTAAACGTTCACTACTCGCTCCTTCCTAAGTATCGTGGGGCATCGTGTGTGCCGTATGCGATCTTGTTTGGAGAAAAAACATCGGGAGTTAGCATGATTTTGCTCGATGAAGGGCTGGATACGGGCCCCATCCTAGAGCAATACACCCTAGAGGTTGAACCGCAAGATACGGCGGGCACTCTCATGGAGAAGCTTACAAGACTCGCGGAGGCGCGGCTAACCCCTGCCCTGCAAAACTACCTTGAAGGAAAAACGAGCCCCAAGCCTCAAGAGGGAGCAGCGAGCTACTGCCCGCTGCTCAAAAAAGAGGATGCCGCGCTCGATTTCCGGCTTGAACCCGAAGTTTTGGTCAATTTTACCCGAGCGATGCACCCATGGCCCAAGGCCTACTGTTTTTGGAAAAACGAGCGAATCGTCGTGCACCGAGCGAGGGCAGAAACCATGAAAGACCCCTCCCTTCTTTCGGCCCCGACAGGAACGGCCGTAAAAACGGGCGAAATGCTCGGAATCGTAGCCAAGGGGGGACTGTTTGTCCCAGAACTGCTCCAGCGGGAGGGTCGGAAGGTCGTGGACAACGCGGCGTTCTTAAGGGGGTTTCCCGAGATCATAGGCGCACCCTTCACGGGGACAACGCCATGACGCTATTTCCTGCGCTTAGCGTCTCGATTCTCGATGCAGACCTTTTGTCGCTCAAAGACTCGCTTTCAGTGCTCGAGAAAAGCCGAGCCGTGGGGTCTATCCACTTAGACGTCATGGACGGCCATTTTGTGCCCAACTTGACGCTTGGCCCCAAGGTCGCAAAAGACCTAAAGGCCCACACCTCGCTGCCCATCAGGGCGCATTTGATGGTCAGCAACCCCGATCACCTTTTGGAGCCGTTTGCTCAAGCCGGGGTGTCCGCCATAAGCGTGCACCAGGAGGCATGCCCTCACCTGCACAGGACGCTTTCGGCCATTCATGCACTCGGGCTTAAGGCGGGCGTCGCCTTAAACCCCGCTACGCCCGTTTGCACGCTCGAAGAGGTCCTTCCCATCGCAGATTTCGTGCTTATCATGAGCGTGAACCCGGGGTTCGGGGGGCAAGGGTTTATCCCTGAGATGCTAGAGAAAATTCAAAAGCTCAAAAGCCTCCTCCAAGGAACGCCAAGGCCCATCCGGGTTGCCGTTGACGGCGGAATCAAGGCCACAAACTCCGCGGACGTCCTCAAGGCGGGGGCCGATACGCTGATCGTGGGGTCTAGCCTGTTCGCTGAGAGCCTCCCGCTCGCCGGTGCCCTTGAAACCTTCGAGGAAGTTTTTCACAGGATCGGGAACCGCGAGCCCTGAATACGGGTTTGTGCAACCTGACGGGTTTTAGCCTACTGTACGTGCAGGTTTTTCCATTATTGGCTGAGCAAAGAGGGTTTGATGCTGCAAGATCGCCTAGGGCGCGAACTAAGGGACTTGCGAATCTCAGTAACGGACCGGTGTAACTTCCGGTGCGTCTACTGCATTCCAGAAAAAAGCTATGTCGGACTGGACCGCTCGGAAATCTTAAGGTTGGAGGAGATCGAAAGGCTTGGCAAGATATTCTTAAGGCTTGGCGTCCGAGACGTTAAGCTAACCGGCGGGGAACCCCTCGTGAGGAAGGGGGTCGAAAGGCTCATAGCCCGTTTGTGCGTCATTCAAGGGCTTGAGGACTTGAGCCTTACGACAAACGGGTCGTTGCTCAAAGACCACGCAAAACCGCTGTTCAAAGCCGGCCTTAGAAGGCTCAACATAAGCCTCGATACGCTGGACAATGAAAGGTTTCGGGCTATTACAGCCAGGGGATCGCTTGAATCCGTGCTCGATGGCATCTTTGCGGCCAAAGCGGCCGGTTTCTCGCCCATTAAGCTGAACGCGGTGATTCGGAAGGACTTCAACGCCGATCAAATCGCCCCGATTGCCCGCTTCGGGCAACAACATGGGCTCGAGGTCCGCTTCATCGAGTTCATGGACACGGGCAACGGAAACGGCTGGGACCCATCCAAGCTGCTGGAAAAGCACCAAATCCTCGAGATTCTCGCTTCGGCAGGGTTTTCTTTGGTTTCTAAGGGCAGGCAGAATACGAATACCCCAGCGGTCTCTTTTGAAACCTTAGACGGCTCGCTAAAGCTTGGGATAATCGCATCGGTGAGCGAACCCTTTTGTCGAGTGTGCACGCGGGCTAGGCTGACGGCCGACGGCAAGCTCGTCACGTGCCTGTTCGCGAGCAAGGGGTTCGATTTAAAGAGTGTTCTTCGCTCGGGAGCTAGCGACAGGGATGTTTCGGCGGCCATTTCCAGGGTGTGGGAAGGACGTACCGATCGGTATTCCGAAGAACGGCTCGAAAGGCTTCGGTCGGGAGAAAGCCTTTTTGGCCCTAAAGAACATAAGCTCGAGATGGTTCGTCTGGGGGGTTAGGGCCTTAATCCCTCTTCTTCTTGCTTTGGCCTATTTTTCAAGAACAGCATTTTTAAGCCCTTCAACGTAAGCAGCTCGTCGACCTGCTCGATCATTTTGGTGTGAGAAGCGATCAGCTGGGCAAACCCCCCCGTGGCGATGACTGGGCATGGGGCACCCAGTTCTTTAAATATCCGCACAAGCATGCCTTCAACCATCGAAGCGTAGCCGTACACAAGCCCCGACTGTATGTGCTCGATCGTATTCTTCCCGATGACCCGCCCCGCCTTTTCGAGCTCTACCCTTGGAAGCTTGGATGTCCGCTTAAAGAGGGCTTCGGCCGAGATACCTATGCCCGGGGCGATGACGCCGCCTAGATACTCTCCCCGTTCTGAGATGACGTCGAACGTCGTGGCCGTGCCGAAATCGACGACAATACAGGCCCGATGGAACCTTTCGTAGGCCGCGACGGCGTTGACGATCCTGTCCGCCCCAACCTCTTTTGGGTTGTCAACAAGCAATGCCATGCCCGTCTTCACGCCGCTTTCCACGAACAACGGCTTCAGGCCAAAGCGAACAAGGCACATCTCACGAAACGTGTCAGTGAGCGTCGGAACGACGCTAGAGACAATCGCCCCGTCTATCCTGCTTGGGATAACCCCGGCCATCCGAAAAAGCGCGTCTAGATAGACCCAGTATTCGTCCTGCGTCCGCCTAGCATCGCTCTTGAGCCTCCAGTGAAAGACAAGCTCGTCACCCAAGAAAATGCCCAAAAGGGCGTTCGTATTGCCGATATCAACTGTGAGAAGCATCTTGCCGCTCCGGTGTAGTTTTTGCGATGTCGCCGACGTCCCGTGCCACGAGAACGCTTCCATCTTCCATTTCGAGGCAAAGCCCCCCGGACTGCTCGAGGCCAATAGCCCTCGCCCGCTGGCCGGAGACCACAAACGCGAACTTCGATGTCTGCCCGCAGGCTGCCTGCCAGTAGGCCTCGAGAAACGCCCCGTCGCCCTCTCGCTCGATGAAGCCCCAGAGGCTTACAAGCTCGTGAAGGAACGCCTTGAGGACCGCCTGCTTCGAAAACGTCCTGTCCGTCGCGAGCCAGAGCGATGTCGCCACGGGACGAAGGTCTTCCGGGAAATCCTCCAGCGCCTGATTTAGGTTAAGCCCAACCCCGACAACGGCCATCTCGAGCTCGCTCGCCTGCGTCTTGGTGTCTACCAGCACCCCGGCAAGTTTTTTTCCGTCTAAGTAGAGGTCGTTGGGCCAAACGGGGGAAACTCCCTCCACCCCGAAGGATCGGACCGCCGAAGAAAGGGCCAAAGCCGTCCAGAACGGTATCAAGAACGCCCTGCAGGCATAGAACGGATGTTTGAACAAAAGGCTCATCCACAGCCCTTTTGGGCTTGCAGAGGCCCATTTCCTGCCCTTTCTTCCCATCCCTGAGGCTTGAACATCGGCAACAACGACGCTGCCAGAGGGCAACGAGCGTGCCCTCGAAAGCAGGAAGGCCTGCGTAGAGGGTAGCTGGTCTTTCCATTCCACCCGAAACTCGGGGCACCAAAAAAAAGAGGGGGCCTTAAGAACGAAGACCGCTGTCATGGTCTTGAATTGTACCGATGTGCTCCAAGGCCGAATCGCGCTTTTTGGCCAGCAATTCCATGCGCTCTAGATGTTCGGAAATAACCAAAGCGGGCGCATGCTCCCTGAAGCCTTGGTTGTCCAAGCGTGCCTTCAAAACCTTGATTTCGCCCTCGATCTTTTGGACCTCTTTGAGTAGCCGCGCTTTTTCCGCCGCGATGTCGGCGGCCTGCCTTAAGGGTCTCGCAAAAACATCCAACGTGCCATCAGATGTGCGCCACCAAAGACCTTCCGGGGCCAAGCGCTCGTCCAACCCAATAAGCTTGCAGCGCGCTAAGGATTCGATCGAAGGCTTGAGCTCAGACGCAAGCTTAAGGAGAGGGGCGTTTCGGCTCAAGGCAAACACCTCGAGAGGCTCTGCGGGTCCAAGCCCATGCTCGCCCCTAAGGGTTCGAACCCTACCGATAAGGCCGATGACTTTGGCGAAATCCTCCGCCTTATTCTCGTCGAAAGAGATAGCCGAGGGATCCGGAAACCCCGCACCTTCAAACCCGTTTAAGTCGCCAACGCCAAGCGCATAAAGGTGCTCGGTTATGAACGGGATGAACGGATGCAAAAGCTTCAGCGTGCAAGAGAGCGTAAAAAGGAGCGTATGCCTTGCACTCTCGGCTTTTTCATCCCCTTCGCCGCCCCGCAAAGGGATTTTGCTTAGTTCGACGTACCAGTCGCAGAGCTCGTCCCAGGTAAAGTGATAAAGCAGGTTGGCTGCACCGCTAAAGTCGTAGGCATCCAAAAGGTCGGAGGTTTTTTTTACCACGCCGTCCAGCCTCGAGAGAATCCAGTGGTCCGCCGGGTTCAAGGCGGCCGGCGGCTCGGTAAAGCAGTGCTTCACCCTCTCGGTGGTACCCGCGTTCATGAACGCGAAGCGCGCAAGATTCCAGATTTTGTTCATGAAGGTGCGGTATCCTTGAATCCTGCCTTCGGACAGCCTAATATCTCGACCTTGAACCGCAAGGATTGCGAGCGTGAAGCGCAGCGCATCCGTCCCGTACTTCTCCATCATGTCGACAGGATCGATCACGTTCCCTTTTGACTTGCTCATTTTCTGGCCGTGCTCGTCCCTGATTAGCGCATGGATGTAGACATCGCGAAAGGGCACGTCGCTTGTAAACTTCAGGCCCATCATGATCATCCGCGCGACCCAGAAAAACAGGATATCGAACCCCGTGACAATCGTATCGGTCGGATAAAATCGCGCCAACTCCAAGGTTTGACGAGGCCAGCCCAACGTCGCAAACGGCCATAGCGCAGAGCTGAACCAGGTATCCAAGACGTCTGTTTCTTCCTCAAGCCGTCCGGTTGTACAATTGGGGCACGGATCGCCAGGCTTGCCCTCTTCTTTTAAAAATGCCGATCCACATCCCCGGCATACGAGCGCCTCAATTGGATGCCCCCAAGCGATTTGCCTGGAGATGCACCAGTCTTTGATGTTGGTCATCCACTCTTCGTACGTTCGGACCCATCCTTCGGGAATAAACCGCAAACGGCCTTCCTTGACGGCCGCAATCGCGGGCTCTGCCAGCGACTTCATTTTTACGAACCACTGGCGTGACACGAGCGGCTCGATTACGCTCCCGCACCGGTAGCACCTTCCCGCGGGCACTTCGTAGGGTGCCGTCTCGACAAGAAGACCTTGGTCTTTTAAATCCTCAACAACCCGCTTTCTGGCTTCGAACCGGTCTAGCCCGAAGTAAGGGCCCGGGAGAATCACCTTTCCGTCCTTGTCGAACACGTGGATCCCGGTCAGCCCATGCCTTTTGGCCGCTTCGAAGTCTTGAAAATCATGGAATGGGGTAATCTTGACCGCGCCGGAGCCGAATTCCGGGTCGACGAAGGCGTCCTCAATGAGTGGGATGTCCCTGCCGACGAGCGGAAGGACAAGCGTACCCTCCTTGTAGGGCCTGTAGCGGGGGTCGTCCGGATGGACGGCCACGGCCACGTCGCCAAGCATGGTTTCCGGACGGGTCGTGGCCACCACGACGCCGTCTCCTGCGGCCCTATCTTTGGCGGGATAACGAATGAGCCAAAGCGACCCGGGCTCGCTTTGATGGTTTACCTCTAAATCGGAAAGGGCGGTCTGGCAGCGCACGCAGAAGTTCGTAATGTAATCGCCAAGATAGACGAGACCCTCTTTAAACAGCCGCCTGAACACGGTCTGGACGGCATCTTGAAACCCATCGTCCATCGTAAAGCGGGATCTCGAGAAATCCAACGAGGCGCCAAGCTTTTTGAGCTGGGCAAATATCTGGTTGCCGTGCCGATCTTTGTAGGCAAGGATCTCGCCAATCAGCCCTTCTTTTGAGAGCGTACGAGGGTCTATGCCACGACTTATAAGGTCGCGCTCGACCACGAATTGCGTCGCAATGCCCGCGTGGTCCACGCCGGGCAACCAAAGGACGTCGTACCCCCGAAGCCTTTTGTAGCGGGCAAGAATATCCTGGAGCGTGGCGTTCAGGGCATGTCCAATGTGCAAAAGGCCGGTGACGTTTGGCGGCGGGATGACCATCGAAAATCGGGCCGCCCCCTCGTCCAACGACGGGGAAAACCGCTTTCTTTCGCACCAAAGCTCCTGCAGTAGAGGCTCTATCGCCAGCGGGTCGTAGCGTGTGGACAGTTCAATCATTCGTACTTGATTCGCTTTTTCATCGCCTCGTTCATACGGTACCGAACCCATGAACGGACTTCATCCTTGGCAATCCTGTCGATCTTACCCTTCATCTCCTTGGTAAAGCTCAAGAACACTTCGTACATTTCTTCATACAGCCTGTTTGCAAACTCTTCGAGCACCTGGCCAAGGGCTTCGTCCGCAATTTCAAGCAGCGAGGTCAATGGAAGGTCTTCGAACGCTGCCCGATGACGAACCTGCGGGGGTTCGGGCTTCCAGGAGGGAACTTCATCGATTCTTTTGCCGGGTTCGATTTTTTTGCCGGGCCATTCGCCAGGCCTGGGCTCGGATCGTTCGAGCTCAACCATACCCCAGGCCTGGCGCTCTTCGGGAGAGATATCCTCCAGCTGAGCATCATTGAGCTGCTCGACCTCTCCTTCTCCCCCCACATCGGACCTCGTTGAGCTAGTGGCGGCGGATATAGGCTGGGAAAGCTCCTCCAGCAAAGGCTCGCCCTTCGGGACATGCGTCTCCTTTGCCTGAGAATGCCTGGGCTGAAAGTAACGCCGCAAAACGAGCCGAAAGTCTTGAGGGTTAAAAGGGTCTAGAAGAGCCTCTTCAATCCCTAAGTCTTTCAACAGCAGCGGGTCGACATCGCCGACATCCCCCATAAGAACGACAGGGACCGACTTGAGCCGGCCCTTCTCTTTTAACGCGTGGATAAGGTCGAGACCGCTCACCGTAGCCGAGAGCCTGTTGGAAACGACAAAAAGGCCCGGAGGACTGGCCACCAGGGCGTTGTACGCGGCCTCCACCGTATCGAATACTTGCCCTTCTAGCTCATACTCGCTCAGCACAGAGCGGACCTGTCCTTGGAGTGTCGCATCCGGGCAAAGAACGTAAGCTTTCTTCATTTTTATCTTCCCGCTTCTGCTTGAACCGCTTCAATCTTGAAGAGCTTCATGGCGTTTGCCGTAGTCGCCCGTGCTATGGCCTCCAGTGATATTTGTTTGACCTCCGAAAGGACGCGGGCCGTCTCAAGCACGTAGGCAGGCTCGTTGGGCTTACCTCGGAAAGGCTCCGGAGCGAGAAAGGGGGCGTCCGTCTCGACCATAAGCCCCTCCAAGGGAAGGTCTCTGGCTACCTCTCTTAGTGCCGATGCCCGCTTGAAGGTAATGTTGCCAGCAAAGGACACCAGAAAGCCCCGCCCTAAGGCCTCTTGCGCAACCTCGAGTGAGTAGGAAAAACAATGGAAAACGCCTCTGAGCGTCCCTTTTGGAAACGCGCGAAGGATGTCCATCGTCTCTAAGCAGGCATCCCTGCTATGGATTACGACGGGCAAGCCCATTTCCTGCGCAAGACCAAGGAACCCGGCAAAAAGGGCCTTTTGCGCTGCAAGGTTGTCGGATCGGTAATAAAGATCAAGGCCGACTTCTCCTATCGCCACGACTTTTGGTTGGCCTAAAAGCCTCCGCACGTCCCCCAAGCACCCCAAGGGAAAAACGTCCACATCATGCGGATGCACCCCGAGCGCTATATAGACGTCGTCAAGCCCGGAGAATTCATGGACTTGACGTTCAATCTCTTCAAACGAAGAGCCTATCGCGACGTTTAGGACATAACGAACCCCTTTGGCCCTGGCCTTTGCGAGCACCTCGGGGACATTCTGCCTTAAAGGATCCATCCCGAGGTGGCAGTGCGTGTCAAAAAGCTCGGGGACCGTTTGCATGCCTACGCTTCCAGGATTCTAGGAAAGAGCGTTCGGGTTTGCCCAAGCCTACAGGAAGAAAAGAGCCAGTTCGTTTCGCCCGCAAGGCTCCATAAGCCTGGAGTGCCCCCGGGATCGACGCCTATCTGTTTAAGCCCCTCGGCCGCCTTTGTCGGCATGACGGGTAAGAGCCACACAAAGGCCGCCTTGAGCCCGCCCACGACGTTTGCAAGCGTGCGTCTCGCCTTGGATGTGTCGGATGACCTGTAGACCGTCCAAGGCGCCTGCTCGGCCATGTAGCCGTTTAGCCGAGAAACCCAGCCGAACGCCTCAGCAAGTGCTTGGTGGAACATGAGCGAACGGTAACCCTCCTCCACCCTGTTCTTGAGAATCGGGAAATCTCCGAACAGGGCACCTTCCGGCTCCATGCCCGCAGGAATTGTCCCATCCTCCTGACGCTCCAGAAGCGTAGAGACACGCTGTAGAAGGTTCCCCAAATCGTTCGCCAAATCGGCATTGTAGCGCTCCAAGAGCCTTTCTTCAGAAAAATCCCCGTCGCGCTCGAAAGGAATCTCCCTCATCAAGAAATACCTAAGGGCATCCGAGGGGTATGTCTTCAACAGATCCTGAATATCGAGCGTTCCCCCAAGGGTTTTGGAAAGCTTCTGGCCCGCCATCCGTACAAATCCATGGCCGAACACGCGCTTTGGAAGAGCAAGCCCGGCGGAAAGCAAAATCGCGGGCCAGATAATCCCGTGGAAGCGTGTGATATCTTTCCCGACGATATGGAGGTCGCAAGGCCAAACGCGAGAAAACCGGGCCGGGTCTGCCATGAAGCCTGCACCCGAGACGTAGTTGATGAGCGCGTCCACCCAAACGTACACTCTCTGGCTCGGATCCCACGGTATTGGAATACCCCAGCCTTTCCCCTTCCTTGAAATACTGATATCCTCCAGGCCCCGCTCCAAGATTTCAAGAAGTTCGTTGTACCGGCTTGAAGGCAAGACGAACGACGGGTCTTCGCGAAAATGCTCCAAAAGCCTCTTAGTGTACCTAGAAAGCCGAAAGAACAGGTTCTCCTCTTGAAGCCTTTGGGGCGGCTGCTTGTGATGAGGGCATAGCCCATCTACGAGGTCACCTTCCTTGATGTAGGCTTCGCAAGAAATGCAGTAGAACCCCTGGTAGGTGCCTGAAACGATATCACCGTTGGCTCGCATTCGTTCGAGTAGGGCCTGGACGGTCTGGACGTGGTCAGAATCTGTCGTTCGAATAAAGCGGTCCGGCTCGACCTGGAGCCCTCGCCATACGCCCAAGAATGCCTCGGCCATCTTGTCGCAATATTCTTTGGGATCTAGCCCGAGCTCTCTTGCGCGTTTTTCCACGTTTGCCGAGTGCTCGTCGTTGCCCATCTGGAAGTAGACGTCGTCGCCCACGAGCCTGTGGAACCTCGAGAGCACGTCTGCACCGATCTTTTCGTAAGCCGTCCCAAGGTGGGGCCTTGCGTTGGCATAGTCGATTGCAGTGGTCAGGTAGAACTTACTTTGCAAACGCACTCTCCTTCGGCGTCTTCGTAAGAAAGGCAACACAGCAACCTCCCGCACGGGCCGGTCGAGGAGCGATCTTGCAGGAACGAACCTTCAAGTTTTGCAATGCTCACAGGCCGAAAGGACGCTAAAAAGCTGCAACAGCATGCCTCCCTTCCGCAAATACCGATACCCCCAAGCATTTTGCATGCATCCCGAACGCCCACCTGACGCATTTCGATCCTCGCTTTCAGGGTGTCGGCCAAATCCCGGACCAACTCCCTAAAGTCAACGCGCGAGCTAGAGGTGTAATGAAAAATCACCTTCTCTCGGCCCAAGGCGCATTCGGCCTTCACGATTTTCATTGGAAGCCCATGCTTGCGAACACGCTCCCTCGCCACCCCGAAGGCTTGTTGAGCCTGCTCCGATGCAAGCTTATGGCGTACACGATCTTCATCAGATGCAATGCAAAGGATAACACCCGCATCTTTATCGCCCAAAGCCTTCTCGAGATCAACCCCTTCCCCCTTAAAGGGCGCCAGCGTAGCGGCCAGGAATGCCAAAAATGCTCCCCGGTCAATCTCGATGAGGACAGGGTCTCCTATGCGAAAGTCAGGAATTTTTGAAAATACCCTGTAGAGAAAAGGAGGGGGACCCATCCTACAATAGCCCTCATAGAGGGGGTTGCCCTGCCTGTAAAAGGAAACAAGGTCTTCCCTTAACTCTGCAGATAGCTGCTTTTTGATTCCCACGCCTGTATTTCCCTTTGAAGCGCAAACAGCTCCAAAACCCCAACCTCAGTCTGAAGTGACGGCAAGTCTCTATTGAGGAGCCTTCCAGCCAAAGCTCCCACCCTACTAGCCCATTGATAGGAACGGCCCGGATCCCTTTGGCCAACCCTGACAACGCCTTTGAGTATGTTAGCACACAGGCAGGAAACGGCTAAATCCCTCGTTTCTTGCCTTTCGATCGTATGCTTAAGGAAAGCAGTCATAGAAGCCCCGGAATCGAGGGGCGGAAGCTCAAAAGGCTTCCCCCTTTGCTCTACAAGTGCCTGCGCTGGGAGGTTTAATCGAAAACACCGACTCTGAAGGGTAGGGGAAAGGGCATACGAGGAGGGCGACAAAAGGAAGATGCGTACGCCATCGGCTGGTTCTTCGAGCGTCTTTAGGAGCGCGTCTCCCGCCAGCCGACCGAGCATTTCCGCCCTCTCCACGAAAAGGATCTTCCTTGGCCCTTCAATGCCGGAACTTCCCACGAAGCGTTGCATTTGCCGAACCTGCGATACCGTGTAGGCCTGTCCCTCGGGAGCGAACACGGCCATATCCGGATGACTCCCCTCCTCTATCCGTAGGCATGCCTCACACGCCGTGCTCTCTTCTCCGAACGAAGGACAAAGGCAGGAACGGCCGATCTTACGGATGATGGGCGCTTTGTCCGCCCAAAGAGGAAGGGAGAGGCAAACGGAAAATGAGAACCTGCCAGAAAGAAGCTTATGCAAAATGCCCCAGAAATCAAGGCCGTCCATACGATTGCAGCTCCCTCCGAACCAGTTCTCGGATGATTTCCTGGCTTTCGAGCGCGTTGATGACGGTAACGCGGTCGGGGTTGGTCTCAGCGATACGAAGAAAACCCTCACGAACCGCCTTGAAGAAGGCACCCTGCCCCGTATCCCAGGCATTGCCCCCACTGCGAAGGCGGACCCTTTCGGCTGCGCTTTTGGGGTCCAAGTCCAGAAGGAACGTTTTGCAAGGCCAAAATTCCGCCGAGCTCATGCGGTTGAGGCTCTCGATCAGGCTGATCTCGAGCCCTAAGGCATATCCTTGGTAGGCCAAAGTCGAATCCACGAAGCGATCCAAGACGACAAAATCCGCCTCGGCAGCCCTTAGGCTTCGAAGGAAGCGTGCATGCTCTACTCTTGAAGCCTCAAAGAGGAACAGCTGAGAAAGAGGGGGGATTTGATGAGGCGATCCGGCCAACAGGTGGGTTCGAATAAACTCGCCTACTGCTCCAAAGGGCTCTTGACTAAGGAACACCTCATAGCCTTGGGAAAAGAGCTCATAAGCGGCCCAATGGGCAAACGTCGTTTTCCCCGCCCCTTCGACCCCCTCGAACGTTACAACCCTTGCCATAGAGGCGCGCTCTTAAGGATACAGGCCTACCGAAGATAACGAAGGTCAGAAAAAGAAAACCTGTACACCTCGTTGAAGCGCCTATCGCCTACCGTATCGTAGGCGGCCCGGATGGGCAACAAAAGCTTCTTATCGATAGTAACCTCGGCATGACGGTAGCGGTATGCATCCTTGCCCGTGTAATAGCTACGGATGACGATGGTATCCCCGCTGTCTTCGACCTCGGTCTTGATGGGGACTCCACTCTCCACGCGTTCCATCTCTTCGTTAAGGCGAGCGATGACATAGCCGGGTCCCACATCCCCGTTTGCCTCCCTGAACACCTTGGATGTAATCGGTATTGGCATCTTTATCCCGAAAACCTCCTTGAAAAGCACTCCTCTTTTTACAACCAGCTCCTCTCCCGCTTTGGGCCCTAAGGTGTACCGAAGGACCGTTCTTCCCGGGGTAAACTCTAAACTGGCCTTCTCATGCACGGCGTTCTTGACGATCTCCAGCTCGCCCCTGTAGGAGGCGACGCGCGCGTATTGTGCCTTCACCTCATTGATCAGGGTTTTTTGATCCAAGGGGCTGGCAAAAGACCCAAGTGGGACGAAAAGAGCAAGAATCCCAAAGAGAAAACATTTCCGGACCATAGTTATATTCCTATTCTTCAGCTTTTTTAGGCGTTTTTTGCAGCAAGAAGGTGCAAACTTAAAACAAATATCATTATAGCAGCACCAAGAACAATGGTCAACCTTGTGGCTACTGTAAGAAAATGCTAGGTCGGTCAGCATTCCCCTAAGCATGGGGCTGTGTGAGGAACGCCTACGCCCAATAAACTCAGCGCCCCCTCGGCCAAGGCGGCAGAAGCCACCCCGAAGAGGGTCTGCACCTTGAGGACGAAAGGCAGCTTGGGGAAGAGATGGCAGGCGTGAGCGCGGGTAGCTCAAGCGGATCATCCGGACCTTTTGGCCTCCAGAAGGAACCGGAAACTCCCTAGCGCATCCGGCTTTACCCCTTCGATTGAACGGCGATGGACTAGGGTATTCCGAGTATGCCAAAGATGGAGATAGGGAAGGTCTTGAGACAGGATTTCTTGTACCCGCCAGTACAACTCCCGGCGAACTTCACGCTCGTAACTCGAGCGCGCCTTCAAAAGTAGGCCGTCGAGCAAGGGGTTTGCGTAGAACCCTCGGTTGTCTCCCGCAGGAGGCACGCTGGAAGAAAAAAACAGCGTCCGATAAATGTCTGGTTCGGTCACTCCGGCCCACGTAAGGATATACATGTCAAACAAGCCGGACCGCACCTCCTCAAAAAATGCCCCCTCTTCGCGCGTCTGAATCCCCACGTTGACGCCTACATCAAGAAAGGAGCTCCGGAGGGCTTCCGCAAGCCGAAGCGCCACCTGGTTGCTCGAAACCTTGAGCGTGAGGTTGATGGGGATGGGCACCCCCCTTTTAGGAAAGACCCCTTGCGCCTCCTTGATCAACGCTTTGGCCTTTTTTGCGTCAAACGGGGGAGCGCCAATTTTAGGGTGCCGGGCCCAATGCCCGTTTGGCAGGAGAGAATCGCTCGGCACAACCATCCCCTTGTAGAGCGATTTGGCCAGTTTTTCCCGGTCGATCGCAAGGTTTAGCGCCTGACGAACGCGGATATCCGAAAGATAAGGGTTATGGAGGTTTAAGGCGATGTAGGTGAACGACGAGCCCGGAGTTTGAGACACGGCCAGCCCCGTGTCTTCTTGAAAGAAGGGAAGAAGGTCTGGGGTAAAACCGTTTTGGATGATATCTATGGAACCCTTCTTAAGCTCGAGCACCCGTTCGGATTCATCGGGAACGAGCTTGAACACCACCCTCTCGAGTGACGGATGCTTGCCGAACCATCTTGGGTTTTCCTTCAGAACGATCCGCTGGTTTTCGACGACCTCCTTAATCTCATAAGGGCCGGAGGCCAGTCTTGGACCCCCTTCGGGGAGCTTTTTGGAAATCCCAAGCGTAGCGAGCATAAAAAACGGGGCGAACGGCTCCTTGAGCTTAAATACAACGCGCCTACGATCCGTCGCCTCGACGCTCTGCATGATTGCGTACGCCCCCTTCAGGAAGGAAGTGGAGCTAGGGCTTAGGATTTCTTGGTAGGCCGAAACAATGTCCGAAGCCGTAAGCGCAGACCCGTCCGAGAAGACAAGATTATCTTTGAGCGTGAATACAAACGTGGTCTTGTCTTGCATGACAACGCTTTCTGCAAGCTCGTTCGAAAACGACCCGTCGGGATTGAGGGAAAGCAAGGATGCGAAACAAAGATGTTGAATCCTTTGGGAGTTTGCATCCAACCCATAGGGGGGCTCAAGGCTGCCTGGAAACTCCTCAAGCCCAACGATCGCGCTGTTCCTCGAAAGGTCAAGGCTTCCCCCACAGCCTGCAAGGCCAAGCAGAAGAGGTATACAGAGAAATAAGAAGGCTCTAAGCGCCATGGTCGTCTTCTACGACCTTGCTAAGCACCTCGCCATCGGCAAACCGCGTCAGGAGCATTCCCTTCTGAATAGCCTCCTTACTGTTGACGATGGGCAGCTTCGTTGTCGGGTCGAGCGTGAGGGTAAACCCCCGCTTTAGCCATCGCCCAAAATCATGGAGGGCAACGCGCCCCTCCAGGCTTGCAAGCAAGGCATGAAGCTGGCCTAACTCGGCTTTCGATGTTTGAATGACCCTGTTTTGGAGCATACGAAATTCTCTTTCAAGCCCCTCCCTTCGGTAGGGAAGCGTCAAGAGAAAGTGCTGATGCATAAGGTCCAATCGGGTCGAAGAAGCAGTAATCGCCTTTTTTGAGGCGTTCGAAAAAGCATGGCAGACATCCCAAAGCCTACGGACCTGCCTTTGGCAAAGCTCGGCCGAAGCGGCCGAGGAGAGCGTTTGAGCCAGCCGGCCGATCTTGGCTTCATGCAGGCGGGTGTTTCTGAGCAACACGCCCTGGATCTTGTAAGGGAGCGGAGCCAGGCGGGCGTGCTCTCTGGACATGCTCCGCTTGGTTGCGGCGGAAAGCGCTTCCGCCGCTTCCTTGATCGCACGGCTTGCCTCAAAAAGCCTTGTGAGGATTTGGTTTGCAGCCTCTGTCGGGGTTTTTACGGCCGTATGGGCTACAACGTCCAAGACCCCCTTGTCGATCTCGTGTCCAATGCCCAATACCACCGGGATCGGGCAGAGCGCCACGGCCCTGGCCAAGTCTATATCGTCGAACCAGTGCAGGTCCGCTACCGCCCCTCCTCCTCGGACGATGGCGGCCACGTCGTAGGGATTCTTGGCATGATCGAGGGCGATTGCCTTCAAGGCGAGCAGGACGGAGGCCTTTGTCTGCCTTCCTTGCATGAGCGCCTCGTACAACACGACCTTAATAGGAAAGGCGGGTTCGACTTGCATGAGCTGGCTCAGAAAATCATGAAACCCAGCCGCCTGGCGCGAGGTAACCACGGCAATCCTAAGCGGCACGACGGGAAACGGCAGGGTCTTGTTTTGGCCCAGAATGCCCTCTTTCTCGAGCGCAGCGAGGACTTCCCTTTTTTTCTTGACCATCTGGCCGATGCTGTAATCCGGGTTTAGCGCCTCTACGACGAGCGTGAACCCGTAAACCGGATGGAGGTTGACGTGCACCTTGAGCATGAGCGCAATGCCTGCATTAAGCGACATGCCCGTGGCTGCAGAAAACCGCTCTTCAAGCCAGCCCGCATTCTGCCTGTAGGCTATCGCCTGGCATTTTGCTCGAACCCCCCCCTCTGCATCGTCGCGCTCGACTAGCTCTAGGTAGAGATGGCCATTTTTACGATTCAATCGGCCGATCTCCGCGAGAACCCAGTAGCCCTCCGGGAATACCTCTTCGAGCCCTTCCTTGATGAGGCAAAGGAGCTCTCGAAGCCCGTAGGCCTTAAGGCCCGGCATTTCTGTGGGTTGAGAAAAAAGCATGTCCCAGCCTTCTCGCTCGGTTATAATATTTTCGTCAAAAAGTGTGGCACACTGAGTACCTAAAGTATAGAAGCTTTGGCAAAGAGAAGGAAGGACGGGCGGCGAACATGCAGGCCTTCCCGTTGCACATCCAAGGGCTGAGTTATACCTACCCGGGCGAAAACAAAGCCGCATTGCGGGACGTTTCGCTGGAAGTAAATTCCAGAGACCTCGTTCACCTATGGGGCGCCTCTGGAACAGGAAAGTCTACGCTTCTAAAACTCGCTGTCCGGCTTCTTGTCCCTCCCAAGGGGTGCATTTTCTTTGACGGTCGTGACATCGTAGAGTTACCGATCAAGATGCTGCGAAGCCAGGTCAAGCTTATGCTCACCCCTCCCGCCTTCTTTGACCTCACCGTCAAGGAAAATCTAGAGATGGTCAGCCGTGGCCATGCTTCGGGCTTAAGACGAGCGTTTTCAGCCCTTAGGCTTCCTTGGGCTTATCTCGAAAAAAGGGCCTCGGAGCTTTCCTACGGAGAGCAGCAGCGGGTCAACCTGGTACGAGTACTCCTCGCTGGGCCTAGACTGCTACTTTTGGACGAGCCAACCCAGGGAATGGACGCCGCGCTGGTAGAAGACGTGTTCGTCTTTCTTCGAGAGCTCTGCCAAAAGGACGGCCTCGGGGTCCTTCTGGCGGCGCATGCGAATGCTCCGGGGGACATAGCCTCGGACAAGACGTACCGTAGGGTTGAGCTTCAGGGCCTAAGCCGGCCCTGAAGAAGCGAAGTAAGCCTTAAGAATTGACGCGGCAGCAAGGGCATGCTCCTTGGTTTTGCCGGCTTCCTTTTTTTTGGCCGAACGGCCTCTCGAAAGATCCCTAAGGATAGATGAGGCCTCAAAACTTGTGAGCGCCTCGTCCCAGAGGCATACCCTCAGCCCGCACTCCTTGGCAAGAAGCTCGGCAAAGGCCTCAACAAAGGGCTTAAGTTCGTGCTCCACGTTGGCCGCCATGCCCGGGCATCCAACCACGACACGCGAGATGGGGTAATCCTTTAGGATGTCGAGCGTCACGAGGACAGGGTTCCCCTCCCTTTTTGTATCCACCCCTTTTATTGGAACGATAAGGTCGGCCGAGTAGGCCAGCGCAAACCCTAGGTACCGTAGGCCGAAATCGACTCCAAGGGTAAGGTTGGATGGACTATTCATCGTAACGTCCTTTGCGATAACTCTTTCTTAATCTCTTTATCCCGCCTTTTTCGACCGAAACATTCCGTACAATGCAGTATATGGCGCTTGCTGGGTTGAGCTTTGATAGATAAAAAGGAGCCTCTTTATGCTCATCCCTACTCATGCCAGGAGGGGTTGCCAAAGCGATGGAAAGTATGATTTTATTGAAAGGCTTTTTGGTATTGGGAATGGGACAAGGGTGCCTCCCCTGTTCTCGCTCTTAAGATGAAGAGAAAACCGAAGGAACGCAAGGTTCTCATCCATCAGCGCTCCTTGGAGGAAGTTTTATGCCAAAGCCCGCTCCTTCTTCAAGGCTACGCAAACTATTCACAAATGTATCTCTTCCTATCATGGTGACACTTGGCTTTAGCCTCTTGCAAGTCACCCTTCCGGCGTTCAAGCCCGCATCCCCAGTCGAGGGATTTCAAAGCGCACAAAAGAAAGGAAAATCCTTGATACCATCGCAAAAATCCTTCGAGGAGGTCGCCCGGCTTACGGCGTTTTCGGACAAACCCAAGCAGCAGCAGTTTAAATCAGAGACCCTTACCGTTGCGCTAAAGACCTACAAGGTTCCTCCTTCATTGGCAAACGAGGCCATAGAAGTTCTCAACCAACGGGGTGCTCGGAACAAGTCCACCACGATCTACGCTTCTATGACAGGAGAGCTCAAGCGGCTTGAATGCTATCTAAAAGACCGCTCAAGGCTGATAATTTTCAAAAGCGGAAAATCCTACCAGCTCTACCACGAGCCCAGCAAGCACTACGCGTTCATCCAAACGATTTCCGGCACGCTCCAATCGAGCTTCTACGATTCCGCGCTCGCTTTAGGCGTAAGCCCGGAAGTCGTGTTCGAGGTCACGCACGTCCTCCAGGGCATGGTCGACTTTCGCAAGGATATCCGTGCCGGCGACAGCTTCAGCCTGTTAATAGAACGCTCCGGCATCGATAACGAGCGACTACTAGGAGCCAGGTTGCGCCTGAACACAAAAACCATTGAAATATACGCATTCGTCCCCCAAGACGGAGAAGGGGCTTATTTTACGAAAGACGGCAAGTCGTTTGCTACGGGGTTTCTCGCACGGCCCGTTCTTAACGGCCGTATCACCTCACGGTTTTCAATGCGGCGGCTACATCCCGTGCTCGGCTACGTCCGGCCTCACTATGGAGTGGATTACGCCGCCCCTTACGGGACGAAGGTTGTGGCCATCGGACCCGGGAAGGTTGCCTATGTAGGCTACAAAGGGGGATTTGGGAGGCTTGTCGAAATCTACCACCCTGAGTTCGGGTTCGTATCCCAGTATGGCCATCTGAGTAGGTATGCCGCAAGCACCAAGGTAGGGGTCCACGTCTCGGCCGGCGAGACGATAGGCTATGTGGGCACATCCGGGATCACGACGGGTCCACACGTCCATTTCGGCATCAAGAAGAGCGGCAGCTACCTAAACCCAGAGCGGATCAGCTTCCCTAGGTTTGCTACATTGAACACGACCGATAAAACTAGGTTCCAGAGGTACGTTTCTAAGCTCCGTCCGTTGTTCGAAGAGCAAGAGATGGGCGTTGTCATGGTTTCGCTGCCAGAGGCTGCCGGTTAACGACCATTTTCTTGTTAACCCGTTAGCCCCGCAAGCCCATCAAGAGGATTGCTCCTCCCAAGAAAATCCTGTAGTAACCGAATGGGCGGAAGGAATGGCTCTTGACGTAACTTACCAACGCGCTTGCAGCAACGAGCGCCGAGGCGAACGCCGCCAGAAACCCTAGACCTAGGCTTGCGGCTTCCTTTACACCAACCCCAGAAGCGTTCATGAGGAGGTCGAACAAGCAGGCGGCCGCCATTGTAGGAATGGCCAAAAGGAACGAAAACTCGAGCGCCGCCCCTCTCGATAACCCAACAGCCATTCCGCCGAGGATCGTTGCCGCCGCGCGGGACACGCCGGGGATCAACGCAAGCGTCTGACAAAACCCGATGCCCAAGGCTTGAGAAGGCTTAAGGGCCTCGAGGTCCGAAATGCCCCCCCTTCTTGCAAGGGGGCTTGCCTCGAACGCCAAAATGGCCACCCCGCCCAAGACGAGCGCCGAGCAAACCCATAAAGGGGAGAACAGGTACGCCTTAATCCAGCGGTGGGCTACAAGACCCACTACGCCGCTCGGTACAAAGCCTAGCAAAAGGTTCACGGCCAGGAGTTGGCTTTTTGGATCCTTTCGGATCGAGCCGGCCGCCTTGAGGATGCGGCCCCGAAACAGCCAAACCACCGAGAGAATCGCTCCAAGCTGGATGAACACTTCAAAGAGCTTTGCGAAGCCTCCACGAAACCCCAGCCACTCTCCAGCAAGGATCAAGTGCGCGGTCGAAGAGATGGGCAGGAATTCTGTAAGCCCCTCGAGGACGCCTAAAATCAGTGCATCCTTGAACACTCTCTAAGCACCCCCGTTTGTTGTTTCTTGATCAAGCCCTTTATTTGCTATAAACTACCGGTGGGCCTATTTTAATATATCTTCATGAAACATGTTTGGATAGCCCTTGGAGGATGCGCTGACGGGTCTACGCGTAACCTCGAAGAAAGGATCGGTCACGCTTGAGTTGGGCGATGCCGAACCTTTGGATGGGTTGTTTGCACATTTTTCCGACAAGGGGTTATCGCTCCCTGCGGGTTGTGCAGTAATCATAGATGCTGGCGCTCGGCCTTTGGCCGCAAGCGAGCTCGAAAGGTTGTTTGGCCTGCTCGCTGCCCGACGTCTCTACCCTAAGGCCATCCGTTCGACATCCACGCTCACGCTCGAAGCGGCCAAAAGGCTTGGCTTTTACGAGCGTACAGAACGGGACAACACGGCTAAGGTTGTCCATGGCCTGTTGCGTTCGGGCGACGTCCTCGAAGAAGATAGGTCCATCGTTTTTTTGGGCGACGTTAACCCGGGCGGCGAGATTATTTCGGCCCAAGACGTTTTCGTTTTGGGAAGCCTAAGGGGAAACGTTTGGGCGGGGAAAGGGCAAGGGGCCGATTCCAAGGCGCTTGTTTACGCCCTTGCGTTCTCCCCTCTCCTTATAAGGATCGGCCCACTGCTCGCCAGGTCCGAGGATGGACCCCGCCCATCGAAACCCAGGAAAACAAAAAGCCCAGAAATTGCGCTCATTCGAGATGGACTCATCGAAGTCGTCGAACATTCGGGGGATATGGCAGCATGGCTAGAGCGATCGTAGTTACTTCGGGAAAAGGTGGGGTAGGCAAGACTACCGTAACGGCCAACATCGGGGCAGCGCTTGCCTTAAGGGAGCGAAAGGTGGCACTTATAGACACGGATATCGGCCTACGGAACCTTGATGTTGTGATGGGGCTAGAAAATCGGGTCGTCTACCACCTTTTGGACGTAGTGAAGGGCACCTGTCATCTAGATCAAGCGCTCGTCAGAGACAAGCGGCTCCAGGGGCTCTATATGCTGGCTGCCTCGCAGCACCATCTCAAAGAGGATTTAAGACAGGAAGATATCAAAGAGGTTGTCCGAAAGCTGTCCGAAGACGGGTTCGATTACGTCCTCCTAGACAGCCCAGCGGGAATCGAAGCGGGCTTCCGGAACGCTGCTTCTGCCGCCAGCGAGGCGATCGTTGTGACCAACCCCGAAGTGAGCGCTATTCGCGATGCCGACAGGGTCATAGGACTACTTAGCTCGATGGGGGTTCCGTGCAAGCTCGTACTGAACCGTTACGACAGGTCTCAGGCCAGGACGGGCCGCATGCTCGAAAGCGAGGACGTCAAAGAAATTTTGGGTGTCGAGCTCTTGGGGATCGTCCCGGAAGATCGAGAGGTGCTCGGCGCCTCCAACGTAGGTGTCCCTGTTTCCCTGAACGGCAAAGGAAGGGCAAAAAAAGCATTTGCCCTTATCGCAGGCCGCATTGAAGGGGAACAGACGGAAGATACCACGGAAGGCAAGGGAATCTGGAACCGGATCAAGGAGCTTTTGTCATGAAAAGCAAGGACCGCGCAAAAAATCGTCTCAAGCTAATTCTCCTCACCGACCGCCTTAAGCTCTCTCCTGCTCAACTCGAAGCGATCAAGCTTGAGCTAAGGCAGGTTCTGGCCAAGTACCTTCCCGTGGACATGCAAACGATCGAAGTCCTTCTTGAAAATCACCTAAACGATCCACAGCTAGTGATCCAGGCGCCGTTGTTCAAGAAGAGTTAGCCTCTTCCTCTTTTTTGTAAGCCGCCCTAACGGTCGTATGAAGCCCTCCGCGAACGGAGAAGTCTGCGGCGACCTCGATCTTTTTTGGCTGAATCGCTCCTACGAGGTCATCGAGAATCTTGTTCGCCACCGCCTCATGAAAGATTCCCTCCTGCCTGTACGACCAAAGGTATAGCTTGAGCGATTTGAGCTCGACAATCCAGGCATCCGGCACGTAGACGATCACGATCGTGGCAAAATCGGGCTGGCCTGTCATCGGGCAAACGCAGGTAAACTCTTCGGTTTCGATTCGCACCTCGTAATCCCTGTGAGGCGCCGGATTGGGGACGGCCTTAAGCGTCCCGGAAGGGGCAGATGACACCCTTAGGCCGAGGTCGTATGAAAGGGGCATTTAAACTGCGCCGAGGAGCCCAGTTCCTTTTCGATCGCAAGGAGCCTGTTGTACTTGGCCACCCTCTCTCCCCTGCTCGGCGCTCCGGTCTTGATGAACCCGGTCTCCAGGCCGACGGCCAAGTCCGCGATGAATGAATCCTGCGTTTCGCCGCTCCTGTGCGAAATGACCGTTACCATCCCGGTATCCCTGGCAAGACGGATCGCGGCAATTGTCTCCGTGAGCGTTCCTATCTGGTTCGGCTTGATCAAGACGGAATTGGCCGCGTTTAACTCGATGCCCATAATGATCCTGTTTAAATTCGTCACGAACAGGTCGTCCCCGACGAGCATCACTTGCTCTCCGAGGGCTTCGGTCAATGCCTGCCAGCCATCCCAGTCGTCTTCTGCAAGCCCATCCTCGATCGATACGACCGGGTAGTCCTCGACCCACCCTTGGTACAGCTCCACCAGCTCGGATGCCTGGAATCCCCTCTTTTCAAGGCGGAGATGATAGGCCCCATCTTTAAAAAGCCCGCTGGCGGCAACGTCCAAGCCGATCGCAATGTCTTTTCCCGCAGAAAGCCCTGCCTTTGCCACGGCCTCGAGGATTAACTCGATCGCTTCGTTGTTCGAGGATAGTCTGGGGGCAAACCCCCCTTCGTCGCCCACTTGCGTGGAAAGCCCCTTTTCCTTGAGCGTTGTCTTGAGCGCATGGAACACCTCGGCTCCCCACCTGAGCGCCTCTGAGAAGTTTGGAGCGGAGTGGGGCAGAATCATAAACTCCTGGATATCCGCCCCTTCCCAGTTCGCATGCTCACCGCCGTTTAAGATATTCATCATGGGGACGGGCATTAGGCTCGTGCTTACCCCTCCAAGATACCTGTACAGCGGTACTCCGAGGGCGGAGGCGGCCGCCTTGGCCACTGCCAAGCTCGCCCCCAAGATGGCGTTGGCGCCCAGGTTGGATTTTTGCTCGGTCCCGTCGAGCTCAATGAGCGCTTTGTCGATCCGTTCCTGCTCAAGCGCGTTCATCCCGACGAGCGTTTTCCGAATCGGCCCCTCCAAGTTGGAGAGCGCCTTTTGAACCCCCTTGCCGCCGTACCGTGAGGCTTCATTGTCCCGCAGCTCGTGGGCTTCATGCACCCCTTTGGATGCACCGGATGGAACCCCGGCAACACCGAAGGCTCCGCACCCCAGCAAAACGCGAACCTCTAGGGTAGGGTTTCCCCTTGAATCCAGAATTTCACACCCTTCGACCTTGACGATTTCAAGACTCGTTCCCATTTTTTGCCTCCATTTGCGCCTTTTCTTGAAGCACCTTGAACGATGCAAACCCCCCCAAAAGCCCCTTGAGCCCTTGAATGCCTCTATGTTTGAGCGCCCTGTAGGCTAAGTAGCTCCTGTATCCTACATTGCAATACAAGACGGCCTGCTTTTCGCCAAGCACTTCTTTAAGCTTATCCATACTTTGTCTTAGGACAGATAATGGCACATTGATGGCCTCGGGAATATGCTCTTCCTCAAACTCTTTAGGCTCGCGTACATCGAGGAAGACAACGCTATCCTTGTCGCTGTCGCTCCCTCGTGCGGCACGGACCGGGTCGTAAGAGTCGATTTCCCCGCTTACAAGGTGGCTTCCGACAAGCCCCGCCTGATTAACAGGGTCTCGTGCCGATCCAAACGGGGGGGCGTAGGCAAGGTTTAAATCAGCAAGATCCTGGACGTTGGCCTTAAAGAAAAGCGCCGAGGAGAGGACGTCGATTCTCTTATCTACCCCCTCCTCGCCGACGATTTGTGCACCCAAGAGCCTCCCCGTCCCTTTCTCGGCCAGCACCTTCATGTGGAGGGGCTTGGCGCCCGGATAGTATCCCGCATGATGATTTGGGTGAATCAACACCTTGCAAACGTCGTAGCCCTCCTTGAGGGCCTCCTTCTCGGAAAGACCTGTTTTCGCGGCCACAGCCTTGCCTGCCCGTACGATGAACGTTCCCAGCGTCCCTTTGAAGCGTAGATCCTTACCGACCGCGTTTGCCCCGGCCACCCTGCCCTGCTGGTTCGCTGGACCTGCCAGCGCAAACCATCCTGGCCTTCCCGTAACGAGATTCAAGCTCTCCACCGCATCTCCCGCGGCAAACACGCCCGGAACGGATGTTTCCATCCTGTCGTTTACCTTAATGGCGCCGGTTTCGCCGATTGCAATCCCGGCCTCCTTGGCGAGCTTGGCATCGGGCCGAACGCCGATGGCAAGCAACACCAAGTCGCACTCGATCGCATCCCCGCCTTCTAGAAACGCCTTGACGATAAAGCCTTGGTCGTTTTTTTCAAAAGCCTGCACGCCCCTGCCAAGGACAAGCCGCACCCCAATTTCTTCAAGTGCCCCCTCTACGTATGCCGCCATATCTTCATCGAGGTTGGGGAGCACATGCTCGAGCTTCTCGACGAGCGTCACTTCGAGCCCGCGACGAGCGAAGGCTTCGGCACACTCAAGTCCGATGAACCCTCCGCCCACAACAAGCGCCCTCTTTGGCTTTCGAACAGAAAGAAGCTCGTAAAGACCATCCGCGTCGGGCACGTTGCGAAGCTGGAAGAAATTGGGAGCATCCTTCCCTGGGAACGGCGGTACAATAGGAGCAGCTCCAGGAGCCAGGATGAGCGCATCGTATGGAAGCTCGATAGTCTGGCTCTTCTCCAAGTCGCGTACCTCAAGCGTACGCTGGTGCAGGTTAATCCCCACTGCTTCGTTTCTTAGGAGCACCTTCACATTAAAGCGCTTTTCAAACACCTGGGGCGTCGTAACGAGCAGCTTGCCCCTGTCCCCGATCTCGCCAGAGACATAGTAAGGGAGGCCACAGTTGGCGTACGAGACGTAAGGCCCTTTTTCGACAAGGATAATCTCGGCCAGCTCGTCTTCTCTCCTGGCCTTGGTCGCAGCACTGGCCCCTGCTGCGACCCCCCCTACGATGACGAGTTTTGTCGACACAAACCCCTCCCCCTTGGTATGAATGCTTCAGAATATTCTTCTTCGAAACGGCATCCCGTACAACAAGGAATGGCCTCAAGCGTCTTCCAAAAATACTCCATGACACCCCGAGTAATCCTGTCGTCCATACCGCCTAAACAAAAACTCTATCTTAACAGGATACCCTGAAACGCAAAAGGAAGAAAAGAACACGACCAGACCTCCTTCTTTAAGCGCGGCCTCAAGATCGCCAAGGAACATGTTGGCTCGCCATACAGGAGAAGCCCTCCAAGGGAGGGGCCATCGAGCAAGGCTTGGAGAACAGGGGGACCTTTTAATCTCCGAAATAACTTGAATTTTATTTAGGCTACTATATACCCATCCATAGAGCTCTAGCGCACAACGACAACCAAAGAAAAAGAAGTTCCATGCTGTATAATTATGGGCTTGCTATATGAAGAAACTTACTATATATTATCGTTTCTACTATAATGATCCTGTTTTTTAGTCAAATGTAGCTAGCTTTTAGAGTAAGGAATATCTACTTCAAAGGCTCCTGCCTTCTTCAGCAGGATCGAGACAAGTATTAGCGTGGACAATTGCTTCATAAATAGAGGTTCTCATTCCCCTTAGAGATTTACAGGACGGAGATGCAAAGGATACCTCCGTATATCACAGAGACACCGGAGGTTTCATATGAAGGAAAGAGATCGACCTATTACGAACAAGGGAGGAACCTTATGAAACACAAGTACTCGAGTCTACTAGGGGTTTTCTTCATGCTAGCGGCCGGATGTAGTGTTGTCGAACGGCAGGGGGTAAACGCGGGTGCACCCCTTCTCAAGGACTTGGTCGACAAGGTGATGACACTCGAGAGTGCCTCGCTTGCCGAAGAAGGCTTGCCGGGACAACTTCTCCTTATTTCGGCCCTTGTCGAGTTTTCTCCAAAGAACGATCAGCTGCTTGCGGTTGCCTGCCAGGGCTACACTTCTTACGGGCTTATCGTTGAGCTTGAAGACCCTGGGTACGCCGATGAGCTTTACGGCTTGGCTCAAGATTACGGGCTAAGGGCGCTTCGTTACCGCAACGTGGCCGTTGATGAAGGCCTTACAGAGGGGAAACATCTTGTTGATTTGAATAAAGAGCTTACAAAGGGCGACGTATTTCAAGCCTTTTGGTACGCGATGGCCTCGGGCCTAAAAACCATGCTCAACTTAAGCGATCCGTACGCGCTCACGGCGCTAGGAGACGTAAATAGCGTCATGGACAGGATTGTTGAACTCGATGAAACGTTCTTCTATTACTCACCACACCTGTTTCGCGCGGCCTACTATGCGCTCTCTGGCCCGATGCTCGGCGGGGGACCGGAGAAGGCACAAAAAGAGTTTGGCTACGTTTTTGAAAAAACTCAAAACAAATTCCTTTTGGCGCACGCCTTCTACGCTCAGTTCTACGCGGCCGGGATTATCGACGAGGCGATTTTCGACAAAACGATTAATTATATCCTGAGCACCCCGAGCGACGTCCTACCGAAGGCGAGGCTTGCCAACGAGATTGCAAAGAAAAAGGCCCTTTGGCTCAAGGCCCACAAGGACCGCTTCTTTTAACGACGCCCAAATCCAGCATCCATACAAGGCTGGCCAGATTCTGGCCAGCCTTTTTTATGGGGACGCATCTCAGGTCATCAACGGCTGGATCGTATCCTACATGTTCGACGGGCTTTTGGGGGACCGCCATCGCATCCAAGTTGGACAAGTCGGTCGTCGGCCAAGTCACATTTACGCTCACCCTTGAGTACCTACGGATGATTCAAGTATAACGCCGCGTGAGGGGCAAAAGGAAGGCGATAAGAATGTTAACACGCTTGCGTTTGCAGAGGGCGTGGTGTTCGATGAAGCAGACAAGCTTTGGTCCGCCAAGTGTAGCGGGGTGTATAAGATTTTCCGTTTAAACCCCTAAAACAATCTT
>WOZJ01000044.1 GCA_011620345.1 Nitrospirota bacterium
GAGGGGACCCTTGACCCTCTTGGCATGGCCATCAACACGGAGATCTCGGCCAGCGAGCTTATGTGGTCCTTCTTTGCCGCGCATCGGCATACGCCCATTCCGACCCCTGCCCGGCCAGAAGGCTAAGGCTTTCTTCTGCCTATCTCCACGCGTACGGAGCAAGCCTAACAGATAGGTTCGGCATCACGGGGCGGATTTTTCAAAAACCTGCCGCAGCCTGCCTTCTTTCAGGCTGAACATCAGTCCATAGATACGCAGGGGACAACCATTGTTCCAGGCTTTTTGAATGGTGTACGTCTGGGATAGGTTGCTCACCTGTTCAATCGTGCTGAGTTCGGCCAGCCGGTTGACGCGTCCTGCATCGTCGTTGATGGCATCGATTTCGTCCCGATGAAGACGATACAGATCACGTATATTTTTCAGCCATCCTGTGATAAAACGAAATGCAGAATGATCTGGCCCATCAAGGGCTGCCTTGACTCCTCCGCAGTTTTCATGCCCACAGATGACAACATTATTGATCTTCAATGCCTCTACAGCAAACTCGACGACGCTCAATATATTGAAGTCTGTGCTGGAGACGAGATTTGCGATGTTCCGATGGACAAAGATCTCCCCGGGCTCGGTGGCGGTTATGGTATCCACTGAAACACGGCTGTCGGAGCATCCTATCCACAGGGTATGAGGATTTTGGGCGACGGCAAGACGCGTGAAAAAATCGCCATCTTCTCCCACCTTCCTTGCAGCCCATTCTTGGTTGAGAAGGAGCAGTTGATCAACCGTCTTCATGGCATCTCCCCCAGTCAGATCATCTCCTAAACTTGCCGGAAAAGACCGGGATGTACTTTTTGTTGGGCTTGGACGATAGCTGGCTCCAGCCGAGCCAACGAAATGAGGGCACCCCGCATGGAAAGAGTACCGGCATCGTAGACTAAGCGCAAGCGTACCCCTGAGATACTGGAAATTGACTTCGGGAAGGGCTAGTCTCATCCCCCCAGGACATGGCATCCGCTTGCCTTGTAAGGGTAAGGCTTGTTTGCAAATCAGACAAATCGAGTTTCTTTGAAAACACTGGAGTCTGTCTCAGGAGTACTATTTGTTTTGGTGTTTCGTTACTAGGTTGGTGTCAGAGAAACGCCGGTCACGCTTTTGATAGGTTAGGGATTCGATCGGGTTTTTTCGGGCATGACTTGACTGTAAAATATTTAAAAATATGGTATATTTTTTCTTAAAATGAATAAGCTTTCCAAAAACCTCAAGGAGGACGCATGCGCTACATTCGCGGGTTTCCCTCGACGATGATGGACGAGATTCCTTTGAACACGACGATGGTTATCGAGCACGCTGCCAAGAACTTCGGCGAACAAGAGGTCGTCTCGAGGAACTTGGACGGGAGCTCGCATCGCTACACCTACAAAGATGCCTACGCCCGCATCCAAAAGCTTGCCTGCGCGCTCGAGGCGCTAGGCGTCGAGCCAGGCGAGCGGGTCGGGGTGATCAGTTGGAACACGCACAGGTTCTTCGAGCTCTACTTCGGCATTCCCGGGATTGGGGCCGTCCTTTTGCAAATGAACCTACGGCTGCACCCAACCGAGCTCGTATACGTGGGGAAGCACTCAAGGCCAAGGGTCATTTTTGTCGACGCTTCACTCTTGCCTTTAGCCGAGGCGATTGCCCCGCATGTTCCTGCGGAGCGCTACGTGATTATGGCGGACGGCGATATGCCAAAGACAAACCTTCCCACCGCGCTCTCTTACGAGGGGCTCCTTGATGCCCAGCCCGCAAGCTACGACTTCCCTTTGATCGATGAAAAATCCTCCTACAGCGCCTGCTATACCTCTGGCACTACGGGCGACCCCAAAGGGGTCTACTACTCGCACAGGAGCATCGTACTGCATACAATGGCCGTTTGTTTCGCAACGGGCCTTAAGCCCGACGATACATTCTTCCAACTCGTCCCCATGTTCCACGCCCAGGGCTGGGGGGCGTTCTTTGCGGCGGCGATGGCCGGGGCAAAGCTTGTGCTGCCTGGCCGCTACACGCTCGAAGACCCAACCCCGCTGATCGAGCTCATGCAGCATGAGCAGGTCACGCTCGCGGCCGGTGCGCCTGCCATTTTTGTCCCCATGTGGCATGCTCTCGAAAAGATGGAACCAAGGCCAAGCTTTTCGGTGCGCGCACTCTGCGGGGCGACTGAACCGCCGCTTGCGATGATCCGGGGGCTCGATGAATTCGGCATCGAGATTGTCCATGCTTACGGAGCGAGCGAGACGACGCCCTTGGTGAGCATCAACGTGATCAAGCCAAGCTTGAAGGCAACGCTTTCAGAAGACGAGCAGCTCGATCTCAAGCGAAGTCAGGGAGTTCCGTTTTTCAGCGTCGATATCAAGCTCGCGGACGAAAACGGAAACGAAGTCCCTGAGGATGGGCACTCCGTGGGAGAGCTTCTGGTTCGCGGGCCTTGGGTGACGCAGGGTTATTACAACGACCCGAGGACGTTCGATGGGTTCTCGGGAGAGGCTTACACCCGCTACTGGCGGTCTGGAGACGGGGCGGTGATTGATGAGAACCGCTACATCAAGATCATGGATCGCTTCAAGGATGTGATTAAATCTGGCGGAGAATGGATTTCTTCGGTGGACCTCGAGAACCACCTGATGGCCCACCCTAAAGTCAAGGAGGCCTGCGTTGTAGGGATCCCACACCCCAAATGGGAAGAAAGACCGCTAGCTTTGGTGGTGGCTAAGCCTGAGTTCAAGGAAGCTGTCTCCAAAGAGGAGCTGTTAGAGCACCTTGCCAATCGCTTCGCCAAATGGCAGCTCCCCGACGAGATTGTGATTGTCGAAGAACTGCCGAAGACTTCCGTGGGCAAGTTAGCCAAGCGCGCCGCGCGTGAGGCGTACAAACGTCACTATACCGAGCGCTGAACCGCTAGGCGTTGCGAGGATGGCGGGCACGAGGGGCCTTGAGGGCGGAAGCGCCGCAACCGCGCCTTCTTCTCCGGCGTCTTCAATGAAAAGAAGCCTATGGGGCGGTCCCGTCCGCCGCCCCATAGGCCGCGCATCCAAGGCATTGCGCTAGGGGTTGATGGCGGGAGGAACGGCAAGAATCTTTTCAATCTTGGAATCGAAGCTGAGAAATCCGCTTTTCATGTGCACGCTCGAGACCTCCTGAATGATCGCCCGGAGATCGGGGGCATACCATTGGGTAGTTTCGGTGCGGGTATGAACGCGCCGAAGCCCTGCCCCGGTTGTCACCTCGAACAAATTCGTAACAGGGAAGGCCTTCCAGCTTCCAGCCGGCGTCTTGACGACCTTTTGATTGCCCACAGATGTGGTGACCACCGCCCGGTCACGCTCTCCATCCGGCGAGAGGTAGGTTCTTAGTATAGGCACGCCGGAATCGCGGACATAAATGGCATAGCCCCCATCCCGTTTTTCTTGAAACCCGGGGGTTATTTGGGCGGGCATCCACATAGGAAGGCTCTGATAGGCCTTGAACTCGCCCGTCGCGTTCTTTCGGTAGAAGAAACGAAGTCCGTCTTTGTCGATCACGTAGTAGTGATCGGCCGTGGCTTCTTTCACTTCTTTGTTTTCGGTATGAATCCAGATGCAAGGCCCTTTTTTGGCCAGAATTTTGCCGTCTTTCATTTTCGCTTCTACCAGGCCGATCTCGCCCTTGTAGGCGATGGTTTCCGTACTCTTCCCTGGCCGGCTCCACAATACGAGCGCAGACGGGGTGCTCCCTTCCACGTTGACGCTGTAAGTCAGCGTTGTCCCAGGCTTAAGGACGGGAAGGTCTGGAACGGCCGAGGCGTAAAGAGGGGCGATGGGAACGGCAAGAAGCGCAGATGCCAGGATCAAGACAGCCTGCATTGCATAAGAAAAGGGGGTGTCTTTTCTTTGAGGGCATGATTGACGGGTTGCGGAAACAGGCATAAATCCTCCTTGGTTTAATCCATTGTTGAATACAACAATATGCGGGAGACGCGGTTAGGCGCAGGTTCATGGTCTTAGTATACATTCATCGCCCCTCCTAGGAAAGGGTGGGCGGGAGGTGTCGAGTTCCAAAAGAAAGCGCCTTGCCATAAGCTACTTGACGAAGATTGTTCATCTATTGACGAGAAAAGGGCGTCAAAGCTTGGGCATTTGAACTACGCCTACTGGTATTGGGAGATGAGGCATATCCTCGCTTCTGCAAAGCGGGGGGTGATTTTGATGAACACCTAGGGCGATGCTTTAGGCGTATTGCCAGAAAACGATGCCTTGCTGGTTTAATATATTCTCGAGCTTTTGGACGCCAAGGCGTAAAACACCTGTTATTACGCCAAAAGGCGAGATGCCTGTTTTTGCATCGTTAGTTCGTTTTTTGTGGGAGCTTCCCAAGTCTTTTCGGGACAGCGCGGTTTTCGCTAGAATGGACGAAACAACATTGGGTAAGGACATGACCGACGAATCCGGACAAGCTGAAAAAAGCGCAACAAGAACCCTTGAGGGTGCCTTGGGGGAACGAATGCAGGCGTTTCTCGAGGCGCTCGGCTTTCTAACGGTATTTCCCGTTTCCGGGCTCAAGGGCACGCCTTCCGAAGGCGTCGCTTTTTTCCCCCTCGTGGGGTTTTTGCTGGGCGCCATTTATGCTCTTTTATGGGTAGGCCCGCTCTCTGCGATGAGCCCAGAGCTTGCCGCGCTTGCCCTTTTGGGGCTCGATTTCGTCCTGACCCGCGGGCTGCATCTGGATGGGCTTTCCGATACCTTCGATGGGCTGTTTGCGACAAAGACAAAAAACGAACGCCTAGCCATTCTAGATGACACTCGAATCGGCTCATTCGGTGTTTTTGGCATCGTTTTTGGAGCCGTGGGGCTCGTGGCCGCGGTTTCCGCCTTACCCGGTGCCTGGCAGCTTCAAGGCATTCTCGGGTTTCCGCTTGTAGGAAGGCTTGCGCTTGTCCAGCTTGCTTATTTAGGGGAGCCTGCCAAAGAGTCGGGTCTTGGCTACGGCTTTCTTGCAGCTTTGCCCAAGTCTGGCTTGCTCGAAGCGCTCCTGGTAGGCGGAGGACTTCTTTTGCTCATCAAGCCAAGCCTCGTGTTTTTGGCCTGGGTCGTGGGCGTAACGTTTCTGTGGAGCGTCACCTGGGCCTGGGTTTGCCAAAGGGCGTTCGGAGGGATTACGGGGGACACGCTCGGCTGCCATGCCTTCCTTTCCTCTCTTTTGTACCTCGTTTCTTTGGTGTGCTTGACCTAAAGATGGTCCAGTCCCCCCTCGTCCAATTCATGCTGGCAGCCCCGTCTTCTGGGTCCGGCAAAACGCTCGCGTCGCTGCTTTTTGCCCGCATGCTCCGGAAAGCCGGCTTTACGCTTCAAACGTTCAAGGTTGGCCCGGATTTTATCGACCCCCTGCATTTGACGCGCGTGTCTGGAAGGCCATGTATCCAGCTCGATCGGTTCTTTTTGGACGAAGATCCGATCAAAGAGGTCTATGCCCGTTATAGCGAAGGGGCTGGCGCCGTGCTCATAGAGGGCACGATGGGCCTGTTCGATGGCTCCTTAGGGGGCAAAGCCGATACCTCGAGCGCGGCCATCGCCAAGCTCCTTGGCGTGGGCGTCGTTTTGGTCGTGGATGTCGCCAAGATGGCCCAGTCCGCCGCGGCGCTCATTCATGGCTTTTCGAGCTATGACCCTAATGTGCGCCTTTTGGGCGCCGTGCTCAACCGCGTGGCCGGAAAAAGGCATGCCGAGGCGATCGTCGGGGAGCTCGAAGGCAGGCTTAAGATTCCCATCCTTGGGATTCTACCAAAGCTTGCCGACCCTCCGATTTTGGAAAGGCACTTGGGGCTCCATCTGGCGCACGAAACGGATTACGGCTTTTTGGAGACGTTAAGCCCTTGCTTGAACTTCTCTGAAAAGATCGAGGCAAGGCTAGGTTCTCGAGCGTTGCCCTTTCTTTCGGAAAAAAGACCCCGGCCCTCTCCTAGCCCAAGGTTTAGGCTAGGCGTGGCGCGAGACGAGGCGTTTCTTTTTTACTACGAGGAAAACCTCGCATTCTTAACAGAGATTGGAATCGAGCTTGCATTCTTTTCCCCTTTAAACGACAGAACGTTGCCCGAAGGATTGGACGGGCTCTACCTTGGGGGAGGCTACCCGGAGCTCTTTGCCGAAAGGCTTTCCAAAAACGAGCCAATACTTAGGGACATCAGGGCGTTTGCGTCGTCAGGAAGGCCGGTATATGCCGAGTGCGGCGGCATGGCGTTGCTGGCCAGCGCGCTTTTGATCAAGGGCAAACGCTACCCCATGGCCGGAGTCTTGGATGCCGCCGTGGAGTTTCCAGCGGTCGGCAAGCGAATGGGCTACCGCAAGGTTCGCTTAAGGCAGGACTGCCTGTTAGGCAAGGCGGGGGATGAGCTCTTTGGCCACGAGTTCCACTACTCCGGTCTTTTGGGCGAGGCGCAGGGAAAAGCCGCGCCCTACGAGCTATTCGATTCCTCCGGGGAAATGCTAGGCTATGAGGGAATAGCCCAAAAGAACGTTTTGGCGAGCTACGTCCATCTCTATTTTCGTGCAACGCAGCAACATACAGAGGCGTCTTTCCTTAGTGCATTGGCGCAGGGCGCCTAAAAAAAAGGGATAGCGCATGCCCGAACCACTACAAGGCCTAATCCTCTTGGGCCACGGATCCCGCAGGCCTGAGCATAGCGATGTGCTCGAAGAAATGGCAAGGCTCTTGAAGCTCGAGTTTCCCGACTTAAGGGTCGAGTTGGCATTCATGTCCTTGTGCGAGCCCAACCTAGATGCGATCGCGGAACGGCTCATTGCGGGTGGGGCCTCGGAAATTACCGTCCTGCCTTGTTTTTTGTTCCGTGGGATTCATGTGACAGAGGACATTCCCGGGATGCTCGAAGGCCTGAAGGGGCGCTTCCCTTCCGTCCGGTTTATCCTTGCCGATACCCTCGGAGACCCAAAGCATCTAAGCCGCATCGCCAAAGAGCGCCTGCTTCTGGCATGGGGACAACATACCCCTTAAGCCCGAGAGCTTCGGGTGGCCTGCCTCTTTTTTAAAGGTCGCGTGCAGCCTTATAAGGGGGATGGAATGTCAAGCGTATGGAATATCCATCGGGTCGTTCGCTCGATGGTTTCTTCGGTAATTATGGGGGCAGCGTCTTGGGGCCGCTCAAAAGGGCCGACGAGGAGCTTCGGGAGGGAACTTTCAAGCGGCGGGACTTCCGATGGATCTTGTAAAACCCAGACCTGGGGCAGGGGGTAGTTTTTGTAGCCCTCGAGGACGACAAGGTCAGCCTCTTGCGAGAGTTCCGCAATCAACGCGCCCAGATCCTCCATGGGTTCTTTGGAAATCCTAAGCGTGCCCATGCGTTCGCTGACGACCCAAACGGTCCTTGCTCCCGCATCAAAGAACCGGCTTGAGTCCTTCCCAGGAGTCAGATGGAACCCGTGCGAGGCGTGCTTGATGACGGCGAGGCGAAGCCCGTCAGCGTTCAAGCGGACGATCAGCCTTTCAATCAGCGTACTCTTGCCCACGTTTGCCCTTCCTGCGACCGCCAGGGCTTTTTTATGGAAGGCATCTTTCATGTTTGGTATCCTCGATTAATGATGAACACAAATGGCCCGACATCGAACCCAAAAGATAGGGTTCTTCCTATCTTAGAGTCACTTAAGGGTGCCGTCAACGCGCTGAACGCTCCCGTCATCACTCTGCTTGCCGAAAAGGGCAAGGCTCCCTACAAGATCTTGATCGCGACCATTTTAAGCCTGAGGACGCAGGATAAAACCACCCACGGGGCGCTTGCACGCCTGTTTGAGGCGGCGCCTACGATCGAAAAAATTCTTGAGCTCGATGAGGCCGAAATCGCGCGCTTGATATATCCCGTAGGGTTCTACAGGCAAAAAGCAAGGCAGCTCAAGCAGGTAGCATTCATCCTTAAGGAGCGGTACCACGGGAACGTCCCAAACTCCGAAGAGGAGCTCTTAGAGCTGCCCGGCGTGGGCAAGAAAACGGCCGCGCTCGTCCTTGGGAAGGGGTTTGGGATCCCGGCCGTCTGCGTGGATACGCACGTCCACAGGATTTCGAACCGCCTCGGGCTTGTGAAGACAAAAACGCCCGAGCAAACGCAGGCCGCCTTGATGGCTTTGCTTCCAAAACCTTTTTGGGTCGAATGGAACGACCTCTTGGTCGCTCTTGGCCAGACGCTTTGCCACCCGACCTCGCCTAAGTGTAGCGTTTGTCCGATCGCGGGGCTTTGTCCTAGAATGGGGGTCAAACGATCACGTTAGCTGGAACCTCCAATGCTTCCTAGC
>WOZJ01000011.1 GCA_011620345.1 Nitrospirota bacterium
GCTGACCAGCTTGCCTTTTTGGAGGATGACACCTATTTCCCGCCCGTCACGAACTACGATTGCGACGCGCTCGAGATCGAGGTGGATGCCCGAGGCTACATTCGTCAAAGGGCCACGATGCGCAAGCGTCTCCAACTCTACGACGACTATAAGGAACTATTGCGTTTCAAAGAAGGCAAGATCAAGGCGGGGGCCCCCAAACGCAAGGACATTATTTTTATGCTGACTCCGCCTCCACTCAAAAATCAAACGCTGCTTTCTTGGACCTACAAAGAAACCCCGGACGTGCGCAAGATGGTGGACTGGTGGATCTACATCCCCGCCTTGCGACAGGTTAGGCGGCTGGCTACGGGAGAGCGATCGGATGGGGTAGCGGGCGGCGACATGACCTATGACGACATCGTCGGCCGGGAGCCCTTCGATGAGACCCATACCCTCCTCGGTGAGGATACCCTGCCGGCCGACGATATCATTCCCGAACCCGTAGATTGTTACGTCGTCAAGGCCGTCCATACCGACCCTGGCTATTATTTGGGCAAGCGCATCGTTTGGATCGATAAAAAACGCTTCATCCGCTGGAGAGAAGAGCAGTACGACAAGAAAGGCAACCTCTGGAAGATTTTCGAAAGGCGCATGGAGCCGCAAGGCAAAGACGCCGTCCTCGATCATACGAACTGGTACGACTGGAACGTCAAAAAGCACTTTAGGCAGTGGGTACGCATCTTTAACGTAAAACACGAGGGCAACTTCAAGGAAACGGAGTTCGAGCCCAATTTCTTAAGAAAAGAGTTTACCTGGCGCGTGCCCGACATCGGCGCCTACCCTTACATCAAGTCTCCCAAGGACTTACCAAAGCTTCCCCCTCTTTTGGAAGGCAGGTTTCCCGGCGAGCGTAAATGGGAAATTCCGGAAGAGACCAAGCGCTTGATCGAGAAAGAACGCAAGGAAGGCAAGGGGGCTTAAATTGCCCCGGTCAAAACGTAGACAAGGAGGATTCCGGGCATGTTCGGGGCAGCAGGCAAAGGCTTGATTGCGGGCGTTTTGCTCGCTGGTTGGGCTGGGGGTGCGATGGCGCTCGATGGCGCCGATTTTCGTCGCAAGATTGAAGAGTTTGACCCCCTTGGGAAAGCGATTACTCAGCCGCTCCAAAGGAGCGTTCCAGGGCTCGAGATGAAGGCCAACCTCGAGAACTTGACGAGCCTGAGCATCCACAAGGACATGAACCGAAACCGAAACCTTCCTTCTACGAGCTCGAACTTCCAGGGTATCCACTGGCTCATGGATCTCCAGACGACCTACAGGCTGAATCCTGACCTGAAATTCACGGTTCGAAACATGTTCCTTTACAACGCGGCCTACGACTGGAACGACGGGTTCCGGAACTCGTTCTACGATTCTATGGACACGCTTCACTATTACAACACTATGGATCAGATCCTCAGGGAATGGTATGCCGATTACCGAATCGGGGGGCTTCAACTGCGCGTCGGGAAACAGCAAGTCTCCTGGGGAAGGGTGGATGGCCGCCAGATTCTGGATATGGTGCACGGCTTCGATTACACCTGGTACCCTTTTCCCACGATCAACCCCTTTATTCCCGTGGAGTACCAAAGAATCCCCGAGTTCATGGTAAACGCCGATTATTTCTTTAATGGCTACGAATTCCAGTTTTTGTGGATACCGAACTTCGAGCCGAGCTTCGGGCCGACAGTCTCGGGCAGCCCGTGGGAGTTCAACCCGCGCGCTTCCTCGGCCATGGACCGCTTCTCGCGCGTGTCGTTTGCGAAGGCGGACAAGCCCGCGAGGAGCTTTGAAGACAGCCAAATCGGGGTGAAGCTGGGGGCGATGAAATACGGCTGGGACGTATCGTTGCACTATCTTTGGAGTTGGTCCGACTCGCCAACGATGTTTCAAAACGTGCTCTTGTTCGATAGGTTTAACCTCCCACCCATGCCAAAGTCTTCTTTGGCCGCCTCATCAAGCTTGAATACGGGCTTTATTCGCGATCTTTGGCCGCCAGTGCACGTTCATTTGAACCCCAAGTACACCCGGGTGCACAAGTTCGGCCTGGGCGCTGACCGCTCCTTTGACTGGCTTGGCCGCCAGTGGGCGCTCAAGTTTGAAGGCCGTTACCTTAAGGGTAAATACTACCAGGTGAGGAACTACACCCCCGAAAACCACGGATGGGACAAGGCCGACTCGCTTTTGACGGGCGTTCAGCTCGAAACTTACTTTTATAAAGACTGGACAAACATCTTGCGCTGGGACCACGAGCACATCTTCGGCTACGACGGCGATATGCTCGATTTGCCCGTCGGCTCGCCCCTCAACCGAAACCAAGATGGCATCTACTGGACCGTGCTCAAGCCTTTCGGGTTTACCAACGACAGGCTTACTATGAGAAGCCTTTGGATATGGCTTTCGGGTGACGGGGGGTTCCGCTACGAGCCTAACGTTACCTACGAGCTCTCTGAAAAACTCACCGTTCTTTTGGGCGGGCATCTCTACTGGGGCAAGCCAGGAGGCGTTTTCGGCCAGTTCGCAAGGCACGATGGCGTTGACTTGGGGGTACAGTACGTGTTTTAAAGCTCTAGGGACAAAAGGTCTTGCAGGCTCCGAGCGCTTTTATGGCACATCCTGCGGGCAAGCGCTTTGTAGGGGGGGATTCAGCGGCAGCTGGAGTCCAGCTAATATAACCCAGGGGTTGATATTTGAGATATAAGTGGCGTTTAAGGCTTATTAAAAAGCGAGGGTAGCCCTAAGCATCGGGCTACCCTCTAGAAGGCGCGATGGATCCGCTAGTGAGGCAGAAGGCCGAAGATTTCGAGGAATGTTGAAGCAAGCCAACTTAGGTAGTCCATACCACCGCCGAGCGTGGCACTAAGCATCGGGGAGAGAGAAAAAGAGTTTGTGATCTGCTCTGGAAGGCCGATTAAGGCGTAGACCCACCCGCTAGCAAAATCAAACGAGGCAGGAAGTGTATCCAGCAGGTTTAGCGACACGTTGTTGATCAGGTAAGTGGGGGACAGGTAATCCATATTTAGATTCCTCCGCTAAAAGTCAATTACAGGGATAGATCCCGCCGAAGCCCCAAGGATCTGCGAAAGCTGAACCATCAACTGGCCGGAGGGAACGGCTATTGCGTTTACGAGGGGGTGCAGGCTCGAAGGGGTTAAGCCTCTGAGAATGTTAGGTAGGCCTACCCCCAGAAACGTCCCCAAGAATCCTCCTGCAAGGTTTGGCAACAACCGGCCTGCGTAGCTAGCCGATTCAAGAAGCCACGTTACGTATTGCATGTGTTTCTCCTTATGCTTCCTAGATGCCGATGTAGACTCTTGGCTTGAACACAATATTTGGCTTCGTCAGGCTTGGGTCTGCAAACCCGCCCTTAACCTGGCGTACGTTGCCGTACTTGGCCAGGATCTCTTCTTTGGGGCCGAAATCTAACGCCCTCGTCAGGCAAGACATGACGCATTGGGGCTTCATCCCTTTTTCCAGCCGATCGATGCAGCCCGTACACTTCTCCATCATCGGGAGCTCGCTGGGGTTCATCGTGGCGAACTGGGGGGCGTCGTAGGGGCAGGCCGCCTTGCACTGTTTGCAGGAGATGCATTTGTCTAGGGGCAAGACAAGCCCGTTATCCTCTAGCTTGACAATATTCCCCACGGGGCAGGCCGCAATGCATGCCGGCTCGTCGCAGTGGTTGCACGAAATAGAGAGGTTGTAAACCTTGATGAGCGGGTAGATGCCCTCTTCGGGCGAACTGACCTTGCGCCACCTAGCCGGACCGAGGGCGACCTTGTTCCAATCCTTGCACGCTACAGTACAGGCTCTGCACTGTTGGCAGCGTTCCTGGTCGAAAAACCACATGTATTGAGACATGGTCTTCTCCTTTATAAAGTTTGGAAAGACGGGCTACTCCGCAAAAGGGCGAGAGTAGCCCTGATCATTTGCTACTTTCTGGTCTTAGTGGATTGTTGTCCTTGGCTAATATAGGCCTGGACGTTTTTGTCTGCAGTCTTACCCTCGGCCTTCTCCTGGTTCCAGGTGATCCCATCGACGAACACGCCGCTTTCGGGGTTGGTAAGAGTGCTGTCCGGTGTTTGAGAAACGCCGTCAATTGCAAACGGGTAGGTAGGAGACCAAACGCCGCCATCGTTGAGCGGGTTGGCAGGGTCGCCTTGGAAGGCTGGGGCATCGGCAACTTTCCGGACATCCACCAGGCCCGTGTGGGTGACAATGTTGGCCAAGAACTGTAAAGCATGCGGCATCATCGTGCCAAGGAACTCACAATCGCGCGTGAGCGTGCTTTGGCTGCCAGTTAGGTCAACCCCTTCCCCGCCTGGCTTAGCAAAGCTCGGCCAACGGCCGTTTTCGAGTGCCATGACGCCTTTCTTGACCCGGTTTGTCACCCATGCGCGGACCTGAACGGTTCCACGGTCGTTGAACACCTGGACGATGTCGCCGTTTTTAACCCCGCGTGCCGTAGCGTCTTCGGGGTGTATCCATACGACATCGGGCCCCCACACGTCGTCTAACAGGACATTGTTGCTCCAGGCGCTATGGCTCCGTCGGATGCTCGCCGGAGCGCAGGTCTGCAGCGGGTACGTTGCCTGTTTTGGGTCTAGCGGGCCTTCCCAGTGATCCACCCATGCGGGGATGGGAGGGATACGTATCATCATATCCCGCATGCCTGGGTAATCGTTCGGGAGCCACCACATATCGCGGGCACTGGGCGCGCTGTGCAAACGCTCGAGCGTTTCCGAGTAGACCTCGAACTTTCCCGAGGGCGTGCCGAAAGGAACCCCGTGGTTGATCTGGGCGGTGTAGGGGCTAGTCAGTGTGGGTAAGGGCTCGTAGTGGTCCTTTTGCACCGCCTTTTCTGGATTTTTACGCATCTCTTCGACGCTCGGAAGCTTGGGGTTGACGAGCCGCTCCATGGCCACGGCGATCTTGACGACCGAGCTTGTGCTGGGGTTTCCCTGCCACGCCGTACCGACACCACCCTTTTGGGCAACGAGTCCCCAGATTTCCGCGTCGGGTTTCGATTCCCAGGCAGGCTTGACGAGGCCCCCATGGTAGGCGACTCCAGGGGAGCCGGAGGCCAATAGGCTCTGGAAGTCCTCGAGCTCGACCGAGGTGGCAGCAGGGAGGACGATATCGGAAATCTTGGCCGTCGCCGTCATGGCGTAGTCTATCGCGCAGCTGAACTCTATCCTTGGCTGGCAGAGCCCCTTGGTGATCTTCCCCGATCCAGGCCAGGTGTTGACGGGGTTGCCCACGGAAACGCTCGCCCGGATGATGGGCGCCTTTTCGCCGAAAGGAAGCGGCTTATCCGGGTTGAGGAGCATTTCGCCCAAAAATACGGCAGGAACGATTCGAATGAGAAGCCCCGGCGCCGCACCCACAAACCCCGCCATCGAAGGGGTCATCATCCCCACCGTCAGGCCCATCATGCCGGCTGCGCTCTTGAGCGTGTTCAACAAGGACATCGACGGGAGCGACCCGGCGATGCCGGCCCAGTTGCCGAGCTTGCCCACGTTACCCGTGGCGATCGCCATCGTGATGCCCGCCCAGTAGTAGGAATGTCCGATAGCACCCCGGTTCGGCCCGAGCGACATCATCAACGCGGCCGGTTGTTTGGAGGCGTACTCGATTGCCAACTGATGAATCTTGGTGGCAGGGATGCCCGTGATCCGCTCTGCCCACTCGGGGGTCTTGGCGATTCCATCGGCCCAGCGGCGTACCTTGGGGTCGTCAGAGTCGGTCTTGCCCAATAAGTAGGCCTGGTACTGGTCCCAGCCGTTCGTAAACCGCTTGATGTAGTCCCAGTTGATCAAGTTTTCTTGCATTTGTGCGTTCATCATCGCAGCGAATAGGGCAGCGTCAGACTGCGGGTTAATCGGGATCCATTCGTCTACCAGGTAGCTGAAGGCATAGTTGAAGCGCGGGTCGATCCCGTATACCTTGACTCCTCGCTCCCTTAGACGTTCTCGCATCTTGGCTAAGCGGTAGGGTGTGTTGCAGAGGTAGGTGTTCGTCGTCTGGTTGCAGCCTACTAAAATCACCATGTTGCTGTGCTCGGCCACCTGACGAAAATCCGTCAACCCTTGCCCAGTTGTCCCCATCTCGACGCCTAACCAGTCGGTTATGACACCGCCCATCGAGGTGTCGTTCAAGGGCATGACGACGGGGCCCGCCAACGCCGGAACGACCCCGATCATGCCGAGCGTACCCTTGAAGCCGTTCACCCCCATGGACATGCCGGCCGTCATCGCGTTTATCAGGACGGAGTGCGGCCCGTACTGCTTTCCGATGCGCCTTAGCTCAGTGGCCACCTTTTGGGTGGCGTAGTCCCAGCTTACCCTGCGGTACTCCCCAGACCCCCTCGGACCTGTCCGTTCTAAGGGGTATTTCACGCGGTATGGGTCGTAGACTCGGAATTTGGTCGATTTGCCCCGGACGCAGTTTCTTACTTGCGGACAGCCGTAGGCATCGTCTGCATCGCCCGTGTCGTCAGTGGCCACCCGTGTGATCCTGCCGTTCTTTACGTAAATCTTGTGAAGGCAGTTCATTCCTGCGCAGTTGAATGAATCTGACGCCCAATAGAAGGTCTCGTCGTCGAAGGCCGGAACCTGCGCCCCTTGGGGCACTTGCGCAAACAAGCGTTTAGGGCTTGCAAGCGTTGCCAATGCTCCTCCGGCTGCTGCGAGCGCCGCGGAGGCCTTCAGGAAGATGCGCCTCGAAACGGAAGGGAGAAAGCCCTCCTTCGAAAGACCGCTTAAGGACCCCATAGGGGATACCCTCCATATACGTTAGTGGGAAACACAAAAATTACCTTGTCCCCGAAGGTAGCATAAAAGGGAATAGAATGCAATATACTTTAATTAGTCGAATAAAGCCATGTATATAAGAGTATATAATGTAGCGTATATGTGCATAAACGCCTTATAACAAGCCATGCGTAAAAAACCAGGAAATTTTTCCATACATAAAAACCTGAATCTATTGTAAATATATATGGCGATCGATAAAGTACACAACAAATCGGCCATTCACCCTCTTGTTTCCTAAGCCTTAGGAGGTTGCTATGATGAAAAAGAAGGATTGTGCTTTTCGTTTAGATAGGCTAAACTACCCGCTTATGGTGCGGTTTTTAAGGATTCTGTGATCAAAGGGAGGCGAAAAGAGCAAAGACATGGTGAACCCAGGGCAAGTCTCGATCAGGCAAATGCTGGAAGCCGGCGCTCATTTCGGGCATCAAGTGCGCAGGTGGAACCCAAAAATGAAGCCCTATATCTTCGGCCAGCGAAACGGCCTGTATATCATCGACCTTCAAAAGACCGTCAAGTTTTACGAAGAAGCCCTTACTTTCCTCAGGGAAGTTGGAGCACGCGGAGGAAAAGTGCTTTTCGTCGGCACAAAGCCTCAAACCCAGGAAGTTATTCGGGAACAGGCGAGCCGGTGTGGAATGCCCTATGTCATCAAACGCTGGCTTGGTGGGATGTTGACGAACTTCCCAACAATTCGAAAGACCGTGGAACGCCTAGAGCAGATTGAGCAGATGGAAAAAGAAGGCCAGCTCGAGCTGCACACCAAGAAGGAGGCGACGAAGCTCCGCAAGGAGCGCGAAAAGCTTTTGACCTACTTAGGAGGCATCCAAACGATGACGAGGCTTCCAGATGCCCTCTTCGTCGTAGATACCAAGAAAGAGGCTATTGCGATCCACGAGGCAAACATCTTAGGAATTCCCGTCGTTGGGCTGGTAGATACAAACGGCGACCCTGACTTTGTCGAATACATCGTGCCCGCCAACGACGACGCGATCAAATCGGTCCGGTTTTTTGCCTCTGGCGTCGCCGATGTCCTTTTGGAGGGCATGAGGCTGGCCAAAGACATGGGGATTCGCGTGGACATTCCTCAAGATGGCGCTGTCGCGCCGCAGGGCATGCCCTCGGGATCCATCGAGGAGACCTTTTTGGAGGAGGGTGTGAGCAAGGCATGACGATCGACGCCAAAATCATCAAACAGTTGCGGGACAAAACGGGTATTTCCGTGATGGAGTGCAAGCGCGCGCTTGAGCAGACCAATGGGGACCTCGAACGTGCGGCCTACCTGCTTAGGGAACGCAGTATAGAGCTGGCAAAAAAGAAGAGCGGACGTAGCGCGAAGGAAGGGGCGATAGGTGCTTACGTGCACACCGGCGGCAAGATCGGCGTGCTCGTCGAGCTCAACGTGGAAACGGACTTTGTCGCGAGGAACGAGCAGTTTCAGGCGCTCCTTAAAGACATCTGTCTACAGGTTGCGGCCAGTTCCCCTAAGTACACTTCCATAGAGGAGGTCCCTGAAGGCGTTCTTGAGGCCAAGCGGCAAGAGTACGGAGAGATCGAGCGTTTCCTTGAGGAAGCCTGTTTGCTCGAGCAGCCCTTCATCAAAGACCCTGGGCGCAAGATTCGGGAAGTCATCGAGGAGGCCATTTCGAAGTTTGGGGAGAATATCGCGGTAAGGCGCTTTACGAGGTTTGAAATGGGCAAGTACGAAGGTGATGCCTCCTAAGTACCGGCGTGTCCTGCTGAAGGTTTCCGGAGAGACGCTCAAGGGGGATAAGCCATTTGGCGTTGATTACGGCTACATTCAGTGCCTCGCCAAGGAAATCGTGGAAGTCGTGCACCTTGGCGTCCAGCTTGCGTTGGTGATCGGCGGAGGGAATTTTTTTAGGGGCTCAAGCGCGGCCCAGGACGGGTTTGACCGTGCTACGGCAGACTACATGGGCATGCTGGCCACTGTGATCAACGCGCTGGCCATGCAAGAGACGCTTGAATCCTTGGGCGTGGTAACCCGCGTGCAGAGCGCACTCATGGTCCAGCAGGTAGCCGAGCCCTACATTCGTAGGCGCGCCGTCCGGCACCTAGAAAAGGGGCGGATCGTGATTTTTGCGGCAGGAACGGGCAATCCCTTTTTCTCCACCGATACGGCCGCAGCGCTGCGCGCCATGGAGATCGAGGCCGAGGTTGTACTTAAGGCGACGAAGGTGATCGGGATCTACGACAAGGACCCGAAAGAGCACTCGGATGCCGTTTTTTTGCCAAAGCTAGGCTACTTCGACGTGCTTTCCAGGAAGCTCAAGGTGCTTGATTCGACGGCCATCACGATGTGCATGGACAACCGGTTACCGATCGTTGTCTTCGACTTAAAGACGCCCGGCAATCTGATGCGGGTTATTTTGGGCGAACCGATAGGAACCCTGGTGAGCGGGGAGTAAGCGATGGAAGGAAAAGAAGGCGGAGCCTCAGCACTTTTCGATGAAACAAGGCAATCTATGGAAAAGACGCTGGAGGTGTTTTCCTCTGAGCTCACCAGCGTGCGGACTTCAAGGGCGCATGCTGGGCTCATAGAACATCTTAAGGTCAATTACTACGGGAGTACGCTCCCCATGAACCAGGTGGCTACACTTTCGGTCCAGGATGCCAGGACGCTCATCGTGGAGCCGTGGGACAAGGCCATGCTTGAACCCCTTCAGAAGGTTGTTCAAAGTGCCAACCTAGGGGTCGGCGTTGCGAGCGACGGGGCCAAGTTGAGGGTTTCAATTCCAGAGCTTACCCATGAAAGGCGTATCGAGGTTGTCAAATACGTGCACAAGCTCGGGGAGGATGCCAAGGTGGCGCTCAGGAACGTGCGTCGTCATACCCTCGATAGGCTCAAGAACCTTCAGAAAGACAAGATCCTTTCCGAAGACGACCTTCATAGGGCCCAAGACGAGCTCCAAAAGCTTACCGACCGGTTTATCGAGCAGGCGGATGTGCTCTTGAACCGCAAGGAGCGCGAAATCCTGGCCTAAGGACTTAGGAAGAGGATGCCTTATGCTAAGTGAAGTCAAGGTAGCCGGATTGGTCAAGGATCCTTTTCAGGATACTTGGATCGTTATGCTCGAAGAGAAGGAGGGGAAGCGCGTTCTTCCCATATGGATCGGGCAGTTCGAGGCCCAAGCGATTCTTATGGAGATGGGCCATAAGACGCCGCCAAGGCCGCTCACGCACGACCTCATGAAGTCGCTGCTCATCGCGCTCGATGCGATCGTAGAGCATATTGTCGTCTGCGATTTGGTGGGATCTACTTTTTATGCGAAACTTCATATCCAGAAGGACGGGAAAACGTTCGAGGTCGATGCAAGGCCGTCCGATTCGGTCGCTTTGGCCCTTAGGTTCCAGGCGCCGATCTACGTCGATGCCAAGGTCATTGACCAGGCAGGGCTCGAGAGCCCAAAGGGATTGGTCAAGGAGGCGAGGAAAGAGTCAGACAATTGGATCGATGACATGTTTCGAGACCTCGAGGGGAAGGAGAAGGGTAAGGAGGAGTAAATGCTGGAGGTGTCTGGCCTAACGAAGCGCTACGGGGACATCCTCGCGGTTGACGACATCGGGTTTCAGCTGGAGAAGGGGGAAGTTGCCGCCTTTCTTGGGCCGAACGGTGCCGGGAAGACCACGACGCTTCGAATTGTAACGGGCTATTTGCCTCCCACGGCGGGAGCAGTGCTTATTGGGGGGGTCGATTTGAGGCGCGAGCCTACAAAGGCCAAACGGATGGTCGGTTATCTCCCCGAAATCCCTCCGCTCTACCCGGAAATGCGGGTCGAGGGATACTTGCGGTTCGTAGGTAAGCTCAAGGGCCTTAGAAAGCAAGAGCTCGAAAAAGCAATCGAAGAGGCAATCGATCGTTGTCGGCTTAAAGATGTCCGGAAACGGTTTGTGTATGCTCTCTCTAAGGGTTACCGGCAACGGTTGGGGCTTGCCCAGGCGATTCTCGGAAACCCAGGGCTTTTGATTCTCGACGAGCCGACGGCCGGGCTGGACCCAGCCCAGATCGTCGATATGCGTTCGTTCATTCTGGAGCTCAAAGGCTCCCACACCATTCTTCTAAGTACCCATATCCTTTCCGAGGCGGCCCAGATTTGCAACCGTGTCCTGATCATTCACAAAGGAAAGCTGGTGGGCGACGGGACGCTCGAACAATTCGCAACGGGAAGGAGCCTCGAAGAAACTTATATGAGCCTGGTCGCGTATTCTTAACGATCTTTTAAGACGTTTGGTTGCCCTCTCCAGCTGAAGGGGGATGATAGACAAGAAGGCTATGGATAAGGGAAAACGCGTATGCGCAAAACGATGACGATTGCCCTCAAAGACCTTCGTGCGTACTTTGTTTCACCCATCGGCTACACCGTGCTGAGCGTATTCCTCTTGCTCACGGGCTGGCTGTTCAACGGGTTGATCAACCGTTACATCATGATCACCATGTACTACCAACAGATGGGGAACCCCTCGGCGTTCAGGGATTTCAACCTCAATACTCAGATTTTGACGCCGTTTTTCCATAACATGGTCTTTGTGTTTATTTTTATTGTTCCCTTGTTTACGATGCGCCTGTTCGCCGAAGAACGAAAGATGCGCACCGACGAGCTGCTGATGACCCTCCCTCTTGAGGATATTCATATTCTCATGGGGAAGTTTTTCGCCGGCCTTTCGTTTTTAGGGATCGTCTTGATCTCTACCGTCGTATTCCCCATTCTGCTCGTCATTTACGGAAACCCGGACGTTGGCCCGATCTTTTCTGGGTATCTTGGGGTATTCCTTGTCGGGGCGGCCTTCGTTTCCGTCGGGCTGTTTGCTAGCTTCACGACAGAAAACCAGGTGGTCGCGGCTATAGTGAGCTTCGTAATTTTTCTTCTGCTATACCTTATCAATATCAACGTTCCCGAGGCCGAAAGTTCGTTTAAGTCGGTTTTGATGTACCTGTCTTTGTTCGACCAGATGGATTCGTTCGCCAAGGGTTTGATCGCTTTGCCGAACATTGTTTACCTAGTCAGTTTCTGCGTTTTAGGTCTCTTTTTGGGGAAAATTGCAATTGAAATTCGGCGTTGGAGGTAGCTTCCATGCCCCTTCGGTTCAGGCCGCTTTTGTTTTTGGGGCTCTGTTGTCTCGCTTTCGGAGCGCTCTTCATTTTTTCGAGTCAAAGCGTTCTTGTCCTGTACTCGCGGGTCAACCTTGCGTTAGGAGGCCTGTGCATTCTTTCGTTCGTTGCGATCAACGCACGCTCCCTAAAAGCTTTTTTCCCCGGGAAGGAGGCAAGAAGGTTCTCCGAAACGACGGTGTATGCCCTGTTGTTCATCGGGACGATCGTCGCGCTGAACTTCTTTGCCTACCGGCATCCAGTTCGTGCCGACTTGACCCAGGAAAAAGTGTTTACGCTCTCCGAGCAGTCGAAGGCGCTCCTTAGCGAGCTTCGCTCTCCCATCACGATCTATGCCTTTGTCAAAGGCGGCCAAGACCCTAGGGCCGAAGACTTGCTTAAAACGTATCATCACTACAACCCGGGGCTTGTACGCTACGAATTGGTCGATCCAAACCAGCGGCCAGATTTGGCTGAAAAGTACGGCATCCGTCGTTATGGAGTCTTTGTCGTCACGGACGGTAGTCAGTTTCGTATGGCCGAGGAGGCGCTCGAAGAAAGCGTTACAAACGCAATGCTCGGGTTGCTGAAAACCAGAGACCGCGTCGTGTATCTTCTTGAAGGCCATGGGGAACGGGGGGTTCAGGACGGGAGCGAAGAAGGCCTCAAGGCGTTTATGGATCAGCTCGAGCGTGAAGGTTTTCGGGTGAAGTCCTTGTTGTTGGCGAGCGTAGGAAAAGTGCCGGACGATGCCAATGTGCTTGCGGTTATCGGTCCGAAAAAGCCTTTTCTCAACGAAGAAATCGAGAGGATTAAGGCGTATCTCGATAAAGGTGGGAAGCTGTATTTCTGCCTTGACCCCAACACGCAAACAAACCTCGAGCCTTTTTTGGCAAGCCTTGGGGTGGAGACGGGCAACGATATCGTGATCGATATGCAGCTTCGGCTATTTCAGGGGCCCGTTTTGGGGCTTGACCCTATCGTTCAGGACTACGAAATGCACCCGATTACCAAAAGCCTGACGGGTAGGACGTTGTTTTCCATGGTAAGGTCTATCCGGCCTAAGCGACCCCTGCCCAAAGGAGTGAGCGCAGAGCCGATCGTCAAGACCTCGCCGGCGAGCTGGGCCGAGACCGATATTCATCGAGTACTCGAGAAGTCGGAAGCCACGATGGAGGAGGAAAAAGATGTCCAAGGACCCATTCCGATTGCCGTAGCCTGGCAAAGGGGGGACGCGAGGATGGTCGTGTTCGGAGACAGTGATTTTCTCAAGAACGCCTTCTTTAACAAACTCTTTAACGCGGACTTGGCGTTGAACGGCATGAACTGGCTTGCGGAGAACACGACGCTCCTTACGATTCGCCCCAAAGGGGGAAAGGCGGCCTTCTTGTTCTTGACTCCGGCACAGATTGACACGATATTCGTGTTTGGCGTCCTGATAATTCCCCAGCTTCTGTTTGCCCTTGGGTTGATTGTCTGGGATTGGAGGAGGCGAGGCTGATGTCGTGGCGCACGCTAGGCGCCCTTGTCGCGTTTCTTCTGGTGTGCGGGTCTGTATACTACCTAGAGGTCTACAGGCATCAAGAGGTACGACAAGGCGAGTCGGGAAAAAAGTTGCTGTCATTTCAGAAAGACAACGTCCGGGCGATCGAGATCATCGAAGGCGACAAGCAAATACGACTTGCAAGACGCGGAGAGTACTGGTTTCTTGAGAAACCGATGGAATCGCTTGCATCGGCCGATGAGGTGAACTACTTGCTAGATGCGCTCCTTGGCATGGAAAAGAATGAAGAACTCACTCCGTCTGGCAGGTTGAGCCCGGTTGCATACGGAATCGGCCCTGGCTCCTCCGAGGTTCGGCTTACGCTTGAGGGCGGAAAGGTAGTTCGCCTGTGGGTGGGCAAGAAGGCACCCGTGGAGTACGCTCAGTATCTTGCGCTAGGAGAGCAAAGCCACGTTTTCCTCGTCAACTCCGTCCTGGACTACACCCTAGGGAAGAACGTGGACGAGTTCAGAGAGCGACGCTTGTTCGCCATGGGTGCGAACCAACCCGTGGAAGTCACAATTCGAACGAACGACGTTTCTTTGACCATACGGAAACAAGATGGGAGCTGGCGGGTGGAAAGCCCTAAAGAGCCCGAATACGACGATGCGGAGGTTTCGCTGCTTGGGACCGCGATTGAGGGACTAAAAAGACAAGAATTTCTTGACGACGTAGCAGCTGGGCTCAAGGAACGAATTCGCTCCGAGGTGAAGGGCCGCATCGAGGTCGTCACCAAAGAAGGCAAAAAATGGAACCTTTTGATCGGCCCGCAGGAGAAAGAATCGCACCTTGCCTTGCTAGAGCCCGGTAGCGAGGCCTTTCGTCTCACGAGTTACGACGTGAGCGCCATTTTAAAAACTCCGGTGGCGCTGCAGAAGAAAGAGGTGTTTTCTGTCTCGGGAAAAGACCTGCAAGAAATCCGGATCGTTCGTTATCTCCCTTACAGCAAAGCGGGAAACCTGACGTTTATCGTACGAAAGGAAGGGGAAGAATACGGCCTACTTCAAGGAGGCAAGCCCCGCAAGCCTGCTTATAACTTATCCATTTTTGTCGATAACCTGCTTGGGGTACGTGCACGAGATGTTCTCGAAGGGAAGCCCGAAGCGATCTCTAGCGTAGGCTTGGATAAGCCGGACTTTACGGTAACACTCGTTACCTCGGGCGGGTCCACCACGGAAGCCGCCTTGAAAAGGACGCAAAGGGACGGGGGAACTAAAGTCTTTTTGAAGGTTATGGGAAAGGATGCCTATTGCGAGGTCGATCCGTTACTATGGGATCGGTTGGATCGCTTAACCCGGCCGGTTTCTTGAGGGGGTTGCCAGTTATTGCCTTGACATTCCATTCGGCATGGACATTTATCTTATTAGTAGAGAGAGTTTGCCTATTAAGCCCGAATGAGAAATGCCACAAAAAAGAGTAAGCGCGGAGCGTGGTCATTTGAACGCAAGGGACGAGGATCTGCTCCGTCAGCTAGTTGAGTTGCATACGACAGCAGGGCGGCCGATCGGCTCAAAGGTTCTTTCGGAAAGGACAGGGGGGGGAGGTTTGTCTCCTTCTTCTATCCGGAACGCGATGGCCAAGTTAAAAAAGGAGGGTTACGTGTCTCAGCGCCACCCTTCTGGCGGGCGCATCCCTACAGTGAAGGCCTACCGATATTACGCCGACCATCTACTCAAGCCCAGGAAGCCTTCCCCTGCCATGCTTCGCCGACTGGAAAATGGGCTTTCAGGGGCTCTTAACTGGAATGAGGGCGGAGGAGATTTCCTCATGCTTTCCCGTGTTTTGGCCACCCTATCCAATCAGGCTGGAATCGTCGCTCTTAAGCCTCCTAGCCGGAAACCTGGGCTTACGATTGCCGAAGGTATGAGTTTTGAAGGAAGGGCATTCTATGCCTTCTTGGAGCATATGCTTAAGAATCCTCTTGCCTTCCTGGGATCCATGCCCCTTAAGGCCGTCGGCTTGGAAATGAACCGCTGGAAGGCTTCGTTGTTGCTTTCAGTAACCGAGACGTCGCATATCCAGGGTGGAGAAGGGGAGTTGGCGGTCTTCTGGGAAGGCATAGGCAACCTTGCGATGACCCCAGAGTTCGGCTCTACGGAAGGCTTGCGGCAGCTATTTGAGATGCTAGAAGAGCGGGAGAGGATTGGAGAAGCCTTGATTCAGGCTATCCAAGCCCGTAAGCAACGGGTTGAAGTCTTGTTTTCGCGTCTGGACCTTGGGCTTCGCTGGAAAACGGAATTATCCTACGTAGTCTCTACGCACGCATCCAAAGAGGCCGGGGATGTGGTGATAGGAGTTGTAGGGCCCATACGGATGGACTATGCCAGTGTGGTTCCTTTTGTCGCCCATGTGGCGGGAATGCTCGAGGAAAGAACTGCGATAACGCTCAAGAGAGGCTTTTCTTAGGAGGGAATGACGATGCCTGACGCTGAGGAAAGGACCTCGGGGCCGCAAAGCGGCTCCGAGGATGCAGGAACGGTTCAAGTCGCCGAAAGAACGAATACGCCCGCGCCAGAATCCATATCCGAGGGGGAAAGAGGGCTCTTGGATACGATCGATGCGTTAAAGGGCGAACTGGGTAAAAACGAGGAGCGTATCCGGGAGTTGGAAGACCTGCTTCTTAGGGGCAGGGCAGAGCTGGAAAACTTAAGAAAGAGGTTTCAAAAAGAATCGCAAGAAGCGTTGAAGTACGCGATCGACCCGTTCGTGAAAGACCTGTTGCCCTCGATCGATAATCTTGAGCGGGCCCTCGAGGCGGCCAAAGGTACGGACAATAGCGAAGCGCTCCTCCAAGGGGTTACGCTTACGCTAGGCGAGCTCAATCGGACCCTCGCCAAACATGGGGTTCAAGAAGTAAAAAGTGTTGGGCTTGCCTTCGATCCCAGGGTTCACGAGGCAATCGAGAGTCAAGAGACGGAAGATGTGCCAAGCGGCCATGTAGCGAAAGAATACCAAAAAGGATACGCCCTCCATGGCAGGCTGATTAGGCCCGCCAGGGTTAGCGTAAGCGCCAACAGGGCAGTAAAAGAGCCCTAAACTTCGAGGGAGATTATGCCGAAGGACTACTATACAGCCTTGGGTGTCCACCCGGAGGCGACTCAAGAGGAGATCAAAAAGGCATACAGAAAGCTTGCGCTCGAGTTCCATCCCGACAGGAACTCCGGAGACAAGGGTGCCGAAGAGCGGTTTAAGGAGATCCAGGAGGCTTATGAGGTGCTTCGGGACCCTAAGAAGCGCTATGCGTACGATAATGCGGGTTTCGGGTTATCGGGCAATCTAGGCGGTTCGGGCAGCGCGTTTGAAGACCTGTTTGGCGACTTCTTTGAAGACTTCTTCGGGCGGGGAACGGGGAGGTCTAAGAGGGCAAAGCGAGGTGCAGACCTACGCTACGACCTCGAGATCACCCTTGAAGAAGCGCTCCATGGGGCGGAAAAGGTGATTACGGTTCCAAGGGAGGAAGCCTGTGGCGCTTGCAACGGGACGGGAGCCAGGGACGGGGTGGCATATGTCCCCTGCGGCCAATGCAAGGGCACCGGCCAAATTCGTTACGCTCAAGGTTTTTTTGCCGTTCAAAAACCTTGCATGGCGTGCCGCGGCACAGGTCGGATCGTTCGAGAACGTTGCGAGCCATGCCATGGAGCCGGGCACCAAGAGGTTATGGACAAGTTGACGGTCAACCTTCCTCCAGGAACCTACGAAGGAATGAGACTTCTTGTTGAAGGGAAGGGGCAACGCGGATCGAACGGTGGAACGCATGGGGACTTTTACGTCTACGTGAAGTTCAAGCCCCATGAGATGTTCGTTGTCCGAGGTCTAGACTTGCATGCCGACCTGGACGTCCATTTTGTGGAGGCTGCGCTTGGGGCGCAAAAGACGATACCGACACTCGAGGGCTCGACAGAAATTCGCATTCCTCAGGGGTTAAACAAGGAGCAAATGCTGAAGATTTCCGGCCTTGGGCTCGCCTTGTACGGAAAGCCTGGAAGGGGAGATCTGTACGTCCATCTTAACGTAGCATTCCCCAAAAAACTGACGGCAGAGCAACGGGACCTACTCGTCAAACTGGGTAAGGAGTTCGGCATCGAGGTGCCACAGGGCGAAGGCGGCCTGCTAGGCAGGATCAAGGGTGCTTTCCGTTAGAGGCTGGCGTACGGCCCTCGTCGTTTTCTTTATAGGCTGTGCGAGCACGCCTACACCCGCAGGACTTTCAACCCAAGAGTTGTTGCACAGGGCTGAGGGGTTTCTGGATAAAGGGGCCTACAAGGAGGCTCTCGAAGACTACGAAGCACTCCTTCAGAGGCCACTACCTCAAGAAATAGAGCGCGAGGCGCTTTACGAAGCAGGCCAGTTGGCTCTTCATGAGGGCAGGCCCAAAGAGGCCGCTTCTTACCTAAGCGAATACCTAAAGCATAATCCTGACGCACAAGGTAAAGAGGAGGCTATCAAGAAACTGGCCTTGGCCTTGATGGACCTTCGGGATTACAGGGGTGCCAAAGCGTGGCTAACAAGGCTCGGCCCATCTAGGGACTGGCTCGTTCATGCCTACCTCTACAACGCCTCCAAAGGGCTTCAAGAGCCAAGGTCCGAAAAAATTGTCCATCTTGTTCGAGCGATCGCCCTGGCCGAGGATGCAAAGGACCGAAGAGAGCTTGAAGGCCTACTACTCAAGGAGTTTGCAGACACAAGGGCTGCGGGGTTCCCTTTTTTGGTCGAAAAGAGGCAAGACCCGGAAGCCAAGGAGGCCGTCTTCTATGCGTGGCTTCTCAAGGCGCGCCAAGAAGAGAATTCTTCGGAGATTGCGCGCTGCCTCGGCGCCTGGCGAAAAGCCGGTGGGCCGAAGGTTCTTCCTGAGAATGTTTTGGGAGGGGTTGCTGTTCGAGGTGTTCCGGATGCCAGGCTAAAAGAGGCCCTCGAAAGGCCGCGCAAGAAAATTGGCATGCTTTTGCCTCTCAATGGTTCTTTTGCGCCGCTCGGGGCTGAAGCCCTTAGAGGGGCACTGCTCGGGGTTGGAGCTTTGGCGCTTCCTGGTTTTGAGTGCCCGGATATTGCGGAAGTTGTTTTTTTGGACACCTCGGAGGGTCCGTTTCTGGCCGAGCAGCGTTTGGAGGAATTTGCAAACAACCCGGATGCGGTATTGGCGATTGGCCCTGTTGTGAGCGACTTGGCGGTCCCATTGGCAAGCAGGGCCAATACCCGGGGGTTGCCCATCGTATTGCTGGCTCCAAGAGCAGGGCTGACTCGAGTCGGCCCCTGGACGTTCAGGAATGCCGTCCATGCAAAACTCCAGGCAAAAGCGCTCGTCGGGTATGCCCTTGGCTCAAAAAAGCTCGGCAGGTTTGCCGTTGCTTACTCGGACGATGCATTCGGCAGGGAGCTCTCGGAGGCGTTTTCTCAAACGCTCCAGGAGGCGGGCGGTGCGGTGTCTGCCAATATTCCTTACGGCCAAGGGGACGAGGAAGCGCTTCTTTCAGTGGCGCGGCGTATTGCTGCCGCCAGCCCCGAGGGCGTCTTTGTAGCCGATTCTCCAAGGCAGGGGGCTCACCTCATACGGGCTCTTCGTGGCATGCTAGGGCCTTCTGCCCTCATCCTTGCGGCCAACACCTTCAACGACCCGGATGAGGCAGGCAAAAATGGCTCAGACTTCGAGGGGGTCGTATTTGCGGACAGCTATGACGCAAGCGCCCCAAGCCGCGCTGTTCGGAGGTTTGAGTCTGGATTTGCCCAAACGTTCCACGTGGTTCCTAGCCCGCTTGCCGCGCGCACCTTCGATACGGTCGGCTTGGCCTTGCACGTCCTCGAGCCTTGCCTTGGCGTCTCTTCCGAGGTACGTAAATGTATCGCGGAAGGCTTGAGCGGGCTGTCCGTGTACATCGGGGTATCGAGCCCAATCCGTTTCGACGAAGACCGCGACCTTGCGGGGGATTTGTTCTTGTTTCAAATCCAGCAAGGCAGGATCGTACGCATTCCTTAGCCCTCATCGCTTGACACCCCCCATTTTGTGGTTTTACTTGGAAGAGAGGTCCATCGAAAATTCAAGCAACTTGCGATAAGGAGTTTTTTAAACAATGACTGATGAAACTCGAGAGCAAAAGGAAAAAGACATCGACGTTCCGGAGGTCTTGGCCGTTTTGCCCATCCGGGATGTCGTCGTGTTCCCGATGATCTCGCTCCCTTTGTTCGTCGGGAGGCCGAGTTCGGTGATGGCACTCGAGCACGCTCTCGGAAGTCACAAGCTCGTCCTCCTCGTAGCCCAAAAGGACGGGTCTATAGAGAATCCTGCGCTTGGTGACCTTTTTGAGGTAGGGACCGTTGCAAGCGTAGTTCGAATGCTCAAGCTCCCCGATGGGAGGGTCAAAGTCCTCATTCAAGGCCATAAACGGGCGCGCATTCTTGAGCTTGCCCAGGAAGAGCCCTTCCTATCCGTTAGGGTAGAGGTACTTGAAGAGCCGAAGCTTACCGATATCCCGCTCGAGGTTGAGGCGCTTATGCGCAACGTGAAAGAAAAGATCGAAAAGATTATCCAGTTGCGAGACATGCCATTAGAGATCATGGCCGTCGTGAACAACATCGCGGAGCCAGGTGTTTTGGCCGATTTGGTTGCCTCGAACTTAAGGCTCAAGATCGAGGAGTGGCAAGCCGTACTCGAGCTCTTGGACCCCGTACAGCGGCTTGGCAAGGTGGACGGGTACCTTGCCAAGGAGGTAGCGCTCTCCCAGATGCAGACCAAGCTTCAGAATCAGGTCAAAGAAGAGATCGACAAAACCCAAAGGGAGTATTTTCTAAGGGGTCAACTCAAGGCGATTCAAGACGAGCTCGGCGAGTCCGATAGCAAGCTACAAGAGATCGAGGAGTACAACAAGCGGATAGAGAAGGCGAAGATGCCGAAGAAGGCCAAGGAGGAGGCCGAACGGCAGCTCAAGCGGCTAGAGACGATGCATCCCGATTCGGCCGAAGCCTCGATCATTCGAACATATCTTGACTGGCTCGTGGAGCTCCCCTGGGGCGTCTCCATGAAGGAAAACTTAGGACTCAAAGACGCCAAGCGAGTGTTGGACGAAGACCACTACAATTTAGAGAAGGTCAAAGAGAGAATTCTCGAATTCTTGGCGGTCAGGAAACTAAAGAAATCGGCCAAGGGGCCGATTCTTTGCTTTGTCGGTCCTCCTGGTGTAGGAAAGACCTCTTTGGGGAAATCCATCGCGAGGGCGATGGGAAGAAAATTCGTTCGTCTCTCTTTGGGCGGCATGAGGGACGAAGCAGAAATTCGGGGTCACCGCAGGACGTATATCGGGGCGATGCCGGGCCAGATCGTCCAGCAGATCAAGAATGCAGGGTCCAACAACCCCGTGTTCATGCTGGACGAGGTCGACAAAATCGGCATGGATTTTCGGGGGGATCCATCCTCTGCCCTCTTGGAAGTGCTCGACCCCGAGCAGAATCACAGCTTCATGGACCACTACCTGGGCGTACCGTTCGACCTCTCGAAGGTTATGTTCGTTGCGACGGCCAACGTGCTCGACACGGTTCCGGGCGCGCTACGCGACAGGATGGAGGTGATCTCGATTCCAGGCTATACCCCGGATGAAAAGCTGAGGATTGCCAAGAGCTACATCGTCCCCCGCCAGCTCGAGGCCAACGGGCTCGAGCCAGGCCAGGTGGTGTTTTCAGAGGATGCGCTCAAGCTATTGATTGAGGAGTACACAAGAGAGGCTGGCTTGCGCAACCTAGAGCGGGAGATCGCCTCCATTTTGCGGAAGGTCGCCAAAGAAGTGGCCGAGGGGAAGCGAAAGAAGGCGTTCATCTCGGTTGCCAAAGCGCGCAGGTACTTGGGCCCGGCCAAATACCTGGGTCAGGAAAAGCTCGATAAAGAAGAGATAGGCGTGGCCACGGGGCTTGCATGGACTGCGGCCGGGGGCGAGATCCTTCACGTCGAGGTTAGCCTGGCCAAAGGGAAGGGAACCTTGACGCTTACGGGACAGTTGGGCGAGGTAATGAAGGAGTCGGCGCAGGCCGCCTTGAGCTACGCTAGGGCTCACGCCAAGGAGTACGGCATCGATGAGGACTTCTATCAGCACCTCGACATCCATATCCACGTTCCGGCAGGTGCGATCCCTAAGGACGGCCCGTCGGCCGGCGTGACGATCGTGGCGGCCTTGATAAGCGCGCTGTCCAAGATTCCCGTCAAGAAAGATGTAGCGATGACGGGAGAGATTACGCTAAGGGGTAGGGTTCTTCCTGTGGGTGGAATCAAAGAGAAGGTGCTTGGCGCGCTCCAAGCGGGCATCCGAGCCGTGGTCCTGCCCTTCGAGAACGAGCCGGACTTTGAGGAGGTCCCTCCAAAGATTCGTAAGGAGATCTCGCCCATCTACGTAAAAAGCGTGGACGAGGTGTTGAAAAACGTGCTCGCGTTCGACGTGCTCCAAAAGCAGGATATGGAACTCGCCAGGGCTTCCGTGTAGCCCTTCATGGCAGCAGATAGCTCGCTTCGTGCGCTTGGTGAGTTCGGCCTGATCGCTAGGGTCGAGGAGGGGCTAGCGAGGGAAAACTCCAAAACCTTCTTGAGCGTTCTTAAGGGAATCGGCGACGATGCGGCTGTATGCAAACTTAGAGAAGAAGGAAGCCTGCTCGTCACGACCGACTTGTTGATTGAGGGGGTTCATTTCGACCTTGCCTACGAGTCCCCGGAAACCATCGGGTTCAAGGCGTTGGCCGTTAACGCGAGCGATATCGGTGCGATGGGGGGAGAGCCTTGGGGGTTTGTGCTGGCGTTGGCCCTTCCTTCAGGCTTTTCCAAAGACTGGCTCGATCGGTTCTTAAGCGGGATGGCGGCGTTCCAGGATGCGCATCCATGCATTGCTTTGGGGGGGGATACTTCCAAGAGCCCGGGCGGGGCGTTCCTTTGCGTCACGTTTTTAGGGAGGCTTCCTCAATCTTCCAAGCTTTTGGCGAGAGACGGGGCTAGACCTGGCGACAGGATTCTCGTAACGGGAATCCCGGGCAGCTCTGCCCTCGGGCTGAATCTTCTTAAGCGTTTTGGGCCTTCTGCGCTGGAAAACCAAGAAGCGCGGCCGTTTGTCGAAGCTTATCTAAAGCCGCGCCCACCTCTCGTGTTTGCGAAAGAAGTCGCCCAAAAAGGGCTTGCAAACGCCGCCATTGACATCTCCGACGGGCTGGTTCAGGATCTTGGTCATATCGCCCGCCTCTCCAACCTCCGGGCCTTCCTCGAGCTAGAATCCATTCCCATGGAAGGGCTCGAGCCTATGTCTTGCATGTTAGGAATCGAGGCATCGGACCTGGCGCTGGCCGGTGGAGAAGATTATGGGCTGATCCTTTCCGTACCCGCCCATTCCCTAAAAGAGGTTCAGCGCCTGGGAAAACGCCTCAACGTCGTGGTGCACGAGGTGGGCCGCTTTGAAAGAGGCGAGCAGGGGGTGTATACCTGCAAAGAGGGCCAGGCCCCTTCCAGGCTTAAAAAGGGAGGTTACGAACATTTCCGAGATGAAAGCGCGCATCCTTGAGCTGTTCGAGCAAGTCCGCAATGGGGCGATTCAGCCCGAGGCGGCGGTAGAACAGCTCAAGTTTTTGCCCTTCGAGGATATCGGCATTGCCAGGGTTGATACCCACAGGGAGCTAAGACAAGGCTTCCCCGAGCTTATCTACGGCAAGGATAAAGACTTCGAATCGATCCAGCGGATTGCCGAGGCAATGTATGGCCTGCCTTCCCCCGTTCTTGTCACAAGGCTCTCCCCGTTTAAGGCGAGCAGGCTTTTGAAGGCGTTCCCCGACGCGCAATACTTCCCAAAGGCAAGGATTCTTAGGCTTAACGAACGCTACATCCGCCCCCAAAACCTTGGGACTGTCGGGTTGGTTTCTGCGGGAACGTCGGATGGCCCCGTGCTCGAAGAGGCCTGCATCACGCTCGAGACGTTGGGCGTGAAGACGGAAGTGCTCTTCGATGTGGGCGTTGCCGGGGTTCATCGGCTCTTTCCGGAGATCGAACGGCTCCAGACTTGCCGTGTACTGATCGCGATCGCGGGCATGGAGGGCGCTCTGGCGAGCCTGCTGGGGGGGATGTTCGAAGCGCCCGTTCTCGCCGTCCCGACCTCGTGCGGGTATGGGAGCCATTTGAACGGCTTTACCCCTTTGCTTGCAATGCTGACGAGCTGTGCCAACCTGGCCGTCTTTAACATCGACAACGGCGTGGGCGCGGCCTTGTTCGCGTTCCGCGTGCTAAAGGCCCAAGTGGCGAAGTCATGAGCAAAAAGATCCTCGTTTTGGAGTGCATCGGGGGAATCTCTGGGAACATGATGCTCGGAGCGCTAGTAGATCTCGGGCTTGAGCTAGGTCCGCTCGAATCAGAGCTCAAACGTCTCGGCATTGAAGGCTTTGAGATCATCCTAAAAAAAGAGGCCAGGGAGGGGATCGCGGGGGCTTACCTGGACGTGGCCCCTACGGGTTCCTCGAAGGACGAAGAAGTGCCGTATTCCAGGATCCGGGCTTTTTTGGGAGGCCTGCCAAGGTCGCCCTATATCCAGAGGGCCGTGCTAGCCTTTGATGCGCTCGCCGTGGCCGAGGCCAAGGTGCACGGGACAACCCCCGAAGCGGTACACTTTCACGAGTTAGGGGCCGTTGATGCGCTCGTCGATATCCTAGGGAATGCCTTGGCGCTCGATTGGCTGGGCGTAGGGGAAGTGTTCTGCATGGAAGTTCCCGTTGGCCAGGGCTTGGTTCAAACCAGGCACGGAGCCTATCCCTCGCCGGCCCCTGCAACACTCGAGCTTTTAAAGGGTTTTCGCCTCCTTTGGAGGGATGTCCCCCACGAGATGGTGACTCCGACGGGCGCCGTGCTGCTTAAGACCTTTGTTCGACGTCCAGGGGTGTTGCCATGCCCTTTTGTCCTTGAAAAAACGGGCTACGGGCTCGGAACGGCCCATTTTCCCGGCCTACCCAACGTCTTGAGGGCAACGCTCGGCAATGCCTGTCACGAGGGCGGAGGCGAGGATGGCCTGCAACAAGACTCCGTTTGGGAGCTAGCCTTTCAGGTTGACGATATGACCCCAGAAGAAGTCCAATGGGCGCTTCAGGCGTTGATGGATGCGGGAGCGCTGGATGTATTCCTAAGCCAGGGGTTGATGAAGAAAGGGCGTCCAGGGTTCCTGCTCGAAGTGCTGGTATCCCAAGAGAACAAAGAGGCGATCGTTTCGTGGGTTCTTAAAAACACCTCGAGCTGGGGGGTGCGTGAATCTTGGCGGACCAGAAGCATTCTTTCGAGGCAAGAGCGTGAAGTCCAGACATCGATGGGCTCAGTACGCCTTAAAGCCTCGGTCGGCTTTGTCCAGAAGGAGAAAGTCGCGTTCGATGACGTCTGCCGGATCGCGGGCGAGCTTGGGCAAAGCCCTAGAAGTATTCTCGATCGCATAAAGCGCGAGCTCGACGGCAACCATTAAGAAAGCCTTTTTAAGCTGTACGCGATGCGCTGAAAGATCGTTACGAATGACAGCACGAGCATGGCCCAAAGTGCCGGCTTTAACACCCCGAAGAGAAGCCCGATAATCAGGAGGGCCATTCGGTGAGGCCGCTCGAGCACCCCCACCTTGCATGCTTGGAGGAATTGCTCCGCCTTTGCCCGAATGTATGGGGTAATTAGCGCGCCGGCCATGCTTGCCGCAACCAAGAGAGCGCCGGGCCGGTCGTTAAGGACTGAATAATGCCATAAGAGGCCAAAGAACAGGGCTGCATCGGCCAAGCGATCCAGACAGGAATCGAGGAAAGCTCCCCTTCTGCTCTCCAGCCCTAGGGTTCTTGCCGCGTATCCGTCGAACACGTCCATCAGGCCCGAGGCAAGAACAAGAATCCCTCCCCAGCCCATAAGCCCGTTTGCAAGGAGCAAGGAGGCCAAAAGCGCAAACAAAAGCCCGGTAGCGCTGAGCCAAGATGGCGTCAAACCCGGGATGTGCCGCAAGATGCCAGTCATCGGGGCGAGGAGTCGGTCGGTTGTGGCTCTATCGGGCATCCAATAGTTCATAATGTCCCTTTCTTTATCGCGGTCCTTATGGTTGGTGAAATAACAAGGGCTCTGATACTCTATATACATGAAAGAGGCTGTTTCAGGCCAGGGCATACGGATGTCTCGAACCTTCGTATGGGTTGCCGGGGCAGGGTTGGCGACGGATGCCTTGCGGACCATCGCCAGGCAGTGCTCGGTACTCGCCAACGGGGGGCAGGGCGGTCTCATGCAGGAAGCCTCCAAAGGGACGAGCGATGCGGAGAGATTGGCATGAGGTTGTTGCATACGATGATTCGGGTCGCAGACCTTGATGCTTCCCTTGATTTTTACATAAATAAGCTGGGGATGCGTCTCTTAAGAAAAAAAGACTACCCGGAAGGCCGGTTTACGCTGGCCTTTGTTGGTTACGAGGACGAGAAAGCGGGCGCGGTAATCGAGTTGACGTACAACTGGGATATCAAGGCCTATGACTTAGGGGATGGCTTCGGCCACGTTGCGGTCAGCGTCCCGGATATCTACGCCTTTTGCAAGTCTCTTGAGAGAAATGGGGTGAAGATTGTCCGTGAGCCCGGGCCCATGAAGCATGGAACGACCGTGATCGCCTTCATCGAGGACCCGACGGGCTACAGAATCGAGCTCATCCAAGAAGAAATCCAATAAAGGGGCGCGTGATGGATCTTCGGTTTGAGCGGGTTGCGCTCGAAAAGCCAGAGCATGTAAACGTGATCGTAGGCCAGGCGCATTTCATCAAGACCGTCGAAGACCTTCACGAGACGCTGGCCACGCATACACCCGCTGCAAAGTTTGGGCTTGCCTTCGTGGAAAGCTCCGGCCCTTGCCTTGTGCGCGTTTCGGGAAACGACGCCGTGATGAGTGAATTAGCGGCCCGGAATGCGCTTAGGGTAGGGGCAGGGCATACCTTCTACATCTTTTTGGACGGGGCGTTTCCCATTGCGGTCCTAAACGCCATCAAGGGAGTCCAAGAGGTTTGCCTGGTTTACTGCGCTACGGCAAACCCCCTTGAAATCATCGTGGCCGAGAGTGCGCAGGGCCGGGGGATCGTGGGCGTTATCGACGGCCAAGCTCCGAAAGGCATCGAGGCGGATGAGGACAAGGCCAAGCGCAAAGAGCTTTTACGGCAATTCGGCTATAAGGCTTAGGACGCCAGTAATGGGAATAAACGCGTTTCAAGAATGCATAGTTTGTGCTTGGAGGGCTGTCTGTGCCAAGCGTTTCCAGAAACGTGCAGGGGTTGCGCGTTTCTGCGAAGATTTTTCCGAAGACAAAACGCTTAGGCCTCTAAATACCGACGAAACGGCTTCCAAGTCTTTCTTCGAGGAGAATTGATCCGCATGCCAAAAAGCGTGATTCAAGGGCTTTACAGAAGGCTTGAGGTGTGGCTCGAGCGGCGGATCTTAGAAGTCTTCAAGCTTTCAGAGTCCTTGGATATCGCATTCGAACGCCCAAAGGAAGGGTTTGGAGATTTGGCGACCCCGGTCGCCTTCCAGTTGGCAAGGCTCCTTAGGATGCCTCCCATAGAGATTGCCAAGATGTTAGAGGCCCAAGCCGTAGACCTACCCCAAGGCTTTTCCGCGCTACGCGCGGCCCCTCCTGGATATTTGAACGCTGAATTCGATCCAGAGTTTTTAAAGAATGCGTTGGTGGAGGTGCTCGAGCACCCAGAGCTTTTCGGGAGGTTCGACGATGGCTCTGGCAAACGAGCTCAGGTGGAGTTCGTAAGCGCAAACCCTACAGGCCCGCTCACGGTCGGCCATGGCAGGCAAGCTGTCCTAGGGTCCTCGATCGCCAACCTTCTGGAGGCGCTCGGGTTCGAGGTGACACGGGAGTATTATTACAACGACGCCGGAAGACAAATGCGAGTGCTTGGTGAATCCATCCGGGCGCGCTACCTAGAGCTTCTTGGTGAGCCGGCAAGCTTCCCGGAGGATGGCTACCAGGGCGATTACATTCGGGAGATCGCAAGGCAAATCTTCGAGGACTTCGCAGATAGGCTCAAAACGGAGGTCTCGCACGAGCCTTTCCAGAAGTACGGCGAGCGGGTCATTTTTGAAGACATCCAGCGCACGCTCCAAAGGCTCGACATCAGGTTCGACGTGTTTTTCGGCGAGCACACGCTTTACGAAGACGGGAGTATCGAGCGGGTTCTGGAGCGTCTGAACTCATTAGGCCTTTTGTACGAAAAGGACGGTGCCTTATGGTTCGAGGCCAAGGCATTCGGGCAACCCAAGGACCGCGTGTTCCGTAAGGCCAGCGGGGAGTACACATACAGGCTTCCGGATATCGCCTACCACGTCCAAAAGCTAGGGCGTGGGTTCGATTTGATCGTGGACGTGCTCGGGGCCGACCATCACCTCTCGAGCCAGGACGTCCTTACAACGATCAAGGTGCTGGGCCAGGATGTTTCCCGCATTCGCATCGTCTTGCATCAGTTCGTTACGCTCGTAAGAGGCGGGGAAAGGGTCAAGGTCTCCACCCGCAAGGCCACCTACGTGACACTCGATGAGCTGATCGACATGGTGGGGAAGGACGCCTGCAGGTTCTTCTTTTTATTGCGAAAGGCCGACACGCACCTAGACTTCGACATCGACCTTGCCAGGAAGCAGGGCGAAGAAAACCCGGTCTACTACGTCCAGTATGCGCACGCAAGGATCTGTTCCGTGTTCGAAGTGGCGAAGAATCGAGGGGTTGCTCTGCCCAACCCGGGCATTGAGGCGCTTCAAACGCTGAGTGAAGCGGAGCTTCCCCTGCTCAAGGCGATTTTTTGGCTAGAGCATACCCTTAGAGAGGCCGCAAGGGAACTCGAGCCGCACCGCGTGGTCTACGCGCTGATGGACATCGCCGGGCTTTTCCATTCTTTCTACAACCACAACCGGATCCTCGAGAGCCCGGAGGAAATAAGGGGTATGCGGCTCTTGCTCGTTCAAGGGCTGGGGGTTGCTCTTCGAAGAGGGCTTTCATTGCTGAACGTTACAGCCCCGGAGAAGATGTGAGCGGTGCGGCTCGAGATTTCCCCCTTCGGGGGTGTCCTCCTGGTAGGTTTTGGCATGGGGCTGGTCGTGTTGGGTTTTCTTGCGGGAACCTACTTCGGCTCTAGTCTTGAAACGGCCACCAGGAAACCCACGGATGATACCGCAACGGGGCCCGAAAAGCCTGCTTCTGGGCAAGTTTTCGCTCCTAGACCTTCGTTGCCACAAACCCCGCTTGAAGAGAACGCGGGTGAGCCATTTGGCCCTGAGGGCCGAGCGCCGGCTCCTTCCTTGGCCTTGGAGGCTTCTTCGGAGCCCAAGGCCAAGCCGAAGCCTTCTGGATACTATAGCGTCCAGGTAGGGGCATTCAAGGTCCGATCCCAGGCGGAGGCAATGGCAAAAAGGTTGAGACAAAACGGGTTTGAGCCGTTTCTTGAGCGGTACAACGCCAAGGATGGGCTTTGGTATCGCGTCCGTACCGGCCGGTTCAAAAATCCCAAAAAGGCCAAGGCATTTCTTGGCAAGGTGCGGGCTAGCTTCAAGGAGGCGTACGTGGCAAAAATTGAGGATGAAACGGCCATCGAGGAAGTGGATTAGTGCTGCCGGATCGACGCGCGGAGAACCTTCAGCGGGCGTTCGCGATCAAGAAGGATGGCTACGACGGGTGGGTCCCTGCCAAAACGTTCGTTTTGGATACGGAAACGCCCGTAAGCTTGTTTTTGAAGCTAAGGGACATCAGCCCCGTTGGCTGCCTTTTAGAGAGCGTGGAGGGTGGCGAGTTCTGGGCAAGGTACTCCTTCATAGGGGTCGGGTTCCGGTGGATCCTAAGGGCCAAAGACCGCCTTGTTGAGATTGAGACCCCCGAAGGGGGCGGGCGGTGCTTTGAAGGCGAGGCTCTTGATGCCTTAAAGGAGCGCGTCTTGGACAAGAGGGTTTATAGGCAAGGCGATCTTCCGCCTTTTTTTGGGGGGGCGATAGGCTATTTGGGCTATGATTCCGTAAGGCGCTTTGAGCGAGTTCCAGACTTGGGGAAGCCAAGGTTGGACCCTTTCGATGCCCATTTTTTCTTTCCCAAGGTCCTTATCGCCGTCGACAGGTTTCGCTACGCGTTCACACTCATGGCCTACGTGGATTTGAATGCTTTTGACCTTGAAGCCGAAGTTTGCCGCGCCCACGAGGCGATAGAGCAGATCGAGGATTTGGCGTTTACAAAGGTCGTTCCCTCTGTCCGGATGGACGGGTTCGAGGGCTTCAAAGAGAAGACGTTCGAGCTTACGGGTAGCGTTTCCCCGGATGCCTACCGAACCTGGATCCTCAAAGCCAAGGCCTACATCGAGGCTGGCGACATTATCCAGGTCGTCCCTTCGAGGCGATTCCACACGCCTTTTAAGGCCGACCCTTTTGCTTTGTACCGCGTCCTTCGGCTCCTGAACCCGTCGCCCTACATGTTCTACCTTCAAAACGGGTCCGAGACGGTTGTCGGTTCCTCTCCGGAGGTGTTGGTCCGTGTGTCGGCAGGCCGTGTCCTTACCCGCCCTATCGCCGGGACAAGGAGGCGTGGGAGGACTCAAGACGAAGACATCAGGCTGGAACGAGAGCTTTTAGGGGATACGAAAGAAAGAGCGGAGCATTTAATGCTGGTGGACTTGGCCCGCAACGATGTCGGGAGAGTTGCCGGGGTTGGTAGCGTGCGGGTGTCCCAGTTCATGCACATCGAACGCTATTCCCACGTGATGCACATCGTCAGCGATGTGATAGGGACTCTAAAGAACGGCCTTGGCCCGCTCGATGCCCTAAGGGCCTGCTTTCCTGCGGGGACGCTGACGGGGGCTCCAAAAGTACGGGCGATGGAGATCATCGAGGAGCTCGAGGCCCACAGGCGAGGGATTTACGGCGGGTGTGTGGGGTACGTCGGGTTTGGCGGAGCGCTCGACATGGGCATCACGATCCGAACGGCCTGGATTCGGGGAGACACGGCCTACTTCCAGGCCGGCGGCGGCATCGTGGCCGACTCCGACCCTGCCAGCGAAGAGGATGAAGTCAAGAATAAGGCGATGGCCATGGCTCAGGCGATCGCGATCGCAACCAACGCCTAGGGAAAGGGCATGTCCGGAATCCTTTTGATCGACAACTACGATTCATTTACCTACAACCTCTACCAGTATTTTGGCGAGCTTGGGGTGCTCCCGGAGGTCGTGCGCAACGACGAGGCCTCCCTCGATGCGCTTGAGGTGAAAAACCCTGGCGCGCTCGTCATTTCTCCGGGGCCTTGCACGCCGAAAGAGGCGGGCATCAGCGTAGAGGCCGTACGCAGGTTCTCGGGCAGGGTTCCCATCCTTGGAGTATGTTTGGGCCACCAAGCGATCGCCGAAGCCTTCGGCGGCAAGGTAGTGTTGGCAAGGAGGCTGATGCACGGGAAGACCTCGATGGTTTTCCACGACGGCCTCGGCGTATTCAAGGAGATTCCCAGTCCTTTTCGTGCGGTCCGTTATCACTCGCTTATCGTCGATGCCGAAAGCCTTCCTCAAGACCTTGAAATCCACGCCGTGAGCGAGTACAACGAGCCTATGGCGATAAGGCACCGGAGCTTGCCCGTATTCGGTGTTCAGTTCCACCCGGAATCCATCCTGACGGAACATGGCCATCAGCTCCTTCGAAACTTCTTAGAGCTCATCTAAGATGCCCTCCAAGGCGGTTGAAACGCTTCTCAAGGGGGGGGCTCTAAGCGTCGAGGAGACGGAAGGGTTCATCGAGGGCATGATCAAGGGCTCTATCGACGAGCCCCTCATGGTGGCGTTCTTGACAGCCCTGGCGATGAAAGGCCCCTCGAAAGAAGAGCTCCTAGGCGCCGTGCTGGTGTTTCAAAGACACGCTGCTCTAATTACCCCGCCCCCTTATCATTTGATGGATACCTGCGGGACAGGGGGTAAGGCATACCCGACCCTGAACGTCTCAACGCTGAGCGCGTTCGTCGTGGCGAGCTTCGGGGTTAAGGTTGCAAAGCACGGCAACAGGTCATTTAGGAATGCTCTTGGTTCAGCCCAAGTGCTCGAACGGCTTGGCGTCAACGTCGCGCTAGAGCCGGAGAGGTCCTTAAGGCTGCTCGAAGAGGTCGGCGTTGGGTTTTTCTTGGCCCCAGCCTACCACCCAGCCATGCAGGCCGTTAAAGGCTTGAGGGCAAAGCTTCCTTTCAGGACGTTGTTTAACCTTCTTGGCCCTCTGACCAACCCCTTGCCTTTGACCTACCAGGTCGTGGGCGTGTACGATTCCCGGTATGTTCACTTGATTGCAGAGTGCCTCAGGATCTTGGGGCGTAAGCGGGCCTGCGTAGTGTACGGTGAGGACGGCCAAGATGAACTCTCTTTGGCTTCCCCCAGTGTCCTGGCCGTTCTTCAAGAAGACGGACGGATCGAGCGTTTGAGGGTAGAGCCCGAAGACTTCGGGGTTTCTAGGTTTTCCAAAGAAAGGCTGATTCTTCAGACCCAAGAAGAGCAACTCGAGGCCTTCCAGCGGGTGATAGAAGGCAATCCATCGCCTTGGCTGGAGCTTGTTGCCTTGAATGCTGGGCTTGCGCTGTTTGTATGCGGCCTGACAGGCAATATTAAGGGAGGCTATGGCTTGGCAAAGGAGGCGCTCTTGACGAGGTCTGCTTTGGGGGTGTTTGAACGCTTCAAAAAAACGGCTCGAGGCGATGACTCCGTTCCTTCCTGAGGTCGTAAAGCGTACGCTTGCCGATCTCGAGGCGAAAAGGGCCAAAGAGCCCTTGGTCGAGCTTGAAAAGAAACTTTCTTCTTTTCCCCCAAAAAAACCGGGGGCGCTCCTTTCTAAGTTTCTTGGCAAAGAGCCCGATACAAAGCTGATTTGTGAAATCAAAAGGGCTTCTCCCTCCAGAGGGGTTCTTTTAGGCCGGCTGGACGTCCGGGAGCTAGCCCAGATTTACGAAGGTGCAGGGGCGTTTGCATTGTCGGTCCTCACGCAACCCTTAGGGTTTCATGGCAGCCTCAGGGACCTTGAAGTTGCGAGGCAGGCCTTTGGCGGACCAATCCTTAGGAAGGACTTTATCTTTGATATCTACCAGCTTTACGAAACGGCCCTTGCCGGAGCCGACCTAGTTTTGTTGATCGTGAGGATTCTGTCCAAAGACAAGCTTGAAGAGCTCGTAAGCGCCTCAAGATCGCTAGGGCTTCTGCCTTTGGTCGAGCTTCACTCCGAAGAAGACTTAGATAAGGTCTCGGGCCTCGAAGGGCCGCTGCTATTGGGGTTGAACGCAAGGGACCTTGCCTCGCTCACGATTGATCATGAGAGGGTCGAAGCATTGCTTCGAGAGCCTTTAGGCTCCTACCCGGTTGTGATCGAAAGCGGCATTGACCAAAGAGAGCAAGTGCTGGCCTACAAAAGGCACGCGCGGGTTTGCGCCTTTCTTGTGGGCGAGGGTATCCTAAAGAGCAGCGATCCAGCTGGAAAAATCCGCGAATTGACCGGGGGTAAAATATAAGGGTGAGTAAGGCGGGCTATTTCGGGGAGTACGGAGGCAGGTTCGTCTCCGAACTGCTCCTTGGGGCGCTCAAAGAGTTGGAACAGGCCTATAATTCTGTCGGCAAGGACCCTTCCTTTCAGAAGGCCCTTGCGGAGGCGCTGCGCGATTTTGCCGGAAGGCCTACGCCTATTTTGCAGGCCAAACGCTTCACCGAAGCGATCGGGCTTGAAGCCACGCTGGTTTTGAAGCGCGAGGACCTTTGCCATACGGGTGCGCACAAGATCAACAACGCGCTGGGCCAGGCCCTCATGGCCAAGGTGCTCGGCAAGAGCGAGCTGATTGCCGAAACTGGGGCCGGTCAGCACGGGGTTGCGACGGCCACGGTGGCCGCATCCTTGGGGTTCGACTCCTGCAAGATTTTCATGGGTACTGAGGACCTAAAAAGACAGGCCCCGAACGTTCAGCGTATGGAGCTTTTAGGATCTGAGGTGATCCCCGTCGCCAAAGGGCAGGGAACGCTGAAAGACGCCATTAACGAGGCCATGCGCTACTGGGTGAGCCATTTGAAAACCACGCATTACCTCTTCGGTACGGTAGCAGGGCCTCACCCTTACCCCACGATTGTTCGAGATTTCCAGGCCGTCATCGGTAACGAGCTCAAAGCCCAGACAAAGGAGCGCTTTGGCAGGCTTCCGGACGTTCTAATTGCCTGTGTCGGCGGTGGGTCGAACGCGATGGGGGCGTTCTTTCCGTTTTTGGATGAGGCGGGCGTGGCGCTTGTCGGGGTCGAGGCGGGCGGCAGGGGGGAAGGCATGGGTGAACATGCGGCCAGCCTGACACGCGGAACGGTAGGGGTGTTGCACGGGGCCATGTCCTACGTTTTGCAAACTGACGAAGGGCAGATCGCTCCCGTGCACAGCGTTTCGGCGGGGTTAGACTACCCTGGCGTGGGGCCCGAGCTCTCATACCTCAAATCCACCGGCCGGGCCAGGTTCGTGACGGCGAGCGATGAGGAGGCGCTTAGGGCCTTTCGGTTGCTTGCGAGTACCGAGGGGATTCTTCCGGCGCTCGAGAGCGCCCATGCGCTCGGCTGGCTCATGGCCCAGGCCAGGGCGTTTTCCAAGGATACGTTGATCGCGGTAAACCTCTCTGGGCGTGGAGACAAAGACCTGGAGCTCGTCGGATCGTTCGAGGGGGGCCGCCGTGGGTAGCAAAATCAAAGATATCTTCGCTTCTCAGGGCAAAGTGCTCATCGGGTATGTGACGGCCGGATACCCCGTTCCAGACGAGCAGTTCTTCGTAGAGCTCGCCTTGGCTCTTCATGAAGCGGGCGTAGACATTTTGGAAGTAGGCGTGCCGTTTTCTGACCCGATGGCCGACGGGGAAGTGATCCAGAGGGCCATGCAAGGAGCCCTGTCTGGAAATTTTGGGCTAAAACGGACGCTTAAGGCAATCGAGATGCTCAAGGAGTGCCATGAAGGGCTGCCGGTGGTTTTGTTCGGGTACTTCAACCCGTTTTACCGGATGGGGCTGGATGCGCTAACCATGCGCCTTAAAGAGCTTCAGGCTGCGGGCATCTTGGTGGTCGACCTCCCTGTCGAGGAAGGCGCCCGATGGTACAGGGCGATCAAGTCTGAGGGCATTGATCCGATCCAGGTTGTTCCGAACGACGTGAGCCTAGAAAGGCTCCAAGAGATCGCCCCGTTTGTCGGAGGGTTTCTTTATGTCACCTCGAGTTATGCCCCGACAGGGGGGACGGTTGGCCGGATTCCTTCCTTATCCTTTACGATCGAGAGGGCAAGGGCTACGCTCGACCTTCCGGTGGCAGTCGGGTTTGGCATCCAGACGCCTGAAGACGCTTTCCAGATCGGCAATGTTGCAGACGGGGTCATCGTGGGCTCCGCGCTGATCCGCGCGCTCGAGGACGGGATTGCAGAGGGTGGCCCAAAACGAGCGATTCAGCTTGCCCAAAAGAAGGCCGAAGCGCTCAAAAAAAGCCTTATTAAAGGAGCCTTGCTATGGCGTTCTTGATGGCCAGGCGCGAGAAGCCCGAAGAGAACCTGTGGGTCAAGTGTCCCGGGTGCGGTGAGGTCGGGTTTAAAAAGGACTTGGGCCGCAACCTAAAGGTATGTCCTGCTTGCTCGTACCACTTTCGGATGAGCGCAAAAGAGCGGATCGAGCAGCTCATCGATCCTGGAACGTTTCAAGAGATGGACGTTGCGATCCTTTCCAGGGATCCGCTACGGTTCAAAGATAGCAAGTCTTACAGGGCTAGGCTTAAGGAATCGAGGAAGAAAACGGGCCATGCCGAAGCGCTCGTTTCGGGGGTAGGGCTCCTAAGCGGTGTTCGCGTGAGCCTCGCCGTGTTCGAGTTCGGGTTTCTCGGTGGAAGCATGGGGGCCGTCGTCGGGGAAAAGCTCCTTAAGGCCATGCTGAGGGCCAAAGAAGAGCGCATTCCTCTCGTCACCGTCAGCGCTTCGGGCGGGGCTAGAATGCACGAAGGGGTGATCTCTCTCATGCAGATGGCCAGGACGATCTCCGGGCGTCTTCTGCTCTCGAAAGAGGGGGTTCCGTTTTTAAGCATCCTAACAGATCCTACGACAGGAGGGGTTGCGGCAAGTTTCGCTTTTCTGGGTGATGTCATTTTGGCCGAACCTGGGGCGTTGATCGGGTTTGCAGGCCCTAGGGTGATCGAGGAAACCGTCAAGCAAAAGCTTCCAGAGGGGTTCCAGAGGGCCGAGTTCTTGCTTGCCAAGGGGATGATCGACGGCGTTGTTCCGAGGGCGGAGTTAAAGAAAAAGGTTGCCACGTTCCTCTATCACCTTTGGCCGCCGGCCAAGGAGGCCTGTATGAAGAAATGGGCCAAACGGCCCAAGGAGGGAGCGTCTGTTGCAGGAAACGGGGGTACCTAGGCTTGCCTCGGGTCGCCCAAAGGAAGGCGTTCTATGGGAAGGCCGCTTGAGGGCTCTTTTATGGGCGCTGCAATAGACTTTCCTTGCCCTAGTAGCCCGCTGGAACTCTTTTCGCTCCATCCGCTCGAGCTCGTTTCCATGAGGCCCTCTTTGGGCCGTCTTGAGGCCGTATTGCATGCGTTGGGAGATCCGCATGCGGGCTTCCCTTCGATCCTCGTCGCCGGTACAAACGGGAAGGGCTCCACCTCGACGTTCCTTTCGGCAGGGCTGATCGCCTCCGGCCTCAAAACAGGCCTTTTTACCTCGCCTCACCTGCTTAACCCTTTGGAGAGAATCCTGATTCAGGGCCGGCCCCTCCCAGAAGAACGGCTCGATGCCGCCTTTTATAGGATTCACCGTGCTGTTCTAGAACTTCAGCTGCCTCTCACGTTCTTTGAGTGGCTCAGTGCCCTTATGTTCGTCGCGTTCCAAGAAAGCGGCGTGGATGTGGGCGTGCTCGAGGTGGGCATGGGGGGCAGGCTCGATGCGACCAACTTGGCAAAGCGCAGGATTGCTACCGTCATCACGAGCATCGGGAGAGACCATACAGGCTTTCTAGGCGAGAGCCTCGACCAAATCCTTGTAGAAAAGGCTGGAATTGCCAGGCCCGAGGCCCCGTTGTTTGCCCATCTTCCTCAGCGTGGACTCCAATCGCGATTGGATGGGTTTGCAGAGGCCCGCGGGGTCCGCGTAGTTTTTTTGGGGAGACAGGTCCGTTACCGTCTTCTCGAGGCCTCGCTTTTCTCCACGCGGTTCGTGTTCGAAGGCCGCTCTTTAAAGGCGGAAATTGTGCTTGGCATGCTTGGCGAGCATCAGGCGGCCAATGCAAGCCTCGCTTTGGCCGTGCTTGAGCACCTAGCAAACGAAGGCAGTCTTGGAGTCCGGATGCCAGAGGCGGTCGGGGCGCTAAAATCGGCCTTTTTGCCTGCCAGGATGCAGCTGCTCGGGCAAGCCCCGCTTGTTCTCCTAGATGGGGCGCACAACGTCCACGGGGCGATCGCGCTCGTATCTTTCTTGGGTCCAAGGCTCGAAGGCTCGCACCCGGCCTGTATCGTCGGGATGAGCAAAGGCAAGGACGTCTCTGCGATGCTTAAATGCCTTTATCGGCTGAATCCTGCGTTCGTGTTTCCCGAGGTGGACCACGATCGGCTTTTGTCTGCCCAGGCGATCGCAAGGGAGGCCCAGGGGTTGGGCATGCCCTTTCGGGTTACTCCAACAATCTATGACGCGTTCGAGCTCTTCCATGGTCAACAACCGATACTCTTTACGGGGTCGCTTTACTTTGCCGGGGAGGTGCTCAAGGCGCTAGGAAAAGGGGAGCCATGAGGCCGAGCTTCTTTTTGATCGGTTTAGCGCTTCTTTGTTGCTTTGCTCTCCCCGCGAAAGGGGCGGAGACCCAAGGCGTCCTCGGCCTCGATCAAGAGCTTTCCCGGCTTCCTTTGAGCATACAAGCCGACAGGACGGATTATGTTCATACAACCCGAACGCTCGTACTTACGGGCCACGTGCTCGTCCGCTATGGGGATTTCCTTATAAGGGCGGACGAATTGACGCTCCATATCGCGACGCTAAGGCTCGAGGCATCGGGCGGCGTGGCCCTCAGGGCGCCTTACGGATTGATCCTCGGCCGAGCGCTCTCGATGGACCTCCCACGCGACACGTTCGAGCTTAAGGAAGGCTCGATCGAGCTCAAAAACGAGGGGTACTTTATCCAAGGAAAAAGGCTTATCAAGAAGCCGGGCATGCGTTTTCTGATCGAAGACGGCGAAATGACGAGCTGTTTGTGTGCCCAGCCAAGGCCCTGGGTGCTCAAAGTCAAGGAGATGGAGGTCAACTTTCACGGGATGAGCAAGGGCAAAGGGGCGAAGGTTGCACTCTTTGAGCACACGGCCGCCTACCTGCCTAGGTTCATCGCCCCGATAAAGAAAGATCGGCAGACGGGGTTCTTGATGCCGAGAATGGCCTATTCGGACAGGGACGGGTTTAAGTTTAACCTTCCGTTCTACCTTGAGATTGCCAGGAACATGGACGCCACGTTCGCGATCGACTACAGAGGGAGGCGAGGCGTTGGCGGGGATGTCGAGTACCGGTATATCTTTTCGGACAGGAACTACGGCTGGATCAACGCCACAGGGTTCAGCGACACGTCCTACGACCAGGAGCGCAGGGAGCGGCTCGATTCCAAAAAGGGGCGGTTCCGTGTTGACATGCTCCACCACCAGGACTTCTCGGACGACGCCTACATGCGGGCCGACATCCACTATACCAACGACCGCACGATGGTAAGGGACTTGTCCGGCGATTCCGATATCCGTACGCTGCCATACTTTAAAACAAAGGTAGGGGCGGCCTACAATACAGAAGATTCGCTCCTTATGGGCGAATTTCGGTACTTTCAGGACCTTCGGTACGAAGACCCATACACGCTCAAACAGCTCCCACATTTGGCGCTTGCAAGCTACAAGCCGGGCGTCCTTGGGACTCCCTTCACGCTCGATTTCGACACGAGCCTGGATTATTTCTTCAGCCAGCAAGGGCAACGGGGCGCGCGCTACGACCTTTTGCCGACCCTTCGATACCCCACGCTTCCTTTTTCGTTGTTTGCGTTCGAACCTTACGTGGGCTTAAGGGAAACCCTATACGACACAACGGGCGATGTCGAATCGAGAGAGCTATACTCTCTAGGGTTTCGGTCCTCGAGTGAGTTTCTCAAGGATTACGGCGTGTCGTTCTTCAACGTAAGTAAGCTGCGCCATATCCTAGAGCCAGGGCTTGATTTTAAGCATACGCCGAACGCCGACCAGGCACGGTTGCCATACTACACGGCCGAAGACGATATCCTTCGCCAAGACGCGTTCACTTACAGCCTGAACAACCGCTTTTACGCCAAGACCGTGGACGGGTCGGCAAGGGAGTATTTTAGGTATCGTATCGACCAAACGTACGACCTTCAGGGCAACTTTCGCGAGCCCTATTACGTGTCCAACCGAACGCGGCACTTCTCGAACATCAAGAACACGTTTGAAATTTTGCCGAAAGAAAGGCTGTTCTTCGATACGAGCTTCGAGGTCAACCCAGAGGAAGGAAAGGCGAACGTGTTCGGGGCCTTTCTTCGGTACGACTCTCCAAGGGGGGACTCCTTCGAGCTCGCCTACAGGTACAACACCGAAGACATCTACAACATCAACGGCATTCAGACGCTTATGGAGTTCCGGCTTTCCAGGATGTTTGCCGCCTACATCGGTAACCGCTATTTGATCGGAGAATCGAAGAACTTGGAATCCGTCTACGGGATCGAGTACAACTCTCCTTGTGACTGTTTCGACATCTTGTTTACCTACGAGCAGCGCGTCAACCCCGATGAGCAGGAGTTCGCGGTCTTGTTCAACTTGAAAGGCTTGGGCTTTTTTGGGTCTCGTCCCTACCTTACAAGGCTGATGGACAGGGAGGTCGATTATTGGAACCGCTACTGGGGGCGGGAGCGTTACCAAACGCTTTCTCAAGACGACTCGGCATCGCCGAGGCATCCCATTCCTCCTAGGTTGAGACGATAGGGGCGGGAATTCTTCAGGCCCATTAGCCGAAAAGAAGAGGAAAGGTATAATAGGGCCATGGGGTTCCA
>WOZJ01000037.1 GCA_011620345.1 Nitrospirota bacterium
TCATCCACTTGAGCCAGGGAGATTCGGGGGGTGCAGACGGAGCGCTGGCCATGGTCTAGTAGTGAAACTCTTCGGCCAAACGGGTTCCTTCGGGAGCCCGGTCCGGAATATGCTCCAGCCTTTCAGAGGTATCAGCAGTTGCCTTAACGCTTAGCCCTACCCGCAAAAGATGGTCTGGGTCGGTCTCGTCTAGCACAAAAATCCTTACAGGAAGCCTTTGTACAACTTTGACCCAGTTACCCGTGGCGTTTTCAGGAGGAAGGAGCGAGAGCGCAGCGCCCGTCCCCGACTGCAGGCTTTGGACGACCCCGTGGAAAACCTTGCCAGGGTAGGCGCCCACCTCTACCTCTACGGGGTTGCCGACACGTATGTTCTTAAGCTGGGTTTCTTTGTAGTTGGCCTCGATCCATATTTCTTCATTACGGATCGGAAGAATGGCCATTAAGGGCTGCCCGTAGTTTACCTTGTTGCCTACCTCGACATTCTTGCTCGTGATGTACCCGTCCGTCGGGGCATAAATATTCGTATAGGCAAGGTTTAGGGTAGCCTGACTTTGCTGCTGCCTTGCCTCACGCACGATCGAACGCTCTTCGGGCGAGGTCGTCAGATCTCCGCCCAAGTCCGCGATCGCTTGGTTGAGCATTTCCTCCGCGTTCTTGACGCGGGCATCCGCGACTTCGAGGTTAGTCTTGGCGTTATCGTACTGCTGTTCGGGGATAACCTCGGTTTCGAAAAGGTATTTATAGCGCTCATAGTCTTTCTTGGCCATGTCGTACTGGGCCTTGGCAAGGTTTAAACCCGCCTTTGCCGCATCCACGGATGCGTATTTTTGCTGAACGATTTCAATCTGGCGCCTGTGGGTGGCCATGGCCCGTTTGAGTGCCACCTCGTAATCGGTCGGGTCTAGGCGGACGAGGAGCTGCCCTTTTTTAACGAGGTCGTTGTCGTCAACGTACACCCCGACGACAGTGCCCGAAACCCTTGGCGCAATTTGATGGATGTGGGTGTGGACATAGGCGTCATCAGTCGAGACGTGCGTCCTCGACCAAATATACCACTGGGTGACGTATAACCCCGCGGCGATCAATACGGCCCCAATAATTACCCATTTCAGGATCCGCTTAAATCGCGATGCGGGTCTTTTGGGGGCTTCTTCGGGTTCTTGTTCGCTTCCTTGATTTTGAGGCCTTTCTTCCATGCTAGCGATCCTCTCGTTCGATGCCTTCAAGGGCTTTGGTATGGGTTAGCGTTTTCACGTCGTTCGGGTAGCGTTTGGCGAATTGGGCTTCAAACATACCAATTGCCCGTTGCAAGTTGAGCAACGACACTTCGTAATCGTACGTCTGGACGACGAGCCGGTTTCGTGCGGCAATCAGCTGCGTCAAGGTTTGCTGGACATCAAGGCTTGAGGCGACGCCCGCCCTGTATTGTTTGGATGTCAAGTCGTGGTTTTCCCTGGCAAGCTCGACTTCTCTGTTTAGCGTCCGCAGGTTTTGCCGCAGTGTATCGATGTTGAGCTGCGCGTTGACAATCTCCACCTCGATATCTTTCTTGGTCCTTTCGTAATCGAGCCTAGCTTGAATCATTTCCCTGGCTGTGCTCTGAAGGTCAAAAAACCGTGTCCCTGCATCGAGGATGGGGATGATGACGCGGAACATGACGGCGTAGCTGTCGGTTAGCTCTGTTGGGTTTTCAGGGTCGATGCCAAGATAGCTGACATCGACCGCGAGTATCGGATGGAACCTGCCCCAGACTTGCCTGCGGGACCACTTGGATACTTCGAGCGCAGAAAGCCTGGCCTTTAAATCGTCCCGGTTAACCAAGGCGGCCCGGTAAAGCGCCTCGATTGGCTGCTGGGACTTAGAAGGCCTGGGCGAAAGCGCCGCCTGGGGCAAAACCTCGAGGTTTTGATAGTCTTGAATGCCAGCCATGCGGCCTAGGAGCTTTTTGGCGGCCAACAGGTTGTTTCTGGAGGAAACGAGCGATTGCTCGACCTCGGACTTTTGGACTTCGGCCCTGAGGACATCCGTTTTGGTGACCGTTCCCGCCCGGTAACGCTCGCGTGCGTCCGCGAGCGTTTGGACGGCGAGCCTTAAATTATCCATAGCAACCTCGACGAGTGCCTTCGCCTTGAGGACCTCGTAGTAGTCCCTTGCCACGGAAAACAGCAGCTCTTTGACGAGGAACGCATAATTTTCCCGCGCAAGGCGCATGCCCTCTTTGCCTTGTCGTAAAGCCGGGTAGAACTCGCCCCGGTACATCGGCTGCGTAAGCGTAACGCGCCTTCGCCAGGTCTCATCGGGGACGAAGGACAACGTTTCGGTTTCTGGCAAGGCGAGGCTTATTTCCGGGTGGATGTAGGTGAAGCTCTGCTCGTAAGCGAGGGTCGGCAAGAGGAAGGAAAACGCACGGTTTTTGTCGATCCTGGCTCGTTCAATGTTTTCGTACGAGATCTTGGGGTCTTCATGGGTTTTGAATGCGAGCCCTATCGCCTCTTCGAGCGTAAGGGTTTTCGCAAACGAAGTACCCCCAAAAAACCCTAAAGGCAGCGCGGCAAAAAAGCAGACGAGCAAACCTTTTCGAAGCTCAAAAAGAGGACGCCAAATTTGCAGCAAATCCCATACAGCGTGATCCATGCTTGCCTTCCGTGATAGACTAGGTTCGGCTGGCTTGAACAAAAACATCCAAGGAACCAGCGGTGCGAAATGTAAAGAGTTCTGCCTCTCCAAGAATGAATCTCTTCGAGCAAGCGATAGTCTTGTACCGAGAGAAGCGAACCAAGGCCCTCTTTGTTGGTCTTTTTCTAGCGCTGATGGTATCGTTGCCCTTTTTGGCCAGGACGCTCCCTTTTTTTCGTTTTTCTTCTGTTCCCATCGCGGACCTCCGATCCCTCCCGTCGTTCGCATTCTTTTCTTTGCTCAGGCTATTGCTTGCGCTTGCCCTATCCTTTCTCTTTTCTTTGATCTACGGAACGCTGGCAGCCAAAAACCGTGCATTAGAAAAGATTTTAATCCCAACCCTGGACATTCTGCAATCCGTACCGGTTTTAGGGTTTTTTCCTGCGGCAATATATTTTTTCGTGAAAATCGGCGGGGAGTCACGCCTTGGCGTCGAAATGGCCTGCATTTTCTTGATTTTCACTTCGCAGGCCTGGAACATGACGTTTGGCGTGTACGAGTCGATCAGAGGAATTCCAAAAGAAATCGATGAAGCCTCGAGGCTGTTGGGTATCCGAGGGTTCAGCTATTTCCGAAGGGTGTTGTTCCCGGCTTGCGTCGTAAAGCTGGTGTACAACGCCATGCTTTCCTGGGCGGCAGGATGGTATTTTTTGATCGCGTGCGAAATTTTGGCCATTGGCCCGGTTTCTTTCAGGCTGCCTGGTCTAGGAAGTTTTATCAGCGAAGCGACACAGCAGGGGCGGCTGGACTTGTTGGCCGCAGGAATCTCCGTGCTGGTCATGCTGGTCGTTATCATGGATGTTTTGTGCTTTCGGCCTCTTGTCGTGATCTCCGAGAAGTACAAGCTCGAGTCGCAAAGTTCGAGCGAGGAATCGGAAGAATCTTACGCCTTGGATTTTTTCAGACGACTTAAGAATGCTGTCAAAGACAAGGCCTCCGCTCTAACAAAAGGGCTTCAAGATCGCCACTGGCTCAAAGCGGGACATCGCTGGAGCAAGGCAAGCCTTCGGATCCTCAGGGGAGGGCTGGGACGAATGCGGGCCAAAGAATTGCCCAAAGCTTATTTACCCCTCGAGATGTTGAAAAAAGGAAGGATTGGCCTCGAAATCGCCGCTTTCTCCTTGTTAGGCGGTGGCGTTCTATTTGGCCTGGGATACGGCATTTACCGGTGGATTCTTATGCTTGCAACGCAACCATGGCCCAAAGAGGTTCTAAGCCTACCGTTAGGGCTCCTACTCTCTTTTTGCAGGCTGCTCGTCGCCTTTGCCTTTTGTCTTGGGTGGACCCTCCCTGTGGCCTTCTTGGCGTCTCGCTCAAAACGCGTCCTCCGGTTTTCAGCTCGGGCATGCCAGATTCTAGCGGCTATTCCTGCTACGGCTTTCTTCCCGTTGTTTGTGGCCCTTGCCGTCAAGACGGGCGTTGGGATGGAGCTGGCAAGCATCCTGCTGTTGGCCACCGGAATGCAGTGGTACCTTTTGTTTAACTTGCTTGCAGGAGTTCGGGCTATCCCTCAAGACCTAAGGGAGGTCGCCCAAGTGTACGGAATTCGCGGGACTGGCTGGCTGCGGTTTTTTATTTTGCCATGCCTTTACCCCTCGTTCGTGACGGGGGCGATCACGGCCTTTGGAGGGGGGTGGAACGCGCTCATCATCTCAGAGTACGTCGTGTATAGGAGGGAAACTTACGTGCTCAAAGGGGTCGGTGCTCTTTTGGACCGGGGTATTTACGATCTAGGAGACCCTGTTTTAATCAGCGTGAGCCTAGCCGCCATGATTACGTTCATTGTGCTGATGAACCGACTATTCTGGGCCCCGTTGTCTGAAAAAATTTCATCGCGCTATAGGCTTGAAGGGGGCTGATGATGGGTCAGATCATCGTCTTTGAGAACGTGAAGAAAAGTTATACGTTCGACCACTCCAAGCGAACCGCCCTCCGGGATATCAATTTGAGCATCCAGGAGGGAGAAATTTTTGGAATCGTCGGGCCTTCTGGTTGTGGGAAAAGCACGATGCTGCGGCTGATGTGTGGGCTGATCCAGCCTAACAAGGGGAGGGTATTGTTCAAGGGAATCCCGCTTGATGGGGTAAACCCTGCATGTTCCATGGTGTTTCAGTCCTTCGGATTATTTCCCTGGCTGGATGTCCAGGAGAATATCGCCATTGCGCTCAAAGCAAAAGGCCTCCCCAAGGAACAAATCCGCAAGCGCGTGGAGTATTACATCGAGAAGGTAGACCTTAGCGGGTTTGAAGAGACCTACCCAAAAGAGCTTTCTGGCGGGATGAAACAAAGGGTTGGGCTTGCCAGGGCGCTCGCGGTCGAGCCGGAAGTGCTCTTGATGGACGAGCCTTTTTCGACGCTCGATATGCTCACGGCTGCGGCCTTGAGGGAGGAGCTCTTGGACATCCAGGCCAACGGCCAGCTTCAAACAAAAACCATAGTACTCGTGACCAACCAGATTGAGGAGGCGATCGAGTTGTGCGATAGGATCGTCATGCTCTATTCAAGGCCGGGCAGAATCTTGGGCGAATTCCATGTGGATCTAAAAAGACCTAGGGATCGCAAGAATCCGGCCTTTCAGGCCGTTGTAGATGAGGTATTCAACCGAATTGTAGTGGTCTAGCACGGCCTTGTCGAGGATTGGTATCCATCTATAATGAGAGTTGATGCACGTTCGTCTCAAGAGAAATGTAGAAAGGAGAAGGGAGGATATGGACGACCCACCACCATTTAGCCCGCTTCCCGTTGCTGGCATTACGCAGGTGCTCGGGCTTTTGGAAATTTTGGATGATCGAGGGGGCGGGGCGGACATCCACAGGCTGGCAAGAGATCTACACCACGAGCCGGGAGAGTTCTTGGATGTTGTCAGGGCGTCAGAAATACTCGGCCTGACGGAAACGCCGAAAAACCATGTCGTGCTGACGGAAGCGGGCAGGAACGTTTTGGAGGCGTCGATTTCCGAAAGGAGGCGTATACTGAAAGAGCGCATTCTCGCATTACCATTGGTGCAGTATTTTGTAGGGTATTTGGAGCATAAAGGGGACCATTGCGCCGAAAAGGAAGACGTGCTGGAGGTGCTTGCCACGTTGTTCCCAGACCATAATCCCGAAGAGCAATTCCAAGTGCTCGTCGGGTGGGGCAGGTACGGGGAGATCTTTTGTTACGACATCGACACAGAAGAGTTCTCGCTGGACGAAGGGGATCCGCCATCGGAAATGCAGCCAGCGTGAACGTTCCCTCCGGTGTTTCTTTTAGAGGATAACCGATGCGACGCTTTTGCCGGGTGTTGCCGCTTTTTTTCGTCCTCTTCGCGTTTTCGTGCAGAGAGGTCGGGCAAGGATTCCTAGCGGGCCAAGATGCCGGAGGCGTTCGGGTGGTCTCGGATGGGCCTAAGAAAGCGTGGGCCATTCTTCCCGAGGATGTTGAGCGTGGCTTTCGGGCCGCCTATCTGAAGGACGGGAGGACAGGGGGGCAAGGAAGGGTCGTGGTGCTCCTAGACGAAAAAAGAGGGCGGACTATTGGCTCAGTTTCCGCTATCAAGGAAAACAATTTTTTTCGGAGTATAGGGGTTTATCCGGTAGATTCTGGAAGAGTGGGGATATTTTTTGAGCCCGCGCGCCCTTTCGGCTTCCGTGTGCTGAGTGATCGGCTGTTCTTCTATACATGGTACGCGGATGCCTCGAGGCTTATTCGAGCCAAGCGTATTCTTATAGACCCTGGACATGGCGGCAAAGACCCAGGTGCCGTTGGGCCTGGGGGAACGCTCGAGAAAGACTTGACGTTAGCGGTTGGCATGGTTCTGGCACAAAAGCTCAAAAAGGCCGGCTTCGTCGTTGGCTTCACGCGAAACCAAGACATGTACGTACCCTTGGAAGAAAGGGCGAGGATGGCTCAAGCCTTCGAAGCGGACCTCTTCGTGTCAATCCATACAAACGCAAGCACGGATCCACAACAGAGCGGCATAGAGGCCTACATCGTAGGGGAACCTACCGACAAGAGTGCCTCTTGGGTGGCTATCCGTGAAAACGATGGATCTAAGCCAAAGCCAAAGGAGCTGAGGGCCATTGTCGAGGGTTTAAGGGCGGGCGTGACTCAGGCCCTCTCCCGTCGGCTAGCTTTCTTGGCCATAGGCCAGATTGCGGGCGAACTTCTTAAAGAAGGCCCTAGGCCGATTGGGGTCAAGCAGGCGCCGTTTGTCGTCCTTCATGGACTTGACGTCCCGGCTTTTTTGCTTGAGGTCGGGTTTCTTACCAACCCGCAGGAGGAATCCAGGCTTTGCTCTAAAGCATTTCAAGAACGGACGGCAAGAGCCTTAGTGAAGGCGATAGAGGTGCTAAAAGACGACGATGCTTGGCTTAGAAAGCTTTGACACCCTTAAAATTGTATCCAAAGATTATCCTGTCCCTTCCTTGGATTATGATAGGGTAAAGAAGGGCCTGTATAATGCTTTTTTTGAAAACGGTGAGATTCAGGGGCTCGAGAAGAGCCGTACGGAGTTCCTCGCGTTTCTAGGGCGCGCAGTCCACAAATTGACCGGATTGAACGCTGCAGCCCTTACTTCTGCCTACTTCGAAGCCCTTATCCAAGGTCTTGCCCTCAAAGCTGAACTTGAATGGAAGCGCCTCTATGCATGCTCGGAAGAAGGCTTTTGCCTTGTTGGCCTTGGCGGGGTTGCAAGGAGAGATTTGTGTCCCAATTCTGACCTTGACCTCTTGTTCTTGTACAACTACAAGATATCCCCCTTCCATGAATTCCTCATAGAGCGCGTTCTTTATACGCTTTGGGATCTTAAGCTGGATGTAGGATACAGCGTTCGCTCCATGGCGGAGCTGGAGCAGGACTACGATAAAGACGTGACGTTTGCGCTTTCTTTGATCGACCACAAGTATTTGCACGGCTCGAGCATCCTATACCAAGCCTTTCTTAAAAATATAGAAGAACTCCTCCGTTACAGGGCCCAACGAGGCCTTGTTTGGGAGATCGTACAAATCGTGCGCTCCCGCCACCAAAGAAACCTTGGCACTATGCACCTATTAGAGCCTCACATCAAGGAAGGGAAGGGTGGCCTGCGGGATTTTCACAGTGCATGGTGGGCCACTCGGGCGCTCTTTGGCGCACGGAGTGTGCACAGCTGGGTACGCCTCGGGCTGATAAGCGCCAGGGAAGAACGAGCGCTTCTTCGTGGGTTGAACGCAATCTTGACCATTCGGACGCAACTGCACCTCATGACGGGAAAGCGCACGGATAAGATGGACCTGGCCCTTCAGGAGTGTCTTTCGAGAGCATTCTCTGCAAACGACGCCCACGGTCAATCCTCGGTGGAATGGTTTATGCGCAGGTACTATACCCATGCGCGCCAGATCGAAGAGGTCTCCTTGAAGGTGCTCTCTTCGCTTGCTTGCGTATCCTTATCGGCGCTCAAGGTGCACAGGCGGGAGGCAAAACCAATCGAAGGCCCCTTCTTGGCCTTTGGGTACGGCATCTGGCTTAAGGATGCCTCTCTTTTTGACCGCGACCCCGCTTGGCTGCTGAAGGTTTTTTTTCTAGCCAAAGAAACCGGCCTGCCTCTCTCCTACGCGCTTAGCCGTCTTATTCGCAGGAAACGCATGAGGGTGAGGAAGGGGCTGAGGGAGGATGCCCGGGCCGTCTCTTTTCTCATGCAGCTTTTCAAGGACTTTAGGCGTATTGGGTATGTTTTGAGGGGGCTTGATGAGACAGGGGTTCTTAGCAGAGCAATTCCAGAATGGGATCGGGTGAAGAACTTGGCCCAGCACGACATCTACCATGCCTACACTGCAGACAAGCATCTGATTCGGACAATCGAGGCATTAGAGAGGCTTGCGATCGGCCAAGTGGACTCCTGGCTTCAGGGGCTGCAACCTCTCCTCGAAGAAGAGCGCCAGCCTGCAGTCCTTATTCTTGCCGCCTTACTCCATGATATTGGCAAAGGGTGGGGCAGGGGGCACTCCAGCACAGGGGCGCGTATTGCAGGCAGGATCTTGGGACGGCTTGGCCTTGAGGACACGATGGTCGAGGAAGTAGTTTTTCTTGTTCGTTATCACCTCTTAATGATGGATTACGCGTTCAAGCGCGACCTAGAAGACCCTGCTCTCATCGAGCGATTTTTGAATACCGTAAGAACGAGAGATAGGCTTAGGCGTCTTTATCTGCTTAGCGTTTGTGATTTGCTGGCCGTGTCCCCCGTAGCGATGACCCCTTGGAAGATGGGACTTCTAGAAGATCTCTTCAGGCATTCCATCGCCTCTTTCGAGCGCAGGCAGGAGGGTAAGGTGCCGTTAAGCATTCCAGAGTATGCCAAAGAGGCAAGAGTTGCACTTGAGCCCCATCTGATGGGGTTGTCGGCAGGAGATGCGTTTCTTAAGGTTGTCCCCAACCCATACCTCCTTAGCGCTTCGCCAAAGCTTAGTCAGGCCCATGTAAGGCTTTACGAGGGGGCAAGGGCCGATGGGATTGCGATCGGGATCGATGGCGATTCCTCAAAAATGCTCGCAAACTTGGATATTGTGGCAAGGGACAAGCCGGGACTGTTCAGCTTGCTAGTCGGAGGCCTGAGCTATTTTGGCTTCAACATTCTATGGTCGAGAATCTACACGACTTCGGACGGCTATGCCCTCGACATGTTCAAGGTAGAACACCCGTCGCTTGAAGACCTCTTTCGTGACCCGGCTTACTTGGAGCGTTTCAAGTCGGTCTTGAAAGATGTCGTTGCGCTAGGCCAGGATACGCTAGAGGGGTTGATCGCCCGCAAACGTCCGGCAGTTCGCCTTGTAAAGGCCCCGCCAAAGACTAGGCCTAACGAGGTAACGATCGACAACGCCATCTCAACGGATTACACGGTGATCGATGTCAAAACCTACGACAGGCCTTTCCTTTTGTACGAGATTTCCTGCGTGTTCGTAGCGAACGGAATTAACATCTCCAAGGCCAATATCGCGACGATTGCGGACCAGGTAGTGGACACCTTTTATGTCACGACGCCTGAAGGCAAGAAGGTAGGCGAACGCTTGGCCAAGAGGCTGGCCCCGGAGCTTTTGACCGCGATCGAAAAGGGCGGAAGGGATGAGGCTGGAAATAGCGCTTGAGGCGTTTTTGGGCAAGCTCTCGATTGAGAGGGGCTACAGTAACCATACGATTGCCTCATACCAGTATGACCTGCAGGCATTCCTTGCGTTTTTGCGGGCTTACAGCCCCGACGAAAACCCGGTGGAAGCGCTAAAAACCCCGGAGGCGTTTGAAGCGTACTTTGCCGAGTTGACTAGCCAAGGCGCCGCTCCAAGCACGATGCTCCGTAGAAAAAGCTCTCTAAAGCGCTTTGTAGGTTTTCTCATCGAACAGGGCCTTGCAGCGGAAAACCCGCTTGAAGGTATCCGGGTGGCAAGACTCAAGCGGGCCTTGCCCCTCTTGCCCTCTAGGGAGCAGCTCGAAGCATTCTTTAAGAGGCTTCCCCCTCCTTGTGGACCCCTGGAAGTGAGGAACCGTTCTATCGCCGAGTTTTTCTATGCCGCAGGGCTCAGGGTAAGCGAGCTGACCGCGCTAAGGGTAGGCGACGTCCAAGATGATCCGCCGCACCTTAAGGTTTTTGGCAAGGGAAACAAAGAACGCGTCGTACCCCTTGGAGAAGTCGCACGGAAGAGCCTGGCGGCTTACCTGCAGCTACGCCCGTCATTCCTCAAGGGCCGCTCCGACACGCTCTTTTTGGGGGCGAGAGGGAAAGCCATGAGTCGGCAGGCGGTTTGGAAGGTGATCAAGCGGTTCGCTTTCTTTTGGCCGGAAGATGATGCGCTTTACCCTCATCTCCTTCGGCACGCCTTTGCAAGTCACCTTTTGGAGGGAGGGGCCGACCTCCGAACGGTTCAAACGCTTCTGGGGCACAAAGACATCCAAACGACCGAAATCTACACGCACATCGGCTTAGAGCACCTAAGGAAAGAGCTTGTCAAGGCGCACCCAAGGAAGCCATGCGGATAGTAACCACCCACGTTTACGCCGATTTTGACGCGCTAGCCAGCGCTACGGCTGCAGTCGCCCTCTATGCTGAAGCATGCCTGTTTATCCCAAAACCCAAGGCCAGGAATGTCGAGGCATTCCTTAAAGAGCATCCAGAGTTTGCCCCAAAAGAGGTGCTCTTCGACCAGATCGATCCGAACGCTATCGAAGGCGTTGTCGTTGTCGATACTTCCGACGTTTCACGCCTCGGCGAGCTTGGCCCGTGGATCGAGCAAGCAGGGCCACCTCTTGTGTTCATCGACCATCATCCCCATCCCAAGGGCTTACCCCCTTCCCTTAAAACAGACATACGCGCCCCTGTTGGGGCTTGCAGCAGTCTTGTCGTCCGCCTTTTAAAAGAAAAAGGCCTATTGATCGGCCAAACCTTGGCGAACCTCCTTTTGCTCGGGGTTTACGAAGACACGGGCGGGTTGATGAATGTCTCGACTACGCAGGAAGATTTTGAGGCCTGCGCTTGGCTTCTTGGGCAAGGCGCAAGGGTAGGGTTTGTCCGTTCGATCTTGGCAAGAAGCCTTACGCTCTCCGAGCTCGAAATCTTGCACCGCCTTAAGTCCGCAGCGCGGTTTATCCAGCTAAACGGAAGCCGGCTTTTGCTTTCTCACGCCGAAGTCGTTGGGCATGAAGGGGAGCTGAGCCACCTTGTCCAGGAAATACTAGATATTAGCCATGCCAGTGCCGCCATTGCGATCTTTGAGTGTGAGGGCCGGATGCTCGTCGTAGGTAGGAGCGTAAGCGATACCGTCCGGCTAGACGGGCTTTTTGTCGAGCTTGGCGGCGGGGGCCATCCTACAGCGGCAAGCGCCTCTTTGCCTGGGCAGACGCTGGTGGATTCCAGGGTTCGGATCGAGGCGCTTGTCCAAAAGCACCTTGTCAAGGCCATGCGGGCCGAGGAGGTTATGTCCGCCCCCCCGATCTCCGTCCTTTCCGGGCAGCAGATCGAGGAAGCCCTCTTGACTATGAACCGCTACGCCGTAAACGGGCTCGTCGTCTTAGATCCCACCGGCCGTCTTGTCGGTCTATTTACGCGAATGATTGCGGAAAGGGCGCTCTATCACGGCCTCCACGGAGCCCATGTTGCAGATTTCATGATCACCGAATTCGAAACCATCTCACCCTATGCGCCGCTCGACGAGGTAGGAGAGCTATTGGTACGTACAAGACAAAGGCTACTCCCTGTATTGCGGGATGGCCAGGTTATCGGTGTTGTCACCCGAAAGGATTACCTAAGAGAAATGCTCAAACGGACGCGTGAACGGCCCGTAGACGCCCAAACACAAGAAGTGACGAAGCAGGTCAAGTCTCAGGCCGGAAAGCATCTGCCAGAAATCGTACGGGCAGTGTTCCTCGAGGCGGGACGGCTTGGCTTTGAGCTTGCCATGCCGGCCTACGCCGTAGGAGGTTTTGTGAGGGATTTGTTGCTCGGAACGCCCACTCTGGATTTCGACATCGTCGTGGTTGGGGACGGGCTTCGGTTTGCAAGTAAGCTCGCGGAACGTCTGGGGTGTAAAATGCGTCTTCACGAGGCTTTTGGAACGGCTTCACTCTACGTACGTCCGGACGTCAAGCTCGATATCGCGACTGCCAGGATAGAATCCTACGAATATCCAGGTGCCTGGCCGAAGGTTGTTCGAAGCACGCTCAAACAGGATTTAGCAAGGCGCGATTTTACGGTGAACACGCTGGCGCTGGATTTGAGGCCCGAACGCTTCCTGGAGCTTGTGGACTTCTATGGGGGGCTTACGGACTTAAAGCATCGGCTTATTCGGGTATTGCATAACTTAAGCTTGGTCGAAGACCCAACCCGCGTGTTCCGGGCTTACAGGTTTGCGCTCCGGCTGGGGTTTAAGCTGAGCAAGGAAACAGAAAGGCTCATCAAGAAAGCGCTCGAACTAGGGTTCGTCGGCAAACTCGAGGGCGGGAGGGTTCTTAAAGAGCTGGGCCTCATCGCCTACGAGCCTAAGGCGATCGAGATCGTCGAGAAGCTAGGCTCGGAGGGGGTGTTGAGGGTCGTTGCGCCCGAACTGGATATTACACCCGAAAAAAAGCGCACGCTTCAAGGTTTAGGAAATGCCATCGTATGGTTTAGCTACAGCTTTCCAGATCAACATGTAGATACGTTGGCCCTTATCCTAGCCGCCCTTTTATGGGGAGAGAGGCCTGAGGCAAGGGGGGCTGCTTTACGGAGGCTTCAATCCCCCCCCCAGTTGCAATGCCTTGTCCAAAAGGTGTTTGAGCATGCAAGCGGGGCGCTGACAAGGCTTGAGTCGGCCAAAGGGGATGCCGTAGAAATTGACAAAGCACTTCGTGGGGTTCCCAAGGAGACGAGCTTGTTCATTATGGCGCTTACAAAGAACGAAGACGTTCGCGAGCACGTTGTCCATTATCTTCTCGTCCTCTCAAAGGTTTTTCCGGAGGTTCGAGGGAAGGATCTCGTTGCGCTCGGGTTCTCCCCATCCCCAAAAATCGGGAAAATCCTTGAAACCTTAAGGGCGCAAAAATTACGAGGCAGGCTTTTGACCAAGCAAGAAGAGCTTTCTTGGGTCCTAAAACATTTCTGCCACGAGCTTCCTGACCTAACATGCGAAAAAAATATGCTAGGATAACTGTCATCAGCATTTGGCCTGGAGGGGTGGGCATGAAGAGACGATTTTGGGCGGCATTCTTTGTGGCATGGGCTATGTTCGGCGCTCAGGCAGGGCTTGCAAGAAACCAGGGTGGGGAATCGTTTCGGATTACAGGCTTTTATACGACAGGGGAGGAAGGAGTTACCGGCATGATCACGGGGCCCTTGTCGCAGACGCTCACCATTCCCTCGACGCTGACAACGCAAGCACCCGAATTCGTTCCGCTGCCCGGAGGGGGAGGGGTAGGAGTAGGGGTTCCCGTCGGTAGCAACTTGGTCATTCCTCCAGAAACACTGGAGCAATTACGGGTGACGAGGCCGGAGGTCAGCGTCGGGCTCGAGAACAACATGATTAATCAAGGGATTACACTCGAGCGTTTTCATATGCGCTACGATATAGTTACAGAGGATGGCGAGCTCTTTTCGGGGTTTGTCCCGGATTGGGACTACTACGCGACGGTCTATCTTCCCCCTGCTCAGCCTACGCAGCCCGGCCAAGAATCTGGCATTCGCACGCAGTTGGGGGGGCAAGAGCAGAACCGTTCGCTGACGACTGTCCTGTTGGTCGGCCCCCAGACCGTGCGCTTCCTGCTCGATCACCTAAGCGATCTACCCGGGTTTCCGTTTGAGATGATCGTCCGCGTCAAGTCTTTCGGGCGGGGGGACAACGGCAAGACGTACGAGACGCCGGAAGCGGTCATGACAATCCTCTGGATTGCTTAAAGGGGGATAGGATGATGCGATTAAAAGGGTGGCTTTTAGTCATGTTGGCTTTGGGCGTGGTTTTTGGTGGGTCATCGCGGGCGGTAGCCGCTCCTAGGGCTACCCTAACCCTCGAGGCTAGGACGAGCTGTGAGGGCGAAGTTAGGGAGTTTTGCTACGATTTGGAAGATTGGTTCTTTGGTAGGCCAAACCCATACTGGATTGATTATGTCGCAACGCTCCGCTCTCCTGAGGGCGTACCGCTTAGTGGTGTTCCTATCATCTTTCTTGTCGATGATGAAGTGAAAGCCCAAAAGAGCACAGATTCAAACGGGCAAGCTAAATATAGCTTTGAAACAGAAGACGAAGATGAATTCAAAGCTCAGGCAATCGTTGGTTCGTATTATGAAGACGAGGAAGGGGTAGTTCGGTTTAACCGTGATGTTCAAGTTTGGAATGTGACGAGCAACAGGGTTACTGTAGAAATCGAGATTCCAGAGCTTGCCCCCGACCTTCCAAGGCCGCCGGTTTCAACGGGAGACATTGGCGTCGACAACAGCGAGTTGGAATTCAAGAACGCCTCGCTTTCCGGCGGCGACTGGAAATATATCCGCGTAGTTTCCGGGACTCCGCCTTTTCAATGGGACAACGTTTACAAAGAGTACGGAGAGATTGCCCCAAGAGGGCTTTGGGGGGAGATGGGCATTTATACCGTCCAGCCGAGGACATTGGGCCTTCTGAACGCAGACCTTTTGATTGATGCCAAACCCGTAACGGATACGGTAATAGTTACGGATGCAAGTGGAAACCGGACCGAGGTACAGGTTACGATAGATTATTTGACCTTCGATGACGTTTCTGGTCAGCTTCCGTAAATGCAAGGCGACCAAGGCATGCCCGAGAACGAAGGCGGCATTCGTGTCCAAAAGGTCTTGGCCATACGGGGCGGAATATCCCGTCGTAAGGCCGATGCGTTGGTTCAGGCCGGGAAAGTCCGGCTTCCGGACGGGAGGCTCCTTAAGACAGGGGACAAAATAGACCCAAAGTCCATCCTTTGGGTCGAGGGTCGTCCGCTTGAAAGGCTTGGAATTGAAAAATTCTACTTTGCCTTCTATAAACCCAAGGGAGTCGTCAGTACGTTCGAGCCCTCGAAGGACCACGCAACGCTTGCAAAAAGCTTTCCTATCAAGGCCCCCCATCTTTTTTCCGTAGGAAGGCTGGATGCGATAGCGGAAGGGCTCCTATTGGTGACCAACGACGGAGAGTTCGCCAACCGCGTATCCCATCCGCGTTACGGCATACCCAAGGAATACCTTGTCAAGGTTCAAGGTAAGCTCGGTCCAGGGGCCTTGCAGGCGGTTCTACAGGGCGTCTGGGATGCCGGCGAGTTGCTAAAGCCGTCATCAGTCTCGATCGTTTCGGAAGTCAGGAAAAACCAATGGCTTAGTGTCGTGATGCGCGAGGGGAAATACCACGAGGTTCGAAGGCTTTTTGGCCATCAAGGATATTTCGTCCTAAAAATCAAACGGGTACGGGTTGGCCCTGTCATGCTTGGAGCGCTTCAGCCTGGACAAGCCCGCCCCCTTTCTACCAAAGAGGTTCGTGGGCTTCTAAGCCCAAGCTTGGCCGAATCGGGGGCAATCCCTAGCCCAAAAGAGCGCTCTTGGCGCAGACATCAAAAAGTCTCTCCCCTCAAAGCCTTATCCTAGCTTGACAGAATTGCCTATCTGGGTATAATCAATCCTTCTTGTGCTCGCTTAGACTGAAAAAAAGAGGGGTATATGCCAATGCTCGAGAAAGAAAAACTTGCGTATTTCGAGAAGCTCCTTCAGTCTATGCGCAAGGAACTTCTGAGGGAATCGCTTAAGAAGCGGCTCGATGAGGTGGACGACGAATCCGAGGTGGCGAAGGACCCGGTCGATATCGCATCCGACGAGCGGGGGAAGGACCTTTCGTTGATCTTGTCCGATAGGGACCAAGAGAAGCTCGAGGCGATCGATGAGGCCCTTGAACGAATACGCCACAAAGCTTACGGGATCTGTTCGGAATGCGGCAAAGACATCCCTGAAGGGCGCCTCAAGATTATGCCTACCGCATCCTTGTGCGTTGAATGCAAAGAAGAGATCGAGCGCGAAGAGCAATTAAGGCCGTTCTTGGGAAGCGGAGAAAAGTATCTAAGGCCTTTCGACGTCCAAGGGCAACCGCACGAGGAAGAGGAGGCTTAAGGGATCGAGGTCTTCCTCAGGGTGCGAATGTGGGCCAGGTGTTCGGCGTAACTTTTGGCAAAACTGTGGTATCCGTCTTTTTTGGCCACAAAATAAAGGTAGGGAGTGTTTGCCGGATTGGCTGCCGCATGGAGCGCCGCCTTCGAAGGGTTGCAGATGGGCCCCTTAGGCAACCCAACAATCCTGTAGGTGTTGTATGGGCTCGGGCGTTTGAGGTGCTCGGGTAAGACAGGACCTTTATATCTTGGAGAAAGGTCATAAACGGCCGTAGGGTCCGCTTGTAAGGGCATGCCGAGTCTGAGGCGGTTGTGAAACACGCTCGCGATGAGCGGCATTTCCTCGGGATGAGGGGTTTCGCGCTCGATGATCGACCCAAGCGTTACGAGGTTTTTGAGGTTAAGCCCGTGTAAGCCCGCCTTGGCAAGGAGGGTCGTGTCGACTTGCTTGAAGAACTCCTGCACCATGGGACGTACGATCTGGGCGAGCCCTTGGCGCCTTTCGATGCGGTAGGTTTCGGGATAAAGAAAACCCTCGAGCGAGTCGAGCTCGGAAGGGATCATGCTGTGGAGCGACCGGATGAACGCCTTATCCCTTAGTTGGTCGCATGTTTTTTGGGCAGGGAAAAAGCCGAGAGCCTCTAGGCTTGAGGCAAGGTCATAGAGAGTTTCCCCTTCTTTGAGCGTTAAGAGGTATGTTTTGACCTCTCCTCTGTAGAGTTTGGTAACTACTTGGTGCAATCCTACGGGCTCTAGGAAGGCATACTCCCCCCATTGGAGCTTCCCCTTCTTCCCTGTTGCTATTACGTATACGAGAAAGGCAAGCTTGCTCCGGATGATTGAGGCTTTCTCGAGGATCTCTGCGATCTTGGTGCTCGAGGATCCTTTGGGGATAAAAACCTGCCTCCCCGCGGCTTTTTTGTAGGGGACGAAGGCGGTATAGGCAGCAAGGATCCCCGAAAAGATCAGAAAAAGGGCAAAAACAGTAAGGGCAACCCGTTTCATCGGGGCATGCTGAGCAGCTTTGCCAAGTCGTTGGGGCTTCGCACGATGATGTCCGGGTTTGCCCGCTCGATTTCCTCTGGGGTTCCGAAACCCCAAAGTACGGCTACCGTCTGCAAGCCTGCCCGCCTGCCCGCCTCTATGTCGTACCGTGAATCTCCGACGATTACGGCACGTTCAGGAGGAAGGCCAAGCAAGTGAAGGGCGTACAAAAGAGGCTCGGGGTTGGGTTTTTTCTGCCCGGTATCTTCCGGGGTAACGATCGCTCCAAAACGGCCCGAAATGCCAAGGCCTTCGAGCAACGGAAGCGTGAACATGCGGGCCTTGTTCGTGACGATGCCTGCTTGGTTTCGTTGTAAGGTTTTGATAATTGGCTCAAGGCCTTCAAAAATATGGGTATGATCCAAGAGGTGCTTTCTATAGTAGGAGATAAAGGACTCCTTCGCCTGCCTGAACAAGTCTGGGTCTTCGGTTCCCAGGATGCTTCGGATTAAGCTGTCCACTCCAAGCCCTACATGAGCTTGAACGGCCTCATTGGAAAGCGAGGGCAGGCCAATGGAAGCCCGAGCGGCGTTTGCAGCCGAGGCCAAATCCCGTTTCGAGTCGACGAGCGTGCCGTCTAGGTCGAACAACAGCGCTTTTTCTCTTAATCGAAAGGTCACCATTCTTTTGCTAGCGTAGCTGGCGATGCTCCCCTTTGCAACCTTTCCGGCGTTTTGTTGATCAATTTTCCTTTGTGTTATTATAAACACACAATTTGTTTTTCAAGGGGGTGAGCATGAGGGCGCTCGGTGTTGTTACCCTGACGGTATTTTTGTTGACCTTCCAGTTTGAGAGCGCGCCCGCCATCGAGCTGGATCGCGCAAGGCTTCCTTACTACGGAAGTTTTCCGTTCGAGCGTATCGGAAAAACGGGGGATTCTTACGGAGAAAAGCAATTGCTTTCCTTGGGCGACGAGCTCATGCTCACCCTCGAAGCGGGAAAGACCCTCAAGCAAGGCCTTCCTTACCTTGTTGCCAAGACCCAAGCCCCATGGAAAGCTTCGTTTTACGAGCCTATAGCCGTTGTCCGGCCTCTGTTCAAGGATGGAAGGTCGGCTTACGTCGGAGAGGTTGTAGAAATCTTCGGCCTGCTCGATGCAAGTCAAACTTATGGCCTCTACGACATCGGCTCAAGACCTAGGCGTATGCAAGTACAGTCTACTGTTTCAAGCCATACTGCCGAAGGGAAGGTGGAAGTCGTGTACGGCTCGTCAAGGACAGCCTCGGTCGGCCAGTATGTGGGTGCCACGCTAAGTGAGATTCCAAGGCCTTCTCTCGATCCAGGAACGAAGGTATATTTTTATTCCAAGCCGTCTTGGTGGAAAGAAGCGTTCAGACGCTCCAAGCCACCTAAGGTGTACGCAGAAGGGCTTGTGGTTTTCATGGTAGAAAAAAAGGCTACGATCCTCCTGACCCATGGCGAGAATGTAGTCAAGCCTGGGGCCAGGGTTACGACGGTTTTATACTAGGCATTCCCTTAGATGAAACTTGACCGTGAGCAGTTCTTTTCTTACTTGGCCGTAAGAATTCTTGGGCCTAGGCTTGCTAGAAGAATCTTTGAATCGAGCCTTCCTAGGGAAAGACTGCCTGAGATTGGGCGTGAGGAGCTCTCCGGGATCGTTGGAGCCCTGCCGGGCGCGCTTTGCTGGCCTCCGCCTTTGGAGCAGGTCCAAGGCCTACAAAGAGAGCTTGCCAAGACAATCGAGCATGGCGTATCTCCCGTGTTTTTTTTGGGAGAGGGTTATCCAGAACGTCTCAACGCGCTTCCAGACCCTCCGGCATGCTTGTTCATAAAAGGGCATTTCCTTTCTAGCATGCCATGCGTAGCTATCGTAGGAGCACGGCGCCCCACGGTATATGGCTTGGAGGTTGCGAACCGTTTGGCCAAAGATCTTGCTTTGGCCGGCGTTGCCGTTGTAAGCGGGCTGGCACGCGGTGTCGACGGAGCGGCCCATGTAGGGGCGCTGGATGCCGAAGGAAAAACCTGGGCGGTTCTTGGCTCCGGGCTCGATTGCGTCTACCCAAAGGAGCACGAACGGCTTGCCGAAAGGATTCTTAAGGGATGCGGGGCGTTGATCTCGGAGTATCCGCTAGGGTTTTCTCCAAAAAAGGAGCATTTCCCAAAAAGGAACAGGATTATCGCTGCCCTTGCCGACGGTCTTGTCGTGGTCGAAGCGGGGGAGAAAAGCGGGACGTTGATCACGGTCGGTTTCGCGCTCGATTTAGGCCGGGAAGTAATGGCCGTGCCGGGGAGCGTGTTTTCAGAACGATCCAAGGGGACCCATACGCTCATTCGTCAAGGGGCACAGCTCGTCCAGAACGCGACAGAGGTTCTTGAGGTCCTAGGATTTCGGCAGGTTTTACCGAAGATTCCGGCGGATAAGAAGCAGAGCCTTGCAAAGGGTCTCTTGAGCGATCAAGCTGGCCTGCTCGACCTTCTAGGGCCCTACCCAGAGCACATTGATGCCCTTAAGGCACGCAGCGGCCTCCCGATCGAAGAGCTCTCCGTTGCGCTTGCCGAATTGGAAGTTCAAGGGCTTGCTCGAAGCTTACCCGGGAAGTATTACCAAAAAAATTAAGGGGCTTTGGAAATGCGTATTTTCTTGGATACTGCCAACCTTGAGGAAATTTCCAGGGCCGTTGCTCTCGGGTTGATTGACGGGGTAACGACCAACCCTACCTTGTTGGCCAAGGCCGGGCTTTCTTTTCCCGATGGAGTCCTAGAAGTTTGCCGGGCCGTCCAGGGTCCGGTGAGCCTTGAGGTTACGAAAGAAGACGCGGCCGGCATGGTCGAGGAGGGCAGGAGAATAGCAGGCCTTGCCCCGAACCTGGTCGTGAAGGTGCCCGTAACGCTAGAAGGGATTCAGGCTATAAGGATGCTTGCAAAAGACGGGATTCCGGTCAACGCCACGCTTGTATTTCAGCCACTTCAGGCGCTTCTTGCCGCAAGGGCCGGTGCAAAGTACGCAAGCGTATTCCTAGGGAGGTTAGACGACGTCGGCCACGATGCCATTTCTATCCTCAGGGAATGCCTTGAGATCTTGGAGGTTTACGGCATGGCCACGGAGCTGATCGCAGCGAGCGTTAGGCACCCTTTGCATGTCCTAAGGGCGGCTTTGCTCGGGACACCGATTGTTACGCTTCCTTTTGGGGTTCTCCTTGGTCTTGTGGAGCACCCGCTTACCAAGTCTGGGCTTGAACGCTTTTTGCAGGATGCTCGGTCGGTAGCTTCAAGTATGCATTCTCCAAAATAAAAGATGTTGATCACGTATGGGTATTGACGTATAAAACGTTTTACGCTAGCATGAATATAATTTTTTTGAACTACGAGAAGGGCAATAAAGATGATCATTCACAGAGAAAAAATTAACTATTTGATCCAGTCTGTTTCGCATGCTATCGATGTCCTGGAAGAGTTCAAGGGGAACCAAGAAGAGCTTGGTGTAACCGACTTATCGAAAAAGCTAAAATTACATAAGAATAACATTTTTCGTATCCTTGCCACCCTCGAAGCGAGGGGGTATATAGAACAGAATAAGTCCACAGAGAACTATCGGCTCGGAATCAAATGTTTAGAGTTGGGACAGGCCTACATTAAACAAATGGGGCTCGTAAGGCAGGCGAAGCCCATCTTGGAGCGTGTCTCGAAAGAAACGGGCGAAACTGCCTACATCTCGTTCATGCGGGGTAGCGGTGTCGTGTACTTAGACAGCGTCGAGTCTTCAAAGACGGTCCGGGTCATCTCCAGGGTCGGGTTGACGCTTCCGCCCTACTGCACGGCCTCGGGCAAGGTACACCTCGCTTACTTGACAGAAGAAGAGAGGGAGAGGGTGCTCCCGGAGGAGTTGCGGCCGTTCACAAAACACACGATTACCGAAAGAGAGCGACTTGTCCAAGACCTAGAGCAGATCAAGGAGAAAGGCTGGGCCATCGACAACGAGGAATACGAAGATGAAGTCCGGTGTGCTGCTGCTCCCGTATTCGACTATACGGGCAAGCTTGTAGGTGCGCTTAGCATCTCCGGCCCGAGCTTTCGTCTAGGCGAAGAAGAGGTCCCGTTGGTTATCGTCCCCGCTGTCAAGCGGGGCGCGGAAGAAGTCTCCCAAAAGCTTGGGTACACGAAATCGAGCTCCTAAGGGAGTTCGATTTTTTATAAGCGATGTAGGCAAGGCATAAAAAATTGAATGAAGCATCAATCGGAACTTATTTTGGATCACGAAAAAACCCTGGCCTAGACGCATGAAAAAAGAACGCGAAAAGTTTTTTCGCATCCTGGACGCGGCCGTACGAGTATTTGCGCAAAAGGGCTTTTTTAAGGCACGCATCAGCGACATCGCCAAAGGGGCCGGAGTAGCCGACGGCACGGTTTATCTTTACTTTAAGAACAAAGACGACATCCTTATCCAGGTGTTCGAGGTAAACCTCGATCGGATCCTAAAAGAGCTCCACCTGGAGCTTTCCGTTCTTCCGGGCCCTCTAGAAAAGCTTGAGCGCTGGTTTCGGTACCAGGTAGAGCTTTTCCAAAGTAGCAAAGAGTTGATCGAGGTGTTGATAGTGGAGATCCGCCAGAGCCACAGATTCATGAAAGAGTACACCCCCAATTTGTATTTCGCTTACCTCGATATCCTTGGCTCGGTCTTGGAAGAGGGGAAAGAGAAGGGAGTTTTCGTTGAAACCTTGGATGCAAGTATTTTAAAATACGCAATTTATGGGGCGATCGAAGAGGTCGCCCTAAGATGGGTCCTCAAGGGCGGCGCATTCGACATTTCCAGGGCGATTGACGGGCTATTCCTTGTCTGGCTTGAGGGCATAGCCTATAAAAAGGGGGCAGCTTTCCTGCCCGAGGCGCGTAATATTCCATTGCATACCCAAAAGGGAGGGTTGGCATGAAGCTATTGGTTGCAGTAAAAAGGGTGCCGGATCCTGAGGCCAAGATTCGAGTGAAGCCTGACGGGAACAGTATTGTTACGGAGCAGCTCAAGTTCGTCATCAACCCGTTTGACGAAATTGCCGTCGAGGAGGCGCTTAGGATCAAAGAGAAGCTTGGCGGAGAGGTTGTCGTCCTATCGATCGGCCCTTCGGAAGCCGCCGAGCAAGTAAGGACCGCGTTGGCGATGGGAGCCGATCGGGGTGTGCTGGTCAAGACCGATGGGGCATACGCAGACCCGGGGATTATCGCTCGTGCGCTCGCCGAGGTTGCCAAACAAGAAGGGTTTGACGTGCTTTTGATGGGGAAACAGGCCGTAGATACAGATTATGGCCAGACTTGTGGGATGCTCGCCCAGATCCTTGGCGTTCCCTGCGCCTCGTTTGCCTACAAGGTGGAAGTTGAAGGGGAGAGCAAACGCCTTGTGGTCGTGCGCGAGGTGGACGGCGGGCTGGAGACCAAACTAATTGGCATGCCATGCATCGTGACAGCGGATCTGCGGCTCAATGAGCCCCGATATGCCTCTCTTCCAGGGATTATGAAGGCGAAGAAAAAAGAAATTCGCCAAATATCTCTTGAAGAGTTGGGGGTTGAGGTGACCCCAAAGCTTCGCGTGGAAAGCCTCGAAGAGCCCCCAAAGAGGCAGGGAGGCCGGAAGGTGGGCTCCGTAGAAGAGCTCGTCCGTGCGCTGCACGATGAGGCAAAGGTAATCTAAAACTCAAGATTGACGAAGGAGTGAAAAAAATGGCCGGTATACTCGTTGTCGCAGAGAACTACGAAGGAAGGTTGCGCTCGGCTACGTTCCATGCTGTTCAGGCCGCGCTTAGCTATGCCAAGGTGAAGGGCGAACCGGACGTCTTTGCGCTAGTCCTTGGTACCGACGCTAGCAAGCTTGCAAGCGAGCTTGCCCTTTACCCTCTTGCCGAAGTCTTTAGTTTAGAGCAACCGGAGGTTGCCCACTATACGGCCGAGGTGTATTCAGAGGCCATCTCCCAGTTTTTGGAGGCCCGGCCGTTTGATACTCTCATCGGGGCTTCCTCGACGTTCGCTAAAGACTTGTTCCCACGGCTTGCCGAACGCCTTCGGGGGGGGATGGTCAACGAAGTCCTAGAGATTCTTGCGCCCGATCGCTTCAAGCGGCCGATGTTTGCTGGCAGTGTAATCGCAACGGTTAGGCTAGAGGGTGACCTCAAGCTGATTACCATTCGGCCAACGGCCTTCGATACCCCTCCTAAGGCGCAAAAAGAGGCTAAAATCACTCCTGTGGGGCCGTTTGCAATATCCTTGCCGTTTACGGCTGAGTTTGTGCAGTTCGAAGAAGTCAAGTCAGAAAGGCCAAAACTTACGGAGGCCAAACGGGTGATATCTGGGGGCAGGGGGCTCAAATCGGCTGAAAACTTCCATTCTATCATCGAGCCTTTAGCCGATACCCTTGGTGCCGCCATCGGCGCCTCGAGGGCTGCAGTTGACAGCGGGTTTTGTCCAAACGACTATCAAGTAGGCCAGACGGGGAAAGTCGTCGCGCCAGACCTCTATGTCGCGGTTGGAATTTCCGGTGCGATCCAGCACATGGCCGGCATGAAGGATTCAAAAGTGATCGTGGCCGTGAACAAAGACGAAGAGGCCCCGATCTTCGAGATAGCCGACTATGGACTCGTAGCAGACCTTTTTAAAGCCGTGCCAGAGATGATCGGGGAGCTGAAGAAGGTCAAAAGTGCCTGATCGTATTCGTCTTTAAAAACCGAAAGGATATAGGCGGTCATGGAGCCCATAGAGAGCGTAACCAGGGAGGTGTTCCTCCGGTTTTCCTTAGCCGAAAGAATCGTTTTCTACGTGCTAAGCCTGCTGACGATCAGCGTCTTTGTGTACGGGTTCTATGCCCAAGCGAGACGATGGATGCAAGGCAGGGATGCGCTGTTTGCATGGAACCGCATTCCCGAAAGACTCTTGAGGGTTTTTAGTCAAGTCCTTGGACAGGCAAAGCTGCTCAGAGAATCCTACAGGGGGTTTGCGCACCTTCTGGTCTTTTGGGGGTTCGTGGTGTTGTTCATCGGGACGGTGATCCTGACCATCGATGAGGACACACCGCTTCGCTTCTTCTACGGGGACTTCTATCTTGCATACTCTTGGACCTTAGATCTTTTCGGCCTTTTCCTGCTTGGCGGGCTTGTGCTGTTCGGGGTTCGGCGTTACGGACTCCACCCTAAGGGATTAAGCTACAAATGGGACGATCACTTCTTGTTCTGGATGCTCCTGCTTTTGGGCATTACAGGGTTTTCAACGGAGATCCTAAGGATCGCAGGAGGTGGCGTGGCGTTTCAGGCCTACCCCGAGTTCGAGCGTGTGTCCTTCGTCGGGTTTAGTGCGGCCAAGATGCTTCGAGGGGCAGACCCCGCCCTTCTCCACGGCCTTCATAAGGCCTCATGGTGGGTTCACGGCCTCCTTTCGCTCGGGTTCATCGCAGTCCTTCCTTACACAAAGGCCTTTCATTTCTTCAGCTCGCTCTTGAACGTCTTTCTTGCCCCGTTTGAAACCAAACAATACGGGATGCCGAGCTATATCGACTTGGAGAACGCCGAGTCTATCGGATACAACACCCTAAGCGATTTTACTAAACAAGAGCTCTTAAGCCTGGACGCCTGTACGCGGTGCGGCCGCTGCCAAGAGGTCTGCCCTGCCTACGCTACCCAAAAGCCGCTTTCCCCTAAGGGCGTTGTTCTCGATCTAAAGGGCGCGATGCTTGAAGGTGATGGCGAGGATAAGCCCTTGGCGGGCGGTGTCATTACGGATGACGTGCTTTGGTCGTGCACGACTTGTAAGGCCTGCGTCGAGGCATGCCCTGTAGAAATCAATCAGATGGGCCTTATCCTTGAGCTTAGACGCTCGCTCGTGTTCGAGATGCAAACCCCATCTACGCTCGGTCAAAGCCTCAAGAGAACCACCAACAGCGCCAACCCCTGGGGGCTTCCGAACGAGGATCGCCTAGCTTGGGCCAAGGGGCTTTCCGTCCCCCTTGCCGCGGAAACGGAGGGGGGCTTCGAATGGCTATACTGGGTCGGTTGCAGTGCTTCTTTCGACCCGAGGAACCAAAAGATTGCACGCTCGATGGTCAAGCTTTTGGAAGCATCGGGCGTAAACTACGCCGTCTTGGGGCCGGAAGAAAAATGTACGGCGGAATGGGCAAGAAGGGCCGGAGAAGAGGGCCTATTCCAAATGAACACGCTAGAGAACATCGAGACGTTCAAGCGCTACAATGTCTCGAAGATCTTGACCCATTGTCCTCACTGTTTAAACACGCTTAAGAATGACTATCCGCAGTTCGGGTTTCAAGCCCAGGTGGTTCACCACAGCACGCTCTTAAGGGACCTGCTAAAGCAAGGCCGGCTCAAGCTTGGGAAGAAAACTCCTGAATCGCTCGTTTTTCACGACTCGTGCTACCTTGGCAGGTACAACGGAGTGTACGACGCTCCGCGCGAGTTGCTTCACACCGTGGCCAAGTCGCCCATAAGGGAAATGGAGAGGCGTAGGGAAAAGTCGTTCTGCTGCGGCGGCGGAGGCGGGCTTTCATGGATGGAGTTCGACATCGGCAAAAAGATTAATCACGAGCGGATCGAAGAGGCGGCTGCTACGGGAGGAAAGACTCTTGCCGCAGCATGCCCGTTTTGTGTGTTCATGTTCGACGACGCCATCAAGGTCAAGAACCTCGAGGAGGAGATAAAGGTCAAGGACCTATCCGAGATCCTCGTCGAATGCCTCTAGTTCGAGCCAATACTTGCGAATATCCAAAATTTCGAAGCCTTGGGCCTCCAGTGCTTCCCGAACAGGCAGGGGGTTGATTGTGGCAAGACGAAGGAGAAGGACAAGCTGAGGAGATTCCTTTTTAACCATTTCGAACAGTAGGCTAACGACCTCGACGCCCAAGCGCCTTGCCGCTTCAAGAACGCGAATCGTATCAGAGGTTTTATCCGCAACGAGTACTTCGATCCTAGAGGTATTTTTGTTGACCCCAAGAACGCATTCAAACGCCCTTAAGAGGTCTGTCTTGGTAAGGATCCCTAAAGGCCGGGCATCTTCGTCGACGACGGGCAGCCCGTTGAACCTGTGGGTGTTGAAGATACTCAGCGCATCCTCAAGCGTATCGGTTGGGTAGAGCGTGACAGGGTCTTTTGTCATAAACGAAACGACGGGCGCGGCCTCCATCAAATCCTTAAGCGTTTTGCCCTGAAAGCTAGACATGTAGACCAAGGAAGTCTTGGCATCGCGTAGGTCCCTATCGGAAAAGATGCCTACTAGCTTACCCGCCTCCTGAACCATGATTTGGTTTACTTGATGGGTTTTCATTAGCTCTTCGGCCTTCAGCAAGGCGTCTTGCGTGTTGATACATACGGGGGTAGAAGTCATCCAGTTGAAAACAAACATTGCTCGCTCCTCTTCTCGTCTTGCATCTTCTCTGCATTTTGTTGTTTGCTAAAGAGCATCCACAAGCCCTTCGACGTAGGCCATGCAAAGGTTTCCGAGTTCTGGAAGGAAATAACCGCCCTCGAGTACGGAAAGCACTCTGCCCTTGGAGAATGCCCTGGCGTATACCCCTATCCGCCTGCCAAAATGCTCATAGGCTTTTTCGGTGAAGTTCAGATGAGCCAAGGGGTCGTGCTCGTAGGCATCGAACCCTGCGCTTACGAGGACGAAATCCGCTTTGAAAACCTCCGTTATCTGCTCGAGGGCATAGTCGAACGCCGGCAGCGCTCGGTCATCGCCCGTAGATGGGGGCATGGGGACGTTGAGCGTAAAACCCTTTCCGGTTCCGATGCCAACCTCACTCCGCCTCCCTGTCCCTGGAAACAGGAAGCTCGGATGTTCGTGGATGCTGAAGTAGAAGACGCTCGGGTCTTCCTCGAAAATATGCTGGGTGCCATTCCCGTGGTGGACGTCAAAGTCGACAACGAGAACCTTCTCTATACCGTAGCGGCTTTTGAGGTATCTTGCTGCGATCGCGATGTTGTTGAAGTAGCAAAACCCCATTGCCTTGGTCCGCTCGGCATGGTGTCCTGGGGGGCGGATTGCACAAAACCCGCTATCAATCTCTTCGGCCATGACTGCTTCAATGTGCTTTAAGATCCCTCCGACGGCTTGAGAAGAGGCTTCGAAGCTTCTTTCCGAAATGCAGTTGTCGTAAGAATGAAAGTAGCTCAGCCCACTTTGGCAGGCGCTCCGGAATTCCTCGATGTATTCCTTGGAGTGTACGAGTTGGATTGCGTCCATGTCTGCCGAGTCAGCGTGAAACCGTTTAAGCATCGGGCCGAACCGGTGGGAATCAAGACCGGCTTGAATCGCTCGAATCCTTTGAGCGCACTCAGGGTGCCCTTCCTCGGTTTCATGGGCCTCATAGATTGGATCGATCAAAAATCCAAACCGCTTTGGATCCAACGCGATCTCCTTAATTAAGGGGTAAATGTGCAGATGTGAAAATCTTTCCCCACGACCTTGACCATTTTGACATCCCGAAAGGGTTCTCCAAGAATGCCGTCGTAGATAGCCCAGCTACGGCCTACGGGTGTTGCTTCCATTCCTTTACGACGAAAGGGGGTGGATCCGTCAAGCTGCTCATAAAGGTCTCCCCCCGCATGGAATCGTGCGTTGATCTCTTCCATCCACGCCTTTCGTGTAACGTATCCAAACCCGTGACGTTCGTAATGGATGGCGTTGTGGTAGCCCAGAGGATAGGTAAAGATCATTTGGTAGCTTAGTTGTTTTGCAAATGTCTCCAGATGCAGCTTGAACACCTTGAAAAGTCCTAACCCTCTTCGAATTTGGAAAGGGGCAAGCCCGGCCTCCATAGCCTTAATCTCTTCTTTAATGTTGCGCCTTACGGTTCCAAAAATTGTTTTTTTACCTAACTCATCAATGTCAAGAAAAAAACGTTCGCTATCCGGGTCGTTGATCATGATGAAGGAAAGTTCCAGTTGGTGGGTTGGGGTATGCTCAAGGTCCAACTCAAGAATACAGTCCTTATCGCTTAATCTTCTCTTTACCCGGATTGAAACCCAGTAATGAGATTCGGGGTAGTAGAAATGGACAGCCCTCTCTCCATGCTCGTTGAGTAATGTTTTTTTAGAAATATTATATCTTTCAAATATTTTGTCGGGAATAAGGAGCTTCAGGAGATCTTCACGTTCTTCGACCTCAAGACGAGAGAGCTCTAAGATAGACACGGATGATCTTCCTTTGGCTCGACTATTTGATAATATTGTTTCATAGAATTCATAAAAAAACTACAATGATTTCTTCGAATTTTTCGATGAATTGACATGTTTTGTCCAACAACATATAGTAATACAGATTGAGGTGCTTGCTGCCAGTCTGAATACCCCCCTGAAGGCCGACCACATTGCGTTCAATGGTGGTTCGGGTCCGGGTATATGCTTACAAATTAGGTGCTGTACGGGTTTTTGTGTAAATGATTTCCTAAGAAGGGGCAAGTCTTGGGATGGAGCGGCTTAAGGTTTTTTCTGGGAACGCAAACAGACAGCTTGCTGAGGCCATTTGTAGGCACATCGGGGTGGCCGTTGGGGACGCAACGGTGGGAACGTTCAACGATGGGGAGATTTTTGTCGAGATCAGAGAAAATGTCCGCGGAATGGATGTTTTTGTGCTTCAGTCGCTTGTTGATTCCGTCAACAGCTCTTTTATGGAGCTTCTCATCCTGATCGATGCCCTCAAGCGAGCGTCCGCCAAGAGAATCACGGCGGTCATCCCTTACTACGCTTACGCGCGCCAAGACCGAAAGGTGGCACCGAGGGTGCCGATTACGGCCAAGCTCATCGCCGACCTCATCGTCACGGCGGGGGCTCAAAGGGTGCTGACACTCGAGTTGCACGCAGGCCAAATTCAAGGGTTTTTTAACATTCCGGTGGACCATCTGTACGCCAGGCCTATACTTCTTGCCTATTTTAGGGAGAACTACAAAGAAGTCCCTATTACAATCGTTTCCCCAGATGCCGGCGGCGTGGAGCGGGCAAGGGCGTTTGCCAAGAGGCTCGAGTGTCCGATTGCCATCCTCGACAAGCGCCGTCCAAGGGCAAACGAGATTGACGAAATGCGTATTATTGGAGACGTGCAGGGTAGAGTGGCTATTATCATAGACGACATTGTAGACACCGCAAAGACCGTTTGTATGGCCGCCGATGCGTTGCTCGACCATGGTGCACGCTCGGTAAGCGCGTTTCTGGTTCATCCTGTCCTTTCGGCAGGCTCAGTAGAACGGTTGGCGGCGAGCTCTTTTGAAGAAATTGTCGTAACCGACACGATCCCACTTAAAGACCAAGCCAAAAGGGTCGAAAAAATCCATGTTGTGTCCGTTGCAAAGCTTTTAGGGGATGCGATCCTGCGCATCCATAAGGAAGCTTCGGTCAGTTCACTGTTCGATTAGAGCGTCAAAGAACCGTTTGGAGGAATGGGTAGAATGGAAACAGAGGTATTGGAAGTCGAGCCAAGGGCCATTGCGACGAAAGGGGCACTAAATGCCTTGAGGCGACAAGGGCTTGTTCCTGGCGTATGCTACGGAAGAGGGTTTGTTCCTAAGCCCGTGCAGATTTCGAAAAAGTCCATCGAGGAAGTCCTAAAAAAGAGAAAAGGGGAGGGTAGCACTCTTCTTAAGTGCTCCTCCGAGATGGACTCCGCACTTAAAGGGCTACGTGTTTTGCTCAAGCAGCTTGAATGGGATGCGTTGGGGAGGCACCTTCTCCATGTGGACCTTCACGTTGTGCGGATGGACGAGATGATAGAAACCAGGGTGCCCATTCGAACCGCTGGAGAGCCGATAGGCGTCAAAGAAGGCGATGGCGTCCTAGAAGTGATGAAGCATGCCCTAACAATCGAGTGTCTGCCGGGAGACATTCCTGAGGCGATTGAAGTAGACGTTTCGGGCCTGCGGATCGGGGATGTTCTACACGTCGCTGACTTGCCCGTGGCACAAAACCTTCGCATCAAAGAGGACCCTGCGGAAGCCGTCATTGCCTTGGCCTCGCCGACGCGTGAAGAAGCCGAAAAGACCCCCGAAGAGGAGGTTTCCGAGGAAACAAAAACGGAATAGCCTATGCGTTGGACGCTGGCAGGGCTTGGGAATCCGGGCCCTGAATATGCCTTGACGCGGCATAATGTAGGGTTTCAAGTGGTCGAGGGGATGGCCAAGGATCTCAGGATGGCATGGAGAAAGGCCAAAAACGTTTCCTACTCCGGCCCTTTTTTGTTGGCGGACGATGAGGTTTGGCTTCTTAAGCCGCTCACGTTCATGAACTTGTCGGGCCAGGGGGTCAAGCCGTTCCTAATGGAGCGGGAATTGTCAATCGAGGGGCTTATCGTCGTGCACGATGATATGGACCTTCCATATGGGGAAGTACGATTTCGTTTTGGCGGCGGTACGGCAGGCCACAAAGGGTTGAATTCAATCATGCAGGCATTGAAAACGAAGGATTTTTACAGGGTTCGGGTAGGGATCGGAAGACCGAGCGAAAAAGGCCTTGTCGTACCCTACGTACTGGAGCCTTTCTCGAGGCAGGAGCTTGCAAGGCTCCCCGATCTTATCGGGCAGGTTCAAATCGGAGTTCGTGTTCTGATTGACGAGGGGCTGGCGAAGGCTCAAGAGACTTTCCACAGAAAAATACTTGCTTAACCTTATTTGATTGATGTAAATCGGAGTACTGGCATGCTCGAGGCGTTTTCGATATTGCCCCTTGCCGTTGCGCTTGTTGGGATCATTCTTGCGCTTACACTCTTAACGAGCATTCGGCGGCTCCCTGCGGGATCGGCCGCGATGATCTCCATAGCTTCTGAAATCCGAACGGGGGCAATGGTGTTCTTGAGGCGGGAGTATTCTGTACTTGCCTGGTTCGTCCTGGCCGTGTTCGCCCTTTTGACGGTTTTCATCGACCTGTATACGGCGGTTGCTTTTCTTGCAGGGGCGCTCTTTTCGATCCTTGCCGGATTTACGGGAATGTACTCGGCTACGGAAGCCAACGTTCGAACGGCGGCGGCGGCCAAAGATGTGGGCCAAGCGAAGGCGCTCGAGGTTGCCTTTTTGGGGGGGTCGGTCATGGGCCTTGCTGTAGCGAGCCTAGGACTTTTAGGAGTCGCGCTGTTCTTCATCTTCTATGGGCAGGACATCTCCACACAGCCCGCCATTAGTGGGTTTGCAATGGGGGCGAGCTCGATCGCTTTGTTTGCCAGGGTAGGCGGCGGGATTTATACCAAAACGGCCGATGTAGGTGCTGACCTTGTTGGAAAGGTCGAGGCCGGGATTCCAGAGGACGACCCAAGGAACCCCGGAGTGATCGCAGACAACGTAGGGGACAACGTAGGGGATGTGGCCGGCATGGGGGCCGACCTGTTTGAATCGTACGTCGGCGCGATCGTCGCATCGATCGCGATCGGGGCCACCGCCATCCCGGGTTCCAAGACGGCCGCGCTCGGCTCGAAGCCTCATTTGATGCTCTTGCCGATTTTGCTCGCTGCGGCCGGGCTTATTGCTTCTATCCTTGCAATCCTGAGCATGCGTTTTGTAAGGAGGATAGACCCTCAGAAGGCGCTCCGTTATATTACTTTTTTTGGGGCCGCGGTATTCTTTGTGCTGGCATACGTTGTGGTAGACCAAGTTGACGTGTCCAATCGCGTGTTCCTGGCTACGCTAGCCGGGACGTTTGCCGGAATGCTGATTGGCGTGATGACGGAGCACTACACCTCCGGCGGGCCGGTTGTAAAGATTGCAAAGGCGTGCCAGACGGGGCCCGCAACGGACATCATCATGGGCTTCGCTGTCGGGCTTGAAAGTGTAGTGCTTCCAGTATTAGGGATCTGCGGGGCCATCTACGTTGCCCATGCCGTTGCCGGTCTATACGGGATCGGTATTGCCGGAGTCGGTATGTTGGCCACGATCGGCGTCACGATGAGCGTCGATGCTTACGGTCCGATCGCGGACAACGCGGGCGGTATCTCCGAAATGGCGGGGCTCGGGCCGGAGGTGCGCAAGATTACGGATGGCCTGGACGCGCTAGGCAATACGACGGCCGCAATAGGGAAAGGCTTTGCCATCGGCTCTGCCGCGCTCACAGCACTGGCATTGTTCTCGGCGTACGCTCAAAGCGTTTCGGCAAGGCAAGGAGCCCCGCTGAACGTACAGATTACAGACCCGGAGGTCATCATCGGGCTCTTTTTAGGGGGGACGATCCCATTCTTGATCGGGGCACTTACGATGACATCCGTAGGGCGTGCTGCGTTCCGCATGGTCGAAGAGATCCGAAGGCAGTTCCGCGAAATCCCAGGGCTGCTCGAGGGTAGGCCGGGAGTCAAGCCGGACACAGCCAGGTGTATCGACATTTCCACCCGGGCGGCACTCCTCGAAATGGTTCTGCCTGGCTTGATCGCCGTATCGGCTCCGATCGTCGTCGGGTTTGGGATAGGCCCTAAGGCACTGGCGGGAACGCTCGTCGGCGCTACCCTGGCAGGAGTGTTGCTTGCGCTTTTGATGGCAAACGCGGGCGGTGCCTGGGACAACGCCAAGAAGCTGATTGAGCAAGGGTTTCTTGGCGGCAAAGGCTCGGATGCCCATAAGGCCGCCGTGGTTGGAGATACGGTGGGAGACCCGTTCAAGGATACCGCCGGCCCGTCAATGAACATCTTGATCAAGGTGATGAGCATCGTTTCGCTTGTTTTGGCGCCGCTTCTGGCTTAAGGAGAATTGAGTGGGTTTTCGTGTAGGCCTTGTTGGGCTTCCCAACGTGGGCAAGTCGACCATCTTCAACGCGCTTACGACAGCAGGGGCCCTCGTTGGCAACTACCCTTTCTGTACGATCGACCCGAACGTGGGAGTTGTTTCTGTTCCGGACCCTCTCCTAGATAGACTTGCCGCCCTGTACGAGCCCGAACGCGTCATACCGACAACGCTCGAAGTCGTCGATATTGCGGGGCTGGTAAAGGGCGCCTCGAAAGGGGAGGGGTTGGGGAACCAGTTTTTGGGGCATATCCGTAACGTGGATTTGATCGCCTATATTCTGCGTACGTTCGAAGACCCGAGCGTGGTCGCCCTAAGCGGTGCGATCGACCCAAAAGCAGACCTCGAAGTTCTCGAAACGGAGCTCTTGCTGGCCGACTTGGAGGTATTGGGGAGGCGGATCGAGAAAATTGAAAGGCTTGCCAGGGTGGGGGCGGAAGGGGCTCTGGAAGAAAAAACGCACCTGTCTATCCTTTACGAAGCGCTTGCAGAGGGTAAGAGCCGGAGCGAGGTTCGGGGGCTGCCTGCGGAAGTACTCACCCAAGCGGATGCGTTCAACGTGTTGAGTGTCAAACCTTCGCTCGTTTTGCTCAACTGTTCGGAGCGTGACCTGCCAGAGCCTGGACAGAGGACACGCGAACAAATCGACGGGCTTTCGGCAGCAGGCTTTCACGTTCTCATTCTCTGCGGGAAACTTGAGGCAGAGCTTGCTGGTATGGACGAGGAGGAGCGTAAGCAGTGGCTTCGAGATTATGGGCTTCAAGAACCCGGCCTTTCTAGGTTTATCCGAATGGCTTACGACCTTCTCGGTCTCGTCACATTTTATACGGCTGGACCTAAAGAAGTCCGCGCCTGGACGGTCCCCAGGGGCACGACGGCTAGGCAGGCCGCGGGAGAGATTCACTCTGATTTTGAACGTGGGTTCATTCGAGCCGAGGTCATGGCGGCCGAAGCCCTTCTTGAGCTTGGCTCCGAGCACATTTTGAAAGAACGAGGGCTAGTCCGCAGCGAGGGGAAGGATTACATCGTCAAGCCAGGCGATGTCATTACGTTTCGTTTTAACGTCTAACAACCCATACTAAGGAGCGTTTGATGCGCGAGTACGAACTGTTCTTGGTGGTCAACCCTGAGCTCGGTAAGCAGGAGTTGGCCGATTTTGAAAAGCGGCTCGTAGATCTGATCTCTAAGAACGGCGGCGTTTTGTTTGACCTAGAAGGGCCGGACAAGGTGAGGCTGGTTTACGAGGTTCGGAGTCAGACAAGAGGACATCGCTACATAGGCAGGGCATACTTGCCGCCGGAATCGGTAAGCGAGTTGCTGCGTAATTTTCGAATCACGGAGCAACTCCTACGTTTCTTCGTGATGCTCAAAGGCGAAGCCGAAATCAGCGCTGAGCAGCTTGAAGAGCTAAGGGCTAAACCCTTAAGGCAGCTTGCGGGGGTCGGAGAATCCGATGCCGATCAAGAACCTAACGAAGCGAGTTAAGAACGAAGGAGGTTAAGATGGCCCATCCTATTTTTTCCAGAAGGCGCTTCCTAAAGCGGAAAGTTTGCATATTTTGCAAGGAGAGTACGCTTAGTGCCGACTACAAAGATCAAGAGCAGCTAAGGCAGTTCATTACAGACAGGGGAAAAATTCTCCCTAGACGGATTACGGGCACCTGCGCCAAACACCAAAGAAAGCTAACCACCGCTATCAAGCGTGCAAGGGTGTTGTCTATTCTGCCGTTTACCCAGTCTATGCCCTAAATTTCGCCAATGCGCTTTTTGCGAGAAGCGGCGCTGTATGCCGGGTTGGGCGCTGTCCCTGCGCTTGCCATGCATTATGCTCCTCTTGGTGGCCTTTTGTTGAGCCCTGTTCTCGTCGCCTCCCAAGCGGCCGCTTTTTTGAGAGGCGGATTGACGATGGGTACGGCGGTGGCGTTGGTTCTCGGAGGCATGCTTTTGGCGCTTCTAGGGGCAACGCAGGTTTTTGTGAGCAGCGTGGCCTTGATTCTTTTGGGAGGATGCATGGCCTTCGGTGTAGGAAAGTGGGGGGTAGGGTTCGCTTCGCTTTGCCTTGCCTGCTCGATGATGACATTGCTTATGTTCGCCGCGCTGTGGGTGTATGCTCTCCAGGTTGGTTATCAGAGCCCGTTTGCGTTCCTCACGGAAAGCATGGTTCGAGCCGGGGCTGGCGTAAACGAGGCGTCCCTGCCCGAGCAAAACCTAAAGGCTTTTGCTACGTGGTTTGGGCTTTCGTTCCCGGCACTTCTTTGTTGCACGTTTTCTTGGGAAGGGTTTGCGGCGTTAGCGCTTCTTGTGCATCTCGGCAATGCAAAGATGCCCCAAGAAGGCCTACTTGGCATCCATTTTTCCGATGCATGGGTTTGGCCTCTTCTTGGGGGAGGGTTCGGGCTTTTCCTGATCCAGTACGAGCCCATGAAGGCGTTTGCGTTGAACTGCCTGCTTATTGGGGTGGGTGTGTTTTTTTTCCGAGGGCTTTGTCTGGTGCTTGGGGTTCTCGAGCGTCTTGGATTGCCGTTTGCGTTGAAGGTGGCGGTTGGGCTGATGCATGCTCTCGTTGTTCCTTTGACGGCAATCTCCGTGTTTATCGGCCTTTTGGATGTATGGCTCGATATACAAGGCAGGGCGAAGGCGCTTCGTTTTGGTACCGAAGGCTGAAGTAGAGCGTTCTATAAAAGGAGGAAGACAATGGCAACCATGAGAATCATTCTCCGTGAGGACATCGAGAAGTTGGGCAAAGTTGGCCAAGTTTTCGATGTGCGCTGCGGATACTTTCGAAATTTCCTTTTTCCCAAAGGACTGGCCTGGAAAGCGACGCCGGACAAGATTCAGGAAATTGAGAAAAAGCTCCAAGCCCGGCTTCGTAGGGTCGAAAAAGAGCGGGCGAGGGCTACCGAGCTTGCAGGTAGAATTCAAGGCCTTGAGCTCGCGTTTCGAGAAAAGGCTGGCGATGAAGGCAAGCTCTTCGGCTCGGTAACGCCCCAAGATATTCAGCAGGCCCTTCTGGCCAAGGGGTTTGAGTTAGACAGAAGGCAGGTCCTGCTTGAGGAGCCAATCAAAACGATAGGGGCTCACGAGGCGACGGTTCGTATTTTCCAAGATATCACGGCGACGGTTCGTATCATGGTTGAGCCTGAGTAGGGGTACAGCTTAAGGGGCTGAAGGTATGGCTCAAAAGGAGCTTCCGTATAGTATCGATGCCGAACAATCGGCATTGGGGTGCGTTTTGATCGAGGACGGGGCTCTGTACGCGCTGATCGAAAGCCTCAAGGAAGAGGATTTCTATAAAGAAGCCCATAGGAGGATCTATGCCGCGATGCTGAGGCTCTTCCAAATGAGCCAGCCGATTGACCTCGTAACCCTCACCAACCATTTGCTGGAAGCGAAGGAACTTGAGGCCGTCGGAGGGGCGGGGTATATCGCAAGCCTTGCGGAGGCGGTCCCAACCTACCAAAATGCGGAAGCTTACGTCCGCATTGTGAAAGAAAAAGCACTCATCCGAAGGACGATCCTTGCGAGCATGGAGATCGCCGAAAGGGGGTTTCGCTACCAAGGAGCAGCGGACGAGTTCTTAGACGAAGCGGAAGATACGCTCTTTGGCGCCTCTTCCGCTCGAATCCGGCCTTCTTTTCGGAGCGTGGGCGAAGTTCTCGAAGGGACGATCGGCACAATCGAGGCCGCCCTGACGAACAAGAACCTCTTTGTCGGCATACCTTCAGGATTCATCGACCTCGACAGGCTTACGGGCGGGTTGCAAAAGCAAGACCTCATCATTATTGCGGCTAGGCCCTCCATGGGCAAAACGGCCTTTTGTCTAAACGTCGCACGGTATGCCGCCATGATGTGCAACCTCCCCGTGGCGCTCTTTTCGTTGGAAATGAGCGCCGACCAGCTGGCGTTAAGGTTGCTCTGTTCGGAGGCGAGGGTTGAGAGTGGGGCGCTGCGTCAGGGCTATGTCGCCAAAGAAGAGATGGGGAGGATCATCAAGGCCGCCCAAAGGCTCTCCAAGATTCCCATGTTTATCGACGATTCGGCAAGCTTGAGTGTCTTGGAGGTCCGCGCCAAAGCCAGGCGGATGATGGCGGAACACAAGCTTGGGATCATTATTGTGGATTACCTTCAGCTCCTAAAAGGCGTTGGGCACCCAGAGAACCGGGAAAAGGAGATTTCTGGTATTTCGCGTTCGCTGAAAGCGCTCGCCAAGGAGCTTGATTTGCCGGTGATCGCGCTTTCTCAGTTAAACCGCGCAGTTGAGGGGCGCACGGAAAAAAGGCCAATGCTGGCCGATTTGCGTGAATCCGGCGCGATCGAGCAGGACGCCGACCTGATCGCGTTCATTTACAGGGACGAGCTGTACAACAAAAACACCCAAGAGAAGAACATCGCCGAGATCATCGTAAGCAAGCACCGGAACGGGCCTACGGGCACGGTTAAGCTAAGGTTTACCGCAGACTATACGCTGTTCGAGCCGCTAGATTCCGTGCACATTCCCCCCGAGAGTTCCGCATACTGAACGCAGGCGGGCTCATTCGGTTAAAACAAGTCCTTACGTAGCTTTCCCTAAAGTGGCTGGATCGCGCCGAAGCAATCCGCCCTTACCAAAAATTGCCGTAAGGCGTTATCCTTCCCTGCATTATCCCGCAAGAAATGATGATATTTAATTATGGCAACACTAACCAAAACACTGAAACTTCCGTTTCTGAGGCTAAACCGAGTCAAGGCCGATGCGTTTCTGCGTCTGGAACGGTTGAATACCGAGGTTGCCAACACCATCCTGTCGATGCCGAAAGCAGATCAACGTAAACTGACCAGTAAATCGTTCGCGTCCGTAGAAATAGGGTCGGCATGGATAAACCAAACTATCCGCAATGCCACCGCTAAAACTAAGGTAAAGCGCTTTCGACGCCTTCCGCTCGAAACCAACAACCAGAACTGGACGCTACACAGCGTCGGCGACACGTTCAGCATCTCGTTCGGGTTGCTGCGGAACATCAGAAAACGGATTCCCCTGGAAGTACACAGCGCGTCCCATCGGGACATACTGATCAAATTGCAAGATGGTTCCGCCAAGGCGGGAAGTATTAAGCTCTTACGATCGAGCCGTGGAATCTGGTATGCCCTGATCTCAGCGTCGATGGACGTTCCCGACGCACGAGATTCAGGCCGCTGGATTGGTGTCGATCGGGGGCAGAACATCCCTGTCGCGGCCGCGACCCCGGACGGTCCGGTAGTTTTCTGGAAAGCGGCGAGAATCCGGCATGTCCGCCGGGTATTCGCCGAACGCCGAAAGAAACTCCAGTCTATGGGGAAGCACAACGCAATCAAAAAACTCAATCACCGCGAGCAGCGCATTGTCACGCACCTCAACCACTGCATCAGCAAGGATTTGGTTGCACTAGCCAAGCGTCTGAACGCCGGAATTCGTTTAGAAGACCTTTCCGGTATCCGAAATTCCGCTAAACAACGGAAATCAACCAAGGCGGATGCCGGAAAGAATCGAGACTACTGGCCGTTTTATCAACTGGAAACGTTTGTACGCTACAAGGCCCTGGCAGCGGGCGTGGCGGTGGATGAGGTTTGTCCTCGCTACACCAGCCAGTCGTGCGCCCGCTGCGGTGCCGTTAACAAACGCCATAAACACGCCTACGTCTGCACACGTTGCGGATACAAGGCGCACGCCGATGCCAATGCCGCGATGAACATCCGGGACTGGTATGGGATGTGCTGCCCGTTGGTTCTTGATGCTCCAACGGGCGGGCCGCATGAACCGGCCCTGAACCCAGTACGCCAAGCTGCCGGGCAACCGGCAGCGTAACAAGAATGGGAATCCCCCGGCTTTAGCCGTGGGGAGGTTCAAAAGACTCGTTCCACGGGCATGAGTCCCCTTAGCGCGTTGAGAAGGTAAACAGCATCTGCCTTCAAGAGGTCGGAGGCGGGGAAATGTCCCTCGAGTACCGGAATGCCCTGGG
>WOZJ01000021.1 GCA_011620345.1 Nitrospirota bacterium
CCCCTAAATGCATGGCCGTACCCGCCGGGGCTGGAAAGTCTTGGGCTATCGGAGGGCGGCTGCCCGCTTTTGCCGGTTGCATGCCTATGCTAAAATATACGTGATGAAGTGGAGCATAGGGGTTGATGTCGTCAGCATAGGGCGCATTGAACAGCTGGCATCCCGCCATGCGGAGAGGTTCTTCAAGCACGTATACACGCCCGCAGAAGTCGAGTATTGCCTTAAAAAAAAGAAAACCAGCTCGCTACACTTTGCGGCCAGGTTCGCGGCCAAAGAGGCGCTCGTCAAGGCGATTGGTACAGGGTTTCGTGATGGAATTGGGTTTCGGGAAATCGAAACCATCCATGACCCCCTAGGGAAACCCATGCTCGTGCTCTACGGGAAAGCGCTCGAGCATGCGCGTCTTCAAGGTTTTTCTTGTTTCGAGCTATCCATCACGCACGACCCTCTGGTGGCTATCGCGGTCGTCCTCGCCTGTTCTTGACTATGGCGCGCCCGGCAGGGCTCGAACCTGCGGCCTAAGGATTCGAAGTCCTTCGCTCTGTCCATCTGAGCTACGGGCGCACATGAAGGGAGGTTATAGTATAATGAGAAAAGAAGATAGATTCTAGCCTTGAGCCTATGATGTCCTTGTTGCATGGGTCTTAGGTGCAGGGCCAGGGCGGGATCCGCCCGAGGGTAACGGACAACCAAGACGTAGGGGGAATAGGCATGGACCTTAAGGATCTCATCCAAAAAGATAGGGAGCGCAAAAGAAAAGAAAAGTTCGAGGGTACGTTTTTGGATTATCTCGAGCTTGTCAAAGAAGACCCCACCACTCCAAAGCTCTCCCACAAGAGAATCTACGAAATGATCAGCCGGGATGGCTACGAGACCTTGGACCCAGAAAAAGAGGTTCGCGTCCGAAACATTTACGGCGAGAAAGTTCGTGTTTACAACTTCTTCAAGGACGAGTTTTTCGGAATAGAAAAGGCAATCGAAGAGATCGTCAAGTACTTCCACGCGGCAAGTCTTGGCGGTGAGGAAGCCCGCCAGATGCTCTACCTGGTGGGCGCGGTGGGCTCTGGCAAAAGCTCTCTTGTCGAAAAGCTCAAATCCGCGCTCGAGGAGCGGGAGCAAATCTACGCCCTAAGCGGCTGCCCAATGCATGAAGAGCCGTTGCATCTCGTGCCCCGCCACCTGCGCGGGCAGTTCGAAGAAGAGCTCGGCGTCAAGATCGATGGCGACCTTTGCCCCGTGTGCCGTTGGCGGCTAGTGAACGAGTACGATTCGCAGTACGAGCGTTTTCCCGTCAGGCTTGTCTCGTTCTCCAAGCGCAACCGTATCGGGATCGCGGCCGTCCCGCCCGTCGACCCGAACAACCAGGACACCTCTGTTTTGATCGGAAGCGTGGACATCTCCAAGATCGACAAGTACCCAGAAGATGACCCAAGGGTTCTTCGCCTCAACGGCGCGTTCAACGTAGGCAATCGTGGCTTGATCGAGTTCATCGAGATTTTTAAGAATGAGATCGAGTATTTGCACACGATCATCACGGCCACGCAAGAAAAAGTCATCCCCGCACCCGGAAAGCAGAACCTGATCTACTTTGACGGCGTGATCGTGGCGCACTCGAACTTTGCCGAGTGGAACAAGTTTAAGTCCGAGCTCACGAACGAGGCGCTTCTCGATAGAATCGTCAAGATTGAGATTCCCTACTGCATGGAGCTCGACCAGGAGGTACGGATTTATCAGAAATATATCAAAAAAAGCCACTTTGAGGCGCACATTGCCCCCGGGACGATCCGTTTCGTCTCTATGTTTGCCGTGTGCTCCCGCCTCAAGGAGACCAACAAGGTGGACATCCTGACCAAGATGAAGCTTTACAACGGAGAGGACGTGATTGACAAGGGCAAGGTCAAGAAGGTCTCCGTCCAGGAGCTCAAGCGCGATGTCGAAGGGGAAGGTTTCTCTGGGATCTCGACGCGCTTCGTCATGAAGGCGATCTCGGATGCGATCGTTGAAAGCGAGCACGAATGTATCAACCCCTTGCAGCTTCGGGACGTCCTGATCCGGAAGGTTCGTCAGCTTACTATTGCGGATGAGGAGAAGAAGCGCTACTTGACGCTTCTTACCGATACGCTCCACAAAGAGTACCTAAAGGAGCTCGAGCGGGAGATCATGAGGGCATTCGTCCACGCCTACGAGGAGCAGGCCGAGGGGCTGTTCAACAACTACGTGGACCATATCGAGGCGTTCTGCAACAAGACCAAGCTCAAAGACCCGGTTACGAAAGAAGAGGTCAACCCGGACGAGCATTTTATGCGCTCGATCGAGGAGCAGATCGGAATTGTGGGCGAGGCGGCCAAGGGGTTCCGTCAGGACGTCATGGCCTACTTGATGAGCATGTTCCGGAAGAACGAGAAGGTAGCCTGGAGAAGCTACGAACCCTTGAAGGAGGCCGTCGAGAACAAGCTTATGGCGAGCGTCAAGGACCTTTCCAGGATCGTGACGAAGGCGAAGATCCGCGACAAGGAGCAGCAGCAGAAGTACAACGTCATGGTTGCCAAAATGATCGAGAGCGGCTACTGCGAACACTGCGCCGAATCGCTTTTGAAATACGCGGCCAACAACCTCTGGACGACGGAATGACGGAATAGGAGGAGGCTGCCAATGGCCATTTTTCAAGACCCCATAACCGACGAGCGGCCAGACCCGACCGCGGCCGACAGGGCCAGGCACAAAGAAAAGGTCAAAGAGGCGATCAAGGAAAACATCGCGGACATCGTGGCAGAGGAGTCCATCATCGGCCAAAGCGGCGACAAGGTCTTCAAGGTTCCCATCCGCGGCATGAAGGAGTATCGGTTTGTCTACGGGGACGATGCAGGCGTAGGGCAGGGGTCCGGCAATGAGAAGCGGGGAGATGTTGTCGAGAAGGGCGGAGTTCAAGATGAGCTCGGCAGGCAGGGTGCTGGCAATCAGAAGGGCGCCGAGTACTACGAGACGGAGATTACCTTAGAGGAGCTTACGGACATCCTGTTTGACGACCTCATGCTGCCTAACATGGTCAAACAAAGGCTCAAAGAGGTCGAATCCAAACGCGACGTCGTCTTCAAGGGGGTCCGAAAGAAAGGCATCATGGTCCGTCTGGACAAGAAGCGGACGGTCGTCGAGAAGCTCAAGCGAAAAGCGGCGCAAGGGCGGATGGAAGATGAAGAGTTCTCCTTCACTGAAGATGACCTTCGCTTCAGGAAGCGCACGGAGAGGATGCGAAAGCACTCGAACGCCGTCGTGTTTTGCGTGATGGACACCTCGGGCTCGATGAACAACACCAAGAAATTCCTGGCCAGGAGCTTTTTCTTCCTGCTCTACAAATTCTTGGAGCTCAAATACCAAAACATCCAGGTTGTGTTCATCGCGCACACGACCGAAGCCAAGGAGCTCTCAGAGGTCGAGTTCTTCACCAAGGGTGAAGACGGGGGGACGTACCTTTCCTCGGGCCAGAATAAAGTCCTCGAGGTTGTGCATGAAAGGTACGACCCGAGCGCATGGAACATCTACGTGTTCCATGCCTCGGATGGCGACAATTTCGTCAACGACAACGAGCGCAGCATTCGGTCGATGAAAGAGCTGTGTCAAATTGCCAACCTAGTCGGCTTCTGCGAGATCGACTTGGCCGAGGATGCATTTTACTACTCCGGCTCGTCCAAGATCCTCCACCTGTACCATAACGCGCTTGCTTCCTGCCCCAACTTCTCTACGGCCGTAATCAAGAACAAGTTCGACATCTACAACGCGTTTCGGAAGGTCATCAAAAACGACAAGACGAAGGGCGCCGAGGAGGTCTATGCCTAGCTATACCAAGCAAGACCTCGAAGACTACGCCAGGAAGGTCGAGCAAAAGGCGGCGGAATTCGGCCTCGATCACTACGAGGTGGTCTACGAAGTGTGCGGCCATGCGACGATGATCAACCGAATGGCCTACTCGGGGGTTCCGTTTCGCTACCACCACTGGTCGTTCGGTAAGGCCTACGACGTGATCAACACGAGCTACACCTACGGCGTGGGGGGCTTGCCCTACGAGATGGTCATCAACGCAAACCCTGCGATCGCCTACTTAATGGCGGATAACCCCTTGGCTGTCCAGGTCTTGGTGATGGCGCACGTCTTGGGGCATGTAAATTTCTTCAAGCATAACTACGTGTTCAAGAAGACATACCCGCAGGATGCGCTCGCAAGCTTCAAGGTGCATGCAAGACGGATCAATGGCTTTATTGATACATACGGAATTTCGAAGGTCGAGAAATTTCTGGACGCGGCCAAGGCCTTAGAATTCAATACCATGCGCATGATCTTGCTCCTCGAAGAAGGCCCCTCCGAGCCTGAGGAGTGGAAGCCCAGGAAAAAAGTGGAAGAACCGGCGGAAGATATCTTGCTGTTTATCAGGGACCACAACCCCATGCTCGAGCCCTGGCAGAAGGATATCCTTACGATCGTCCGCGACGAGGCCCTGTATTTTCTTCCGCAGATCGAAACGAAGATCATGAACGAGGGCTGGGCAACGTTTTGGCATTATCGTATAATGAACGCTTTGGAGTTGCCGTTCGATATGCAGATGGAGTTCTTGAAGCTTCACAACCGGATCGTGCAGCCCTCTCTCGGAACTGTCAACCCTTACGCGCTTGGCTTTTCCATCTGGCAGGATTTGGAAGGCCGGATGGGTTTGGAGGGGCTCTTTTCGGTCATGGAGGCCAATCGGGACGTTTCCTTCGTTCGTCAGTTCTTGACCCGTGACATTATGGAGCGACTCCATATGTTCGCCTACAAGAAGAAAGGGGCGAGCGAGGTGGTTATCAAGGAGGTTGCAGACGATAAGGGCTGGAAGGACGTACGCGAAGAGTTGATCCGCTGGATCGGCGTAAACAGCCTGCCGGTCATCAAGATTGTAGACGTCGAACCCGACGGCACGCTTGTGTTGAAATACTTTGGAGACGGAAGGAAGCTGGATCCCGAATACAAGGAGCACACGCTTCGATACGTCGAGCTACTGTGGGGCAATCGGGTCAAGATGCTCGAAGCACCCATGACCAATGTTTCATAAGTAGGTTAACCTAAACGCTTTAGGAGTTTGTTCATGGAAACGGTAAGGACAGAGTTTGCGACGCCGAAAACAAAGAAGCAGGGCTGGTATCTTGTGGACGCAAAAGGGGTGAACCTAGGAAGGCTCTCGGCTAGGCTTGCCCGTATTCTCATGGGGAAGCATAAGGCTTGCTACACCCCCCACGAGGATACTGGGGATTTCGTTGTCGTAATCAACGCCTCGAGCGTGAGCGTAACCGGAAAAAAGATGACAGACAAGGTATACTACAGCCATTCCGGCTATCCCGGGGGCATCAAAGAAAGGGTGCTCCAGGATGTGTTGGCGGTTCATCCGGAGAGGGTGCTCGAACATGCCATTCGCGGGATGCTTCCCAAGAATCGGCTCGGGCGGGCCATGTTCAAGAAGCTCAAGGTGTACGCGGGGGAAACGCATCCCCACGAGGCGCAAGGGCCTGTCAAGATCGATCCGCTGAAATTTTAACGAAGAGAGGAAAAAGAAAGAATGGCCATGCTCTCACATGCGGTTGGAAAGCGAAAGACGGCGAGCGCGCGGGTGTTCCTAAAAGAAGGCGCGGGAAAAATCATGGTGAACGGTAGGTCGATCGAGAATTATTTCCCGACGGCGATGCTCCAGAATACAATCAAAACTCCGCTACGGATCGTTCAGCGTGAGGAAATTTACGACGTCGCCGTGAACGTCGGGGGGGGCGGCGTTTCCGCCCAGGCGCAGGCGGTTCGGCACGGCATTGCCAGGGCGCTCGTGCTCATGAACCCAGAGCTTCGGCCGGTCTTTAAAAGGGAAGGGCTGTTGACCCGCGACCCAAGAGAAAAAGAGCGCAAGAAATACGGCCAGCCCGGCGCAAGGAAGCGCTTCCAGTATTCCAAGCGTTAGAACCCTTGGAGGGCTTGGCTTGACGCGCGGGCCGGTACGGGTTGCCATCTTTGGGGCGAGCGGCTATACGGGCTATGAGCTTCTTCGGCTGCTCAGCGGGCACCAAGGCGTAACGATTTCCCGCTTGTTTCGAGAAAACCCCCCATACGGTCCGCTCGAGACGTTGGGCGGGCCCTGGGCCCATTTTCAAGGGCTTTACTTTGAGGCCTACGAGGAGAGCTTGCTTGAGGGGGTGGACGTAGCCTTTTTGGCGCTGCCCGCAGGAAGCGCCGCGCCTTTTGTGTCAGGACTCCTTAAGAAGGACATCCGTGTTATTGACCTAAGCCCCGATTTTCGGTTTCGGACGAAAGGCGGATACGAGGCTGTTTACGGTCCGCACCCATGCCCCGAGCTGCTTGAAGAGGCGGCATACGGCCTTCCAGAATTTTTCGGAGAATCCATCCAAAACGCGCGACTCGTGGCAAACCCAGGCTGTTATGCCACCGCAACGCTCCTGTTTTTGTATCCCCTGGTAAAAGAGGGCCTTATTGGGCAAGGGCCGATCGTAGCGGATGCGAAATCTGGGTTTTCTGGGGCGGGCAAAAAACCCACCCAGAAGGGTGTATTTTCAGAGGTCAACGAGAATTTTCGGGCGTACAGCCCGCTTGTCCACCGTCATGCCCCTGAAATGCTCGACGTGCTTGATAGGTTGGGGGCCAAAGCGGTTCCACTTCGTTTTGTGCCCCATTTGCTTCCCATCAATCGCGGAATTCTGGCTACGATTTACGTCCCGCTTGTGCGTGCCATGGATTTCTCCGAGATCGCATCGGCGTTTCAAGCCTGCTACGAAGGCTCTCCGTTCATCCGCCTTCTGCCTAGTGGTGTGCTGCCGGAAACGAGCGCCGTACGAGGCACTAACTTCTGCGACATCGGGTTTGTAAACGTAAAGGGGTATCCAGAGCTCGTCGGGTTCTCCTGCATCGACAATTTGGCCAAAGGGGCGAGTGGCCAAGCAGTCCAGAACTTCAACCTGATGATGGGGTTCGAGCAGACATGCGCGCTCTTGGGAGCGCCTTTGTATCCTTAGGGCTGTGGAGCGGTGAGTAGGCTTTGTTCTTATGGAAGAGTGTGGTATAGCTAGGAAGAAGGCTTAAGACCGCCGCACTCAATGGACTGTTGCACGCAACAATAGGGGGGACCGCGCATGTTTTCCCGCCTGAAAGAAGATGTTCGGACGGTTTTTGCCAAAGACCCTGCCGCTCGGAGCGTGCTGGAAGTGCTCTTGTGTTACCCCGGGCTTCATGCCCTTTGGTTTTACCGGATCTCCAACGCCCTTTGGAAATGGAACGTAAAGTTGCCCGCTCGGCTGCTGTCGCATTTCGGAAGGTTCATGACGGGGATCGAGATTCATCCGGGATCAAAAATCGGCAGGCGCTTTTTTATCGACCACGGCATGGGTACGGTCATCGGCGAAACGGCCGAGATTGGCGACGATGTGCTGATGTACCAAGGTGTGACGCTGGGCGGCACGAGCTTGAAAAAAGGGAAGCGGCATCCGACGATCGGCAACGGCGTCGTGATTGGCGCCGGGGCCAAGGTGCTGGGACCGATAAGGGTAGGGCACGAAGCAAGGATAGGGGCGGGAACCGTCGTGACTCGGGACGTTCCTGACGGGGCGACCTGCGTAGGAGTGCCTGGCAGGGTCATCTTCAAGGCTTCTTCGGAAAAAGGCCAGACCATCTATTTAGGCTCTCCCTGCAACGAGGGCTCGCTCCCAAAAGAGCTCGAGTGCAGGCCTGACTAATTGTTTTATTCCGGCCCATCGTATGATAGAGCACGATAGGCGGGACATTCCTGTCCCGCCTAGCTATGGCCACGCCCGCCGGGCCTGGAAAGGCCCGGCTATCGAAGGAG
>WOZJ01000007.1 GCA_011620345.1 Nitrospirota bacterium
GCTTTATCCGTGACAACCTTTATCCGGCCTACCTTTAGGGAAAAACGTACCAAGCGCAAGGGAAGTCCCACAGCCCGCCGCATGTGTGCCTGCCTGGCGACGTCTGGGAGAGAGGGAGCGGACCCAACGAGGGCTCCTGCCCTTGCGGGGCAAAGAACGTGTAGCCCCCCGTTCCTTGAGGAAAGCCCGCGGGTTGGACCCCTGCGGGCCCGGCAGGCCTAGCCTGCGAGCCTCCCAACGCCTGCTGGGCATAAGCATGGCTGAACCCAAGCGACGTGATTAAGGCGCCCGCCGCTACCTTTAGGGCGAAACGGCTACCTTGCCGAGGCATCAGAAGAGTTGCCCTGCACGGCCGGGATATGTTCTTTTTTCTTGCGCAGCTCCCGGGTCAAGACCCTGGCGCCTTCCATTGCGTTCTCCCAAACTAAGCGACCGGCTTCGTCTGCATCCTTCTTGCGAAAGGCCTCTATAATCTTGGCGTGCGTCTTGAACGTATCCCTGCCGTCCTCGGTAAGCGAAATGGCAATGCGGTAGCGCCTGTATTGTCTCACAAGCTGCTCGTTGATCTGAACGATCTTGTCGTTTCCGCAGGCGTTGACAAAGACGGAGTGAAACTCGTTATGGGCCTTGAGGACGGCGGCGGAGTCCTCTTTGCCGGCCATGCGTTCGAGCTGCTCGTTGAGCTTCTCCATTTTCTGAAGATCCTTCTCCGTCAGCCTGTCCACGGCTTTCCTAGCGGCGTAGCTCTCCAGCAGCGCTTTTAGTTCGTAGAAATCCTCGACGTCTTTTTCGTCCCAGCTTGAGACGACGGCCCCCCTGTGGGGGTAGATGTCGATGAACCCCTCGGCCGCAAGTTCCCTGAAGGCTTCGCGCACGGGAGTACGCGAGATCTGGTATTGTTCGGCCATTTCTTCTTCGGTAAGCCGTTCGCTCGGCTTGAGCTGTCCTTTGACGATGGATTCCCTGATTGCCTCGACCACTCTTTCTCGCAGCGTCTTGTAAGCGCGCACCATACCCCCCCTTGTTCAGAAGAGCCTTTTTAAAGCTCGGACTCCTTGATGGATAAAGTTGATAGTGCACATTGTATCGTATATATTGTTCCTTGCCAAGCCCCAGCATAGGGATGAACGTCTTTGGTGTGACAATGCCTTTTTCGAGTGGAATCCAGGGTTAAAACCCGATTCACGGCCTTTCGTTGCGCTCTTGCTCGGCCTTGCACTCGATGCACAAATCGGTGACGGGCCTGGCTCTTAGCCTTTCTATGTGGATTTCCTGTCCGCAATGGATACAAAGGCCGAAGGTACCCGTCTCGAACCGCTCGAGCGCCTCGTCGATCTTCTTGATGAGCTTTCGCTCCCTGTCCTTGATCTTTAAAATGGAGATCCGTCCATCCTCGATCTGGGCCCGGTCTGTGGGATCGGAAGTTTGCCCCGGATCAAGCTGGCCCTTTTGAGAAAGCTGTATCGCCCCTTCGAGGAGCTCTTCTTTCCATCGAAGCAACGCCTCTTTGAGCAGGATCAGTTCTTTTGCGTTCATGACGTCTCCGTTCGTATGGCCTCCATCAATCGCCTTCCAGGTAGCGGGCAAAGCCGTTTAGGTCCTCCAAGAACCGCCGCATAAGCCTTTGGTGGCTTGCTTGGTAGTATACGCGCCCGCAGCTTGGGCATGTCCAGAAGCGTTCCATGTTCCTTGCGACATGGGTAGGAATGCGGCCGATCACCTCTCGTTTTGGAGCAACTAGGAGCCTGGCGTTGCATACGGTGCAAAGGCCTCCCATAACCCTGCTCGGCTCGAGAAATTTGAGCAGCGGGGCGATCTCGAGAAGCTGGTCTCGGACAACGTTGCAATGGAGGAGGTAGAATGCAACCGGAGGGCATTGTAGGGTAAGGAGCCGGTCCTTCGTAACCAGCACGCGACTGTCCCGGAGCGTGAGCGCGACAAGCTGCTCGTCTGGCCCTTTTGGGTAGTAGCGGGCATCGAAACGGAGGATTCTAAGCCACCTTGCAAGCCTTCCCAGCATCGTATCCAGCATTAGCCCGCCGTAGGAAGGCCGATTCATCGATTTTCTCGCCTATGTTTATGTCAATTTGGAGGCTCCTTTGATCATAGCAAAACTTTCTCGGCCTTGACATTGTTTCCTGGGTGCGTTGTAGAATTTGGAGAGGGCCAAAGGAGAGTTTGACGACGATAGCCTTGCCTAAGGAAACAACAGGAGATTCTGTATGCCCAAGCGTGTGGGGATTTTAACCGGCGGAGGCGATTGTCCAGGCCTAAACGCCGCCATCCGTGCCGTTGTTCGTAGGTTGCTTCCCGAGAACATCGAAACGATCGGCATTCTCAAGGGCTGGAAGGGGGCATTGGAAAAAGAAACCATGCCTTTGGGCGTGGACGAGGTAGCGGGCATCCTGCCCAGAGGCGGAACAATCCTTAGGACTTCCAGGACAAACCCGTTGAAGCATGATGGTGGGCTGGAGAAAACCGTTAAAAACCTGGAAGGCCTAGGCATTGAAGCGCTCGTAGCGATCGGAGGGGAGGATACGCTCGGCGTGGCCTCGAAGCTGTTCGAGGCGGGGGTGAAGGTCGTCGGAATCCCAAAGACGATCGACAACGACCTTTCCGGTACGGACATGACGTTCGGGTTCGACACGGCCGTTTCCATCGCAACCGAGGCGATCGATCGAATCCACACGACCGCCGAGTCGCACGATCGGGTCATGGTCGTCGAGGTGATGGGCCGCTATACCGGATGGATCGCCGCTTACTCTGGGATCGCGGGCGGGGCGGATGCCATCCTTATCCCTGAAGAGCCGTTTTCGCTCGAAGAGGTCGTCAGAATCATAAGAAAGCGTCACGAGCGCGGCCGGGATTTCAGCATTGTCGTCGTTGCGGAAGGCGCCAAGTTTGGCGATGTGGCCGAGAAGAACATGCTGGTCGTTCAAGACGCCCGGATGGACGAGTTCGGGCATGTCAAGCTTGGAGGGATCGGCAACGTCCTGGCGCGGGAGATCGAAGATCAGACAGGCTATGAAACCCGGGTTACCGTCTTGGGGCACATCCAGCGAGGGGGGACTCCGACGGCGTTTGACCGTGTCCTGGCCACCCGGTTCGGGGTTTTCGCCGCAGATCTCGTGTTGCAAGGCAAGTTCGGGCATATGGCTGCGTTGCGAGGGATGCAGATTGCGGATGTTCCGCTGAAAGAAGCCACGGGCCAGGTTAAAAAGCTCGACAAGAAGATCTTCGAGGTTGCGAAGGTCTTCTTCGGCTAGCCTCTTTTTTTTCGCGAGCAGCGCAAGGCGGGGCATTTTGAGGGCTTAGGAGGCAGAAGCCTCCTAAACGGCGCTGGTTTTCCCGGGAGGGCCCTCCCCGTGGCTAGGCCGAAAACTTCTCCGGTGCATGCCGTTTTTTCGGTGTTCTCTAGGTGGTTGCCGTGGCTATCGGGCAAAGCGTCCTTCCTGCCTTCGGTGCCTTGAGGCGTCGTGGCAGGGGTAGCAATCTTGGCTGCGCTGTTTTTTTTCCTCTTGGGCGCAGCGGCTATGGGTTGCAAGCGGAACCCTCCAACGCTTTTCGTGGGCCTTCGAATGCAGAATCACCTGCCCGTTTTTCTCCCTTAGGTGGGGGAGTGGCTCGTTAGCATCCGTTATTCCAATACGGTCTCCTAGCTTAAGGGCAGGAAAACCCCTCCTGTAGCTTCTCACAACCCAAAACGCCTCATCGGCCCCGCTTGCAAGCGTTCGGAGCGCGGGCAACGAGGTTTTTGTCCCATGGCAGGTCTTGCAGCGAACCCTTTGGAGCGCGTCCTTATTGCCCGTCAGGTGGCCATCGCCCATGACCTCGGTGCGGGTATGGCAGTCGATGCACTCTAACTCGACCTCACAGCGGGCGAACTGGGCCTGGGGGATGTAGTAAGCCTTCCAGCGGTCCGCATTGGGGTCCGTGATCGCCGGCCTAGGAATGTCCGCCCTGTAGAAGAATTCAAGCCTCAAGGAGTGAACCCCTTGGTTGTGACAGGCATTGCAGGCCGTATACGAGATGGCCGTCGTCATTTTGTGGTAGGGCGCATGGCCGGCCTCGTTCTTTTTGATCGCCTTGTCTTTCCCCAAATAGCGGCCGCTTGGCCGAAAGGGGACATGGCAGGCCGCACAGCCTGAAAGGTGCCTGGCGTCGGTGTTTTTTAAATCATGGCCCGTATGGAGATGACAAAAGCTCAGGCAGTTCTTTACGAAGCGCGTTTTTTGCGGGTTGTCCTCCGGCCGAAAAGGTGCGAGCGAACTGGCTGCAAGCATGCGTTTTTCTCGGATCTCTGGGATCAGTCCGAGGGCCTCTCGGGCTGGGCTTACGCCAAACCGGGCAAGCTCGTCTTTTTGCCAGCCCAGGGCAAACGCGGCCTTGGCGATCTCGGAGGCCTTGGTGGCCATGAGTGTCAAGGGTACGCTCGCAGACGGGCTCCTTGAAGGGTTATCGGACCTTACGTGGCAGCCTTCTTTCCCGCAGGTCTTTTCTTGAACCTCAAGGGTGGCCGGGTTTCTTTTTCCAAGAAGCCCTTTGTGGGCGCGTGGCTTCGAAAGCGCAAGAGCGTTTCCTCCATGGCAGACCACGCAGCCAAACGCCCGGGTAGGGTGCGCCGGGCTGATCTCTTCGATTCCAAAATGGCAGGTAAGGCAACGCTCCGGCTTTCCTGTAAGCGTGGGCACGACCGTCATTGGCTCTGCGCTAAAGCGTCTCCAGGGCTGCATGGCATCCTTGATAAAGACAAGAATGAGCGCGGCCCCACCAAGGACAACGCCTACGATGGCGACAAGCCTCCAGGCGTCTTTTACGGCCCATGCGAACCGTCTCAAGGCCAAGAAAACCAAAGCCTAAAAAAGAGCGTGGCTAAAACCCAAAAGCTCAAGAGACCGATCCCAAGACCTTTTATGGCCGTATGTCTTCTCATCGGAAAGTATGGCAGCAAAACAAGAAAGCAAAGCGCTAGCATAGGCAGGAAAACCCCGGCAAGAAAGGGCGAAAAGATCAGCAAGAGCCCTTGGATCGCCACGAAAATCCACGGCGCTGGGGCAACTCCGCCTTGAGGGGGCCCGCCAACGATCAAGCCGGAAGGAAAAAGGGCCGCAGCGAGGGCCAAAAGCCCCAAAGCCAACAAGAATACGGCTCCCTCTCGCCTAAGAAGTTCTCTTCTTGGGATAAAACCCTTCATAGGCCCCGACTGACCCCGCCATCCCGACGCACGCGGTAAAAGTGCCATGCGCACAGCCCGAGCGCCAAAAAAGGCAACACCCCGCAGTGGAGCGCGTAGAGCCTGAGCCCAGCGCCCTGGCCTACGGGGTCGGCACCGAAAACGAGGGCTTGGAAGATTCCGCCCAGCAAGGGAACCTCCCCCAAAAGCCCGAACGCCACCCTAGAGGCATCCATTGCCCTTTCATCGCCGATCAAGAGGTAGCCGCTGAAATCTAGAAAGAATGTCAGCACCAAAAGGCTCATGCCGATGAGCCAGTTCCCCCGACGCGGCGGGGCAAAGGCACCCGAGGCCAGCACCCTCAGCGTATGGCCAACGAGCACGATAATCATGAGCTGGCCCGCGAAGAAATGCAGGCTCCTTAGGAAAGAGCCGTAGGCTAGGGCCTCTTCGATCGTCAAGACCGAATCAAGGGCCTCGCTTGGCGATCCTGGCTTATAAAAGGGCATCAAAAGAAATCCCGTGAAGATCAAGACCACAAAAAACCCGAAGGAAAGCCCACCTAAGCAAAGAGTGGGCCAAAGCCCCGCGGCGTCTTTTGGGATCTTTGGCGGATGGATGTGCGCCAAGAACCCGAATATCCCGTTTCGGTTTGTGCCCAGCGCCTTCATAGGCGAAACTCCGGGCCGGCCTCGATGGTCAGCCCGGCCTTAAGTCGAGCTTCGCTCACCTTAAAAAGCTTTAGGCGCTTGAGGGGCCTGACGGCCGGCCCTTTGAGCACCCGACCCCCTAGATCGTATTCGCTCCCGTGGCATGGGCATGAAAACGAGGATTCCAGCGGAACAAAACGAACAGGGCACCCCAAGTGGCTACAGCGGTTCAAAAGGGCATAGGAGCCTTTTTTGTCGCGCACAAGCCAAGCGAGCCCTTGGTTGCCGAGAAGGGGTTCTTCGCCTCCTTGGGGCTTTGTGAGGTCGAACTCCTCGAACTCGGGTACCCTCCCCTCTGGGTTAGAGCCAAGATAGCCTAAAACGAGCTTCAAAAACCCCAATGCGGGCAAGGCCAAAAGGGCTTTTACAAGGTTCCGCCTTGCAAACATCCGAACCTTCGGGTATTCAGAAAGTTCCGGCCGGGGTAAAAACGCCCCGGCCGGAACTTTCACGCAAGTAATTCAGGCCCAGAGGCCTCAAGCCAAGCAAAAACCCTGCCTACTTGGCCCCGTAGCTGGCCGCCTTTTGCTGCCAGTCGCTCGGATGGCACGAGCCACAGTTGAACTGCAGGTCGTCAAACGGGTTGACCATGCCCTGGTGCGCCCTGGCCTTGTCCGTCGCGCCCGGCTGGCCGGCGTGGCAGTAATCGCAGGCATCGAGGTTGGCGTGGTCTACATGCCATTTGCCCTGGTTCGAGACGGGCTTTTGCTTTTGGATCTCATGGCAGCTCTTGCAAGAGCTCACCGAAGACCCGCAGGCAGCATGAAGAGGGCCTACTCTATACAGCCCGCTAAAAAGAACGATCGCTATACTTGAAAGAAGGAGCTTCTTCTTGAAACCCGGTGGTTTCATGGCACAGTAAACCTCCATTTTTTTACAGGGCAACATTCCTTTCTATAGGCCTCTAGGAGGATGATTCGACCAATCGACCTTCTCGATATCTACATGGCATGTCGTACAGTTCATCTGCGCCTTGACGTTCAAGTTGTACGCATTCTGGGCATCGACATGGCAAGTAACACAGGCCGAATATTCTCCTGAAGGCTCATAAGTCGCTAAGTACTTCCCGTCATAGTCATCGTTGATCATTTTGGCGACATGAAACGCCACGTCTCCGGCAACCTTGGCGCACCTGTCGGCCCTTTCAGGGCTGAGTGCCGTGATCGAAGGCCGTTCTTTCCTTGCACCGTTGACCCATGTGGTGACGCTGATGTGGCATATCGGGCTTTTGGCAACCGTCTTGGGTTGATTTTTGTATTTCGCGTAGGCATCATGGTCCGTGCTTGGAAATTCCTGCTTGGAATACCAGTCGAAAAGATCGTTTATGAGCTTTTGATACGTCAATGGATTGCCCACGAGGTTTAGTACGGCCGCAGCACCATTCAACGTGCCACAAACCGTTCCCCATCCGGCGATGCCCCCACCGCCGTAGCGGTACATATCCACGGGAAGCGTCGTAAAAGGCGCTCCGATATCGGCCTGCAAAGCCCTAACGAGTGTTGCCGCCACGGCGAACATGCACTCTCCCTCATAAAAGTTCTCGTACGCGCTCTGCCGGATCGCAACAGGATCAAAGCGGTAAGAGCCTAAAGTCCAGGGCAGTCTGAGCGTTCTGGGCGCCTCCAGGGTTTGCGCCATACCATCTTGGCCTAAGAGCCTACCCAACCCAAAAGCCCCGCCTGTTATCACCCCTGCGGCCATCAAAAGACCTCTTCGCGAAACGTTTCCCTCAGACATTCTCTCCTCTCCCCTTTTTGGCCTAAGGAGCGCCCCTTTTGGCCTCAAGCACTTGCGTTTAGTAGGCTACGGGGAACCCCGCGGCCGTCCAGTTGGTCGTTCCGCCGATTAAGTCATACACCTGCGTGAATCCCT
>WOZJ01000019.1 GCA_011620345.1 Nitrospirota bacterium
GGGCTCAAGCAAAAGGCGGAAGTTTGGCGGCTTGCCAGGGTTGCTGCCCGCGGCTACACTAAAAGAAGACAAAGCCACTCAAAAAAGGAAACGACCATGAATGAAGCTCCCGTCATCCAAAGCCCGGATACGCAGCGCGAAGACAGGGTTCCGCCGGGCCAGAGGGTTACACAACAATGGCCCGTCTTGCATCACGGCGCTGTCCCAATGATCGACCCGGCTGGGTGGAGCTTCAAGGCCTTTGGGCTCGTGGAGACCCCCAAAGAGTTGCGCTTCGAAGAATTTTTGGCACTCCCCAGGGTTCGCGTTGCTTCTGATATCCACTGTGTGACTACCTGGAGCCGGCTGAACAACCTCTGGGAGGGCGTAGCCACCAAGGAGATTGCGAGGATCGCAAGGCCCCTGCCCAATGCCCGCTTCGTCCTCGTGCACGCGTTTGGCGGGTTCAGCGCGAACCTCCCCCTGGAAGAGTTCTTGGCCGAGGATGTGCTCTTTGCCCTCACTCACGACGGGAAACCGCTTACACCGGAGCACGGCTATCCTGTTAGGCTCGTCGTCCCGCGCCTGTATTTTTGGAAGAGCGCCAAATGGGTGACGGGGGTGGAGTTTGTAGAGCATGACACCCCCGGCTTTTGGGAGTCGGTAGGCTACCATAACCACGGCGACCCCTGGAAGGAGGAACGCTATGGCCGCTAGGACAAACCGCCTCATACACGAAAAGAGCCCCTACTTGTTGCAGCACGCCTCCAACCCCGTGGACTGGTGGCCTTGGTGCGATGAGGCCTTTTTGGATGCCAAGAGGCTCGATCGCCCCGTTTTCCTATCGATCGGCTATTCAAGCTGCCATTGGTGCCATGTAATGGAAAAGGAATCGTTTGACGACCCCGAGGTGGCCCAGGCACTGAACGATGCCTTCGTATGTATCAAGGTCGACAAAGAAGAGCGGCCCGACATCGATCAGCTCTACATGGGCGCTTGCCAGGCGTTTACAGGCTCTGGCGGATGGCCTCTCAGTATCTTCCTCACGTGGGACAAGAGCCCTTTTTTTGCAGCTACCTACATTCCGAAGCATACGAGCTTTGGTCGTCTTGGGCTTATTGAGCTCACCCAAAGGATCTCCGAGCTCTGGAAAAACGAAAGGGAAAGGCTGATTGCCCCAGCTAGGCAGGTGCTAGACGCACTCCAAAAAGGCCCCGAATCCAAGAGCGAGCGACTGCCCGGGCCAGAGCTGCTCGATTCGGCCTATCTTATGCTTGAACACGCCTTCGATCCTGAATTCGGCGGGTTCGGCCAAGCGCCAAAATTTCCCTCACCGACAAACCTGCTTTTCCTCCTTCGATACCATGCCCGGGCGGGCGAGGAAAAACCCCTTTTGATGGTGCTTGAAACGCTCAAAAAGATGCGCTTAGGCGGCATCTACGATCATTTAGGGTTTGGGTTCCACCGCTACGCCACCGACAGGGCTTGGCGCGCCCCCCACTTTGAAAAGATGCTCTACGACCAGGCGCTCCTTTCTTACGCCTATATCGAGGCCTTTCGAGTCAGCAAAGACCCTTTGTTTGCAAGGACGGCTCAAGAGACGATTTCCTACGTTCTCTCTTGCCTGACCTCGAAAGAGGGGGCTTTTTGGAGCTCCCAAGATGCCGATTCGGAAGGCGAGGAAGGAAAGTACTACCTCTTCGAAGCCTCCGAGATCGAAAAAGGCCTCTCATTAAGCGAGGCGGCCTTCATTAAGGAAATCTTTGGCATAAAAGAAGAAGGCAACTTCTTGGAGCCCGTCAACCAGGCTAGAACGGGCAAGAACGTGCTGGCCCTTCAAGGGCCGCCGGATGTCCTCGCAAAAAGACTCGACATGAGCTTGGAAGCCTTTTGGAAGACGCTAGAGGCCATCCGCCAAAAGCTGCTGGCCTTTCGGAACGGACGTACCCATCCAACGACCGACGACAAAATCCTTTTGGACTGGAACTCGCTGATGATCATCGCGCTCGCCAAAGGAGCAAGGGTGCTGAACGACGAAAGCCTGCTCAACGCTGCAAAGGCCGCGATGGGGTTTGCGTGGGAGCGCATGCGCAGTCCGGACGGAGAATTGTTCCATGCCTACAAAGATAGGCCGCTCGCCCCGGGATTCCTCGATGATTACGCCTTCCTCGCCTGGGCGCTGATCGAGCTCTACGAATCGAGCTTTGAAGTGGCCTACCTGAAGAAAGCCAGGGAGGTACTAGATCGGCTGCTCGAGACGTTCTTCGATGCCCCGAGCGCAACCTTCTTCTTTAGCCCCAAAGGCCTCGAAGACCTTCCTGTTCGTACAAGAAGGCTTGAAGATTCGGCCCTGCCGTCTGGCAGCGCCGTGACCATTATGGCGCTGCTCAAGCTCTCCATGGCCCTTGCCGACCCTGGTTACGAGCGCTTGGCAAAAGAAGCGCTCCAGGGGTCCGCGGCCTGGGTAGAACAGGCCCCGCACGCGTTTGCGTCTTTTTTGTGCGCCATGGATGTTGCGCTCGGGCCGAGTTCAGAGGTGGTTTTAGCCTCGACCGACCCTTCCAGCGAAGAAGCCCTGGCATTCCTGAGGGCGCTTTGGAGCGCCTACCTGCCTAGGACAATCGTTCTTTTAAGGCCAACGGCCGAGGGCTTTTTTGAGCGTGACATCGCTACGCTCACCCCTTTTCGAAAGGGCCTTTCGCCGATCAGCGAAAAGCCTTCGGCCTACCTCTGCCGAGGAACGCGCTGCGAGCCCCCGACACACGACGTTCAATCCCTTATCGGCCGTATACGTTCCAACCCATAGCCTTGAGGTACTCCTAAGGGCCATGCTAGTGTAAGAATACAAACCTAGCTACATTTTCTAACAACTTTACTGGGAGGGTTCTCGATGTCCATGGCACAAAAACGCGTTTCCGATGAGCTTTTGGGCCTTCTCAACGAAGCGATCGCAAACGAGCTGCAAGGCTCCATCCAGTACATGTGGCAGCACGTGCTTGCGATGGGTATCAAAGGCCATGCCGTGAAAGGCGAGTTTAGGAAAATCGCGATAGTCGAGATGAAGCACGCCGAGGCGATCGCCGAACGGTTGCATTATCTGGGCGGCGTACCGACCACTCAGACCACCCCAATCGTGGTCGGAGACTCGCTCAAGGCGATGATCGAGCAGGACAAGCGTGACGAAGAGAAGGCCATCGCGCTGTACATCAAGGTCCTCGAGCAGGCAGAAAAAGAGAACGACCCCGTCACGAAAAAGCTCTTTGAGGATATCCTCGAGGACGAACAAGAACATCACCATACGTTCACGATGCTCCTGGAGGATCTCTAGCCGGTGCTAGACCTTTACCAAACGGAGGGACTCCTTCCGGAATCCTCACGTATATTACGGCATTCGGTTAGGGAGTTCCTCGAAAAGGAGGTCCGTCCCGGGATTCTCGAGGCCTTCCATACCGAGACGCCGCCCGACATGCGCGCGCTCGCGCCAAAAATGGGTGCGCTCGGGATGTTGGGCGCCTTCATCCCGGAGGAAGATGGAGGGCCGGGCGGGAGCTATTGCGATTACGGCGTCGTATGCCAGGAGGCAGAAAGGCTCGATTCAAGCCTAAGGAGCTTTATCGCCGTCATTTCGGCGCTCGTCATGTATCCCATCTGGCGTTTCGGTTCCGAGGCCCAAAAGCGGCGCTGGCTGCCCGCCCTAGCCAAGGGGGAGGCTATCGGCTGCTTTGGGCTCACCGAGCCCAACGCGGGCTCGGACCCTGCCTCGATGGAGACCAAGGCCAGGAAGGTCCAGGCTGGCTGGGTGCTCAAGGGACGAAAACAGTGGATTTCGGAGGCCTCGATTGCGGATTTTGCGATCGTTTGGGCAAAGACCGAAGAGGGTATAAGAGGGTTCTTGATCGAGCGTGGCACGGAGGGGTTCGAGACCAGCACAATCAAAAAAAAAGGCTCGATGCGCGCCTCGGACGTGGGCGAGTTGATCCTAGAAGACGCCTTCGTTCCCGATGAGGCGCTCCTTCTAAAATCCTCGGGTCTAAAGACCCCGCTAAGCTGCCTTACCCAGGCCCGTTTTGGGATCGCTTGGGGAGCCTTGGGGGCTGCAGAAGATTGTTTTGAGGCCGCGCTGAACTATGCCAAAGATCGTAAGCAGTTCGGTGCCCCGATCGCCTCCTACCAGCTCGTCCAAAAAAAGCTTGTGGACATGTTTATCGGCATTACGCAAGGCAAGCTCCTCGTCGCCCGGCTTGCCAGGCTCATGCAGGAAGGCAAGGCAAGCTTCCAGGCGGTTAGCCTTGCCAAAAAGGTCAACGTGGCGCTTGCTCGAGAGTGCGCGGCTATCTCGCGCGAGCTTCTTGGCGCCAACGGGATCGCGCTCGAATACCCACCCATCCGCCACATGATGAACATCGAGAGCGTCTACACCTACGAAGGCACCGACGACATGCATACGCTCATCCTGGGCGAGGCCTTGACAGGGATCGGCGCCTTTGCGAAAGAAGCCTAAGCGTGGCCAGGCCAGCTTCGGCTTGGCCCGTAATCCAAGAGGCCTCTTGCCTTCTGGCCGTAGGCGCGTTTGATGTTTGAACGTTCGATGGTGGGCGGCCAAGTTTGAATAGCACCCTTCGATGAACCTTGCCCCTGCCCTGCTTTGGCTAGCCTGCGTTTCGCTGAACACGATCGGCCATCTTGCCTTCAAGCAAGCCGCGCTCCTAGGGACAAGACGGCCACTCGGACACGGGCCCCAGACATCGGGCAAGGCTTGGATTGGCGTTGGCGTGGCCTCGTTCATGTTTCGGTTTTTTAGCTGGCTTGCGCTTCTTTCCTTGGTCCCGCTTTCAAAGGCCATCCTAATCGTTTCGTGCGACATCGTGGCGGTCATGCTTGGCGGGAGGGTCTTCTTTGCGGAAGCGCTCTCAGTTCCGCGCATCGTGGCCGCCTTGCTCATCGGGGCAGGCGTGGCGCTCGTTGGGGTCAGTTAAAGTGTTGCGGGCTTACCTACTCCTCGGGTTTTTTTTACTTACTTGCTTCGACACCACTGCACAAGTAGGGCTTAAGGTCGCCGCAGAGAGCATATCCCCAGCGCGCCTGGGTGCAGCTTGGCTGGCTCGCGTGTTTTTAGAGCCCGGTGTCTACTTGGCAATTGGTTGTTACTTGGGGGCGTTCGCGACATGGATTCGTCTTCTTAGGCATGTTCCCGTAGGAGTGGCGTTCGCTGCCTCCCACTTGGAAATAGTGAGCGTCCTTATCGTTTCGTACCTCTGGCTCGGCGAATCGGTAAGCCTGGCCCAGGCAGCCGGTGCGTTCCTAATCCTGCTGGGCGTTGGCGTGCTCGCTTGCTTTGAAAGAAGACCAGCCTCCCCCAAGGCCATCGGTTCGGCAGACTGCGAGAGAGCATGAAGCATCCCACAATTTGTTTATGGGAGCCGACCTCCAGACTAAGAGCTACCTGGACAACTCCAGCGGGGAAACATTGCTTCCCGTAGGGGCCAAAGGAGGAAGCGAGGTGGTATCTAGGCCAATTTGACGTCGTTTATGGGCTCGGTCACCCGTTTGTCAAGGACCTGAGAGCTCACGCGCAGGTTATAAGCTCTGGGATCGGAGGAGCTGCTCAAAGCGGTAGCGGATGGTTCGGGCCTGGCCCGCTTCAAGCTCGAGCCGCCAAGTCAGCTCGGCCCCTTCCGTTTTGCTTGGCTTGGGCTCGGCCTCCAAGAGGTTTGCGCGGTAAGGAAGCGTCCTTACAATCTCCAGGACAACCCGCTCCTTTTTTTGATTCTTCGCTTCGATCTCGAGCGTGGACTCACTCGATTCAGGCTTTTCAACGACCTCTAGCACGCGCTCTTGCACCACGACATCCCTTGCAAACCGCGATGCAATCTCGGCCTCTTCGTTCGGCGCTACCCAGCCGAGGGCATCCTGGCCTACCCACGCGCCCTGCTCGTAGAAATCGACCTTGCCCGGGGGAAGCGGAAACCCGAGTGTGTTGACAAACCGGTGCTTCAAGAGGACGCCGTCTCCCTCCCAGAAGTAAAAAGGCTCCAGGGCAAACGTTCCGGAAAACAACGGCAGCATAAGCGCTTCGTTCGGCCTCAACGCAACCGACCCTTCGTAGGGGAAATCCCATAGCTCTCCCTGCTCTTGTTGTGGGGCAAGGGCTTCTAGGGCCACTCCGGCAGGCTGCAGGCCCCTTGCGAACATAGGCGCCTGAACGAGCTTGGGCGATCCCACTACAAGCGTAAGCCGTGTTTCGGGGAACCCCGTGGAAGAACGGAGCAAGCCCATCGCTTCGAGCAGCCCGGTTTGCGTTTCAAGCCTGTAGATAGGCTCCCAAGAAAGGGAATCGAAGGCTAAGTAGGACAAGGATGGGTTTGCTCCGCCGACATCGTGTGGGTTTTGAACGCGACCGATGATCGAGATCGCCAGCGGGTTCTCGAGCAAGCGCGTACGCTCGAAGGCTGGTTCCTTCGCAAATTCAAGGATTTCGACAGCGCCAATGTCTTCGTTCCTGACGACAAGTAGCTTCCCTTGCTCGATTGGCTCGAGAATCAAGGGGTCGGGGCTTGAAAAGCTCCAGCCGTCCAAGTTCTGCACGACCCCTTCGTAGGGCTTGGCGAGGTTTTTGATCTCCACACGAACACGGTCGCCAGAAAACAGCAACGGAACGCCATTCCCCTCCCCCGTCAGCGCCCTTAACGAGGCAAGCTCGATTCCCTCTACTCTAAGCGAATCAAACCGCGCGCCTGGGGCCAGCAAGAACGTTTTCTCGATGGTTCCGCCTGGCGTTGCCGCAAGCGTTTCCCAGACGGCGGCCACGCCCGCCTGGAAGACGCGGGTTTGCCTTAAAAGGCTCGCCTCTTTTGCCATAGTCAGGAAAGGCAGGCCCAAAAAGAGCGAAAGGACTGCGAAGATAACTAAGGGCTTCGAGTTTCTCACGCACTTCATCCTTCTTTTTTATTTTGAAGGTTTTTTGGGCATAACCTACGTTTTTTGCATGAGCACGTTTATCCTATGGTACACTATCAAAGTCTAAATCGTCCACAAATTCCGGAAAAGGGGGTTCTCATGACTTGCCGGGTGTCCATTGTTTTTTACAGCATGTACGGCCACATTTACAGGCTCGCAGAGGGACAGGCTAAAGGGGCACGCGAAGTTCAGGACGCCGAGGTGAGCCTTTTTCAGGTGCCCGAGCTCGTCCCCGAGGACATCCTCGAAAAGAGCGGGGCCAAGAAGGCGAGGGAAGCGTTCGCGCACATCCCCGTCATGAGGCCCGAGCAACTTGCCGATGCGGACGCGCTCATCTTTGGTACGCCTACAAGGTTCGGTAACATGTGCGCCCAAATGCGCAATTTCTTGGACCAAACAGGCGGATTGTGGATGAAAGGGGCGCTCGTGGGCAAGGTCGGCAGCGTCTTTACCTCGGCTGCCAGCCAGCACGGAGGCCATGAAACGACGCTGCTATCGTTCTATACCACCCTTTTTCACCACGGCATGATCTTGGCCGGTGTTCCCTACACCGAGCAAACCCTTTTGAGCCTCCAAGAGCCCATGGGAGGAACGCCTTACGGCGCCTCGACAGTGGTCGGAGATGGAAGCCGAATGCCGAGCGAACCCGAGCTTGCCATCGCCGGCACGCAAGGGAGACGTGTCGCCCGTCTTGCGTCGGCGCTGAAAGCCTCGAGCTACTCCGGATAATGCAAAAGATT
>WOZJ01000047.1 GCA_011620345.1 Nitrospirota bacterium
CCAGTTCCCCGATCTGGAACGATACTGTGTGCAACTAGATGTCCTCCGAGGAACCATTTGAATGCAATGCCCATGTGCTCCAGTGTCTCAGCCTATCCTTTTTTCTTGTCAAGTTCCAAATCTGCTGCAATTTGCTCTGGCTAGGATGGCTTCCTTCGTGCCCTCTAAACGACAGGCCTGTCGTTTAGAGGAGTCTTCTTCTGAGCTGCCCTTGAAAGGCCAGCAGGGTCTGGCCCCATCCTGCCATGACCAGGATGGGCACCCTGTGGGCATGGCTACCTGTAGGACAATAGAAAAACCTTAGTATAATACTCATGGAAAGATGGCAAGCTCAAGGAAGCGCTTGCGCTTTAAGTCCTACGGAAAGCTGTAGACAACGGGAGGTGTGTTATGTCTTACGAAGACATCCTGTACGAAATCAAGGAAGGTATCGCCACGGTCACGATCAACCGGCCAAAGGTGTACAACGCATTTAGGCCCAAGACGATCGAGGAGCTGACCGATGCGTTCACAATAGGGGGAGACGACCCAGAGGTAGGCGTCATCGTGCTTACGGGCGCGGGCGAGAAGGCCTTCTGCACGGGCGGCGACATGGGAGAATGGCACGTTGGCGAGGGCTACACGGGGGCAAGCTGGACGGGGATCGGGCTGTCTATGGAGAGGCTGCACCGCATGATCCGTTCCGTCCCCAAGCCCGTGATCGCATCCGTCAACGGCTACGCAATCGGCGGCGGGAATGTCCTTCAGGTGCTCTGCGATTTGGCGATTGCCTCCGAAACGGCCGTCTTTGGCCAGGTTGGCCCGAAGGTCGGAAGTTTCGACGCCGGCTTCGGTACGGCCTACTTGGCGAGGCTCGTGGGCGAGAGGAAGGCCCGCGAGATCTGGATGCTCTGCAGGCGCTACTCGGCCAAGGAGGCACTCCAAATGGGGCTGATCAACCACGTCGTGCCCCAAGATCAGCTCGCCCAAGAGACCGAGAAGTGGGCCAAGGAGGTCCTCGCTTTGTCGCCCACTGCCCTTAAGGCGATCAAGTACTCCTTCAACGCGGACACAGAGCACATCGCGGGGCTAACCAACCTCGCCATGGCCTCCGTCGGGCTGTACTACCGCACGCCCGAGTCTGGGGAGGGCCACAACGCCTTCAAAGAGAAACGGCCCACGGACTTCATGCGCTATCGAAAGCCCGGATTCTAAAGGGTGCCCGGTTTGCTTTCGGGCCTTCGGGTGCTGGATTTTACGAACCTTCTCCCCGGCCCTCTTTGCTCGATGCTGATGGCGGACTCTGGGGCCGAGGTGATCAAGATCGAGCCCCCCATGAAGGGGGATTTAGGAAGGCAGACCGAGCCTCGCGAGGGAGGAGTCTCGCTTCGCCACCTCCAGCTCAACCGGGGAAAGAAGAGCCTTACGCTCAACCTCAAAGACAAAAGGGGAAGGGACATTCTTCGAACGCTGGCCAAGGAAGCGGACGTTCTTCTGGAGGGTTTCCGGCCGGGGGTGATGAAAAGGCTGGGCGCGGATTTCCCTAGCCTTTTTGAGGCCAACCCGCGCCTCGTCTACGGCTCGCTCGCGGGGTTTGGCCAGGATGGGCCCCTTGGCCAAACCCCTGGCCACGACATCAACTACCTAGGGTATTCCGGCGTGCTTTCGCTCATGGGGCAAAATCCGGACGAAGTGGCCATTCCGGGCGTACAAATCGCAGACGTGGGCGGGGCGCTTCTTTTCTTCTCGGGTGTTTTGATGGCGCTTTTTGCCAGGGAGCGAACTGGCCGGGGCTGCCATATCGACACTTCCCTATTTGATGCCGCAGCCTTGTTCCTTGCGCCCGTCCTGCCCGAGGCGATGACGCTGGCCGGGGGGCCAAAGCGCGGGAAATTGCGCCTAAACGGCAAATGGGCCTGTTACGGCGTTTACCCCGCCAAAGACGGCAAGTTCTTGAGCGTTGGGGCGCTCGAGCCAAAGTTTTGGAAGAGGCTCTGCGAGGCTCTAGGAAGGCCCGAGTGGGTCCCCATGCAGTACGAGCCCGGCCAAACCCAGGCCGAGCTGAAAGAAGGCCTAAGAGGCGTGTTCCTTGGCCAAGACCGCGCCTACTGGCTTGAGCGCTTCAAAGGGGAAGACGTTTGCATCGGGCCGGTTTTGGAGCCCGAAGAGGCGATCTTGGAGCCCCAAGCGCGCTCAAACGGGCTTTTTTTGGAGCTTGACCACCCAAGGGCGGGCAAACTCATCCAGCTTGGCCTTCCTTGGCGTTTCAGCTCTTTGCCCAAGGCCCCTCCGTTCAAACCCGCACCCGGGCTCGGCGAGCACACTATGGAGATTCTAAAGGGGTTGGGAATCAGCCAGGCCAAGGCTGCACAACTCAAAAAAGAGGGCGTTGTGTGATGGATTTTTCGCTCCCAGAAAGCATCCTAGAGATGAAGAAGGTCGTTGCCGCGTTCGTGGCCAAGGGGGTGGACCCGAGGGCCAAGGAAATCGAAGAGGCGGACGCCATTCCTGAGGACATCGTTGCCAAGTGCAAGGATATGGGGCTTTTTGGCCTTGGCATTCCAGAAAACTACGGCGGGCTTGGGCTTGGCATGGTGGGCCGTGCGGCGATTTTAGAAGAGCTCGGCAAAACGATCAACGGGTTCACGACGTTCATCGGAGGGCATGTGGGAATCGGAACGGTCGGCATCGTCGCTTTTGGTTCCAAGGACCAAAAGCTGCGCTATCTCCCAAAAATGGCCTCTGGCGACTGGATCGGGGCGTTTGCCCTAACAGAGCCGGATGCAGGGTCGGATGCGGCATCTCTCAAGACCACGGCCGTAAAGAAAGGGGAGCGCTACGTTCTAAACGGCTCGAAGCACTTCATCACGAACGGCGATGTCGCCCACGTCTTTACCGTCATGGCCAAAACCGACCCCAAGGCGGGGCCTAGGGGGATCAGCTCATTCCTCGTCGAAAAGGGCTTCCCCGGGCTTCGTGTGGGCAAGCTCGAGAAAAAAATGGGGCTTAAAGGCTCGCACACGACCGGGCTGTCCTTTGAAGACTGCGAGGTTCCTGAAGAGAACCTTCTTGGCAAGGAAGGGGAAGGGTTTGTAAACGCGCTTAAGGTGCTCACGAACGGGAGAGCTGGCCTGGCCGCGAGGAACCTGGGTTCCTGCCAGAAGCTTTTGGAGCTAAGCCTAGCCTACGCAAGCGAGCGTGTGCAGTTTGGCAGGCCCATCCTTGCCCAGCCGGCCATTCGTCACTACTTGGCCGAGATGGCCACGGAAGTCGAGCTGGTGCGCTCGATGGTATACCGCGTGGCCTGGATGGTGGATCAAGGTCAAAACGTGATCAAAGAGGCGGCCATGGTCAAGCTGTTCGCCTCCGAGGCGTACAACCGCATCGCGGACAAGGCGCTCCAGGTCCACGGCGGGATGGGCTACATGTGCGACATGCCCATCGAGCGCTACTACAGGGACGCCAGGATCACCCGCATTTACGAGGGCACTTCCGAAATTCAAAAGAACATCATCGCCCGGGAGCTCGAAAAGGGGCTTGAATGATGCAAAGATGGGTCAGCCCCAGCCAGGCGATCGCGCGCATCGGCTCGTTCCAGAGCGTGGCCATGGGTGCGATGTGCGCGGAGCCCCCGGTGCTCGCACTCGAGCTCGCCCGTCAGGCTCCAAGGCTTGAGGGCGTCGCGCTGTACATCTCGGCACTAGGAAGCCCCTGCCCTTACGCAACGCCAAGCTTTCGAGGAAGCTTCAAGATTCGGCCCTTGCTTTCCTCTTTTGCCCTAAAAGAAGCCTCAGAGGCGGGCATGGTGGAATACCTGCCGGTCAACTTCAGCGAGGCCCCAAGGCTTTTTGAGACGCTCAGGCCGGATATCGCCCTCATCCAGGCAACCCCGCCCGATGAAAAGGGGCGCTTTGGCCTTGGGTTGGCCTGTGATTACACGCTTGCTTTGGCAAGAAGCGCAAAATGCGTGATCGTCGAAGTAAACCCCGCCATGCCGCGGGTGTTCGGCGAAGGATCGCTGGGTGAGGAAGAAATAGACCTTCTCGTGGAAGGGGGCGAACCCCCCTACGCGCTCCCTAAAAAGCCCCCCAGCAAGGAAGAGGCTATGATCGCCCTCCATGTGGCGGGGCTCATCCCGGACGGGGCGACAATCGAAATAGGGATCGGGGCTTTGGCGGGCGCGATTCTTAAGGCGCTCGAAGGCAAGAAAGACCTAAGCCTTCATACGGGCACGTTTCCCGAAGAGGCCTTCTTGCTTATCGAAAAAGGCGCCGTTCAGAACACGAGCAAAGGCAGGGACTCAGGCAGGATCGTGGCCAGCAACTTGGCTGGCACCGAGGCGCTGTATGCGTGTGCCAAAGAAAACCCCCTCGTAGAGCTAAGGCCCACGGATTACACCCACCATGCCCGGACGCTTTCGACAATCCCAAAGTTCTTCGCCATCAACCAAGCGATTGAGGTGGACCTCGCGGGACAAATCAACGCCGAGAGGCTTGGAGGCCTTATGGTTGGGGGCGTGGCGGGCCAGGCGGATTTCATGCGGGGGGCCGTGGCCTCTCATGGAGGGGCCTCGATCGTTGCGCTCCCTTCCACCGCCAAAGGGGGTTCGGTTTCAAGGATCGTCCCAAGCTTAGCGCATGTGACCTCGGCCAAATCCGACGTGCACGCGATCGTCACGGAGTTCGGCGTTGCCAGGCTCTTTGGCCAAACGCTCCCCAAGAGGGCCGAAGCGCTCATCGGCATCGCCCATCCCGCGTTCCAGAAAGGGCTCGAAGAGGCCCTCAAGGCGATACACTGAAAGGAGTTTGCCATGCCAGGCATCGTTCGGATCGGTACCTACCTTCCCCGCCATCGGCTTTCGGCGGCAACCCAGGGCTGGCCCCATGCCAGCTCCCGCGCCGTAGCCTACCACGACCAAGATAGCCTAACGCTTGCCATAGAGGCTTCGAGGCGCTGCCTTATGGGGTTTGATCTAGACAAAGTGGACGCGGTGTTTTTTGTGAGCACCTCCTCGCCCTTCTTAGAAAAGCTCTCAAGCGCCTTCCTTGCGGCAGGGTTGGGGCTACGAAGCGATGTGCTTGCGCTCGACATTGCCGGATCGCCCGCAGGCCTTGGTGCCGCGCTCGAGGCGGGGCTTGGGATGATCGCCTCGAACAGGGCTCGCTACGTCCTGATCGCCTCGGGCGATTGCCGGGACGCCATGCCCTTTTCTTCGATCGAGGCGCTAAGCTCGGATACAGGAGGGGCCGTGCTGCTCGGCCGGCAGGGCGTCATCGCAGAGCTTGAAGGATCGAGTTTTCTTACGCTCCCCATCCTCGATACCTGGCAGTTACGCCATGAGCGCTACTTAAAAGACACCGAGGAGCGCTTTATCCAAGAGAAGGGCTATCTAAGCGCCCTTCCAAAGGCAATGGAAGGCCTGCTTCAAAAAATGGGTGCCGGGGTACATGACTTTGCCTATGCAGGCATCGCACAACCCGACCCAAGGCGCCTTGGCCAGGCGGCCAAGGCGTTGGGGCTTGGCCAAAAGGGCCTTCTAGGCGAGCGCCTGTACAAGGAGCTTGGCTACCTCGGCTGCTCTACGCCCGCGTTCTTGCTCGAGGAGGCGCTTCAAACGATGACCTCTGGAGAGCGAGCACTCCTTTTGGGTTACGGCGACGGGGCGTTCGCGATCGCGCTCAAGGCCGCCCAAGGGCTTGAAAAAGCAAGGCCAAAGAATGCGTCCTGGCTCTTTAGGGACGTGGCGCACTACACGGACATCTTAAAATGGAAAGAGCACGTGCTTTACGCCCCCAGGGCAAGAAGGCCGTCTTTAGACCCGTCCTCCCCGATCTCTCTTTTTCGTGAGCGCCAGCAGAATTTGGCGCTCGTCGGCGTGCGCTGCAAAGGTTGCGGCTACCCTCAGTATCCAGCTCAACGGCTGTGCACTCGCTGCAGGGGGACGGATTTTGCCCCCGAGCCCTTTGCCGAAAAACGCGCCACACTCTTTACTTATTCGCTGGACACCTTAGGCCCAACGCCCGACCCACCCTTGATCGTGTGCTTCATCGATTTTGAGGGCGGAGGAAGGATGCAGTGCCTGATGACGGATGCCGACCCCAAAGAGCTAAACATCGGGATGCCGCTTGAAATGACGTTCCGGAGGCTATTTGTGGCGGATGGCATCCCCAACTACTTCTGGAAATGTACGCCCATGAGGGAGGGCAAGTCATGAGCGGGATAACGGATAAAATCGCCATCGTCGGGATGGGATGCACGAAGTTTGGAGAGCACTGGGACAAGGGTCTCGAAGACTTGATCGTCGAGGCCGCGCTCGAGGCCTTTTCTGATGCCCAAATCGAGGCCAAAGACATCGAGGCCGCGTGGTTTGGGATGCAGTACGCCATCGGCACGGCCCGTGGCACCCCCTTGGCGCACGCCTTGAAGCTCGATTACATCCCGATCACGCGCGTCGAGAACGCCTGCTGCACGGGAACGGACGCCTTTCGCAACGCCTGCTTCGGTGTGGCCAGCGGGATGTACGAGACCGCACTCGTCGTGGGCGTCGAAAAAATCAAAGATTCGGGGCTCTCTGGCCTGCCCGTCTCGTACGCCCCCATCTGGGGCTCGCGGGTTGAACCGCCCGTACCCGCGCCCGTCCAGTTCGCGCTGGCCGCGACGCGCTACTTTGCAACCTACGGCCTGAGCTACGAGGAGGGTAAGCGCCTTTTGGCCAAAATCGCCGTAAAGAACCACAAAAACGGCGTGAAGCACCCCAAGGCACACCTGCGCCGCGAAATCAGCCTCGAAGACGCCTTAAAGGCCCCGCTTGTGGCCTGGCCCTTGGGGCTTTTCGACTGCTGCCCGGTAAGCGACGGCGCGGCCGCCGCCATCATTACGACCCCCGAGAAGGCAAGAAGGCTTGGCCGCCCTTACACGCTCGTCAAGGGGATAGGGCTTGCCTGCGGGGCAAGGCAAGCCCTCTTAGACGATGCCTACGATATGGTCCACTTTGAAGAGACCGTCCGCGCGGCCAAACAGGCCTACGACCAGGCGGGCATCAAAAACCCGCGCGAGGAAATAAGCCTGGCCGTCGTTCACGATTGCTTCACGATCACCGAGCTCATCATCTACGAAGACTTGGGGCTCAGCTCTAGGGGCAGGGCCAAGGAGGACATCGATTCGGGATTCTTCGAGATTGACGGGGGGCTTCCTGTCAACACGGACGGTGGCCTGAAGTGCTTTGGACACCCGATCGGGGCCTCGGGCCTGAGGATGCTCTACGAGGTCCACAACCAGCTCCTTGGAAGGCCCTTGGGGCTCAAGGTTGAAAACCCAAGGCTCGGCCTGACCCACAACCTTGGCGGCCATCCGGGGCATTTCACCTGCGCGGTGTGCGTACTGGGGCAAGGAACGTGAATCAAAAGGGGAAGCTAAAAAAGAAGGGCAAAAAAGTTCGCTACCTCTTGAGCTTTTCGATCGAGATCGAGGCAGAGAACCGCTTCAGGATGACGGAGAACTAGGTTATCCTAGGTAATGTGTCCAATAGCCCGAGCAAAGGGTGTTTTGAAGCTAAGAGGATAATGGCCGTGCTGATTTCGGAACATTTCACGCCTGTATCCGCGCTACTTGGCGGGGTCATTCTTGGTTTGGCCGCTTCGCTGGCGTGGGTTTTGCT
>WOZJ01000058.1 GCA_011620345.1 Nitrospirota bacterium
GTTGAGGCTATACGCCGCGCTTGATGTCCTGAATTATCTGGTCGAGGTTCTGCAGGAACCGGGAACGATCCCGCTTTTGGAAGGGCGGAGGCCCGCCGGACATGACCCCTGCCCCGCGGAGTTCGGACAAAAGGTTCCTTGTCGCCAGCATCGGCCCGATGTTGGCATCGCTGATCACCCTGCCCGTTGGAGTGAGCACCCGTGCACCTTTCTTGATGCACCTCGAAGCGAACTGGATGTCTGCGGTCACCACGATGTCGTTTGCAGAGGCACGTTCGGCGATCCAGTCGTCCGCGGCGTCGAACTGACCCTTGACGACGACCCATTGCGCCGCCGTATCGCCTGGAAGGCGCATCAAGGCGTTGGATACGAAGATCACTCCAAGGCCGTAGCGCTTGGCTACCTTCAGAACTTCCTGCTTCACCGGGCAGGCATCGGCATCGACGTAGACCTGCAACTGGCTATCCGATTGCCGCTTTGAGCGCCTGCTCCAGCGTGGCGAAGGTAGGAACGTCCTTGAGGTCGACTCCGAGCCCCGTAAGAGTCCGGGACAACTGAGGCTTGATCCCGCAAAGAAACGTTTTTGCTCCAAGCAGCCGGAGCGCCTGGATGAGGCGGATCACCTCGGAGGCCACCTGGGTGTCCACGTGCGCCAAGCCAGACAGGTCCAGAAGAACGGCCCTGGGCTTTTGCCCGGCCACGGCCGCCAGAAGGCGCTCGCTCAAGTCGTGCATGCGCATCGAATCGTACCCGCCTAGCATCGGGACCATGAGCACCCTGCTCCAGACGGGGATGACGGGCGTAGAGAGCTCCTTGATCGTCTCATTTTGGGCTTCGAGGGTCTCTTCGAGCATCGCCTTGGTCTTGGAAAGCTCGTCCCTGGCTTGCTGAAGGATCGCGTCGTAGCGGAGGGATGTCTCCACTGTAAGCCTTTGTAGGTTCCTTTGAAAACGCCTGAATAAGCTTTCGGACACCTCGGCACGGGCCAGCTCCATGATCTCGAAAGCGCCTTCGAGGAACGTTGCCGTTAGCACGTGAGCCCTGTAATGTGCGCGGGCCTGCCCCTCGGCAATCCTGGCAATGTCGGGCTCGTCCACGCTAAAAAATTCAAAAAGAAGGTCTCTCAGTTTTTCGATGAGTGCGTGGAACTGCGGATGCTCTCTTACGGCGCCTTGTCCTCGGACGCCGTATAGCGTCTCCAAGAATTGCAGCCTAGCTGGGTTCCGAACGTTGCCCAGCTCGAACGCCTCGGCCAGCTTCGCGGCAACCGTCTTCAAATGGGTTTCATCCGATATGCCTGCTTGCATTCCGATCCTCCTGTTGCTGCGGGGGTTGGCCTTGGAAGCGCTCTTTAAGGGGCGATGGGGCGCTTGCGTTTTTGATGTAGAAAGGCATAATACTGCCTTTACGTTAGCCTTTTTGGGAATTTTTTTCAAGCGTTTTCATTCCTTGGCGGACAAGGGGCAAGTTGGCCTTGGGAACCAAAAGAATATTGTCGCTTTTGGCCTGCTTGGGGGTAGCTCTTGTGCAACAAGCTTCTGAGGTAGAGCCAAAAAAAGGCCGCCGGACGGGGAGGCTTTTGGCGTTTATTCAATACTCCTCGATGCGGTCTTTGTAGCGATCGAGACGCTCGATTAGCTCGCCCAGCGTGTCGCCGCCCAATTTCTGCAGGTATGCATCCGCCAAAACGAAGGCGACCATTGCCTCGGCCACGACGCACATCGCGGGCACGGCGCAGGTATCCGAGCGTTCGATCTCGGCGGGTTCCGGCTGCTTGGTTCTGACGTTCACGCTTGGGAGAGGGTTCATGAGGGTGGCGATCGGCTTCATGAAGGCGCGTACAATCAGCTCTTCTCCCGTCGTCATGCCGCCTTCGAGACCACCGGAACGGTTTGTCTTCCGATAAAACCCATTCTTTTTATCAAAGAAGATCGCATCGTGGACCTCCGACCCCTTTTTTTCGGCCGCTTCGAAGCCTTCACCGATCGCGACCGCCTTGATGGCCGGGATACTCGTCAGCGCCTGGGCGAGCCGGCCATCGAGCTTCAAGTCCCACTGGACATGGCTGCCAAGGCCTGGCACGAGGCCGAGCACCCGGACTTCGGCCACCCCGCCCAGCGTATCGCCGCCTTTTTTGGCCTGCTCGATCGCCTCGATCATGTCCGCCTCGGCGTTTGGGTCTATGCAGGCTACCTCCGAAGCAAGCGCCCTTTGCCAGTCGGCCTCATCTAGGCTTTGCTTGCTTGGGGCCTTTGCCTTTCCGATCGACAGAACATGGCCCAGCACGCGAACGCCGAGCGCTTGAAGGAGCAGCTTGCACAAAGCGCCGACGACGACCCTCGCGGCCGTCTCCCTTGCCGAGGCCCGCTCTAAGATGTCGCGAAGCTCGTGCGTGTGGTATTTGAACCCGCCCGCTAGGTCTGCATGGCCTGGCCTTGGACGGGTAACGGCCCTTTTGTCAGTTTGTTCGCCGAACGGGGCCATGACATCCTGCCAGCTCTGGAAGTCTTCGTTCTCGATGCTTACAGCGATCGGGGATCCTAGCGTTTTACCGAACCGGACGCCCGAGAGGAAGTTGGGCGTGTCCGATTCGATCTGCATCCTCCGGCCCCTTCCGTAACCCCCCTGTCTGCGTTTGAGCTCGGAGCGGACGCGTTCAACCTCGATGGGCAGCCCTTTAGGCATTCCATCCAAAATGACGACGAGCCCCTTGCCGTGCGATTCTCCGGCCGTAAGAAACCGAAGTCCCATGCTTAGAGCGAGCCCCCCGTTTTGATGATTCGGGGAGTGATGAAGATGACGAGCTCCATCGTTGTTTTTTGGAAATCGTGGCGCTTGAACGCGTATCCTAAGATCGGGAGGTTCGAAAGAAGAGGGATGCCCCCCTTGTTCTTCTGATCGGCGAGCTGAAACACCCCGCCGATCACGGCCGTCTGGCCGTCGTCCACGATCATCTGCGAGCGCGCTTCCTGCTTATCGATGCCGTAATCGCCCGTCTCGGAGAGGTAGGTCGGCTGGTCGTTTGTGACGTGGAGCTCCATGATGACCCTGCCGTCCGGGAGGATGTGTGGCAATACCTCAAGGAGCAGGTTTGCGTCTTTAAACTCCGTCTCGTACACGCTCTGCGTTTCAGGGGAGAGGTTCCTCACGGGCAATTGAACGCCCTGCTTAATCATCCCCTGCGTGTGGTTGACGACGATGATCCGGGGCTGCGAGACGAGCTTGGCCTGGTTTTTTTGCTCGAGTGCCCGGATAATGGCATCGACCGTGACGGTATTCGAGATATCGGTCAACCCGAACGTGAACACGCCCCCTTGGTAGCCCGGCATTTGGCTTCCGCCGAAGCGCCCCAAAGAGCCCTGAAGCCCTTGCCCGCCGCCTTGCTGCTGCGGGGTGAACGAGATGTTCGAGTCTGTCGACATATCGTGGGGAAAGACCGAGCCGAACGCGTTGCCGTGAGCCCTGTCGTTCCAGGTTTGCACCCTCCAGTCGATGCCGATGCTCTTTAGGGCATCGAAGCGCATCTGCACAATGCGCGATTCGATCAGACACTGCTGGGTTTCGATATCGAGCGCCCTATCCAAAAACCCTCGGATCGTTTCGATTCTTTCTGGCGTGTCGTGGATGATAAGCGCGTTTGTCCGCTCATCGAACCCGATGTAGGCATCCTCGCGCCGGCTCTTGAGGTTTGCCAGCTTCTTGGCGAGGTCGGAGGCGTTTCCGTACTTGACGGGAACAACCTCGATGTTCAAGGGCTTTTTCAAGTCTTCTTGTTTGAGCGCATCCCAGCTCGAGATAAGGATGACCCCATTTTGCCTCTTCATGGCCAGGCCCTTCTGTTGCAAGACGACGTCCAGCGCCTTTTCCCAGGTCACGTTTCGCAGGTAGAGGGTAATCGTCCCGCCCACGTCCTCGCCCACGACGATATTCATCCCCGAGACGTCGGCCAGCACCCTGAAGACGTCCTTGACGTCCACGTCCTTGAAGTCGAGCGTGACAGGCTTGCCCACGTACTCTTCGGGCAGGACGTACTCGGCGGAAGGAACGAGGTCTTTGTTTTCCGGCGCCCGGAACCGCTCGGGTGCCCGGGTAGGCGGCTTGGGGATCTCTTTTTTGTAAAGCTCCTTAGGGGGTTGTTGCTCTATCGCGAAAAGCGCCTCCCTAGGCCATAGAGCGGCTTCTTCTTCCTTGCCTTGCGTCTTGGCGATCTTGTAGGGCTTTCCCTTTACAGGAGAAAGGGGTATCTGCGTAGGAGAAGGGGAGTCAAGGGCTATTTGGAGCGGCGGCATTGCTCGCAATGCTTCTTCTTTTTGGTCAGGGCTGGGGTCAATGCCCTCTGGAGGGGCCGGTAAAGGATTCTGCTCCTGGACGGGCCGTTCGGACGATGAAACGGGGGCCGCCGGCTGGAGTAAAGGGCTAGACAGCCCCTTTTTGAGGATTTCGTTGGCGTAGGATTCGAAACTCCGCCAGTTCAGCAGGTAGGGGGGAGAAAGGGGAGGCTTGAGCAGTATCGTTTGGCTAGGGTCTATCGCCTCGATAGCGCTTGCGTCGTACGCCCCAAGCAAGGCCAGGATGCAGCAGGCCGCCCCTAGGGCGTGGCGGGTCAGCAAGGCGCTCATCTCGTCCCCCCGATCAGTGTGCGTTGCTCGTCTTGCGGCATATGAAGCTCTCTTTGAATTTCTTTGATCTTCCGGTCGTAGGTATAGTAGCGCTCGGTGATGACGAGCTTTCCTCTCTCGATTGCCGTGACGATCCCGCCAAAGGGCCCTATCGGTTCTTTTGGTCGCACGATATAGGAATTGCCGTCCGGCGTAGCCACAATGGCCATCGGCTGGCTTGCCACGAACGTCGCCTTGAGCCTGAGCTCGCGGATTGCGAAACGCTGCAGGGGCGATGGAGGCCCTTCGGCATGTATCGGATAGAGCATTCGCTCTCTGGCCGGGATCGAGAAAAAAATGTCCGGAATGCTTTCTTTTTTCACGGATGCAAGCGCATTTTTTAGGCGTTGAAGGTCCGATGAAGGCGATTCGTCTTGCCCTAAGACGGGCGCCCAAAGGGCCGAAAGGCATACAGACAAGGCCCCTAGTAATCCAAAAATGCCGGGCCTTCTAAAGGCCTTTCCCACGGGCACCTCCTGCAACGTCCTCTGGAGCGGTTCCCTCCGAAAGGACCCGAATGAAGCCAACTTTCCCCTTGAGCGGGATTTCCGTGTAGAGCTCCCCAGGCTTTGGCTGCGCAGATGGTTTGAGCGCAAAATTCTCCGGGATGTAAGCAAGGCCCTCTAAGGGAAGCCTCGCAAGGGTCCAGGCAAAAGAAGGGTAGCTCGTCTCGATCGAAGCGCTGAGGCGCTCGAGTGGGGCCGGGTACTCTCCTTTTCCGGCCGGCTCGATGGAGGGCTCCTCTATAAGGACAATCCCCCCTTCCTGGAACATCTTATCTAGGGCTGTTAACGAATCGTCTTTTTTGGGGCCTTTGAGGCGGCCGAGCGTCTGTTCGAGCCTAGCTTGGAGGGCTTTGGCTTGGAACTCTATGTGCCCCCCTTCTCGAATTTCTTCGCGGACACGCACCAGCCTGGCACGCGTCGTTCGTTCCTGGATGGATAGAAGGCTATAGTCTTGCATTTTCGGGCGGATCAAGAGAACCTCGAGCGCGAGGACGATCGCTACTGCGGGAAGGACGCCGAGCGCGACCCTTCCTATAGGTGGGAGGGCAAGGAGCAGACTATCGAGGGCTCCTTGAAAGCCTTGCCGATTATTCGCCATCTCGCCCCTCCTTCAGGCCGAGCTCTACTTCCAAGGAGGTCCGAAGGAACGAGCCCCCATCGGTTTGAATGCCCTCCGGCTTGGAAAGGCTGACGCTCACGACGCAGGGGTACTTGTCGATTTTCTGCCGAAGGCTGGAAGCCGCCCCCGCGGAGGAAACGAGGACGTTTGCCCTAAGGCGGTTCTGCTCCAGCCTAAGCTCCTCAACCCACCCGTAGGGGAAAAGGTCTTTGGAGAACGAAGCCATGAAGTGCGGGACGCAGACGCGCCTTTGCTCGAGCCGATTTAGGGCCGTAAGGCGCTTCTGATCTTGCTCGATCGTCCTTCTTGCACTGCGGATGGCTCTTACCCTGGGTTCGAGTTTGGAAAGCTCTATATTGAGCGAAGCCAGGCGAGTCCTGGCTGCCCGTGATTCTCGCGTCGTGAAAAAGCCGTGCAGCCCGGCTAGGAGAAGCCCGATCATAAGCGATGCGAACAGCGCCCGTGCGGCTTCCCTTCGGGCGTCCGCGCTTAGTTTGTCTTTGAGGGGCAGCAGGTTTACTTTGATCATGCTCGGATCCTAGCAAGGACCTCTTTGATCTCGTGCAAGCCAAGGCCAAAGGCCACGCTGAACAAAGGGGCCCTTTCCTTTAGCTCGCCCAAGTCGAACCTGTCTCTTTGGACGCCAACCCTGGCAAGCGGGTTCAGGGCTAAGATGCGGGCGGGCGTCCGTCGCTGAAAAGCCTGTCGAAAAGGCTCAAGGCATGCAAGCCCTCCAGAGAGGTAGATGGGCGTTCCTGGGTCCGTCAGCCTAACCCCTTCCCTGCCGAGGGTAAACTCGAGCGCTTCGAAAAGCTCCCCTAGGAAGGTTTCAAGCGCTCCTAGCGCTTGCTCGGTAGGCGGCCCTGGGGCTTCGAGCATGTCGGCCGCCTCGATGGGGCCGGTTCCGGTTGCAAGCTGGATCCGTTCGATGACGCCTTTGCCCCCAAGGGGGAAATCCTGGACAGTAAGCGGTCCTTCCTTGTCCGCGACAACGACCAAAGTTCGGCTGTGGCCCGTGTGTACGACAATGGCTTGCCCATCAAAGTCCGGCCCCTGACTGTGCTGGAAGGCGTTGTAGAGGGCGAGGGCATCGAGGTCCACGGTGCGCACCTTCAGGCCGGCAAGCTCGACCACGCGCACGTATTCGTCGACAAACTCTCGTTTGGCTGCCGCCGCGGAGATCTCCACCTGTGCCAGCCCGCGCTCGTTGAGCCTAAGCGCGGCGAAGTCGAGGTAGACGTCATCGAGCCTAAAAGGAAAGGCGCTCGCGAAATTCTCTTTGATATAGCTTGGGATGTTCTGCTCGGGCATGAAGGGCACCTCGAAGAGCCTAGTCATTACCTTCGATCCGGACACGGAGATGGCCGTTTCCTTGTGGCTTGGCTTGATTTCGGCAAAAAGAGACCGGATTTCTCGTGCAACCTGCCTAGAATCAATGATGTCTTTTTCAACGATGCACTCTGGGTTTAAACGAACACAGCCGATCTTGCCAAGAAGGAGCCCTTTGCGTCCCCGCGTAAGCTCAAGGACCTTAATATAAGACGAGCCTATATCGAGCCCGACTAGGTACGGGCGAATCCTAAGGATGCTGCCGAGCATCTGCTTACCTTCTTTGCTGTGGGCGGCTTAAAACGTACTTCGATCATTACGCAGGCCAGACCATTTGTCAATTCATCGAACAAACAACCGCTCTGATAGCC
>WOZJ01000030.1 GCA_011620345.1 Nitrospirota bacterium
AAGCCAAGCCTTTGGATTGTTTTGTGCGTTGGAGTCTTGCTACTTAGCCCATTCACCAAAGAAAGGTGTGAAGCCATGGCAAAAGAGCGTTCCGGGGCAGTCACGTTCTTGGGGAAGCCCGTCACGTTGCTGGGGGAAGAAGTAAAAGTAGGGGAAAAGGCGCCGGATTTTACGGTCCTTGACGTTAGCCTTCAACCCTTTGTGTTCTCCAAGACCCAAGGAAGGGTTCGGGTTATTTCCTCGGTTCCATCTTTGGACACGCCCACTTGTGATGCACAAACAAGGCGGTTTAACGAGGAAGCCAGCAAATTTTCGAACGTGGAAATCCTGACGATCAGCATGGACCTTCCGTTTGCGCAGAAACGTTTTTGCCAGCAAGCAGGGATCGATCACCTCAAGACGCTTTCGGACCACCGGGATGCGAGCTTTGGGCTTGCCTACGGCGTCCTGATCAAAGAGCTCAGGCTTGACGCGAGAGCCGTGTTTATCGTAGATACCGACGACACGGTCCGCTACGTCGAGTACGTAAAAGAGATCAGCAACCCGCCCGATTACGAGGCCGCACTTAAGGCGCTTCGAGCGCTGGTTCCGTAGAGAGCCAAAAGGTTTCAAAAGAAACGGAAGGGCAGGAGCTTGAGCCCGTGAGGATCACCATCAAGGCCATGGGCCAGGTTGCAGAGGTTTTAGGGGAGCGAGAGTTCGAGCTCGAGCTAAAAAGAGGGAACGCGATGTCTTCGGTTCGCGACGCCCTCTGCCGGGAGCACCCCGAACTCACCCCCCTTTGGCCGTCCTTGGCCGTAGCGGTGAACGGAGAGTTCATCGACGGAGGCTGCCCGCTCAAGGGCGGGGATGAAGTCTTGCTCTTGCCCCCGATCAGCGGCGGCTAAGCCCTTCGCTTAAGGGACGCCTTGAGGAACGCCCTGTTGAGGCGGGCGATCGTTTCCACTTGGATGCCTTTGGGGCAGACTGCCTGACACTCGAAGTGGTTGGAGCACGCCCCAAACCCCTCTTCTTGCATGACCTCTGTCATGGAAAGCGCCCTCTTAGGCTCTTCCGGCATTCCTTGGGGGAGGGTGCCCAAATGTGCGATCTTGGCCGCGACAAAGAGCATCGCCGAAGAGTTCGGACAAGCGGCCACGCAGGCCCCGCAGCCGATGCAGGCCGCCGCGTCCATTGCATACTCTTGGTCGTCTTTTGGCACGAGAATGGCGTTGGCGTCCGCGTGCGTTCCGGTATAGGCAGAGGTGTACCCCCCCGCTTGGATCACCTTGTCGAGCCCGGCGCGTTCGACAAGGAGGTCTTTTTGAACCGGGAAGGCCGCCGCCCTGAATGGCTCGATCGTGATGGTTTCTCCGTCTTGAAAGTGCCGCATCCGGATTTCGCAGGTGGTCGTCTTTGGTTGCGGGCCGTGAGCCGAGCCGTTCACGACCATCCCGCAAGTGCCGCAAATTCCCTCCCTGCAGTCGCTCTCGAAAACGATCGGCGGGGTGCCCTTTTTAATCAGCTCCTCGTTTAGCTTGTCGAGCATCTCCAGAAGGGACATCTCCGGGATGACGTCGTCCACGTCGTAATCAAAAAACCTGCCGGGCGCCTCTGGCCCTTCTTGCCGCCAGACTTTCAAATGAAACCGCATGTAATGATGCTCCTATTTATAGCTTCGTACCGTTGGCTGGACGACCTCGAACGTAAGGGGCTCTTTGTGCATCTCTGGTTTTTCGCCTTCGCCTTTGTATTCCCATGCGGCTACGTAGGTGTATTCCGCATCGTTCCTCAGGGCCTCCCCGTCGGGGGTTTGGTGTTCTACCCTAAAGTGGGCGCCGCATGATTCCCGGCGTTCTCGGGCGTCTAAGGTGAGAACCTCGGCGAAATCGAGCGCCTCTGAAAGCCTCCAGGCCCTTTCGAGCTGCTGGTTCAAGTCTTTTTCGGACCCTGTCAGCTTCAAGTCGCTCCAAAACGCCTCCCTGATTCGCGGGATTTCCTCGAGCGCCTTGGTCAAGCTTTCCTCGCTCCTGGCCATCCCGACGTTTTCCCACAGAAGACGACCCAGCTCTATCCTGAAATCGAGCACGGTCCGAGAGCCCTTAATCGAAATGAGGCGATTGATTCGAGCTTCGTCTTCCTCTTTTACCTTCTGAAACTCTAGGTTGTCGGGCTTGACTTTCCCGGGCTGAGTCGTAGCCAAGTAATCGCCGATGGTATAGGGCAATACGAAGTACCCGTCCGCAAGGCCCTGCATGAGCGCGCTCGCCCCGAGCCTGTTGGCCCCGTGGTCGGAGAAGTTGGCCTCCCCGATGACGAACAGCCCCGGGATGTTGCTCATCAGGTTGTAGTCCACCCAAAGCCCGCCCATCGCGTAGTGGGAGGCGGGGTATATCTTCATCGGCTGGGCGTACGGGTCTTCGCCCGAGATGTGGTCGTAGAGCTCAAAGAGGTTTCCGTAGCGCTCCTCGATCACCTTACGGCCATGACGCTGGATCGCATCCCGAAAGTCGAGATAAACGGCATAACCGGATGGTCCGACGCCTCTGCCGTCGTCGCAAGCCTCTTTGGCCGCCCTGGAGGAAATGTCACGCGGGGCCAGGTTGCCGTAGCTAGGGTACTTGCGCTCCAGGTAATAATCCCTGTCTGATTCCGGGATCTCGTTTGGGGGGCGTTTATCGCCTTTCTTTTTGGGGACCCATACCCTGCCGTCGTTTCTCAAGGACTCCGACATCAAAATCAGCTTCGACTGGAACCATCCCGCAAACGGGATGCATGTGGGATGAATCTGGGTATAGCACGGGTTGGCCATCAACGCGCCCTTCTTGTAGCAGCGCATGATCGCCCCGACGTTCGAGCCTACGGCGTTGGTGGAGAGGTTGAAGACGCTGGCGTAGCCGCCCGTGGCTATCACGACCGCGTCGGCCGCGTATGCCTCGTACTCGCCCGTCGTGAGGTCGCGCACCAAGATTCCCTTCGCCTCGCCGTCTACAAGCACCAAATCGAGCATCTCTTTTTTGGGGAAGACCTTCAGCCTTCCTTCGGAGGCCTGACGCATCATCGCCTGGTAGCAGCCAAGCAGCAGCTGCTGGCCCGTTTGTCCTCTGCAAAACAGGGTTCTGGAGACGAGCGCGCCTCCGAACGAGCGGGTCGAAAGCTCGCCCGAGTATTCCCTTTGGAACGGGACGCCCTGGGCAACGCACTGATCTATGATGTTTCCGGATAGCTCTGCCAGCCTGTACACGTTGGATTCGCGCGAGCGGAAATCTCCCCCCTTGACCGTCTCGTAGAAGAGCCGGTAGACGCTGTCTCCGTCGCCGACGTAGTTCTTGGCCGCGTTGATCCCGCCTTGGGCCGCAATCGAGTGCGCCCTCCTGGCAGAGTCTTGATAGCAGAACGCGAGCACGTTATAGCCTAGTTGGGCGAGCGTTGCCGAAGCCGACCCCCCGCCAAGCCCCGTGCCGACGACTATGACCGTGTAACGGCGCTTGTTGGCGGGGCTGATGAGTCGCAAATGATCCCTATGTCTGGCCCACCTTGTTTCGATCGGGCCTGAAGGGACTTTTCCGTCGAGCGTCACTTGGAAATCCTCCTAGAGGTTGATCCAGCCGGTCAAAACTGCCACGGGTACGAGGGCGAATCCGGCGGCCAACAAGGTCGCCAGCACTTGACCGGCCCGTTTGAGTACAGGGAGCGAAGCCTTTCCCGGAAGGCCGAGTGTTTGTAGAGAGCTAAAAACGCCGTGAAAGGTGTGCAGGCATACGATTGCCATGGCCAAGAGGTACGTCCCGGCTATGCCGGGCCGTTGAAAGCTCAATGCAATAGACCTGAACAAATCGGGCCTTCCTTCGGCATCCGGGGGAAAGGCAGACACGCTGAGGCTTGTATGCACCGAATGGAGCGTGAAGTGCAGCAAGTGGTAAATCAGATAAGCAAGGATAAGCAGCCCGGTGTAGAACATCGTCCTTGAAGAAAGACCTGCCTCTTTGTAGGTAACGAACGTTCCTTTAGTCGGCGCGGCCTTCGTGTTTTCGAGAAACAAAAGCGTACCCAGGGCGATATGAAGACCAAGACATGCAAGCAGTACCACCCGGGCAGCCCACAGAAGCGGCGCAAACATGGCCGAATGGATGTGTTCGGCATAGGCGTTGATCCAGCCCGGGCCGCCTAACACGGTGGTGTTGCCCAACAGGTGGGCTACAAGAAACAAAAAAAGGATAACCCCCGTAAGGGCCATGAGCATTTTTTTGCCTATCGGGTTCGAAAGGAAGGCCATGCGCGCTTCTCCAAGGCTATGTTGCTTGCCGTACGAATCAAAAATAAACCCCCGCCGGGGGAAGTTGCCATAGTATATACGTATACTTTCAAGAATGCAAATGGCGGGCGTGGTTTTAGAGGTTGGGCGTAAGGCGTTACAATGAAGCAGGAAGGCCAGGAAAAAAGTTCTGCGAGAGCGAGAGGTAGATAGATAGTGAAAGCGATCGTTTTGCACGTAGAGGATATTGCGCTCAAGAAGGGGAACCGGCCGTATTTTTTTCGGCAGCTCATGGCTTCCATCCGGCCAAGGCTTTCGGACATCGGGGACTTTCGCGTTTTCGTGAAAGACAACCGAGTGTTCGTAGTTACCGACGACGAACGCTCGCTCGAGCGCGCCTTTCGTCTTGCGCCGTGTTTTATGGGGGTTGCGCTAGCAAGGAAGTCTACGGCGGTGCAGCCCGACATCGGGGCCATCGCTGGGGCGGCTCTTGCGCTTGCGGAGCGAGCGGCCTTTGCCTCTTTTAAGGTAGAAACGCGCCGTTCGAGCAAGAAGCACCCGTTCACGAGCCCGGAAGTGAACCAAGCGGTAGGGGCGGCCATCCAGGCCAAAACCTCCGCACGGGTCGATTTGACCAAACCGGAACAGACTTTTTGGGTGGACGTGCTCCAAGACGAGGCGCTTGTCGCCTCGGAACAGCTCAAGGGGTTTGGAGGGCTTCCCGTGGGAAGCTCCGGCAGGGCGCTATGCCTGTTTTCAGGCGGAATAGATTCTCCCGTAGCGGCGTTTTTAGCGATGCAGCGCGGCCTTAAGGTTGACCTCGTTCATTTTAGCGCCTTCCCCTATGTTCGGTTCGTGAACGAAGAAAAGCAACGCTTGCTCGCAGAAAGGATTGCGTTGTTCCAAGGGGCGACCCACGTCTACCGTGTCGGTATCGGAGAGGTGCAGCAAAGGCTTGCCGCCCACGTCCCCAAGAGGCTGCTCGTTGTGTTTACCAGGCGTACGATGTTGCGCATTGCGGCAACGCTGGCTCAGCGCTTTGGGTACGGGGCGCTGCTTACGGGCGAGAGCTTGGGTCAGGTGGCATCCCAGACGCTCGAAAACCTGAAGGTGATCGATCAGGCCAGCCCCATGCTGACGCTTCGTCCGCTGATCGGCCTAGGCAAGCAGGCCATCGTCGGCATCGCAAGGCAGATCGGGACGTTTTCCGTCTCTATTCAGGCAGACGAAGATTGTTGCCAGCTTTTTTTGCCCCGCCACCCGGAAACGCGTGCCGGCTTGGAAGAGGTTCTTGCCGTTGAATCCGGCCTGCCCGTACGCGCTTGGGAGGCAGAAGCGCTGGAAGCCCTCGAGTCTTACGACGTCTTCCCCGCGCTTCAAGGGGCGTCCCTCGAGGGTAGCGACGGCACCCCTATAAATGAAGATCGGCCGCTTGTTTACGGGAGCGTGTCGTAGCGCTTCACTCCATCTATCTTCAAAACAAAATCCTCCCCAAACGCCAGCGCCGGAGTAAGCGCCCCCACCGGCTTCAGGCGGAAGAGTTCCTCTAAGCTTGCCAAGCAAGAAAGCGCCGTGAATCGGTAGGTTTCCGGCGTTTCGAGCCAAGCCTCTAAGGCTTTCCCATCGCCTCGCTCGATCTTTGCGTAGACATAGCCGTGCCCCGTTTGCATCGTCTTTTCATTGGGGCCTTCCGGAAGAAGGCGCAAGGCCGACATCAGGCCTTTTTGAAGAAGGCCTGATTTTGCCGCCTTTTGGGATAGCCTGATTCCTGGGCCGCCCAGCCCCATCAGGGAACCTGGAAGGGCCATGTAGGTCGTGATGTTGGGAATGCCGGTCGTTCGCCATGCCGTTTCCAAGTCTCCCCAGGGAATGGGGTAGGCATCGAGCGTTTTGAGGGGAAAGCGGATTCGCTCCTTGCCTTCTCCTAGCGGGAACGCTTCGAGCTGGCCGTTCTTTCGTACCCATCCGCCTTGGGGGAGGAACCCGAGCATCGTTTTGAGCGTACCCCTGCTTGGCCTGAGTAACCCGGCGACAGCGAGCTTCAAGCGGGAAGCGCCCGGCAGGCGTTGGTGGACGTGAGCGGCAAGGCAATCTGTAGGTACGACATCGAACCCTACGCCCGGAATGAGCGCCACGCCCCGCTCCCTTGCCTCTCCATCGAACTGGAAGGCCTTCTGAAAAACCGGGATCTCGCCCGTAATGTCGAGGTAGTGAACCCTTTTCTCGAGGCAGGCCTCGATCAGCGGCCCTGCTGTTTGGACAAACGGCCCTGCCGTGTTCAACACGGCTTGGATGCCCTCGAGCGCGGTATCCAAGGCCTTTGGGTCGTCAAGCGCCGCGACGCGAAAGGGCAACCCGAGCCTTTCGGCAAGGGAGCGAAGCTTTTTAGGGTCTCGTCCGGCAAGGATAGGCTTGAGCCCGCGTTTGGCGGCTTCTTCGGCCACCAGCCGCCCCGTAAACCCGTACGCCCCGTATAACAGCCATGAATCCATAGCCGCCTCCCCCTCTCGTTTTTCAGCAAAGCGCCTCTGGCTCGATGGTCGCGAGCGTCAAGAATAGCACGGATCCTGGCTTGCGGGGCGCAAGGCCAAAGGGCTAGACGCCAAAGCTCGACCCGCAGCCGCAGCTTTTCTTCGCGTTAGGGTTGTTGAACACGAACCCGGATTCGATCAGGCCCGAGACATAATCGAGCCTAAGCCCGTCCAGCAGGGGTGCGCTCGTGGGGTCGACAAAGACCTTGACGCCATCGCTTTCAAGCTCGAGGTCGTTCGAGTCGGGGACATGGACGAGATTCATGCTGTACTTGTAGCCGGAGCAGCCGCCTGCATCTACTCCGATACGGATACCGGCAAAACGCTCTTTGCCCTCCGGCTGAAGAAGGCTGACAACCTGCTTTTTGGCCTCTTGGGAAATCTGGATGTTCACCTTTTGCCCCCTTTTAAGGTATAAGATTAATTAGGCCGATTATATCACTATGAGCCCTTTTT
>WOZJ01000016.1:0-23330 GCA_011620345.1 Nitrospirota bacterium
TCTTCTAAGCGCTACATTCGGGGCTTCTGAGGCATTCCCAATACGACGCCCCTCGCGGCCTTTGCGATGTCAGGATTCCATAGAGACCCTTGACACCCCGCTTGAGCATGATCTAATGTAATCCTACATTACGTAGTACTACAAAGCTTAGGTGAAATCAATGAACCAAGAACGAAAGGGAAAGAAATGCGTGTTGGTATGAAATCGATGGTTTTGTCCGTTGTTGGCCTACTGGCCTACGGGACTATGGCGTTCTGTCAGCCAGCCAGGGGGGCGTGGTCTGCGTTGGGGGCCGAAGAAACGATTCAGGGGTCTATTAAAGAAATTCAGCAAATCCCGGGCCAGCGTCCCGGCATGGTGGGGCTCCGGTTTGTCGTGGCCGCCAGTACGGGCGATGCGGTGACGGTGCTCGTTGGGCCCGCTTATTACCTGGCGCAGGCCGGCTACAGCCCGAAGGTTGGCGATAAAATCTCCGTGGAAGGGTTTATGATCCAATCTGATGTCGATACACTCATGGTAGCCAGGACGATCACGGCCGGGGGCTTGACGATCCCCTTAAGGGACGAGCAAGGGATGCCCCTTTGGTCCGGCGGAGGGAGCTTTCCCGCGCAGTTTGCCCCGCAATCCAAGCTCGGCGAGCCGGCCTTCATTCTAGCGAGGGGCTACGGCAGGTCTGGAAACCAAGGCGGCAGCGGGCCCTCTGGTGCGCCCGGAACCGGCGTGAGAACACCCCAGGGCGGTCAGGGGACGGGCGTGTGCCCTTTTGGGTATCCTGCGGGAACGGGGGTCAACAGGCCCTTGCCCCAAGGGTTGCCAAATGCGCCTCGTGGCGTTGCGCCATCTTTTCCGAACCGTTAGGTAAGCAGCAACTTTAACCAAGGAGGTTACGATGAAAGTGTTGGCTCGAACGATTGGAGGAATGGCCGCAGGGTTTGTATTTTTTGGCCTGCTTGGCTCATCATCCCTTGCCCAGACGCCTAGAGGCCCGGTGTATCAGTGGGGAACGGAGAAAACGCTCACGGGGACAATCAAAGAGGTCCAGACCACCCAAGGAAGACGGCCTGGAATGGTCGGCGTCCACCTGGCGGTTGACACCAAAGACGGCGCCTTTACGGCGATGGTAGGGCCCTATCAGGCGTTGCAATCCCAAGGCTACGAGCCAAAAGAGGGTGATCAAGTCGAACTTCTGGGTTCCGTCCTCAAGATTAACGACCAGAACGTCATCATCGTGAAAACGTTGAAGGCATCGGGTAAAACGGTTGAGCTCCGTGACGCCCAAGGCTTTCCGCTTTGGATGAAAGGGCCTAGGATGGGAGGCCGCCCTGGAGCGTGGGGACCGCAGCCGGTCGCGCCCGGAACTCCTAGCTCCAAATAGCTGAGCGCTCGAGGACAAGGTGCGAGAACGCACCTTGTCCTTGTTGCATCTCCGGGGTTTTTAGTCTGCCCGATAGTGACAGCCGATGGAGTTCTTGTTCTCCCAGGCCGCTTGGGCGATGGCCCTCGCCGCGCCTACGGCGTTCCTAAGGCCGATCAGTCCGTCTGTTAGCTTGCTTTTTCGGTAAAACCTCTCGATCTCCGTTTCAAGGTGGGAAAGCTCCCTTTGCGCGCGCTCGAGCCTTGGAGCCGTGCGTACAAGCCCGACGTAGTTCCAAAGGATGTGCCGAATAACGCTCAAATCCTGGGCGATCAGCGCGGCGTCCGTTTTGTACAGGCCGGTTTCTTCCCAGGGCTGAATCTCCTCTTGGGAGGGCTGGCTTTGGGCGCGTATGGTTTCCAGGATCTTCCCCGCCGCCTTATGGCCCCAGACGAGCCCTTCCAAAAGGGATGTGCTGGCCAACCTGTTGGCGCCGTGTAGGCCGGTACAGGCAACCTCGCCCACGGCATAGAGCCCCTCGAGGCTTGTCATTCCCACGCCGTCCGCTAGGACCCCCCCGCAGTGGTAGTGCGCCGCGGGCACGACGGGGATGGGCTTTTGAGCGATGTCTATGCCAAGCTCGAGGCATTTGGCGTGGATGTTTGGAAACTTTTCAAGGATAGTCTTTTCTGGTAGCGCGCCGGCCAAATCGAGCCAGACGCAAGGGCTGTCGGAGTGGAGCATTTCTTCGTGAATCGCACGGGCGACGACATCCCTGGGTGCCAAGTCTTTCCAGACGGGGTCGTGGCGTGCCATGAAGGCTTCGCCCTTATCATTCAAGAGCCTGGCCCCCGCCCCCCTTACGGCCTCGGAGATCAAGTAGCCGGGGGATTTGGGGTGGTAGAGCGTGGTCGGGTGGAACTGGACGAACTCGCTGTGGGCTGTACGCGCCCCCGCCCGGATGGCCATTGCCAGCCCATCGCCCCGGGCCCCGGCCGGGTTGGTCGTCCATAGATAGAGCCTGCCTATCCCGCCCGTGGCCAGGATCGTGTTTTTGGCAAGCAGGCGTTTGACGACACCTGAGGTTTGGTCAAGCGCGTACGCGCCGATGCACCTTGGCGGCTCGTAGACCCGAACGAGCCGGTTTCTCGACTGGTGGGTGGTCGTCAAGAGGTCCACTGCCGTGTGTCCTGGAAGCATCCGGACGTTTGGGTGTTCTTGGAGCGCCTTCAGAACGGCCAAGGCGATCGTCCTGCCCGTGGCATCCTTGGTGTGAACAATCCTGGGGATCGAATGTCCGCCTTCGAGCGCAAGCAAAAGCTCTTCCGTCTCGGCCCTATCGAACTCTACCCCGCACCGCTCCATCAAGACCTTCTCGATGAGCCTAGGGCCTTCGTTAGCGAGGATGAGGGCCGCGCTTGGGTTGCATACGCCGGCCCCCGCCCTTTGGATGTCCTCTACCAAAAGCTCCGGGGTGTCGCCCTTGCCCTTGTAGATGATGCCTCCTTGGGCATGGTACGTGTTGGAATCCTCCGGCTTTTCGGCACGCGTCAGGATGTGTACGGGAACGCCTGCATCGGCGAGCCTAAGGGCCGCTACGCCGCCCGCGATCCCGCAGCCGATCACGAGCACCTCCGCTTGAACGAGCTCTTCCATGCTAGCCCACCTCCAGCATGCGTTGGATGGCCCCGAGCGCCCTTTTGCGGGTAGGCTCGGGTACGTCGATCTCGTAGCGGTTCTCTTGGAGAGCCTGAAGCGTCGCCTCGAGCGAGATGGCATTCATGTGGGGGCAGCGGATGGCGCAAAGCCGGACGATCTCTTTCGAGGGGTTTGCCGCCTGGACGTTCTCGCCCATGGCGCACTCGGTCAAAAGGGCAAAGCGTTCCTTGGGCGAGCCCGCGACGTAGCGTGCCATGGCGGATGTCGAGCCGACGAAGTCGCAGAGCGCCGTTACCTCGGGCTTGCACTCAGGGTGCGCCAAGACGGCCACTTCCGGAAACTGCGCCCTTAAGTTTTTTACATCCTCGGGTTGGAAGCGATCGTGGACCTCGCAGCTTCCTTGCCAGCCCAAGATTGCCCAATCGTCTGCATCCGGGAAAACGACCGTCTCCCCGGCCCCTTTTTTTGCGTAGGCAATCTTCTTGCCGAGCTCTTTGGCCGTGTTGGCCGCAAGGAACGCATCCGGCAGGAAGATAACCCGCGGCGCGTTCATGGCTTGAATGACGTTGGCGGCGTTGGATGAGGTGCAGCAGGCATCGCTAAGCGCTTTGATGTCCGCGTAGGTGTTGATGTAGCTCACAACGGGAACGCCAGGGTATCGCGCCTTGATGGCTTCGAGGTCTTTTGGGGCGATGCTTTCTGCCAAAGAACACCCAGCCCTAAGAGAGGGCAAAAGTACGGTTTTTTTGGGGTTCAAGACCTTGGCCGTCTCGGCCATGAACTTCACCCCGCAAAAAACGATTACCTCGGCGTCTGTCGTGGCCGCCCTCCTGCTCAATTCCAGCGAATCACCCGTAAAGTCGCAGACGCTGTAGTAGAGCGCGGGCTCCATGTAGGCATGGCCAAGGATGACGGCGCGGCGCTTTTGTTTAAGCTCTAAAACCTTGGAGGCGATTTCTGCTTTGTATGCGATTTCGAAATCGGGCAGGACGTTCTGGAGTTTTGCTTTGAGAGCGTTGTAGATACTGGCTTGGTCTTTCATGGAAGGGATTCTTTCTCCTTGAGAATATGGCGGGTTTATAGGACAAGCAGGCTTAGATCGAGCGCTTTGGCCGAGTGTGTCAGCATCCCGACCGAGACGAAATCCACCCCAGTTTCGGCTATTTGTCGGACATTCTCCAGGTTTATCCCGCCGGAGACCTCCAGCGAAACTTTGGCGTTGACGAGCCCTACGGCCCCTTGGATGCCTTCCGGAGTAAAGTTATCCAAAAGGATGCGCGTCACGGGGAACGCGAGCGCGTCTTTTAGCTCGCCCAAGTTCCTTACCTCGATTTCGACGGGCAAACGCTTTGGGTTGTTGGAGAGCGTGCGCTCGAGCGCTTTTCCAACCCCGCCCGCCAGCGCGATGTGGTTTTCTTTAAGGAGAATCATGTCGAACAACCCAAGCCTGTGATTTTGGCCGCCGCCTAGCAAGACGGCCCATTTATCGAGAGTCCTCAAGCCTGGCGTCGTTTTCCTGGTATCGAGGATTTTAGCCTTGGTATGCGAAACGGCGGAGACAAACCGCCGTGTGAGCGTTGCAACTCCGGACATGCGCATTAAAAAGTTGAGCGCGACGCGCTCCCCGGAAAGAACTGCCCCGGCACGCCCTTCGATTGTGGCGATTGCTTGGAGGGCGCTAACCTCTTTGCCATCCTTGGCGAGCGGCTCGAAGGCCAGACCCTCATCCAGGTTCAAAAAGACGCGCCTTGCCACCTCGAGCCCCGCGATCACGCCGGGTTCTTTGGCGAGGATTTGAGCCTTAAGCTGCCTGTCTTGAAGCCCGAGCGCTTGCAAGGTGGCATCCCCCGCGCCAAGGTCTTCTTGAAGTGCCCTGGAGACAATCGCTTCCAAAATTTCTGGGCTTACGTAGGGGGGCAAGACGTTTGTCATTGGGCCCTATTCTCCGATGATCTTGACGAGCACGCGTTTTTTTCTTCGTCCGTCGAACTCTCCGTAAAAGACCTGCTCCCAGGGGCCGAAATCGAGCCTACCTTGGGTGATAGCTACAACGACCTCCCGGCCCATGACCTGGCGCTTCAAGTGCGCATCGGCGTTGTCCTCGCCCGTACGGTTATGCCGGTATTTCGATACCGGCTCGTGCGGGGCCAGGTTCTCCAGCCACTCCTCGAAATCTGCGTGCAGCCCTGACTCGTCGTCGTTGATAAACACGCTCGATGTGATGTGCATGGCGTTGACCAACACGAGCCCTTCCTTTATGGCGCTTTCTTTCAGGCATTCCTCTAGCTGGGGCGTAATATTGACAAACGCCCGCCTATTGGGCAGGTCGAACCAAAGCTCTTTCCTGTAGCTCTTCAACGTCCTCTACTCCTTTGGGCCGGTTTGGCCTAGATTCTCTAAGGAAAGCATGCCACTTTTGGTGTCTATTCTTAAGCTTGCCCCCTGGAAGAGGTTCATCCCCAAAAGCCCCTGTAGGTCGTCTTTCCCGTTCGGATAGCCGGTGTCTTGTTTGAAGACGAGCACCGGAACCGCTCTCCATTCGTAAGGGCCGATGCGAAGCGTATCCAGCTCGACACGTCGAGCCTCGATCCGGCCTCCGCCCGCGACCATGGCAAACGTCTTTTTGCCCTCATCCTCGGGGATCCCGAGCGAATCGGCAAACGTTTCCGTGATTGCCGTAGCGGTGGCTCCTGTATCCAGCAAGAAATTTCCACGCATCGGGCCGTACGATCTGTGGACGATCTCGACGGGCACCAAGACCTTTCGATCGCGTACGGATACCGGGGTGCTCGTCCCTTTGGCTAGGGCATCGCCTTGGAAAAAAGCCTTTCCGGATGGTGTTTGGGTTTTATCCTGCGCTTGTTTTGGCGTGCTGTCAGGCCTCAAAACCTGCGTGGGGATATGCTCCACGCGCTGAGGCGTTTCTTTTACGACCCTGGTTGCGTCGTCGGTTATGACAAGCCTCCCTGCGGGGTCGGTGTAGCGGTAGAGCACGCCGGCCTCCAAGAAGCCAGGGACACAAAGAAGGGCTCCAAGAGATTCCAAGAGTCCAAAGAACACGCTATGATGCTTAAAGGTGCGCACACTGCCGCCTACGTGGAAATCGGTTTAGTACCAGTATAGCGCGTTCCCGTTGGCTTTCGGAAGCCGTGAAGAACGCCGGGATGAAAATATGGGGGGTTTCATGAGAAAGGCAAAGGCCATCGTAGGTTGCATTCTGTGTGTAGCCATGTTCTCGGCGCGCGTCTTTGCGGCCGATTTAGACAGCGCCTTCCTAAAGAGGATGCTCGAGCGTCACAGTCCGCACCCGATGTTGAACATTGCAGACAGAGGGGCCAGCATGCTCGCCCCAGAGAACACGATTCCGGCCATCGAGAAAGCCTTTATGCTCGGGGCGGACGTCGTTCGGGTCGGGGTTCATCTCACGAAGGACGAGGCCATCGTCGTCCTACAGGACCACGACTTGTCAAGGACGACGAACGTACGTAGCGTGTTCCCGAACCGGCGATCGGCTTTTGTGAGGGAATTTACGCTGTCCGAGGTCGGCCGTTTGGACGCGGGCGGCTATTTCGCGCGTGAGGACCCGTACGGCACGATCAGGTCGGGCGCCGTTTCTCGTGAGGAGGCGAGGCTCTACGCCTCGGGTTCGGTCAAAGTCCCTACCTTAGACGAGGTCGTTACCCTGGCCAGGCGCTACGATGCCGCTTTGGACATCGAAATCCGCCAGCTGCCGGGGTTTTATCCAAAAATGGGGGAACTCGTTCTCGATTCCGTCAAGAGGGCCGGCATGGAAGAGCGCGTGCTCATCTCGAGCCTCGACCATACGCTCCTGTATGAGATGAAAAAGAAAAATGCTAAGGTAGACTACGCGCCCGTCATGCTGGAGAGGCTTTACCTTCCGGGGCGCTACACGCGGGACAACTTGGGAATGCGTTCGCTTGAGCTGGCCTACGACCTTCTTGCCGTCGAGTTCGGCTATCCGAAGAACGAGGCCGACTTTGCGGATGCCCTTAAGCGAAAGGTAGGGATGCTCGTGTGGGGCGCTAATGATGCCGAGACATTCCCCGTGCTCCTTCGGCTTGGCGTAGCGGGGGCCATCACCCAAAGGCCCGAGCTGCTCGAAGCCTATCTAGATAGGCTCTTTGGTGACGACGAGGGAAGAAGGTGAAGCCCGTACCCCATTTTTTAGATATCGCCCCACTGCGTCTTGAGCTCCTCGAGCGGTTGATCGAGAGGGGCTTTTTTTTTAAGCGCATTGCAAGAGAGGCTCCAGAGCGGCTCAAAAGCCCCCTTTGCATGGAAAAAAGGCTTGTTTTGCTGTTCTTCGAGCCTTCTACCAGGACACGGACCTCGTTTTCGCTCGCGGCCAAACAGTTGGGGTTCGACCTCCAACCGTTGGAACCCGGCTCAATGAGCCTCGTAAAAGGCGAGAAGTTGGTCGAGAACTTTTTAAACCTAGGAAAGTTGGGGTTCGACGTGGCCGTCGTTAGGCATCCCAGCTCGGGCGCCCTCCACTTTTTGAGCCGTCATATCGGGGTGAGCCTAGTCAACGCGGGTGATGGCTGTCATGCCCACCCAAGCCAGGCGCTTCTGGACCTGATGACGATCAAGGAAAGGTTTGGAGAGCTCAAGGGACTCCGCGTGGGCATCGTGGGAGACGTGGCAAAGAGCAGGGTGGCGCGCTCGGATATACACGCCCTAAAGAAGTTCGGGGCAACCGTTTCTTTGATCGGCCCGCCGCACTTCGTACCCGATACCTTGGAAGGACCGGGCGTCAAGGTGAGCCATGACTTGGACGGCCTGCTTAAAGGCCTCGATGTCCTTGTGATGCTCCGCATCCAGACAGAACGGGCCGCCTACGACCCTCTACTTAGCCTTTCTTGGTATCGGGAAGCCTACGCGATCACGCTCGATAGGTTTTCTAGCCTTCCTGGCCATGCGATCGTCCTGCATCCAGGACCGGTATCGTTAGGCATTGAGATGGACGAGGAGGTCTTAAAGCTCGATCGTTGCCTTTCCTACACGCAGGTTGAGAACGGGGTTTTTGCCAGGATGGCGGTTCTTGAATGGGCTATGGAAGGAAGAGGACGGTGCTGTTGATTCGAAACGGCTACCTTATCGACCCGGAGGGAGGACACACGGGCCCCGGCCAGCTACTCATGGCCAAGGACAGGGTTGTCGCCGTCTTGGGGCCGAACGAGCCGGTGAATGCAGGGATGCTTGAACGGACGCTCGATGCCAAGGGGTGCCTTGTAACGCCCGCATTCCTCGATTTGCACGCCCATTTAAGGGAGCCTGGGTTCGAGCACAAAGAAGACATTGCTTCAGGCCTGAAATCAGCCGTTGCGGGCGGGTTCGGGTATGTCTGTGCCATGCCGAATACCTCTCCCGTGAACGACAACCCGATCGTGACCCACTATTTGTTGCAGAAGGCCAAGGCCTTGGGTTTGAGCGAGCTTCTCCCCGTTGGTGCGGCAACGCTTTCTCAAAAGGGCGAAAGGCTAACCGATTTCCACGCCCTTCTGAAGGCCGGCTGCGTGGGCTTCTCGGATGACGGCCGGTCGATCGACGACCCCTTGGTTTTTCAAGACGCCCTCATTTACACGGGCCAGCTCGATACGGTACTGTTCGAACACGCGGAATCGAAACGTTTGGGCGGGTATCGGGGGATTCATGCGGGCATCGTCGCCGCATCCCTGGGCCTCGAGGGCTCTAGTGCTCTTTCTGAAACGGCGGTGGTAGCCAGGGACGTGGAAATCCTAAGGCATGCCAAAGGCAGGCTCCACCTAACCCACATCTCCGCCAAGGGCTCGCTTTCTTACGTTCGTACTGCCAAGGAAGAGGGGCTTGGGCTCAGCGTTGACGTGACCCCGCACCATTTGCTGCTCACCGAAGAGGCGCTGGCGGGTTTCAACACGACTCCCAAGGTGAACCCGCCTCTACGCATGGAGGAGGACCGGCTTGCCCTCCTCCATGCTCTAAAGGAAGGGCTGATCGATGCGATTGCCACCGATCATGCCCCGCATACGCAAAGAGAGAAGGACACGTATTTTGAGGATGCCCCGCCCGGCGTGATCGGGTTTGAAAGCGCGTTCCCGGCCCTTTATGGCCTCGTGGAAAAAGGAGAGCTTGGGCTCGAAAAGCTCGTTTCTTTGCTGAGCATAGGCCCTGCGGGGGTGTTCGGGATTAAGGGCATTGGGCTGAAGCAGGGCTCCCTCCCGAACCTAGGGGTATGGCGGGTGCTCAAAGAACCCTCGCCCCTTCCTCCTGCGCGCTATTCAAAAGGGAAAAACTGCCCGTTTGTGGGGGTCGAAACGAAAATCAAGCTTCAGGCGTTTATAGCCGACGGGAGGGTGGTCTACGAGCATGAAAGGGGTTTTGGCGCTTAAATCCGGGTTTTGGGTGACGGGAGAGCTCTTTGGCACGGCCGAAGAGTCCGTGGGCGAGGTGGTGTTCAACACGGCGCATGCGGGCTACCCCCAAGTCATAACGGATCCGTCCTACTTGGGTCAGATTGTCACGTTCACATACCCGATGATCGGGAACTACGGCGTGCAGGCCGACGAGCTCGAATCGCCGAAGGTCCACGCCTCCGGCGTCGTCGTAAGGCAGCTTTTTCGACCCTCATTCCATCCCAAAGCATCCTCGACGTTCGCCGAGTTTCTCGAAGAGCAAGGGGTTCCCGTGCTCTCTGGAGTCGACACCCGGATGCTTACAAGGCACTTGAGGGAGTATGGCTCGCTCATGGGCATCTTGGCCCCCTTTGAGCGAGAAGAAGACGTCGCAGGGGTTGTGGAGCGTGCCCGCGTTCTTGAGGGGCTCGAGGGCAAAGACCTGGTCAAGCAGGTACTCGTGGGCTCAAAAGAAGAAGTGTTCCACGCACAAAGCCGCCAAGACAAGGGTGAGGCAAGCCGCGGGCTTGTCCTTCTTTGCGATCTGGGGGCCAAGCACGGGATCGTCCGCGACTGGCTGTCTTTGGGGTTCGACGTGCTGGCTTACCCTGGAGTGCCAGACTGGGACGTTGTGCGTGTCCATGCGCCTACGCTTGTTTGCCTATCGAACGGCCCAGGAGACCCGGCAGCGCTCACGGGGGAGATCGAAAGGATCCGGTCTTTTTTGGGGAAAGTCCCCGTGTTCGGGATCTGTATGGGCCACCAGTTGCTCGCGCTCGCGCTAGGCGGCCGTACTCAAAAGCTTAAATTCGGCCATCACGGCGTCAACCACCCCGTTGTAGAGCTTGAAACGCGCCGCGTGGTGATTACCTCGCAAAACCACTGCTACACGATTGTTCCAGAATCGCTCCCCAAGCACGTGCGTGTGACCCATAAAAGCCTCTACGACGGGACGATCGAGGGGATGGAGGTCTTAGATATGAGCCTTCAATCCGTTCAGTTCCACCCCGAGGCCAGCCCGGGTCCTCTCGACCCAAAATTCCTATACCGACGCTTCTTAGGGGCCATCCATGCCTAGAGATACATCCATCCAAAGCGTGCTCGTTCTTGGCTCCGGCCCCATAGTGATCGGCCAGGCGGCCGAGTTTGACTATTCGGGGACGCAAGCGCTAAGGGCTCTGCGCGAAGAAGGAATCCGCACCATCCTCGTGAACTCGAACCCGGCGACGATCATGACCGACCCCGAGCTGGCCGACAAGACCTACATCGAGCCCCTCCTTCCCCAAATCGTCGCGTGCGTGATCGAAAAAGAGCGCCCGGACGCCCTCCTTCCGACTGTAGGCGGTCAGGTTGGCCTAAACCTCGCCATTGCGCTCGAAGAGGCGGGAGTGCTATCGCGCTTTGGCGTCCGACTGATCGGGGCTCAGATAGGAAGCATCAAGAAGGCCGAGGACAGGGAGGCTTTCAAGCGCGCCATGGAACGTATCGGGCTAAAGGTCCCTCAAAGCCAAAAGGTCGGGACTGTTCAGGAGGCCAAGAAGACGCTCGAGCGAATCGGCCTTCCTGCCATCATCCGTCCCTCGTTCACGCTCGGCGGTTCCGGCGGTTCGATCGCGTACAACCTCGCTGAGTTCGAGCAGCTAGTTTTGCTTGGCCTTCAGGCCTCCCCTGTGCACGAGGTGTTGATCGAGCGCTACCTCTTGGGCTGGAAGGAGTTTGAGCTCGAGGTCATGCGCGACAAGGCGGACAACGTCGTCGTCGTCTGTTCGATCGAAAACTTTGACCCTATGGGAATCCACACGGGCGACTCGATCACGGTTGCCCCCATCCAAACGCTCACAGACAGGGAATACCAGGTTCTAAGGGACGCCGCCAAAGCGGTGATCCGGGAGATCGGCGTCGATACGGGAGGCTCGAACATCCAGTTTGCGATGGACCCGGGACATGAAGAGGTCATGGTGATCGAGATGAACCCTAGGGTCTCCAGGAGCTCCGCGCTGGCCTCCAAGGCTACAGGGTTCCCTATCGCCAAGATCGCCGCGAAGCTGGCCATAGGCTACACGCTAGACGAGATCCAAAACGACATCACCAAGGTGACGCCCGCCTCGTTCGAGCCCGCGATCGATTACGTCGTCGTGAAGATCCCGAGGTTTAACTTCGAGAAGTTCCCCGAGGCCGCTCCCTACCTCTCGCCCCAGATGAAGTCCGTGGGCGAGGCGATGGCGATCGGCCGGACGTTCCAAGAGGCGCTCCAAAAGGCCCTACGCTCGCTCGAGCTCGATTCCTACGGGTTCGATTTGGTATCTAGGCTCTCTGGGCTGACTCCTGCCGAAAAAGAGCTTGAAATCATCCGCAGCCTCAAAGATGCATCCTGGGACAGGGTATGGATGATCGCCGAGGCGTTCCGTACCGGGCTTACCCTCGATTACGTCTACGGGTTGACCAAGATCGACAAGTGGTTTCTAAGCCAGATTCAGGACCTCGTCCAGTTTGAGGCCGAGCTCGAGTCGATCCACGACTTCCATGGGCTTCCCAAAGAAAGGCGCTACGAGATTCTTTCCAAATCCAAGCAGGCCGGGTTTTCGGACAACAGGCTTGCCCATCTGCTCCATAGCGACCCAAGCGGTATCGAGCGGCTTCGGGAGCAAGCCGGCATCGTCCCCGTTTATAAGGCCGTGGATACCTGCGCGGCCGAGTTCGAGGCGAAGACCCCGTACTTTTATTCGTGCTACCAAACCGAAGACGAGGTGCCGAAGTCGTCGACACCGGGCGTGGCGATCCTAGGGAGCGGCCCGAACCGGATCGGCCAGGGGATCGAGTTCGATTATTCGTGCGTGCACGGCGTGATGGCACTGAGAAGCTTGGGCATTCGTGCCGTGATGGTCAACTGCAACCCGGAAACGGTGAGCACCGACTACGACACCGTCGACAGGCTTTACTTCGAGCCGCTGTCTTTCGAGGACGTCCGGCATGTGCTGCTTGCCGAGCCGCTTCAGGGGGCCATTGTCCAGTTCGGCGGCCAGACGCCCCTGAAGCTCGCCATGGCGCTCGAAGCCTCCGGGTTTCGGCTGCTTGGCACCGATCCGGAGCATATCGATGCGGCCGAGGACAGGGAGAAGTTTAACGTCCTACTTCACGAGATAGGGCTCAAAACGCCGCGCAACGGGGTGGCCAGGAGTGTCGAGCGAGCGCTTGCCGTGGCCGAGGAGATCGGCTATCCCGTGCTTGTGCGCCCCTCCTATGTCTTAGGAGGCCGAGCGATGGAGGTCATCTACGAGGCTTCCAGCCTGCTTGGGTACTTGAATAGGAATACCAAGGTTAGCTTTGAGCACCCTTTGCTGATAGAGTCTTTCTTGGAGGACGCCATCGAGCTTGACGTCGACGCCGTGAGCGACGGTAAGCACGTGTTCGTTCCCGCCATCATGCAGCACGTCGAGCTGGCTGGCATCCACTCGGGCGACAGCGCCTGCTCGATCCCGCCTTACGACCTTCCCGAAACGCTCGTTCAAGGCGTCTTGAAGGCGACCAAGGAGCTCGCCAGGAGGCTAGAAATCAAGGGGCTGTTAAACGTCCAATACGCCATACAGAATGGGGAAATTTATTGCTTGGAAGCCAACCCGAGGGCTTCACGCACCGTGCCGTTCGTAAGCAAGGCTTCCGGCGTGCCGCTCGCCAAGCTGGCCACGCGCGTCATTATGGGCCAGAATTTAGATGCGCCCCAAGATTTGATCGCGCACAAAAAAGGGCTGTACTTCGTCAAGGAGGCCGTCTTCCCCTTCCTTAAGTTCCAGGAGGTGGACGCAATCCTTGGGCCAGAGATGAAATCGACGGGCGAGGTCATGGGCGTGGGGAGGAGCTTTTCTGAGGCCTACCTGAAGGCCCAATGGGCCGCAGGGTCGATCCTGCCCAAATCGGGCAAGGTGTTCTTGAGCGTGCGGGACGCGGACAAGCCAAGAATTGTGCCCGTCGCCAAAGGGCTCTTGGCGCTCGGGTTTGAGCTCATCGCCACGCGCGGGACGAAGGCTGTCCTGCAGGACCACGGCATCGAAGCTGCACAGGTCAACAAGGTTCACGAAGGGCGCCCCCACATCGTCGATTTGCTCAAAGACGGACAGATCGGGGTTGTGATCAACACGCCCGAAGGCTCCGGGCCTGTCCTGGATTCCTTCGACATCAGGCGTGCCTGCTTGGTCTACAACGTGCCCTACATGACGACGATCGCGGGCGCAAGGGCTGCGCTCGTTGCCTTGGAGGGCATGCATGATAAAATAGAAGTTCTTGCGCTCCAAGATTTTCATAACGCTTAGCCAGGGGTCCTAATTCCATGGAGATTCAATCGACCGAGCCAATCCTTAGCGACGACATGACGATTGGCTATATCTTGAAGACTTACCCTGCTTCCAGGGCTGTCTTTGAACGCCACGGGGTTCGGTGCAAGTCTTGCAAAGGGGCGGTCTCTGAGCCTTTGCGGAACATGGCGGCAAACTACGGAATAGATTTGAACGCATTCTTGAACGAGCTTCGCGAGGTCGTTTCATGAGCACCCAAGAGGTCTTTCCCAAACTCAAGACGCTTCCCCCGTACGTCTTCTCTGTCGTCGACGCGCTCAAGATGGAAGCGAGAAGAAAAGGGGAAGACATCATCGATTTGGGGATGGGGAACCCGGACTTGAAAACCCCGGAGCCCGTCGTTAAAAAGCTTATCGAGGTCGTCAAAGACCCGAAAACCCACCGCTACTCGGCATCCAGGGGGATCAAGCGGCTTAGGGAGAATATTGCAGCGTTTTACGAAAGGCGCTTTGGGGTTTCGCTCGACCCGGACACCCAAGTATGCGTGACGATCGGCGTGAAGGAGGGGCTTTCGCACCTGATGCTGGTCGTGACCTCGGAGGGCGGCTGTGTATTCGTCCCGGCGCCGAGCTACCCGATCCATGCCTACTCCGTCATCATTGCGGGTGGAAGGCTTGTGCACGTTCCGATGCTTCCGGAAGACGAATTTCTAGGCCAGCTGGACAAGGCACTTTCAAAAGACCGGGCCACGTACAAGATCGTTCTTTTGAGCTTTCCGCACAACCCTACGACCGTTTGTCAGGACAGGACCTTTTTTGAGCGAGTGACACAACTCGCCAGGGATCACAGGGCCTGGGTCGTACACGACTTCGCCTACGCCGACCTATGCTTCGAGGACTACAAGGCGCCCAGCTTGCTTCAAATCCCCGGCAGCATGGACGTGGGGCTCGAGTTTTTCTCGTTTTCCAAGAGCTTTAGCATGGCCGGATGGCGGCTTGGGTTCGCAGTAGGAAACCCGACGCTCATCCGGGCGCTTACTCGGATCAAGAGCTACCTCGATTACGGGGTATTTACCCCAATCCAGGTGGCCGGTATTACGGCGCTAAACCTAGAAAATCATTATGTTCAGGACATCGTGGAGACCTACAAAAGGCGGCGTGATGTGCTGGTCGACGGGCTAAACCGGATTGGCTGGGAGGTTCAAAAGCCCAAGGCAACGATGTTTCTCTGGGCAAAGGTTCCCGAGCCTTTTGACAAGCTTGGCTCGCTTCGGTTTGCCGAGTTTCTCGTTAAAGAGGCCAAGGTGGCGGTTTCCCCTGGGATAGGGTTTGGAGAGCTGGGCGAAGGCTACGTCCGCATGGCGCTTGTTGAAAATGAGCATCGGATCAGGCAGGCGCTAAGGGGGATCAAGAAGGCGCTTGCCAGCCCCACGATGCTCGATGTAAGGGTTGGCTGATCGATATGGGGCACGAACGCGGCCGCGTCGCGCTCGGAATTGCCGGCGTGGGAACCGTTGGCAGGGGGGTATTGGAGCTTTTGCTGGCCCAAAAAGAGGCGCTGTCTAAAAAGGCGGGCGTGGCCCTCGAGGTCGTTCGTGTTGTAGACAGGGATGCCGAGGAGAAGCTAGCAGGGTTGTCCAACTTAGGCGGCCTGGATGTTTCCCATAATCTAGAAGACCTCTTGAAGCCCGATGTCGACATCGTCATCGAGCTCGTCGGCGGGACTCAAGCCGCCAAGGATCTCATTTTCGGGGCGCTAGAGAAGAAAAAGAGCGTTGTGACGGCCAACAAGGCGCTCCTTTCTTCCTTGGGCAGGCAGATCTTTGAGTTGGCCCAAAAGCAGGGTGTGGGGCTTGGGCTTGAAGCGTCCGTCGGAGGAGGAATCCCTTTGATCGAGGTGATCAGGAACAACCTTGTCGCAAACCGGCTTGACGGGCTCTACGGGATTTTGAACGGGACGTCCAATTTTATCCTCGAGGCCATGACACAAAAACGGATCCCGTTCGAGCAAGCACTGGCCGAAGCCAGGGCGAAAGGCTATGCCGAGGCAGACCCGACGCTCGACATCTCGGGCAAAGATACGGCCCATAAGCTCTGCGTCCTTCTTGGCGTTGCGTTAGATTTTTGGCCGGGGTTGGAGGCGGTTTATACCGAAGGGATCGAACGAGTTGCAGAGCTAGATATCGCGTACGGAGCCGATTTGGGGATGGCGATCAAGCTTTTGGCCATCGTCAAACGGGTCGGACGGTCGATCGAGTGCCGAGTCCACCCCGTAATGGTGCCCGAGCGGCACCTGCTGGCGCACGTAAACGGCGCGTTCAACGCGCTGTATCTCGATTTGAGCTGTACGGGCCCTCTTTTGTTCTTCGGGCAGGGGGCGGGCCGTTACCCTACAGCCTCTGCCGTTGTAGGTGATACAGTAACGATTGCCGGCGGGTTGGCAAGGGGAGTTTGCACCCTAAGGCCACCAGGGTCGCTCGATGGGGAGGCGTCATTGACTCCCGTACCGATGGAAGAAATCGAGACGGAGTATTATCTGCGGTACATGGTTTCGGACGTGCCCGGTATGGTGGGCAAGATCGCCACGGCGCTCGGCAATCACGAGGTGAGCATTTCGCAGGTCATCCAAAAAGAGCGCAACGAAGGGGGAGAAAGGGTGCCCGTCATCCTGCTTACGCATAAAACGAAAGAGCGTTGTCTCAAGGCTGCGCTTAAAGAGATCTATTCGCTTGGGAGCGTTCTTGACGAGCCCCCCCAGGTGATTCGGATAGAGAGGTTCGTATCATGACTCAAACCTGGCCGGGCGTATACAGGGCGTACCGCGACTGGCTTCCGAAGATCGAAGAAGAGGCCATCGTTACGCTCTTGGAGGGCAACACTCCGCTCATCCCGCTTAGGCGGCTGCCCAAGCTCTGGGGTTTTGGAGAAACGCGCGTGTCTGTAAAATACGAAGGGCTTAACCCGACCGGGTCGTTCAAGGATCGGGGGATGTGCGTGGCCGTATCCAGGGCGTTGGCCACAGGGGCGAAAGCGCTCATCTGCGCATCCACTGGCAACACCTCGGCGTCCGCCGCCGCTTACGGGGCGAGGGCCGGGGTACCGTGCCATGTGCTCATTCCAAAAGGGAAGATCGCCATGGGCAAGCTAGCCCAAGCGCTCGTCCACGGTGCAAACGTTATCCAGATCGAGGGAAACTTTGACGAGGCGCTTTGCTTTGTCCGTGAGCTTGGAGAGCGCGCCCCGCTCACGATCGTCAACTCGATCAATCCGGACCGCATCGAGGGCCAGAAAACCGCAGCCCTCGAAATTATAGGATCGCTCGGGGGTGTGCCCGACATCCATTGTCTGCCGGTGGGCAACGCCGGCAACATCACCGCCTACTGGATGGGCTACAAGGCCTACGCCTCAAGGCATGGCCTCGATAAAATGCCAAGAATGCTCGGGTTTCAGGCGGAAGGCGCCGCTCCGATCGTGCTCGGCAAAAAAGTCGACAACCCAGAGACAATCGCCACGGCCATTCGCATCGGGAACCCGGCTTCATGGCAAGGCGCGCTTCAAGCGGCAAAAGAATCCAACGGTGCGATCCGGGCGGTGAGTGACGAGGAGATCCTCGAGGCCTACCGTGCGCTCGCCTCGAACGAAGGGATCTTCTGCGAGCCCGCTTCGGCCGCGAGCCTGGCAGGCCTTAAAAAAGCGATTGCCGAAGGCCTTATTCCCGAGGGCAGCGAGGTCGTGTGCACGCTCACCGGCCACGGGCTAAAAGACCCGGATATCGTGGTGAAGAGCTTTGAGGGGCGCTTTGTCACGTTGAAGACCTTCAAGGAAGTGGAGAGCGTGCTGTTGGGGGCCGGGGCATGAAGCGTTTTGTCCTTCTCCAGGGCGATGGCATGCCGGATTTGCCCATCGAGGAAAAAGGCGGCAAAACGGTGCTTGAGCTGGCAAAGACCATCAACCTTGATTTTCTTGCCTCGAGGGGAGAATTTGGCTCGGTCGATACCATTCCTGAAGGGTTCGAGCCTCAAAGCGACATCGGGAACTTGAGCCTTTTGGGATACGACCCAAAAGAGGTTTACACGGGCCGCTCCCCCATCGAGGCCGCGAGCAAAGGGATTGTCTTAGGGGATGAGGACGTGGCCTTTCGGCTCAACCTGGTGAGCTTCGATGAGGCCAAGGGCGCTTGGTTTCTAGAGGACTTCAGCGCCGGCCATATCGAAGATCGCGATGCCAAAGAGCTTATCCGCGCGCTCCAAGAGGGGTTTAATTCTTCGCTTCCGATTGAAATCCACCCGGGCCTAAGCTACCGCCACATCTTGGTTTGGCGCAACGGGGAAAGCCGATTCGCCCTAAAGCCTCCGCATGACATCCAAGGCCAGCGGGTGGAAGCGTACTTGCCCAAAGGGCCGGGCGCGGAAGTGCTTACAAGATTGCTCGTGGGGGCAAGGGAGATTTTAAAGTCCCACCCTCTCAACCAGAAGCGGACGGCGGAAGGCAAAATGCCTGCAAACGGCATCTGGTTGTGGGGACAGGGCAAGGCACCTACGAATATTAAGCCTTTCACCGTGCATGCGGGCCTTCCTGGGGCGGTCATCGCGGCCGTGGACCTCGTCCGAGGGATCGCAAAGCTGGCCAAGATGCATCTTGTCGAAGTCGAGGGCGCGACGGGGTTTATCGACACGAATTACGCCGGCAAAGGGGAGGCGGTTCTTCAAGCGCTCGAAGAATACCCGTTCGTATTCCTGCACCTCGAGGCGCCGGACGAGGCCGGGCACATGGGAAGCCTAGAAGAAAAGATTAGGGCGATCGAGCGCTTCGATGCAGAAATAGTAGGCCGAGTGCTGGATTTTGCCAGAAGGGCGGGCGATATCCGGATTGTCGCGACCTCGGACCATGCAACGCCCTTTGCGCTCAAAACTCATGCCCCCGGCGCTGTGCCGTTTGCACTCTGGGACCCTGGAATGACCAGAAGCAATAAGCATGCGGTCAAGTTCTGCGAGGCCTCGGCCAAAGCCTCGTCCGTACGGTACCCATCGGGTCCGGCGCTCTTCTTTCGCCTGCTCGATCGTAATGGCCTGGCAGATTCCTAAACGAACGAAAGGATTGACCTGGAGGGGGACATGGACCGTAACTTGGCGATGGAATTCGTCCGCGTGACCGAGGCCGCGGCGCTGTCGTGTGCACGGCTGATGGGCCGGGGCGACGAACGGGCAGCGGACCAGGCGGCCACTGAAGCGATGCGCAGGGTTCTTGCTTCTGTCCAAATCAACGGTACGATCGTGATCGGGGAAGGGGAGCGCGATGAAGCGCCCATGCTCTACATTGGCGAAAAGGTAGGGACAGGGTCGGGTTCCGAGCTCGATCTGGCCGTGGATCCGCTGGAAGGGACGACGATTTTGGCGACAGGCGGGCCGAATGCGCTGGCCGTGATCGCGTCCGCCCCAAAGGGGAACCTCTTTCATGCCCCCGACATCTACATGGACAAGATCGCCGTAGGGCCAAAGGCCAAGGGGGCGGTTGATATCACAAAACCCCCCGCTTGGAATCTAAAGCAAATTGCCGACGCGCTCGGAATGTACATCGAAGACTTGACGGTTGTCATTTTAAACCGGCCAAGGCACGAAAATCTGATAAAAGAGGTTCGCAAGGCTGGCGCGAGGATCCGCCTGATTGGGGACGGGGACGTTTCGGCGGCGATTGCGACGTGCAGGGAGGATGCCGACGTGGACGTGCTCATGGGAATCGGCGGCGCTCCGGAGGGTGTGATCGCGGCGGCGGCACTCCAATGCTTCGGCGGCGATTTTCAAGCGGTTTTTAAGCCTAGGAACGAGCGCGATATAGAGCGGATGCAGAAAATGGGGGTCCGTGACCACGAGAAAGTATACAAGATCGAAGAGCTGGCAAAAGAAAACTGCCTGTTTGCCGCAACGGGTGTTACTACGGGGGATTTCCTGGAGGGCGTTCGGTACTTCAAGGGAGGCGCCCGTACCCACTCTGTCGTCATGAGGCAAAAATCCCGGACGGTCCGCTACATTGAAGCGACCCACTGTTTCGATTTCAAGCCAATATACTAATGAAAAAGGGTGTTGCATGCGACTAGCGGTTGAACCGGAAAGGCCCCACGGAAGGTGGCTTGAGCGTGCCTTAGGGACGCTCAAAGAAGGTGGCATTGTTCTCATTCCCTCCGATTCTGGCTATGGGCTTGCTTGTTCGGTGTTGAGCCATGCTTCGATCGAGAAGCTAAGACAGGTCAAAGAGCTAGAAACGCAGAAATTTTTAACCCTGTTGTTTCCCGACCTTAAACGAATCGGCGAGTATGCTCAACTATCCGACTATGCCTTCAAAACAATCAAACGGGCGATCCCAGGGCCCTACACGTTCGTGTTGCAAGCCACAAAGAAAGTCCCAAAGCTCTTGGACACCAACCAAAGAACCGTCGGCATACGCATTCCGGACCATCCCGTGACCCTTGCGGTGCTCAAGGAGCTCGAAGAACCCCTTGTTCACTCCTCTTTCCCTTCGGGAGAGGCGTTGTATACCGATCCGGTGGAAATAGAGAATCGCATGAGAAAGCAACTCGACCTACTTTTGGATGTAGGCATTCTCCCCGTTACTCCCACGACCGTGGTGGATTTGAGTCAAGAACCCTACATGATCCTTAGACAAGGACAAGGCGATGCATCCTGGATCGTTGGCGCTTAAGGCCGGATTTTGCCTTTTTTTGGTGTTGTTTGCGGGCGTTGGTCCTCTTGGGGCCATCGATGAAGACGAAATCTTGGCGGGCCCTTACCTCACCAACCTGAGGCCCGCGCACGTAACGGTGAACTACGAAGTCAGCCGGCCTGTGCTGGGATGGGTGCAGTTCGATACCGAGGGGCATTTCGACTCGGGATGGAACTACACGCACGGATACCCTCCGGAAGATGTCCTTTCCGACATCCACCACATCACGCTGCCAGGGCTCTTAGACGACGAACGGTATTACTACTCGATCACGCTCAAGGACCCAAACGACGATCGGGACTACGGGTTTTTCGATTACTCGCTGAAGACGGCTCCAGAGAAAGGCCAGGCCGAGGTCAGCTTCCGAATCGGCGTGTACGGGGATTGCTACGGCAACCCATCGCTGCTTAGGCGGGTATCGGACGATATCAGTTCGGAAGACGACATGATCGCGGCATTCTTGGTGGGTGACATCCTTCCTCCCGATTACTCCGAAACGGCCTGGAGGGACTTTTTCTACGGCGTGGAGTATCTTGGCGCGGAAAAGGCGATCTTTCCATTAAAGGGCGCCAACGAAGCGAGCGGGGAGGCTGCCAAAGCGTTCGATCGTTACTTCCCGTTGATAGAAGGCCCGCTGGATACCCCAAAGACCTTTGGCTACCACAGCTTTGATTGGGGGGTTTTGCACTTGATCGTGCTGGATACGCTCAAGATGGACGAGGCTCAAGCAAGCTGGCTTGAGCAAGACCTCCAGGGTTCCGCCTCAGCGCCATACGTACTCGTTTTCCTCCATCAACCCGTTGAGGAGCTTGATAGGGGGATGGCAGGAAGGCTCGAGGGGTTGTTTGCCAGGAACAAGGTTTCTGTCGTGTTTTCGGGCGGCGATGGAGATTTTCGGCTCGAAGAGCGCTCTGGGGTTCATTATGTCAATACCGGTTCGTTGACACAGCCAGCCCAGGAAAGCCGTCCCGTTCCCTCGGAGGGAAAAGGGCTTGTCTTGAGAGATGCCATACCTTACGTTTCTTTCCAGGTTGGCGAAGAAGGGGATGTCTGGTTGGAGGTGATCAGCATGGGTAGCCTAAGCCCAGATGGCCAGGTGAAGCGCGATCGCAATAGCGTCCAGAAGCTCCAGATTCTGCCTAGAAACGTGCCATAACCGGCCAACCCGATGAGATCGTTGGCGTTTCTTGGGGAAGGCTTAAGGGATGACGGCGCAAACGCGCGGTTTGTGATTCTTTCGTGTCCTTACGAAAGGACTGCCTGCTATTTAAAGGGGACGGCACTGGCCCCAAGAGAGATTCTCGCGGCCAGTGAGCAGCTGGAACGCTACGACGAGAAGCTTCGCTTTTCGCCTGTCCGGGCAGGGATTCGTACGGCTGAAATCTGGTACCCAAACCTTCCTTCGGACGACCCAGAATCCGTGATCGAGGCCTATCGGGGGTTTTTTCGCCGGAAGTTTGACCCTTTGAGCCAAGTGCCCGTCCTCATCGGAGGAGAACACTCGGTTTCGCTCGCCTTGGTGCCATTGGTTGCCGAGGCCTACCCTGATCTTGGGGTGGTGCTTTTTGACGCTCACGCCGACCTGCGGGATTCCTACCAGGGGCTTCGGTTCTCGCACGCCTGCGTATCCAGAAGGCTGCTCGATACGTTTCCCATCGCACAATTTGGCATTCGGAGCTTGAGCGAGGAAGAGGCGCGCCTTATCGAGCAAAGAAGCCTTTCTGTGGCGTATGCGCATACGCTCAAAGGTGCAGAGGGCTTTATAAAGGCTCTTGACGAGGCGCTGTCCAAATTACCCCAAAACGTGTACCTTTCGATCGATGTGGACTGCCTCGATGCCTCTGCGATGCCGGATGTCGGAACGCCCGAGCCTTTTGGCCTTTCGATGTTCGAACTGGAGGCGATGGTCGAAGTTCTGACGAAAAGAAAACGTGTCGTAGGGTTCGATTTGGTGGAACACGCCCCGCTGAGCCCGACCAAGGCGTCTACGTTTAGCCTTGCAAGGTTTCTTTACAGGACGATCGGGCTCATAGCCATTTCTATGGGCTGGGCATATCCGCCAGAGACCTCCTTTGTTGTCGGAAAATGAAGAAGGAAGCGTGCATGGATTTGATTCCTAAGGGCCTGTTCTTTACGAGCGGCGTGGGCATTCACAAAGAGAGGCTCGTTTCGTTCGAGCTCGCGCTCAAAGATGCCCGCGTAAACCATTTGAACCTTGTGCCCGTCTCGAGCATCGTCCCGCCCGGATGCCAGGTTGTCTCCGCCGATGAGGGGGTAAGACACCTAAAACCCGGGGCGGTTACGTTTTGCGTAGCGGCGTGGATCTCGAGCAACGAGCCCGGCCGTACGGTTACGTCGGCCGTTGGGATGTGCAGCCCAAAAGACCAGACAATGCACGGATACCTAAGCGAGCACCACGCGTTCGACGAGAGCGAGGAGCTGGCCAAAGAATACGCCGAGTACTTGGCCGCGTTGATGTTCATGAACACCAACGGGATTCCTGAGGGTACAGGGCTTTCTTGGAGTGCCAACAAAGCCATCTGGATGGAAACCAACCGAATTTTGAGGTTGGAAAGTGTTGTAAAATCTGCTATAGTGTCGCTTGGAACGTATACGACGGTTTTTGCAGGCGCGATCTTTTTGTGGTAGAACCTTAAATGAGCTGCTTTGTTCATCAACCCAAATTAAAAAGGGGGAGCTAATGAATCACGGAGTGTTCAAGAAGGTCATGTCGGGTGTGGTAATTGGAGGGTTGGTCATGACGCTCGGGCTTGGCTGCAAGAAGAAAGAAAAGACCGAGGAGCCCCCCGCCGGAACGGAGCAGTCGGTGCCCATGACCCCGGAGGAAACGCCGAGCGAGCCCCAGGCCCCCTACGGAACGGAGACGCCTTCAGCCCCGAGTGAGGAGCCAAGCCAGCCG
>WOZJ01000016.1:23430-35142 GCA_011620345.1 Nitrospirota bacterium
GGCCCCCTACGGAACGGAGACGCCTTCAGCCCCGAGTGAGGAGCCAAGCCAGCCGGACGGAACGACGCAAGCCCCTATGCCTTAAGGGCCAGGGCAAAAGGACTACTGCATGATTGGCGAATGGGTTATCACCCTGTGGGAAGACTTTTTAAAGCTGATGATCGACGTTCTTGACGTACCAGGGATTGGGGATGCGTTAACGAGCGCGAGCGTGGGAACGCTTGATTCGCTGGCAACCATCCTGTCGGTCCTTCCCGGATAGGGGGGTGTTGGCAGGTCGGTTGGCGGTGTAGCTCAGTTGGTCAGAGCACGCGGCTCATATCCGCGCTGTCCGGGGTTCGAATCCCTGCACCGCCACCATGGTTCTTTAGGATGCGATGGTGGATGCTTCCAAAAAAGCGGCCCTTTTCCTCGAATGCCTTTCTGGTAGGCGAGGAGGGCCGCTTGCTTTTCTTGAACGTGAAATCTTGACGGTATTGCAGTCCCAAAGCGTAATCTTTGGGGCGAGCCGTCTTTTTGTCGGCTGTTCCGGTGGGGTCGATTCTACGGTTCTGCTTTTTTGCCTCTCCAGGCTCGCTCCGATGCTGAACGCCCCCCTGGGGGTTCTTCACGTCAACCACCGTATGCGTCCAGAGGCCACTCTAGAGGAGCGCTTTACAAGGAACATTGCAAAAGGCCTCAGAATCCCATGGCGGGGGCTCGAGCGTCTCGTCCCTTTGCTTCCAGGGCAAAGCCAGGAAGCCGCCTTGAGGGACCTCCGCTATGCATTCTTCGGGCATGTCCTTAAGCAGGTTCCGGGTTCCATGCTCGCTCTTGGCCATCATTTGGACGACAGGATTGAAACGTTCCTAATGTTTTTTTTGAGAGGTTCCGGTACCCGCGGTCTTTCCTCGCTTCGTGCAAAACGAGGAGATGAAATCGTCCGGCCATTGATCGAAACGCCAAGATCGGCTATCGAAGCCTACGCCAACGAAATGGGCCTGCCGTTTTTTGAGGACGCGACGAACAGGAACGAAGCTTACGTAAGAAATCGGATTCGAGCGCGCGTCCTGCCCGCACTCATGCAGGCGTACCCTGGCCTTTATTCTGCTGCCAAGAAGAGCTTTCGGCTGCTCGAGGCCGAAGCGGATTGGATGGAAGCCCACGCGAAAGAGTTGTTTGGCCGGAGCCTTGTCAGCGCTTCGAGAGATGAAGCGGTGTTGCAAACGGCCGAGCTTGTCCGAGCCCCCGAATCTCTTGTAGAACACGCGCTCTTTTTGCTGATCGAGGCGCTCTTTGGGTTTCGGTCAAACCTTAAGACGCTCATTGGGCTTGTCCAAAGGCTGAAAGAGGGCAAGACGTTTTGTCTTCATTTCGATCAAAGATTGGATGCCTACGGGTTTTATGGTAAGCTTGTTCTGAGAGAAAGGGTCGCAAAGAGGACAAAAGCGCTCTCATGGGCCTACAAAGTATTCCGCGAGGGAGTTGTGAATTGCCCCGAAGCGGGCATCCAGCTTGAAGTTTGTGAGCGCAGCGCAAACAAGGCGGAGCGGGAGGGCGAAGTGCCGCATAACCCGTGGATAGCGTACCTTGATAGCCGCCAGATTGTTTTTCCACTTCTTTTGAGGCCCGCAAGGTTCGGTGACCGATTGAAGCCCCTTGGAATGGGCGGACATAGCAAAAAAATCAAGGAGGTTTTCCGGGATTACCGGCTCGACCCGGAAGCGCGCTGGACAACGCCCGTCCTGGAAATCCAGGGCGAGATCGTCTGGGTGATCGGCCTCAAGCGGGCCGAAGCGTTTAAGGTTCTCCCCGAAACCCAGGCCGTTCTGGAAATCCATGCAAGGCCTGTCCCGGACGGCGATATGGACATGGGTAACCCACCTCCTATTCAGTCAAGGGAGACGCGTTGACCAAGTTTTCCAAAAACATTGCTTTGGTGCTGCTTGTCGTTCTAAGCCTTCTTGTGTTTGTGAACTTGACAGAACAGGTTTCGCACACAAAAAAAGCGCTGACGTTTAGCGAATTTCTCGATCGTCTCGACAAAGGGGAGGTCGAGAGCGTCGTCATCGAAGGCCAGGCCCTTTCCGGGAAGCTCAAGGGGGAGGCCACATTCCAGGCCTACGCCCCTCAGGGCTATGATCTCGTTCCTAACCTAAGGGCCAAGGGTGTGCAGATCGAGGTGAAGCCTGACGGGCATTCGCCATGGTACATCACGTTACTGGGTTCTTGGCTGCCCATTCTCTTGTTGATCGGGGTATGGTACTTCTTCATGCGCCAGATGCAGGTAGGCGGATCAAAGGCGTTGAGCTTTGGCAAGAGCAAGGCAAACGTCATGATGGAGAACCGGATCAAAGTTCGCTTTAAAGACGTCGCGGGCATTGAAGAGGCAAAAGCCGACCTCCAAGAGATCGTAGATTTTCTGAAAGACCCCAAGCGCTTCACAACGCTGGGAGGGCGCCTGCCTAAAGGAATCTTGCTTGTGGGCGCCCCCGGCACGGGCAAGACGCTCCTTGCCAAGGCGATCGCGGGAGAGGCGAACGTCCCGTTTCTTAGCATTTCGGGCTCGGATTTTGTCGAGATGTTCGTCGGTGTCGGTGCAGCCAGGGTTAGGGATTTGTTCACCCAGGCAAAGAAGCTTGCCCCTAGCCTTGTGTTCATCGACGAAATCGACGCCGTAGGGCGTCATCGTGGGGCCGGGCTAGGAGGTGGCCACGATGAGCGTGAGCAAACACTCAACCAGCTTTTGGTCGAAATGGACGGTTTCGAGCCAAACGAGGGCGTTATTTTGATTGCCGCCACGAACAGGCCGGACGTGTTAGACCCCGCGCTCTTGAGGCCAGGGAGGTTCGATAGGCATATCGTCGTGCCCAAGCCGGACATTAAGGGCAGGGAAGGAATCTTGAGGGTTCACATCCAACGAATTGTGTACGATACGGAGGTCGATGTCGGGGTCCTGGCAAGAGGCACACCCGGCTTTGCCGGGGCCGACTTGGAAAACATGGTGAACGAAGCCGCGCTCATCGCCGCCAGGAAGGGGAAACTCAAAGTAACGATGGAGGATTTCGAGGAGGCCAAGGACAAGATCTATATGGGCGCCGAGCGGAAAAGCCTCGTCATCCCGGAAAAAGAGCGGAAGCACACGGCCTACCACGAGGCTGGCCACACGCTTGTCGCCAAGCTTACGCCTGCTTCGGACCCTGTCCACAAGGTTTCGATCATACCCAGGGGAATGGCGCTGGGGATTACCCAGCAGCTCCCCGAAGGGGACACCTTTTCCAAAACAAAAGAGGACCTACTATCCCATATATGCGTTCTTCTAGGCGGACGGATCGCCGAGGAGATGATTTTCCAGACGCTTTCGACCGGGGCGAGCAGCGACCTAGAGCGGGTTACGGATGTCGCCCGAAGCATGGTGTGTAAGTGGGGGATGAGCGAGCGTCTCGGTCCGTTGACCTACGGTGAGAAAGAGGAAGAGGTCTTTTTAGGCCGGGAGATTACAAGGCACATTACCTATTCCGAGCTGACCGCAAGGGAAATCGACCGAGAAATCCGCTTGATCGTGGACGATTGCTATTCGAGGGCAAAAACGCTGATCACGGACAACCTGCACGTCCTAAAGAGGATCGCCTCTGAATTGCTGGAAAAAGAAACGCTTGATTCGAAGGATATTGATCGAATCCTCGAGGAGTGCAGGGCCATTGCATCCGACCGAACCCCAGGGGTTCTCGGCTAACCCTAACCCGCTTGTCTCGTTGTCAGGGCGTTTTTGCTCAAGCGCCAAGCTGTCGCTGGTGATGGGCATTCTCAACGTTACGCCAGACTCCTTCTCGGACGGGGGGAGGTTTTTGGATCCAAGCAGGGCCGTTGACCATGCCTTTCGGCTTTTAGAAGAAGGGGCGGATATCTTAGACATCGGGGCAGAATCCACCCGGCCTGGTGCTAAGCCTGTTTCTGAACATGAAGAGTTGAAAAGGCTTCTTCCCGTCCTTGAGGGGCTCCAAAAATCCGCTTTTCCGTTGCCCATCAGCGTGGATACGACGAAGGCGCGCGTCGCCCTCGAGGCTATTGAAAGAGGGGCCTCGCTTGTCAACGACGTTTCTGCGTTACGCTGGGATCCTTCTATGGGAAGGGCGCTGGCGAAATCCAACGCTTTTGTGATCTTGATGCATGCCCAGGCGGTGCCGGGGCGAATGCAAACGCTGGCTTGCTACCACAATATTACCCGCACTGTGTACCATTTTTTGCACAACCGCATAGCTTATGCCGTGGCGCTGGGCATTCCAAAAGAACGTCTTCTCGTCGATCCGGGCATAGGGTTTGGCAAGCTACCCATGGACAACCTGACGCTCCTTCGAGAGCTAGGCCAACTTGGCCCGCTGAAAGCCCCTATCGTTGTCGGGGTAAGCCGAAAACGCTTTTTGGATGCTTTCGCTCTGAAGCCCGTTTCCGAGGAAGAAAAAGACCGCTTGAGCGTCCTTGCGGGCATCAACGCCCTGCAAAACGGCGCAAGCGTGTTAAGGACGCACAACGTCGGACAGACGGCCCAAGCAACCCGTCTTTGGAAGGCGCTGTCATGTTCGGCTTGAGTCTTCCCGACATCCTGGACATCGGCATCGTCGCGTTCTTGATCTATCAGGTTCTCAACATGATCAAGGGGACGAAGGCCGTCCAGATGCTTATGGGGCTCGTCTTCCTTTTTATTCTATACTACATCTCTCAGATTTTAAGGCTGCCCACGCTCAACTGGGTCTTAGACGATGTCCTTAGGTCGCTTATCCTCATTATAATCGTTTTGTTCCAGAACGATATCCGCAAGCTCCTCATGAGCGTCGGGACGAACCCGTTCTTTGGGGAGATGAGCCAAACCGAGGAAAGCAAGGTAATCGAGGAGGCCGTGGTTGCTTGCCAGATTCTGGCCGCAAGAAGGATCGGGGCGTTAATAGTATTTCAGCGCAACGTTGGGCTTAAAACCTATGTCGATACGGGGACCGTCTTGGATGCAAGGCTTTCTAAAGAGCTCTTGCAGGCTATTTTTGTCACCAGTTCCCCTTTGCATGACGGGGCGCTGATTGTCCAGCATGGCCGTGCCAAGTCTGCCGGATGCCTTCTTCCGCTGAGCATGAACCCCTTGCTTAGCAGGACACTTGGAACGAGGCACCGTGCTGGCCTTGGCGTTACCGAGGAGACAGATGCCGTCGTCCTCGTTGTCAGCGAGGAGCGTGGGTCTGTCTCGTTGGCCGTGGACGGGCAGCTTTACTTGGACCTCGAGCCCATCGAAATCCAGGATCGCCTTAGGGGGCTGCTCGAGGTTTCGAGTACAAGAGCGCGCTACATCGAATGGATCGTTAGGAATTTGAAGGCATGGAAGCAGGCTTTTTCCGTCCCCTAAGGGGAAAGGCGGCCCTCAAGATCTTGTCGCTCGTGCTCGCGTTTGCCCTTTGGCTTTTCGTGACGGGCGAGAAGGAGGATGAGGTAATCCTTCATGTTCCCATCAAAATCTTGAACATGCCCCAGCATCTTGCGATGCTGGATGAACCGCCAAAGGCCGTTCAGGTTCGCTTTGCAGGGTCTCGCTCGTTCTTCCCCTTCCTGTTTCGAGAAGACCTCCAGATCAAGGTGGATGGGTCGAGCCTGAAACCCGGAAAGAACACGCTCGATTTGCGCTACGCGGACATCAACCTCTCGAGGGGAATTGCCGTGAAGGCGATTGACCCGGAGAAGGTTACGGTGGTGCTCGATGAGCGCATCGAGCGGAGCGTTCGGGTAGTTCCCGAGCTGGGTGGTCTTCCAAGAGGCTCTTCTTTGAAGGTTGTCGATATTTCCCCGCCCATCGTGCGGTTGTCCGGGCCCAAAAGTTTGGTAGGAAAAGTATCGATTGTTCACACGCAGCCTATCGAGCCGGCGATGAGCGAGACTGCAGGAGAGGTTGTTATCAAGGCTTTCCCGCTGGATACGGACCGGCTTCCCCCGGGTGTTGCCGTGACGCCTGAGGGTGTGACGGTTCGGCTGATCTACGGGGAGCCCACGCGGAACGATGGGGAACCTGCCCCTAAGACCTCCTAGGCTTGCTCGCTCGAGAAAACCCTAAACCGGCCATTTTCTACCTTTACCCACTCCCATGGAACGGCTATAATGCCTTCGATGGCTTCAGAAGCCGCCTACGTTAGCTAATCTGCGTCACGTGTTTGAATTTAAGGGGTCGGTACGATGGGAAAGCTCTTTGGGACGGACGGGATAAGGGGTGTCGCCAACAAGGAGCTACTGGTGCCCGAAACCGTCGTACGCGTTGGGAAAGCGATCGGGATCTCGCTCAAGAAGGGGCAGGCCAGGCACGGCAAGGTCCTCATCGGCAAGGACACCCGGCTATCGGGGTATCTTATCGAGACGGCCATCTGTTCCGGGCTTTGCGCTGTCGGAGTGGATCCTTACCTCGTAGGGCCTCTTCCTACGCCGGGTATCGCCTTTTTGACTTCAAACATGCGCGCCGCTTACGGGGTCGTGATTTCGGCCTCGCATAACCCTTACTACGATAACGGCATCAAGTTTTTCGATGCAGACGGATTCAAGCTCTCGGACAGCAACGAGGCGGCCATCGAAGAGCTCGTGTTCGCCCCTCCGCCAGGGTACGATGTTTCCCACGGGGATATCGGCAAGGCATTTCGCATTGACGACGCCGTAGGCCGCTACGTCGTCCACTTGAAGTACGCCTTCCCCAAACACATGGACCTCGAAGGAGTACGGATTGTGCTCGATTGCGCCAACGGCGCTGCCTACAAGGTGGCGCCTTGGGTGTTCGAAGAGCTGGGCGCCGAGGTGATTGTCATGAACGACGAGCCCGACGGGACGAACATTAATGAACGATGCGGCGCAATCCATCCTGAAGCCATGGCAAAAAAGGTCGTAGAGGTCAACGCCCACTTGGGCCTCGCGCTCGATGGCGATGCCGACAGGGCCATCTTGGCCGACGAAAAAGGGGAGATTGTCCACGGCGATCAAGTGCTCGCCATGTGTGCGACCGCTTGGGCAAAGGAAGGCAGGCTCAAGCGCAACCTTGTCGTTGCTACCGTAATGAGTACGATGGCGCTAGACAGGTTTTTGGCCGAACGGGGCATCGGGCTTCTAAGGACGCAGGTGGGCGACCGTTATGTTGTCGAAGCGATGCGCCGTGAAGGGGCCAACATAGGAGGCGAATCATCGGGCCATTTCGTGTTCTCCGATCACTCGACCTCAGGGGACGGCATCTTGACGGCGCTGATGGTCCTCGAATTGATGCTAAAGGCAAACCGTCCGCTCTCCGAACTCGAGCGGATCCTCGAGCCTTCACCTCAGGTCTTGCTGAACGTCGAGACCAACGGCCATACGGCGGAGCTTCTTTCGGGCGAAACGTTCCAGGCCAGCATCCGCCGTCTCGAGCAAAAAATAGGGAAGACGGGCCGTGTATTCGTCCGAGCCTCGGGCACGCAGCCGCTCATCCGTATCCTCATCGAAGGCGAAGACCGGGCGGTTCTAGACGACGTCGGGCAAGAAATTCTCGAAGCGATCCAGGGGTTGAATGGAAACGCAAAGGGAGCGTTTGGAGGCAATGGCCGAAATGCGCTTGGGAGTTAACGTAGACCATGCGGCAACGCTAAGGCAAGCGCGCGGAGGGGCGGAGCCGAACCCCGTCCATGCCGCTTTGCAGGCCGAGCTTGCCGGGGCTACTAGCATCGTCATGCACCTAAGGGAAGACAGGAGGCATATCCAGGACGAGGACGTCCGGCTGGCAAGAAGGCTGCTTCAGGTTTCCTTGAACCTCGAGATGGCCTTAAACGAGGACATCGTTTCGGTGGCCCTCGAGGTACGCCCGGCACAGGCAACGCTCGTCCCAGAAAAGCGCAAGGAGCTCACGACCGAAGGGGGGCTGGAGCTTACCGGGTTGAGCCAAGAGGCGCTCGGCCTTTTGGAGCGGCTCAAGGATGCCGGCATTCGAACCTTTGCGTTCATCGAGCCCGAGTTGGCCCAAATCCTGCGGGCAAAAGAGCTCGGGCTTACGGGCGTGGAGCTCCATACGGGCCGGTATGCGAACCGTCTTTTTGGTATGGATGCCTGGCAGGGCGAATGGGCTAGGATAGAGGCTGCCGCGCAAAAGGCCCACGCCTTGGGGCTTGTCGTTGCGGCGGGGCACGGGCTGAACTACCAAAACGTCCGGCCGATCGTCAAGATTCCTTCCATAGAAGAGCTCAACATAGGCCACAGCATTATTTCAAGGAGCGTTTTCGTCGGTATTTTTCAAGCGACCCTGGACATGCTCGCGCTGACCCAGCGCTAGGAGCCTTACACCATGCGGCTTGCGACCAACGAGCTTATGCGTGAGGTAGACAGGATCACGATCGAGGAAGTCGGGATCCCAGGGGCAGTGCTTATGGAAAACGCGGGTAGGGCGATCGCTGGCGCCATCGAGCGGGAGTTCGGAGGCCGGCTTGCCTCCCGTTCGGCGCTTGTCGTCTCCGGCAGGGGCAACAACGGGGGCGACGGGAGCGTGATCGCCAGGGTGCTCTTAGACTTGGGCTGGCGCGTTCGATGCCTGTTGCTTTCAAGGCTAGAAGAATTAAAGGGCGATGCGGCGCTCCATTTTGGTGTCCTCAAAAGGCTTTATCCGGAGGCCGTCTTGGAAGTGCCCGATCAAGAAGCCCTTGAGCACGCCCTTAAGGCTAATGAGGCCTCCCATGCCGCGCTCGTCGTGGATGCGATCCTCGGGACCGGCATTCAAAGGCCCGTCGAGGGGCTGACAGAGGCGGCAATCGTCATGGTGAACGGGCTTGGCGGGCTTGTCGTGAGCGTGGACATAGCCAGCGGAGTGAACGGCTCGACGGGGAAGGTCATGGGCGAGGCCGTTCGTGCAAAGAAGACCTACCCGATAGGGCTCATGAAGCTTGGCCAGGCGCTTTATCCGGGTGCCGATTACCAAGGAGAGCTCGAGGTCATCGACATCGGGTTTTCAGAAACGACCTACGCTAAGCTCATATTTCCCTATTTTTTGGGTTGTGAACATGCCTTTGTGGGGGCCCTGCCTAAAAGATCGGCGGACAGCCATAAAGGAACCTACGGCCACGTTCTCGTCGTCGCGGGCTCACGGGGCAAGACGGGTGCGGCGGTGATGGCCGCTACGGCGGCCGCCAGGGTAGGGGCGGGCCTGGTAACGCTCGCGATTCCGGCCTCCGAGTACTCCCAGGCCTCGGCAAGGCTCCTGGAGGTCATGCAAGCCCCGCTGGAAGCGAGCGCGCTAGGAGAGTTTGCCGCGACGCAAGCCAACTTTGGAGCGCTCGAGGCGCTGCTCGAGGGCAAGCAAGCCGTCGTGTTCGGCCCCGGGGTCGGTGTTTCGGAAGATACCAGAAAATTCGCCGAGTTTCTTTTTCTGCACGCCAGGGCGCCTGTTGTGGTGGATGCCGACGGGCTCAATCTGATTGCCCAAGACCCCGCGCTGCTTCAGGGGAAAAGGCCCCCCATGCTCGTCCTAACCCCCCACCCGGGGGAGATGGCAAGGCTTACCGGGCAAAGCACAAAGGCCGTCCAAAATGACAGGGTCGGGACCGCCAATGCCTACGCGGGCCGCCACGGCGTATTTGTTGTCCTTAAAGGAGCGAGGACAATTACCGTCTGCCCCGAAGGGCCAGTTTGGGTGAATACATCTGGTTGTCCCGCGATGGCCTCGGGCGGCATGGGAGACGTCCTTTCTGGGATGCTGGGCGGGCTTTTAGCCCAGGGGCTTTCTCCTTACGAAGCCATCCCGTTCGGGGTGTTTGCCCACGGGGCCGCGGGCGAGCGGATGGCCGCCCTTAAGGGAACCTACGGGTTGCTCGCCGGCGACTTGTTAGGAGCGTTGCCCTCCATCTTTGGCGACTACGTAGCCCAAAATCCCGGCCGTTAATGAATGGCCTCAACCTTTTTGGGTGGCCAGGTGGCGGCAAAAGGCGAACCAAGTAGCCCGTGATGGTCGAGCACTATGCGTTGCTCTCCAGCGCCGAGACGCTCGCGTTTGCCAAGGTATTTGCCCGAAGGCTCGAGCGTTTTCCCGCTTGCGTGTTCTTGGAGGGCCCTCTTGGTGCGGGCAAGACGCTCTTTACGAGGGGCCTTGTCTTTGGCTTGCTAGGTGCCAAGGCCGCTAGCCAGGTCAAGAGCCCCTCGTTTGTCCTTATCAACGAGTACAAGGGGAAAGAAGGCCCGCTCGTAGCCCATATCGACTTTTACAGGCTCAAAGGCTGGAAAGAGCTTCTTGATGAAGTGCTCGATTACCTTTCTGCCCCCTGCCTGATCGTGATCGAATGGCCGAAATCGAGCCAGGGTTTCTTCGTTCCACACGTTCGGCAGGCGTATAATATTTCCATCGAAATCACCGGGCCGAGCGAGCGCCTGTTTACCGTTGAAGAACTCTAAGAGGTCAGAGCAATGGCACTCATCGTTCAGAAGTTTGGCGGGACATCGGTTGGGTCTATTGAGCGTATCAAAAATGTGGCTAGGCGTGTAGCAAAAGCAAGGGACGCGGGCAACGACGTGGTCGTTGTCGTTTCGGCCATGGCGGGCGAGACGGACAGGCTGCTCAAGCTTGCCAAGGAGCTTTCCCCCATGCCGGACCCTAGAGAGTTAGACGTCGTGGTCTCCACGGGCGAGCAGGTGAGCGTAGCGCTCCTTTCCATGGCCCTTTTGGATATGGGCCGCAAGGCGCGTAGCTTCCTTGGGTTTCAGGTTCCGATGCAAACGGACGAGGCGTTTTCTAAGGCTCGTATCGTCCGGATTCCAAACGGGCCGATCCATCAGGCGCTGCATGAAGGCGTCATTCCGGTCGTTGCGGGCTTTCAGGGGGTTACAAAAGAGGGGTGGATAACCACGCTCGGCCGGGGCGGTTCGGACACGACGGCCGTCGCGCTAGGCTGCGCGATCGCGGCGGACGTGGTCGAGATCTATACCGACGTGGACGGCGTGTACACGACAGACCCCAACATCTGCCCAAAGGCCAAGAAGCTCGCCAAGGTTTCTTACGAGGAGATGCTGGAGATGGCAAGTCTGGGCGCAAAGGTTCTTCAGACCCGATGTGTCGAGTTCGGCATGAACTATGGCATGCCTATCCACGTTCGTTCGAGCTTTAACGACGAGGAGGGAACCTGGATTATGAAAGAAGACGAAAGCATGGAGCGAGAGCACGTTACCGGCATTACCTGCGACCGGAAAGAGGCCAAGGTAACGCTCAAGAAGGTCCCAGACAGGCCGGGCATCGCGGCGGCCATTTTAGGGCCTGCCGCCGAACGGGCCATCAACGTGGATATGATCGTCCAGAACGTTTCAACCGAAGGATTTACAGATTTTTCGTTCACCGTGAACCGTTCTGACCTTCCCTGTGCCAAGGAGCTCATCGAGCCCGTGGCCCGTCAGGTTGGGGCGGAAACGGTAGAGACGGCCGACAGCATTGCCAAGGTTTCCATCGTGGGCGTTGGCATGCGCTCGCATGCTGGCATTGCCAAAAAGGTGTTCGAGACGCTGGCCAAAGAGGGGATCAACATCCAAATGATCTCGACTTCAGAAATTAAAATCTCTGTCGTGATCGATGACCGCTACACGGAGCTCGCCGTCCGCGCGCTCCACGACGCCTTCGAGCTCGATAAGGAACCGTAGCGTTAAAGGCTACGCACCGTTATGATAGCCGGGACATTCTTGTCCCGGCTATATATAGAGGAAAACAATGAAAAATCGGGTGGA
>WOZJ01000059.1 GCA_011620345.1 Nitrospirota bacterium
CATCCGGACGAACTATCGTCAAAAGGCCCATCGCCCCGGGAGTCACGAGGGGGTCGTTTTGCAAAGCGAGCGTGCTAGGGGGGCTGAACGTGTCCGTTTTCTGGTCAAGTAGGCGCCCAGCACCATTTCGACCTGGGCGTTGCGAAAGCGAAAATCCGGCATGAAAGTAACAGGAGTCTCCAGGCTTTCATGGAGCGCTTGAAACGCTTGGTGCGCGATCTTTTTGTTACGGGTGCGCTCGTTCCCCCCATGGCACTTCGTGCAGGCTAAATCGTGGCTTGAAGAGGTGGGTTCAATGCCCTTATGGCAGGAAAGGCAGCCTTGCTTTTGGATAGAGCCAACACCAAAGGCAAGCCCAAGCACAAGGGCAATGCCCCCTAAAACGGTCAGCCGATGCCAGCCTGCCATAAGCGACTGAGAAGGGGGGCTGAAAGCCCTTGGAGTCCTAAACCTTGATCGTTACCTCGTTACCCTGCGCCGATAACCTCGACGACCTCGTGGCTAGCGGGTTCGTCGTGCCTATCTTTCGGGTTTACGACATTCCCGATGTTATACACTACAGCCCGTCCAACGAAAACCTTACGCCGCCCGAGACCCACTACCGGCCCGTAAAAGAAGAAGAAATGGGAGAGTTCCCGAACGTAACCGTGAGGTTTTTGCCAAGGCCTTGCATGCAGTGCGAGAACTCTCCCTGTACGAAGGTCTGTCCCGTCAAGGCCACCTACCATAGGCCAGACGGGATCATCGCCATGGACTACGAAAAATGCATCGGCTGCAAGTACTGCACCTATTTCCTAGGCCTTTGCTATCACTTCCTGGCTAGCTCGGCTCCTCCCGGCCCTGTCTATGACGCGGACCTGGTAGGTATGGGCGGTTTCCTTGGCAAGCGCGTCCGTCACGAAGAATGATTCCAGGCTGGTTTGAGGGACAGCCTGAACCCGCTTGAAAGGCTTGCCGTCTTTTAGGATCTCGTAGAAAGCGAGCGGCTCGTCACCGGCGTATGCGGTATTCCAAAGAATGCGTACATCCAGGTCTTTCTTGCCGTAGGGCATGTCCAGCTCGACCCTTGCGTTCTTAGGCGCGCTAAGCCCTTCGTAGGGCCTTTGGAAGTAGTTCGTCGCATTGCCCAGCGCATCTTTGGCCCGGCCCTCGATTGAGCGCAGTTCGGCTTCGGAGAGCGGACCTTTGAGTTGCGCGGCCTGGATGTTGGCCAGCAGTTGCCGCTCGTTGCCGATCCCCATGATCGCCGTATCCACGCCGGGGATGCTCAAGGAATACCGAACGGCGAGCTTCGAGGGAAAGGCGTCAGATCCGATTGTGTGGACGACGTCCGAGGGCGCGCTGGAAAATCTTGGAGTCTTGCCGTAAAACGCCCCGTCCGCAAACACCTTCATAGCGATGACTCCCATCCCCTTGGCCTTGGCAAGCGGAATGGCGTTGTACTGGTGGTTAAAGTAGAGCCTGTCGTTTGCGTTGATCGCGACAAGGAGCGTATCGAGAATCCCTCGGGAATCCTTTTGAATGGCGTACATATGGGCGGGCGAATTCCAGTGCCCCGTAATGCCTATATGCCCGATTAATCGCTCGTTGCCAGGGTTGAACCCCGTGCGGTTCGTCCCGTCGCGCAGGTCTAAAAGCCCTGCGAGCGCGCCAACAGGCCCTGCCTTGGGGTCTGGGTTCTCCAAGCCGGCATAGATCGCATCGACATGCTCAAAGCTCTGGATGTTATGGATCTGGACAAGGTCCAGGTAGGCACCTTTAGGGTAATCGCCCCTGCCATCCCCGAAGATCAAAGAGAGCGAACGCTTGACATCGTCTATGGCGCCCCTGACGCCTTCTCCGTTCGAGCGCGAGCCCGGGCCCAAATCGCCTTCGAACGGCGCCGTATAGCGCATCATCGTCTTACTTGCCAAAAAGATCTTGCGTCTCAGGGGTTCGTTGTAGACTGGCTCACCGGGGATCAGATCGAGCTTTTGAAAGGCCTTGCCGAAGTTTGCCTGGCTTGGACCGTAGACGTTCGAGGTGTCGAGGTAGGTCGTACCGAGCATGATCGCCTTCGCGATGAGCGCCACGGGGTCGATCCCCTCGGGCGTCCACTGGAGTGAGGCTTGGCCGCCCAAACCAAATGTCGTAACGGCTCGGTTCGTTTTTCCCAGCGTTCGGGTAACTAGCGCCCTTGGCCCCTCTGTCGCCGAGGCAATTCCCCCGAAGAGGTCCCATGGCCTAGCGACCAGGACCGTTCCCAGTCCCAAGCCGTATCCAAAAAACTTCCTCCTTGGCATTCCCTTGTCCATGGTGCTCTCCTATGGAGTTGGATCGTAGGCTTCAAAAGCGACGACGACGAGCGTGATGTTGTCGTGTCCCCCCCGGGTGTTGGCCATGTTTACAAGCTCCGTGGCGATAAGGGGAGCAACCCTGAGCCTGTTGGCCACGTCGGCAACCTCGCCCGGAGGAACGAGATCGCTAAGGCCGTCCGAACAAAGGACCAGGCAGCCCTCTCTAGGGATCTCGAACACGCCCGTTTCGGGCTCGATCGTATCGGGGGGCGAGATGCCGAGCGCCTGGAGAAGCACGCCCGTCGCCGGGTCTTCCTGCTCGTGGGCTAGCTTTGTAGCCCCTGTTTCGTCTACCCAAAGCATGGCAGAATCTCCGACGTTCAAAAAAACGACCGCATCGCCAACGACAAGCGCCAACACGAGCGTCGTCCCCATCATCCAAGCAGGCCTTCTGCGCCCCAAAGCAAGGTTTTCTTTGTAAATCTTGTAGGCAAGCCCAAAGCAAATCCTTCGGATGCGGTTACCCACGCAGGCTGGAAGGCCCGACTCTGGGCCTTTGAATACATCGAGGGGCTTAAGGAGGGCATCGAGCAAGTGACGCTGAAGCTTGTCCGCTACCAAAGGCCGGCTTGGTTCAGTGTCACCGAGCAGCGGGAACACCTCGGAAACCGGAAGGCCCTCTAGGTACTCCTGCCCCAGAATGGCGGCGCGCTCACCCTCTGGGTGCCCCCCAAGCCCGTCTAGCACGGCGTAGAGCCCAAGCGGCAGGATACGGCTACCGTCGTCGAGCGTTCGAATGACGTATCGGTCCTCATTTTTAGCCCTGCGCTTGCCTTGGTCTGTCAAGCAGCTCGTCTGGATGCGAAACCGTTTCATGCCTGGAGTGGGTCAAGCCCGAGCGCCCGAACCATCCGAAGCGTCCTTGAGCCCTCTTGCCCCTTTGCCGTAAGGTAATCACCCAAGAAGGCCGAATCGGCAACTAGAAACCCAAGAGGTTCGAGCACGCCTAAGTGCAGATCCCTTCCCGCCGCCAAACGAACCTCGGTAGCAGGCAAAAGAAGGCGGAGAACGCAGAGCACGCGAAGGCATTGTTCTGGCTTAAGAGACGGCGCACCCTCCAGCGGCGTTCCCGGGATGGGGATCAAAAAGTTCACGGGGATCGCGTCCGGCTTGAGTTCTGCAAGGTCTTGTAGCAACCCCGCGAGCTCTTTTAGGCTCTCGCCTAGCCCCACGATGAACCCGCAGCACAGCTCGAGCCCTCTTTCCTTGACGCGCCTTGCCATTTGGAGCCTGTCTTCGTAGGTATGGCTCGAGCAGATCCTTGGGTAGACCTCTCTTGGGGCGTTGAGGTTGTGGTTGATGCGGTCGAGCCCGCAGGCCTTTAAAAAATCGAGCGCGGCATCGTCTAGGAAGCCCGAGGAAAAGCAGGTCTTGAGGTCGAGATCGCGCGCCATGAAAGAAACGGCCTCCCCAATCGCTCGCAAATCAGCCTCTATGGCACCCCGCCTGGCGATCGCCATGCAAAAACGGTAAGCTCCGCTTGCCTGCGCCTCTTTGGCGCTAGCGATGAGCTCGCTTGCCTTGAGCGGCGCCGAGGGCATAACGACCGTAGGAAACTTGGAAGACTGGCCGCAGTAGGAGCAATCCTCGCTGCAACCGCCCTTCTTGGCGTTTTCTAAGACATGGAGCTTGAAGCTGTTCCCAAAATGCGCCCTCCTTAACCGGATAGCCTCTTTGAGGATGGGCTTGAGCGGCGTTTTTGGGTCCAGGAGGGCTTCGATAAAGCTGGTGCCGAGGGCCGGAATCGAACCGGCACGGAGGAACCCTCCGAGGGATTTTAAGTCCCTTGCGTCTACCTGTTCCGCCACCCCGGCAACCTCCTGTTTTGTTTGTCTACACGGCGGCGTATTGGAGCCTGAGCCCCTTTTTGGCCACGAGATAGTCGTGAATCCCCTTGGCTGCGACCTTTGCCTGCCCCATTGCAGAAATAACGGTCGAACCTCCCGTGATGACGTCCCCCGCCGCGAACAACCCGGGGATAGAACTCATGCCCGTTTCGGTGTTCACGACGACGATGCCGCTTTTGGTCAGTTCGAGCCCGGGCGTCGAGCGGGTAACCAAGGGGTTGATATCGCAGCCGAGCGCTATGATCGCCGTATCACACTCTATGGTCCAGTTGGAACCCTCGATCGGGATGGGCCGGCGCCTACCCGAGCTATCCGGCTCCCCCAATGCCATTTCCATGACCTCGATCGCCTTGAGCTTGTAATGGCTATCCCCGATGAATCGAACAGGGCTTGTCAAAAAGCACGTCTTGACGCCCTCTTCTTCGGCGTGATGGAGCTCTTCTACCCTGCAGGGCGCCTCGGCCCGTGAGCGCCTGTATACGAGCGTGACCGCCTCGGGCTGAAGCCGGATAGAAGTTCTGGCCCCGTCCATGGCCGCGTCGCCAGCGCCGATGACGACGATGTTCTTTCCGTACTCGATCGGCGTTGCATAGGCCGGGAACAAATCCGCTCGCATGAGGTTGAGCCTCGTGAGCCATTCATTGGCCGAGTAGACGCCCACAAGGTTCTCGCCCGGGATTCCGAGCATTTTTGGAAGCCCCGCACCCGTTCCTAGCAAGATGGAATCGTAGCCCATCTTAAAGATATCTTCGATACTCAGGGCCTTGCCGATAACGGCGTCTTTAAATATCTCCACGCCAAGGTATTCGAGCGCCTTCAGCTCGGACTCGATGACGTCCGAGGGGAGGCGAAACCGCGGGATGCCATAGTAGAGAACACCGCCAGGCTTGTGCATCGCTTCAAAAAGCGTCACCCGATGGCCCAAGCGGGCAAGCTCGAAGGCACCCGTGATGCCGGCCGGGCCGGACCCCACGATTGCCACGCTGCAACCGGTCGAAGCCCCCGGCTTGGGGAGCTCCACACGCCCGGAGAGCCTCTCGAAATCGGCCACGAACCGCTCGATCTTACCGATGCTTACGGGCTCGGTGCGCCTTCCGATCACGCAGCTCTGTTCGCATTGCTTTTCTTGAGGGCAGACCCTTCCGCATATGGCGGGCAAGATGTTCTTTTCTTTCAAAACGTGGGCCGCCTCGAGAATCGCGCCTTCGCCCACCAATTTGACAAACCTAGGGATGTCGATGCCGACAGGGCAGCCCGCAACACAGGAAGGCTTCGGGCATTCGATGCAACGGAGCGCCTCCTCCTTGGCCTCCTCGAGGCCAAACCCAAGGCACACCTCCTCGAAATTTCGGCTTCGAACCCCTGGCGATTGCTCTGGCGCCTTGTGGCGCGGAATCTTGATGCGATCTTTTATGCTTAGGCCTGACATGGGCTCTGCTCCTTTTGTTTGAGGTACTCCTCCAGCGCCATACGCTCTTTTCCGGCGTACATCCGCTGCCTGGCAACAAGCTCGTCGTAGTCTACGTCATGGCCGCTGAATTCCGGCCCGTGGATGCATGAAAACTTCGTCTCCCCGCCCACCGTGACCCGGCAGGCCCCACACATGCCCGTACCGTCCACCATCAGCGTGTTGAGGCTGACCATCGTCGGGATTCCGATAGGTTTTGTCATGTCAGAAACGGCCCGCATCATCGGAACCGGCCCGACGGCGACGACGTAATGCACCGGCTCATCCTCGAGAATGCCCTTCAGCGCGTCCGTTACGAGCCCTTGCATGCCGGCGCTGCCGTCGTTGGTCGTAATAAGCAATCTATCAAGAGCCGCTTCAAGCCTGTCCGCGAAGATGAGCAACTCTTTCGTTCTGGCCCCGACGATGCCGTAAACCTTGTTGCCTAGCTCTTTGAGCTTCCTTCCCATCGGGAGGATCGCCCCGGACCCATAGCCTCCGCCGATCAGAACGCACGTTCCAAACTTTTCGGCGTGGGTTGGAACCCCCAAGGGCCCTACGACGTCCAAAAAGCTATCCCCTGCTTGCAAGTCGTAGATCTCGTAGCTCGTCCTGCCGACGGCCTGTACAATCAGCTCGAGCGTGCCGGCCTCGCGGTCAAACCCGCAGATGGACAGGGGAATCCGCTCGCCCTTTTCGTCCACCCGGACGATTACGAACTGGCCCGGCTGCACCTTTCGGGCAACCAACGGGGCCTCAATTTTAATATGGACCGTTTTTGGTGCAATCTCTTGGCGTGTAAAGATTTGGAACACCGCATGGACTCCTTCTGGCGGGTTTGGTTCAAATGGGGTAGAATGAACTGCCCTATTAAATAAAGAAACGATGGCATTGGCCTTTGCAATATTTTGAGATTTTGAGTTTATTGTAGCAGGTCTGTCCAACCCTTGACAACGCGGTCGTTTTACTATGGCTTTACAAGGGCGCTCGATCGGGCTACATTAAAAGGGCAACCGCTACATCTCGTCCCCATCGTCTAGACGGCCCAGGACACAGGCCTTTCAAGCCTGAAACGGGGGTTCGAATCCCCCTGGGGACGCCATTTTGGGCCGTTAGCTCAGTGGCAGAGCATCTGCCTTTTAAGCAGAGGGTCGCTGGTTCGAATCCAGCACGGCTCACCATTCTCTTTTTTCAT
>WOZJ01000009.1 GCA_011620345.1 Nitrospirota bacterium
CCTTGAGCCCGGCTTAGCGGCATCCTCTTTGGGCCCGGGATACAGGTCGGTCAACTCTATGGCCTAGGATAGCCCGCATTGGGTGTGCTTGGGCTTTTTGGTCGAGGCCTGGTAAAGCGCTATGTATGAGGCCAGGTCTTCGGTGTGCCTCCAAGCCTCTATCGCCGCCTTCTTTAAAGCCTCGTTTATACGATTCCGCTCAGGTAGCGATCTCGCAGGATCCTCTTGGAAAACTTTCCCACAGATGTTTTTGGAATCTCGCTGACGAAATAAAACGCTCCAGGAATCCAGAAGCTTGCCACGCGATCTTTTAAGAAGCTTGCGAGCTCTTCTTTGGTCAGGCTCCCTTGAAAGCCCTTTCGTGCGACTATGTAGGCAACGGGACACTCCCCCCATTTTTCGTCCGGCACACCGATGACGCACGCCTCGGCGACTTTTGGGTGGGCCATGAGCGTGTTTTCCAAATCGAGGGAAGAAACCCACTCTCCGCCCGACTTGATGAGGTCTCGTTCCCTATCGACTATGAGAATGTAGCCTTCTTCGTCCACCGTGACGATATCCTGCGTCCGGAACCAACCGTCCGCAGTAAAGCTTGCCTTGGTCATCTCGGGGTCCTTGAAGTATTCTTTCGCAATCCATGGCCCTCGAAACTGTAGCTCGCCGATCTCTTTGCCGTTCCATGCGATTTCTTTGCCGTCCGGCCCGACGACGCGGAAATCCACGCCAAAAAGAGGGAGCCCTTGCTTGGCCTTGATGCTCAAAAGCTCATCGTAGGGAAGCTCTCTAAGGCCGCTCTTAATCCAGCCCACCGTCACGATCGGAGAGGTCTCCGTCATCCCATAGCCTTGCATGATGGGTACGCCGATCTTTTTTTCGAACGTTTCGATCAGGGCCTTTGGAATAGCCGCCCCGCCGTTCACAATGACCCGGAGCGAGGAAACGTCGTGCCGCTCGTTCAAAAGCGTATCGGCCATGCCCACCCATACCGTTGGCAGGCCGGCCACTGTCGTGACTCGTTCGGCCTCGATCAGCTCCACGAGGTCTTTGGGTGTAGGCTTAGGGCCCGGCAGGACGATATTGGCGCCGACCCCCACTGCGGCGAACGGGATCCCCCAGCCATTCACGTGGAACATGGGGACGACGGGCATGACCACGTCCGACTCCGAGAGCCCGGCCGAGTCCACCATTCCGGTGGCCATCGAGTGCAGGAAAAGCCCCCTGTGCGTGTAAATCACCCCTTTGGGGTTGCCCGACGTGGCCGTCGTGTAGCACAGCCCGCAGGGCGTCCACTCGGAGAGGTCCTGCCTTGGTTCGATGGGTCCTGCCGTTTCAAGCAGCGTCTCGTAGTTGAGAGCGCCCTCCAAGTCTTCCGGAACCGCATTCTCTTTTTCGGCCAATACGACGAACCGCTCCACGTTGGGCAGTTTGTCTATGAAGGGCTTGAGCAAGGGCAAGATATCGTCCCCCACGAAAATCACCTTGTCTTCGGCGTGATTGATAATGTAGGCGAGCTGGTCGGGGAACAGTCGGAGGTTGATCGTATGGAGGATGGCGCCAAGCATGGGTACGGCGAAGTAAATCTCCAGGTGCCTGAAGTCGTTCCAGGCGAACGTCCCGACAACATCGCCCTCCTTTACTCCCATGCCTTTGAGCGCCCCCATCAAACGAAGCACCCGCCCGGCGAAATCGGCGTAAGTATACCGGAAGACCCCTTCAAGCGTCCTGCTCGCGATTTGTTTTTTGGCAAAGAGCTTCCGGCCGCGATTAAACAAATGACTCAAAAGCAACGGGTACTCCATCATGATTTATTCCTCCCGTGTTGTATGCATAACATAATTCTTATTGTATAAGCTTTCAGCAGCGCATCAAAGCATTCCAAGGTCTCGATATTCATCCCTGCGAAGCTTTAAATCAAGGACGCCGTTTGGTTTGCAGAGGGCTACAGGCAACGTTCGGCAAGAAACCGGAGCAATGAGCCGCTCGATCCGAGCTCGAGCGCTGGTGGATCGAGGAAGTAGAGCAAGAATGGAAGCTATGCTTTGGTCGCTACAATGCTCCAGGCGATTGCATCGTGACATCAACTGGCATTATTATTCATGTTGTTGGCAAGATGGGTGTGGCCATCAAGCCCATCATTGAAGAGGCATCGACCCATGGGTACCCAGCGATCCACGGCTTTGAGCCAACATCAAGGGGTTTTACAAGGGCTGGCTTGGCCTTGAGGTGCCCGAACGCAACAATGGATAGAATGGCAGGGTGCATAGATTTGCCAATGTATACTCTTGACCCACGTAATCAACAGGGCGGTTGAACGATGAACAAGGTTTACAGCACGGCTGCCGAGGCTATCGCCGACATCCCGGACGAGGCGACGATCATGGTCGGGGGGTTTGGCCTCTGCGGCATCCCCGAGAACCTGATTTTGGCGCTCCACGACAAAGGCGTCAAAGGCCTCACCGTCATCTCGAACAACTGCGGCGTCGACGACTTCGGCCTTGGCATCCTGCTTCAGGCCCGCCAGATCAAGAAAATGGTCTCAAGCTACGTCGGGGAAAACAAAGAGTTCGAGCGCCAGTACCTCTCTGGCGAGCTGGAGCTCGAGTTCAACCCTCAAGGCACGCTGGCAGAACGCATCCGGGCCGGAGGGGCGGGCATTCCCGCGTTCTTCGTGCCCGCCGGTACGGGCACGATCCTTGCCCAAGACAAGGAAACAAGGGCGTTTGAAGGCAAAGAGCACGTGATGGAGACGGCCCTCAAGGCCGACTTCGCGCTCGTCAAGGCGTTCAAGGGCGATAAGGAGGGCAACCTGATCTACAAGAAGGCGGCCAGGAACTTCAATCCCATGATGGCCGCGGCGGCAAGGGTGACGATCGCCGAGGTGGAGGAGCTCGTAGAAATCGGCGAGCTCGACCCGGACTTCATCCACACGCCGGGCATTTATGTCCGGCGGATTCTTAAGGGCGAGCGCTACGAGAAACGGATCGAGAGGAGGACCCTAAGGTGCGCTTAACGCGCGAGGGGATCGCCAAAAGGGCGGCCAAGGAGCTTAAAGACGGGATGTACGTAAACCTTGGGATCGGCATTCCTACGCTCGTTGCCAACTTTATCCCCCCGGGCATGAAGGTCATGCTCCACTCTGAAAACGGCGTGCTAGGTGTCGGCCCTTATCCCACAGAAGGCGAGCTCGACCCGGACTTGATCAACGCCGGCAAAGAAACCATCACGGTCGTTTTGGGGGCGAGCTTTTTTGACAGCGCCGAGTCGTTTGCGATGATTCGAGGTGGCCACGTTGACCTCGCTATGCTTGGCGCGATGGAGGTCTCTAAAGACGGCGATTTGGCCAACTGGATGATCCCTAAAAAGATGGTCAAGGGGATGGGCGGGGCCATGGATTTGGTCCACGGGGCCAAACGCCTGATCGTTTTGATGGAGCATGCAAGCAAGGACGGTATGCCAAAGATTCTGAACTCCTGCGCGCTCCCTTTGACGGGCAAAAAGGTTGTGCATGCGATCATCACGGACATGGCCACTATCGAGATCACGGCCGAGGGGCTTGTGCTGAAAGAACTGGCCGAGGGAGTGAGCCTTGAAGAAGTGCAAGCGCTTACCGAACCAAGGCTTATCGTTCAAGGCGAGATCGGCAAGATGGCTTAAGGAGGGCATACCCAAAAGGCATCACGCCCCGGGGGTCTTGGCCCTCCGGGGCGTTTTCTTTCGGCTTGCCTTTATGTTAAAGGCAGTGCGGCCTACCCCTTGGCGGCGCCTTCTTTCTTTTCCCTGGCCAGGAACCTTGCCAGCCGATCGAGCTTGAAGATCGTGACGAACTCGATGTTCTTGCTGATCCAGAGCTTTCTTTTAACGATGGCGTCCGTGATGGCGCCTTTGTAGTTGAGTCCGTCCAAAAGCACGCGAATGTCTTCTGTCGCCATCACGAAATCCGAGCTCTTAGGCCTTCCTTTTTCAAGCCATATCCGCCCGTTGTCGATGATCAGCCCAAACTCTACGGCAGGCGTCTTGACGGCGATCGTTCGCTTCCAGTTTTCGATCGCTTTGCTCGCCCTTTTGGAGGCGTTCATTTCTTTGAGCAGCGACTCTAGCTCTACAAGCGCCCCTTGGGAGACCCGCTTGGCCTCCTCGGTCGCCTGGCCGAGGTCGGGCTCTTTTACGGCCGCCCAGTTAAGCTCGCTCGTCAAAAGCCCTGGTTTTTGAACCTGCTCCGGGGTGAGCTCGGATGTGGGTACGCCAAAGATGTCGGAGATTTGGCCGGTGCGCTCGTCTTGAAAGACAACCTTGATCTCTGTCCCCTTTTTCATGATGCCGGGCGTCAAGATCCCCGTGGTTGTGTAGAGCATGATCGAAAGGGCCGTGTCCGCGCCCTCCAACACCACCCGTCCCCGGCCGAACGGTGCCTTGTCCAAAAACATCGAGGTGGCGAAGTACGTGATCGGAGGGGTGGAAAGAAGCTTGCCCGTTTGGCCGACTTCGATGGGCTCGGTAGGGGCGAAGGCGCAGTCCGGGCAGTGGGTAAGCATAGGGGGGCAGCGCACGATCCCACAGGCGCTGCACCGGCACCCCAAAATCTTTTTCTCGTCCCTCAACGCCATGAAAAACTGCGAGAATTCGCCCATGCTCCGCTCGTAGAACGTGTACATCGCATCGTTCATGAGCAAGTAGTCTTTGCCCTCCAGCCGCAAGGTTCGCGAGGCCTCGATGGGTATGTAACTCTCCGGGATGACTTTTTTTCTTTGCTCCATATCCTTGGTGCTCCTCAATTTTTTAGTCCTCGTGTTCCAGGATAGCCACGCCGCCGTACTGGCAGATCGTCGAGCCTGTCCCGTGGACGAGCGCCCTGTGCTTGCCCTTGTCGATGAGCTCGTTGCGCGCGGCCCAGGCACTCATGATGTTGGAAGCGCCGACCGCGTGTCCACAGTAAAGAAGCCCTCCTGAAGGGTTGACGCTGATCGGACCGCCGTCTAGCATGAGGCCGTCATCTATCAGCGCATCCGCCCTGCCCATCGGGACGAACCCCATCTCGGCCATCGAAATCTCGAGCTGCTGAATGAAGGCGTCGTGGAGTTCTATCACCTGAATTTCCTTGGCAGGGTCCGTGATGCCAGCCATCTCGTAGGCCTGCTGGGCGGCCACGTGATGCGAGTAGATCCTGCCCCAGTGGTTCATGCCCTTTCCTGCGAAGCTCCATTCGTTGGAAAGCCCCACGCCCGTGATCCAAACGACGGGACGGCCCGTGTTCTTGGCGATCGCCTTGGCGGTCTCTTCCTCGGCCAGGATAAGGGCGGCCGCGCCCTCCGAGTACACGCAGATCTCCATCTCCTTCAAAGGGTAGACGATGTAGCGGGAGTTCAACACTTCCTCCGGCGTAACCTGGTCGAACTGACGCTGGGCGTAGGGGTTCGTCTTGACGTGCTCAGAAAGCACGCTCGAGATTTTGGCCGTCACTTCGGGCTTCAAATCACCGGGATGCTCGTCCATGTAGGCCAAGATGACCTCGGCGTAGCTGTCCGAAGCCGTCCAGCCGATCTTTTGCTCGAAGAACGAATCGCCCGACCAGGCGATCGTCTTGATCACCTCGGGTGTGGCCGAGCGCGAGACAAAGTCGTAGCAGTCGGTCGCCTTCTCGACGCCGAGCACCAGGGCGGTGTCGTACATGCCGGATGCGACGAACGCGAACGCCGAGGCGATCGTGTAGATTCCGGTCGCCCCGCCGTTCGTCACCCGGATGCCCGGCTTGTTGGGCAACCCGATGATGCCCTGCAAGGGGTGTTCTGGAATGGCGGCCCGCTCGAAGATGTCGTTGTAGATGCCGTAAGCGACGGCGTCCACCTCGGCAGGCGAAATCCCGGCGTCTTTCAGGGCATCGCGCGTCGCCCACTGGGCAAGGTCATAGAAGGTTTTTTCTACCCACCGGCCTTTGAACGGCGTTACAGACGCCCCGACAATTCCTACTTTCCTCGCGGCGAACGACTTCTTCTTGGCCATTGGCACCCCTCGTTGGTTTTTTGGTGTTAGATTTTAGAAATGTATCAAAAAAACAAAAGAAAGCCCATGTTTTGTATGCCGTGAGTTAGAATACACTGCATTGGCTTAGCGGACAAGTGTTCGAGGTTGTGCCAAATTAGCAGGCAAGGGCTTTGTATCCTCGATCCACACAGACCGGCCGCATTGGAGAATAAAAAGCCATCTTGACGCCTTGCAAAGCTTTTCGCGGCCGTATTACAATAGACCGACAAAATGCAAATAAAGAGGAAGCCCCTATGCGCCCCAAGCCCCGCATTGTTCCATGCCAGATCGTTGTAGTGGTTGGGTTTTTCCTGGCGATGGCCGGTCTAGGAACTATAAAACCAGGTTACGCTAAAGAAATTCCGATCAAATTAGGTTCGCTGGCTCCTGCCGGTACGTCCGTCGCCGTGGCCGTAGGGACGTTTTTGGACGGGCTAAAGACTTTCTAAGGGCTTCAAGCCACATGAGCGAAATCAAAAAACTCTTTGGGACAAAGGAGGATATCAAAACCAGGGCCCAGGAGTGGCTTTCCTACATCGAGAGCAAAAAATACAAGG
>WOZJ01000057.1 GCA_011620345.1 Nitrospirota bacterium
ATCCGGCCTCACACGTCCGTATTAGGGTATCGACGGGGCCGTTGGAGGGCTGAAGTTGGCTATTGGGTAACATTTCACGATTGCCGCGGGGCATGCATGCATCAGTTTTTCGCGTGCAGTCTAAAGGGGCGGCCTTTTGTTGCAGGGTTCATTGGCCCGCCTGCCGTGCTAAATCACATCATGCATGCCTAGGGCTTGGGGGGAAGGGAGAGGTTACGCGCAAACAAGGCCCATACCGCGAGGCTAAGGGGACGGGGCGCAGATAGTATATGGCCAGAGTTCTCAAGAAGGGCGGAACAATGTATTCCGGTGTCTTTAAGTTATTTTTATCCCATGTAATCGCGATATTTGTAGCAATTGACAAAGAGATGTAAAACTTGCTACGTTCGGACTAATCATTATCCTGCTCTTTTTGTGTCTCTGTCCTCTGCCCCCTCGGGCTTTGATGGGTGTTTTAACGTTGCTTACGTCTCAACGCTTGAAGCCATAGAGAGGCAAACAAAAAATCGGAGACTGCTATGGAAGGCGAACAAAGGACGTTAACCCTACAATCCCTTCTTTCTTTCGAGCGCATGCTTACCCCTTTAATCATTCGCGGCATTTACATTGTCGGCGTGGTTCTTTGCATTTTCGGCGGTTTAAGCGCCATGTTTAGGTTTGGTTTTTTCGAAGGTTCAATAGTAGGACTCTTAACGGCTATTCTCGGGGTTTTTCTTGTCCGCATCGTTTGCGAGGGGCTGATTGTGGCCTTTCGGATTAACGAGACGCTCTCGGACATCAAGACCCTATTGCAAAAGAAGGCTCTGTCTTGAGATTCTGCCTGAACAACCTTTTGCTTAGCCGTGAAGCATGAGGAGCATCCTGCATCAACACGGCCCAGCTTCACGCTTTTCTGGATGCCTTCAGGGCGGGGCGGGTAGCCAAGGCCAGGATCCCAAGGTTATGGAAGCAGGAAAGAGCTATACGTTTACGGTTCCAATGGCCGGTCAAGCGCTTTTTAAAGCTCTCGATATAGGCCCTGAATCCGTATGGATCAAGGTTGACGGAGGCACGCAGCTCCCACCGAATACCTGGGTGAACTTAAAGCATATCGTTTTTATCCAACCCGTTGCCCAGCAGTGATTTTTGATTCTGCATGCAAAATGTCTTAGTTTTTATAGGCCTACAAACAAAAGCTGGTGCTTTGCATGAAATTGCGTGAGATCAGGAAAACGTCTGGACATTCTCCTTGGCGAAGGCTGACAGCCTTTTTCAGCATCATCTCCATTTTCCTTTCAGGCTGTGCAAGCCTTGATGAAATGGGCAGCAAAGAAAAAATAGGGACAGGGATTGGCTCGGTGCTCGGCGGTACGATAGGGGCCGTTGTGGGGAAGCAGGCCGGTAAAGATGACAAGTGGACGGTTGTCGGGGGTGTAACGGGCGCGCTTCTTGGTGGCGTGATCGGGAACCGCATCGGACATGCCTTCGATGAGCGTGATAAGCGTATCAAAGAAGCTGCCAAGGCCGAAAAGCTGAAAGTCGAGACGGAAGTCGTTGCCCTGCCGGCGGCTAAGGAAGGGCCACAAGCTGAAAAGCCCGAGCCTCAAGATCAAAAAGGGCTTCAGAAGCGCGGAGTCTATGCGCTTACCATCTCCGAGATCGAGCAGTTCCCCGTGGGTTCAGCCACCCTTACCCCGAATGCAAGGCGGTTTTTTGAGACGACTGCCGAGACTTACAAGAAAGATGGTTACCGCAACATCCTTATCGTAGGCCATACGGATTCTACGGGCGATCCAGCCTTTAACCAAAGGCTTTCCGAGGCGCGTGCGAGAACCGTCGCCCAAATCTTCGTTGCTCACGGGTTTCCGGCAAATAGGGCCTTCTACCAAGGAGCCGGTGCTTCAGAGCCCGTGGCCAGCAACGCCTCGGCGGAAGGCAGGGCAAAGAACCGGCGTGTGGAAGTGGTAGATGCGGAAACAACCGAGGGCCTGATCGCCTACAAGCAGTCCCAGGTAGCAAAAACCAAAGAAGTTCACGCAAAAGACGTGAAGAAGGTGCCCTCAAGGAAGCCAGAAGTTGCCAAACGTGCTCCTTCACCCAAGGGAAAGCCTGAGCCGTCAATAAAGGCGCCGAAGGTTGCAGGAATTGATTTTGGGGGCGTATCGATAAAAAAAGACCCTTGGCCTCCTGTTGCTAACGGGGTGATCATGCCGAACCCGCCATGGAACCGCACTCTTTTAGGCAGCGTTATTCCCGCTGCCAGGGCAAGCGAGCCTGTACCTGACTTTTTTTCTGACTTTGTTCCTGAAGCCGGGGCTATCAAGAGCATGAGTGGCAAGGATATGGCCAAGCCAAGCGACCATTTGCCCGGTTATTATAGCCAGCCCCTTTACGGAAGGGCTGGTACTCACTTCGTTTACTTCAAGCCCGTATCGCTCCTTAAGGATGGCACTCCCGCCCGGGTGAGCGAGTTGGGGGTTATCCTAAATTACGACTTCAAGAAGAATCAAAACCCTAACTTCATTTTAGGCGGAAGCGTCATTACCTACCCGATGGAGGACGGCGTCCTTTACCGCTGGAAGGCATCGAGCAACGCTCAAGGCATTCTAGGGGCCGACATTCGCCTTCCTGTCTACTCCGAAGGAGAGCTCAAAAACAAAGACTTTATTCAGGCTTACGGAAAGCTTTACTATATCCGTAACGGTGAGGCCTACGTCGAGCGGATCGACCCGCAGGTTAAGGTTCTGCATGTTTCCATTGACTGGGGGATTTAGATAATGGGCAAAATGCAGCTTTTTGAGTGGATTTCTTGGCGTCTTTTTTTGATTAAGATGGCCTTGGCAAAAATATTTAAGTTTAAGAGCCAGGCAAAGAAGGAGTTCCAATCATTAGGCCCAAACAGCCTTAAAAAGGGAGACCGGACGGAGTACGAAGAAACAATAATCCGTAGCTTCGGTGAATTCTCTAAGAACGTTGATCAAACAACCTTTTCAAGGTTGGATTCCTATTTTAGTTTTATGATTTTCGGCATTATTTTGATTATTGTAGGACTAATTTCTTCGGGGCCTTGGGGGGCTCGTCTACTCTGGCTTGGCGGATCTGTAGTCTTTGGGGCCCTTTCCGGTTTTATTTATGACGGGCTAAACAAACCGGCCAATTTTATCGTTAAAGAGGATGAGTATAAAAAGTGCAAACGTCTTCTCGAGTTTGTGGGCGAGAGTGCCAGGAAACCCCTATCGACAGGGATGATACTTCTTATTTTGCTTATGGTTTTTATCGATGCCGCCATGATAAGCATCGTGGCCATGGACTACGTCGCCGACCTGCCCAGAAAATACGCACTATGGGGAGGTTTAGGCGTCGGGTTTATTGTCGCTATTATGCTCTTTTTCTTTACGCATGAGGCAGGAAAAGCCCTTTATAGAGATACGAAGCGTAAAGAGCTTCAAGATGAGAGGCATCAAGATAAAGATAGGTTTAGCAAGACGTTAGATGAGCTTGGATATCGACCTTCTTTAGCGCCTCATTTCTTTTTGCACCCAAAACGCTATCTTTGGATGTGCGTTACTCTGATTATGATTGCTGGCCTAGCCTATGCCGCTTATGGTGCCCGCTACAACACTCAAATGGATATGATCCTAAGCCAGACCGAGACAGCACAGCAAACCCTAGGCATAGAAACGGACAACTCGATGCTGCCCCCTGTTGTCACCCAGTCGCAAAAAGAGGCAGGGAATGAGATAGTGAATGAACATCAAGAGCTTGCCAAGCGTGCAACCCAATTTGCCCTTATTATCCTTACTCTCGTCTTTATCGGCATTCAAACGGTTGGGATCATGATGGGGTACAATCATGCCTTTTTTGACGATGAAACAGAAGAAGCCTCTGTAAAGGTTAGAGCTTACGAGATGCAAGAGGGGTTTTCTGGGCAATCCATGGAAATTGTCGCCAGAAAGGCGGCTACATTATTGAGTTACTATAATTCCGCCCTTCAGTCGGCAGCCAACGAATATGGATCTAAGGAAATAGAAAGTGCTCTTAGGTTACGAAAGTCGTTAGGAGAAAAAGACATAATAGAAATATTCAAGGGGCAGCAAAAGAATGGGCAAGGTAGCCATGACCTAGGTCGAAACGACGGGGACATTCCAAGCCTTGCCACAGGGAGCCAGGCCGGCCAACAGGGGCAACCCCTTTTCCATTCAACCCATGATTCGGTCGCTTCGGCCCCAAGTGGGGGAGATTCTACTGTTTCTGGTGCCGATCAATTGGGAATAACTAGCAATCCAGATACTAATGCCATCACCAACGATACAGGTGTAAGAGAAACACTAGAAAAACCGTCCATGCCTAGCGAGAAAGGGGAAGACACCTTAAGCCCCAACATTAGACCCCTTAAAAAGAAAAAGAGAGAGCTTGAGAAGAGAAAGAATGAGCTTGAAGAAAAACTTGACGAGCTTGAAGAGAGCAATTTAGATCCTCAAGAAATCGAGCGGACTAAGGGGGAAATAAAGGGGCTCAAACGAGCAATAAGAACAATAGAAGATCAACTTGAAGAATAAACAAGGTGGGTTACGGCTTTGATGCATAAAAAAGGCGCTTTTTTTATGGCTCTTTTTGTCTTCTTTCTTTTTGGGCTTGCTGGAGCGAAGGAGCTTCCGTTTCCTAACAGCTGTTACGAGATGATTGGCGAAACGAAATACCTCAAAGAGCCTAAAGAGGCGCTTTTCGTGCTGATCGACGAAAGTACCGGGTTTGACGAGAACATCGTGGAGAGGGTTGTCGCGCTCGTAATGAGCTGGCTTGATGACGGCAAGGCAATCGAGGTTTTTCGGTTCTCGTCTTTTTCTAAAGACCGTTATACCGAGAAAGTCCTTGGCGGTTTCGTAGATCCGGCCCCGACGGATGAGTTTTTGGACAACATCAAACGCTCGGAGCGCCTGAAGTTTGACCAATGCCACAAAAAGCAGCTTCTTCTGGCTAAGAATCAGGTAAGGCAAGCAATGCTTGGCATTTTCTCGGGTTCAAGCCCAGGGATCGGGCACTCTGACATCATTTCCAACCTCAAGACACTGTCGGGCCACATCAAGAGCTCCAATGCGAAATCGAAGAAGTTGCTGATCGTATCCGACATGCTCGAGAATTCCTCCATCACGAGCTTTTACGCGAGCGGCCATGTGAAGCTAATCGATCCCGATCAAGAAGCTGCTAAAGTCGAAAAGGCGGGATTTATTGGAGATTTTCACGGAGCCGAGGTTTATATCTTTGGGTTAGGGTATTTTGCAAGGAGCGAACTCTCAAAAAAAGAATCTTACCTAGACCCTGAAAGGCTTAGGCTTATCAAATCCTTTTGGGCGAATTACATAAAAAAGTCCAATGGCAAGGTTGTCGAGATCGGAACGCCCATGCTATTGGGAAACCTATAAACCCTTTCAAGGAGCCGAGGGCAGGAACTATCCAGAGCTTAAAGCGAACGAGGCATACCAAAGGCTCATGAGCCAAACCGCTTGAAGCAAAGGAGCAAGAAAGGCAATGACAATCCCACCTGAACGAGGAAGGCCAAGGGCTCAAGACATCCAGACCTGGGCGATGTGGATTCATTTCTCGCAGTTTGCCGGCATCTTTATCCCGATTGCCGGCCTGATCGTACCCGTTATTCTTTGGCAATCAAAAAGAGGCGAGTTTCCAGATCTCGACCCGCACGGCAAGGCCGTGACGAACTGGGTACTAAGCCTTGTGGTGTATGTGTTCGTTTGTCTTATCCTGTCGTTTGGCCTGATCGGCATCCCTTTGCTCCTTGCGCTTGGCATCGTCGGCGTCGTTTTCCCCGTGATCGGCGGGATCAAGGCCAACATGGGGGAAGCCTGGAAATACCCGCTTGCCATCCCGTTCCTAAAATGAAGCGTTGAAATGCCCTCGAGCACGCGACGATTACGGTCTTTATTGAGGCCGGCGCCTTTTCTATAACCCTTGCAGAACGGCTTGAATTGCTTGCAATGGACCTCCGCTTATGTTTTCGCTATGCCAGGGGCCGTTGGTGAGAAGAGCCGCTTCGGGTCGGTTTGCCCCCCGGGAGCTTATTCTTCTATATTAATTAATCATACTGGAGAAGGGTGAGAAAGGATAAAAAGGGGGCGACTATGCATGAAGGCAGCACACTCCTTGGGCGTTTCTTCAAGGTCCGAGAGGCCACCCAAAGTCTGGTTCAACCACTTGCTCTAGAAGACATGGTCGTCCAAACCATGGCCGCTGTCAGCCCTCCCAAATGGCACCTAGCGCATACGACGTGGTTTTTTGAGACGTTTATCCTGCAGCAAAAAAAGGGGTACAGGCTTTTTGAGCCTGAGTTCCGCTACCTCTTTAATTCCTACTACGAGGGCGTTGGCCCCTATTTCCCTAAAAACAAACGGGGGACGCTCTCTAGGCCCTTGGTTTCCGAGGTGATGGCCTACCGGGCGTACGTCGAGGATGCAATCAAGCGCTTCGCGGGCGAAGAGGATGCTGCGAGTTTAGAGTTGGGAATTCAGCATGAGCAGCAGCACCAGGAACTCTTGCTGACCGACATCCTTCACATTTTTTCCAAAAACCCCCTCACCCCTGTATATAAGGAAGCTTGCCTGCCGCGAGCCAACGAGCCGCCGCTTCTTTCGATGCTCCCCTTCGAGGGCGGCGTTCGCAGCGTGGGGTATGCCGGTAAGGGGTTTGCCTTCGATAATGAGCAGCCTTGCCACGAGGTGCTTCTTGCCCCTTACAGGCTTTCGAGCCGGCTGGTGAGTGCGGGCGAGTATCTGGCCTTTATGGAGGACGGAGCCTACGACGACCCGCTCTTATGGCTCTCGGACGGCTGGGACTGGCTCAAGAAAACGGGGGTGCGGGCGCCTTTATACTGGGCACGCCTCCCTGAGGGCGGTTATGAGGTCATGACACTGCATGGAAGGGTTCAGTTGGATCTTCATCGGCCCGTTTGCCATGTGAACTACTACGAGGCCGACGCGTTCGCTAGGTGGATGGGTAAGCGTTTGCCGACGGAGTTTGAGTGGGAAGTGGCGGCGGCCGAGCTCCATCCATCGGGCCATTTCATGGAAGAGGGGGTTTACGTCCCTTTCGCCTCTGCCGCCTCGAAAGAGGAGCTTGGCCAGGCCTTCGGGGATTGTTGGGAATGGACCTCTAGCCCTTATGTTCCATACCCCCGCTTTCGTCCGTTCTCTGGAGCGGCTGGCGAGTACAACGGCAAGTTTATGGTGAACCAGCTTGTCCTGAAAGGGGGTTCTCTGGGGACGCCAAAGGACCATATCAGGGCGAGCTATCGCAACTTTTTCCCGGCGGAAACGTGCTGGCAGTTCTCGGGGATCCGCCTGGCGGATGAGGGTGCTGCATCTTAGGTTGAAGTCAACCCCTAAAAGCAAGGAGGTTGTATCGTGCCGGAGAGGTTGAAGGCTGTCCGCTTCCCCGAGGTTGCATCCACCGGAGCGCCCTTCAAAGAGGACGTAGTTCGCGGTCTTTTGGCCTCCCCTAAGTCGATCTCTTGCAAGTGGCTATACGATGAAGAAGGCTCTCGGCTGTTTGAAGAAATTTGCAAGCTGCCCGAGTATTACCTGACCAGGACCGAAAACGAGCTCCTTTGGTCTATCGGGAAGGAAAGAAGCCCCCTGGCCGGAACGATCATCGAGTACGGGAGCGGGCACAGTGAAAAAGTGCGGGCCCTTTTAGAAGGCGTTCAGGCCTACGTTGCCATCGATATCGCAAGTGTCGCCCTGGAAAGGGCAGCGCTTGCGCTTTCCCAAGATTACCCAGACCTAAAGGTCCTTGCGCTTGTGGCCGATATCACCAAGCCCTTGCCCCTGCCTTCTTTGTTGAACTCCTTCCCAAGGCCATGGGTAGCCTTTTATGCGGGCTCGAGCATCGGCAACTTTTCAAACGAGCAGGCACGCTTTTTATTGGGTCTGATAAGAGAGAATCTTGGTCCAGGCGATGGGCTCTTGATAGGAATCGACCTCCAAAAGCCTATCTCGATCCTAGAGCGGGCCTACGATGACGCGAAAGGCTTGACGGCTCGTTTCAACAAAAACCTTCTCAGTCGTATCGCTAAGGCTTTTGGGATTGATATTTCCCTCGAGAGCTTCAAGCACGTGGCCCGTTACAACGCGACGGAAGGTCGCATGGAGCTGTTCCTTGAATGCCTCGAGGATCAAACCTGGAAGCTTGGCCCTGGTGTTTTGGTCAACCTTCAAAAAGGGGAAATGATCCATACGGAAAATTCCTACAAATATACCCTGAGGGGTTTTAGGGCACTACTTGAAAGCTCGGGGTTCCGCCCTCAAAAGACATGGACCGACTCCAAAGAGCTCTTTGCCGTGCTCTATGCCGAAGTTCGCTGAAGCCTCAAACTAACAGGCAAAAAAAGAGCAACAGGGGTTCGAGCGCCATTGTGCTTTGGATGGCACCTTGTTGATGGAGGTTGCGGGGTTTTTACGCTGAACGGCCGAGTACCGCTCGGTCCGTGAGCCATATAGGCTACTGCGAGGCGCCGACGCGTTCGTCATGGAGAACGCAGTGTAGTTCCGCTTGCCGTGCACCGGGTCAACCAAACAGCTTCATGGTTTTGGCTCACCGGAAAGCCTAGCAGTATAATCAAAAAGGTGGATATAGAGAACGGGAAAATAAATGGGCGCCAGGCGGCTTGGGATAAGCCCGTTTACGGTTGGCCTTCTCCTTGCCGTGATCGTGGCGAGCGTCTTCCCTTGCGAAGGGAAAGGGATGGACGCGATGAACGCCGGGGTTTTCTGGGGGATCGTTCTTCTATTTTTTTTGCACGGCGCGGTGCTTTCGAGAGAGACGGCGTTAAGAGGTTTATTGCATTGGCGTTTGCACCTTCTCGTACTCTTTTGCACGTTTGGGCTTTTTCCGCTGTTTGGCCTTGCGCTGCAGCCCTTGGCAACGCGCATGCTTACCCCCGAACTTTACGCCGGGGTGCTGTTTCTTTGCGTCCTCCCTTCGACGGTTCAGTCTTCGATTGCGTTTACTGCCATCGCAAAAGGAAACGTCTCCGCGGCGGTATGTAGCGCGACGCTCTCGAATCTTTTAGGTATCTTCTTGACCCCTCTTCTTTTTGGAGCCTTTGGGGTGTTGTTGTCCGCACAGGGGAATGCAGGGGTCTCGCTTTCTTCTGTAGGCACGATCATCGAGCAATTGCTTGTGCCCTTTATCGTCGGCCAAGCGCTTCATGATAAGCTGTGGGGCTGGATCGCTCGGCAAAAGCGCATCCTCGATGTCGTCGATCAGGGGGTCATCCTGCTGATTGTCTACGCAGCCTTCAGCGAGGCCGTTGCAGAAGGGTTATGGTCGCGTACGCCTCCAGCCGTGCTTCTTGGCGTCCTACTCGTCTCTGTCGTGCTTTTAGCGCTGGCGATTGGAATTACCAGCGGTGTTTCCAAGAAACTCGGATTTTGTGCGGCCGACCGAGTTGCCATCGTGTTCTGCGGTTCCAAGAAAAGCCTGGCAAGCGGTCTGCCCATGGCGCAAGCCTTGTTTGGAGGGCAAACCGCAAGCGTAGGGGCCATTGTTTTGCCTTTGATGGTCTACCACCAGCTACAGCTTCTTGTTTGTGCCGTGTTGGCCGAGCGGTACCGAGCAAGGCAGAGCTTAGGCCCGCTGGTTCCTTCTTGAAGGGACCTTCTTAGAGCCTGATAAGGCGCTAGGCTGGAGTGCCCTCAGAATGGGCTGGCCTATGGTGCTGTCCCGAGGCTGGAATGAGGCCTGGCAGGGATGGTATAGTGAAGGTTGCGTATGGCCAAAAGGGGTTCATGCATGCCATCGTCGCCCCCGAAAACGCTTGGAATTGTACGGAAGCCCGCTTCGGAGTCCGCCCGGGTCGCACTGGAAAAGGTGCTCGGGTGGCTGGCAGAGCGTTCGGAAGAGTTTAAGCTGGAACGTGTTCTCGTGCATGAGTCTGGCCTGTCAAAAGGGGCGCGTTTGCCCATAGGGGAGGTGTGTGACGACAGGGGGCTTGCCGAAATCGACCTCGTTCTCGTCTTAGGCGGCGATGGGACGCTGCTTTGGACCGTTCGAATGCTCGAGGATTACGAAGTCCCTATTTTGGGCGTGAATGTAGGCAACCTGGGGTTTTTAACCGAGGTCCCGCTCGAGGGTTTTCCGGAGGCCCTTACAAAAGCGCTCAACGGTGAGGTCAAGCTAGAGTACAGGTCTATGCTCGCATGCTTTCTCACGCGGGAGAACGCTTCCCAGTCGCTTGGGATCGCGCTCAACGACGTTGTCATTGCAAGAGGGCCGTCGGGTAGGCTTATCACGCTTAGCGTGCTTGTGGAAAACACGTTCATCAACCGCTACCGGGCGGACGGGCTCATTTTGGCTACCTCAACCGGCTCGACGGCCTATAACCTGGCCGCGGGAGGGCCGATTTTGGCGCCTGGCGTAGAAGCTACGATCCTGACGCCCATTTGTCCTCATACGCTGAGCAACCGGACACTCGTGATCCCTTCGGACACGACGCTCACGGTTCGACTTGAGGAGGGCACCGAGGAGCAAGGCGAGGTTTGCGTCATCGTGGACGGTCGAAAGGCGGCATCGTTCACCGGCAAGGACGAATTGGTCGTTCGAAAGTCTAGGCACCGGATGTGCTTGGTCAAGAATCAGACACTCGATTACTTCCGCATCGTGCGTACCAAGCTAAAGTGGGGCTAGCTTAAGCCATGGCTTGGGTCGAAACCCTAAAGATACGAAACCTTGCGACATTCAAAGAGGCTCTCGTCCCGTTTCGAAAGGGGCTGAATGTCATCACGGGGGAGAGCGGGTCTGGAAAGACGCTCCTTGTCCGCGCCTTTGGCATGCTCCTTGGAGAAGAAAAGGACGACCCAGAGGTTATCAGGGAGGGAGCAGCCGACCTTACGGTCGAAGCGTTGGTTTCGCTCGAGGATGCCCCTTTGGAGGTCGGAGAAACCCTCCGAACGCTCGGGCTCCAAGGAGAGGAGTTCGTAAGCCTCGGGAAAGCGATTCAACGTTCCAACAAGGCCAGGAGCCATGTGTCGGGCTCGGCGGTGGCAAGGCGTGTCCTATGCAGCCTTGCACGCGAGATGATCGAACTTGTCGGACAGGGGGAAGGGGGTCGTTTTCGTGACACCCGCTTTCAGCACCAGCTTTTGGACGACATTCTTTGCGTTGATTCTCAAAGGGCGGCCTACCGATCAAGGCGTGCCCGGGCGATCGAGGCGCTTCAGATCGTTGACGCGCTCCTTGTACGAAAGCGCGCGTTGGAAGGGCAGAAAGGTGCCCACGAGGCGTTGCTTGTCGAGATTGCCCGCATAGCGCCAAAGCCTAAGGAAGAGGCCGCGCTCGCAGAACGGCGTCAGTTTCTCAAGCACGCCAAGGAAATTCAAGACGCCCTGTTTATGGCCAAAGAGCTCCTTTATGATGCCAAAGAAAGCGTTATCGCCAAGCTCGAGCACGCGAGACGATGCCTTGACCCTGTGCTCCGCTTCCTTCCAGAGGCCGGCGATTGGAGTGAAAGGCTCCAAAAGGATGCCTTGGATGTCGAGGACGTGGCGCTTTCCATCTCTAAGGGTATAAAAGAAGAATTCCGGCCGGAAGAGCTTGACGAGGTCGAGCTTCGGCTTGTCGAGCTCCACACGCTCAAGCGCCGGTTTGGCAAAGAGATCGAGGCGTTGCTCGAAGAAGCAGAGCGCTTCAAGGGCCTAGAGGGCGACCTCGAGGAGTTGGCGCTCGAGCTAAAAAAGGCCAAAGAGCGCCTTGAGGTCGAACAAGCTAGCCTTCTCGAGGCGGCCAGGGCGCTGACCAAGGCAAGGCAAGAGGCTGTGGCGTCGTTTGAGAAGGATCTCAAAGCTATCGCGAGCGATTTGGGGCTCGAAGCGTTGAGCTTACGTGTCGCGTTCGAAACGGCTGCATCAGAGCAGCCTGGAACTCTCCAGGAGAGTTTTCCGTCCCAAGGGCTCGAGCGCCTATCGCTCAAGGTTTCGTTCAACCGGGGGGATTCCCTAAGGCCGATCGAACGGGTTGCCTCTGGCGGCGAGCTCTCCAGGGTCGTCCTTTCGCTTTATGCGCTTTCCCTTCAAAGGCGCAACCTTCCCGTGTTGGTCTTAGACGAGATCGATTCGGGCATTTCTGGGGCTGGGGCCGTGGCCCTAGGAAAGCTATTAAGCTCTCTTTCCTCGTCTTGTCAGGTGATTATGACTACCCATAACCCGCTCGTAGCCTCGTTCGCCGATCATCACCTCGTCGTTCGAAAAAAAGAGGCCGAAGGGGGGACGTTGAGCGAGGTGAAGTCCATCGAGGAGAAAGAAAGGCAAAGGGAGCTGGAAAGGATGCTTGTAGGGAGCAATATTTCCAAACATGCGTTGTTGGTCGCGGGGGATCTGCTCGGTGGAAACACTGGCGCCCGGTAGCATCGTACCGGCTTCAAGCGAAGACTTGTTGCGCCTCGAGGCCTTTTTGAACCCTTTTTTCCAGAGGGGAGAGCTTCTTTTTATCCCCAGCGAAAAGCTAAAGAAGAACATCCGCCGCTTTTTGCTCGCCCGGCAGCCTTCCGGAGCAATCCTTGGGTCGCTTGGGCTGTTCGAATGGGGAAAGGATCTTGTCGAGGTGCGGGCCTTTGCCGTGGATGCAAGGGTAAGGGGCATGGGGATAGGGTCGGCGTTGCTAGAAAGTGCCCTTTCCCGTGCAAGGCTTGACGGGAAGAAGAAAGTGTTTGCTTTAACTTACAAAACCGCGTTCTTCACGGCGAGGGGGTTCTGCGAGGTTCCAAAGGAGAGTCTTCCTCATAAGATTTGGGGGGATTGCGTGCTCTGCCTCAACCGGGAGAATTGCAAGGAGAAGTCTGTGATTTTTGGCCTGAAGGCACAAGAGGATTAGGAAGATGTGGGATTGGGTGCTCAAGAAAATTATCGGGACGAAGAACGAAAGAACGCTTAAAAAGATCGAGCCGTTTGTTCGTGAAATCAACGCGCTTGAGCCCGGGCTTGTCTTAAAGAGCGATGCGGAGCTCAAACAGGCCTCGGCCTCGCTCCGTGAGCGTGCCAGAAATGGAGAATCTGCGGAAACGCTTCTTGTAGAGAGCTTTGCGCTGGTTCGAGAGGCCTCGAAAAGGGTGCTTGGCATGCGCCCGTTCGACGTCCAGTTGTTGGGCGGGGTTGTCCTTCACCAGGGCAAGATCGCCGAAATGAAGACTGGCGAGGGCAAAACGCTTGTGGCCACGCTGCCTGTGTACCTGAACGCCCTGAGCGGAAAAGGCGTCCACGTCGTGACGGTGAACGATTACCTGGCCAGGCGGGATGCCGAGTGGATGGGGAAGGTATACAGGTTTTTGGGGCTTAGCGTGGGCTGCATCCAGCATGGCCTTTCCGACGAAGAAAGAAGAAGGGTGTATGCCGGCGACGTCGTATACGCCACGAACAACGAGCTAGGGTTCGACTACCTCCGGGACAACATGAAGTTCCGGCTCGAAGAATACGCACAGCGGGACTTCCACTACGCGATCGTAGACGAGGTTGACTCGATCCTTATCGACGAGGCCAGGACGCCGCTCATTATCTCTGGGCCTGCCGAAGAGTCCACGGAGGTCTACTACGTCGTCGATAAGGTCATCCCTAGGCTTGCAAAAGAAAAAGACTACACCGTAGACGAAAAACATCGGCAGGTGATGCTCACGGAGGAAGGCGTCCACAAGGTGGAGCAGCTCCTTGGCGTGGAGAACCTCTACGAACCGGCGCATTTCGACCTTGTTCACCACGTGATGCAAGCCTTGAAGGCGCACGTGCTTTTCAAGAGGGACGTGGATTATGTCGTCAAAGACGGCGAGGTTGTCATCGTCGATGAGTTTACGGGCAGGCTCATGCCCGGTAGGCGTTACTCGGATGGCCTTCATCAGGCGCTCGAAGCCAAGGAGCGTTTGAGGGTAGCCTCCGAAAACCAGACGCTGGCTACGATCACGTTCCAAAATTTCTTCAGAATCTACCCCAAACTGGCCGGTATGACGGGAACGGCAGAGACAGAGGCGTCGGAGTTTCACAAGATTTATAACTTGGACGTTGTTGTCATCCCGCCAAACAGGCAGATGATCCGCACCGATCATCCGGATATCGTCTATAAGACGCAGGCCGAGAAGTTCAAGGCGGTCGTTGGTGAAATTAAAGAACTCCACGAGAAGGGCCGTCCTGTTCTGGTTGGAACCATTTCGATCGAAAAATCTGAGTTGTTGTCCCAAATGCTCAAACACCAGGGTATCCCTCACAGCGTCCTGAACGCCAAGCATCACGAGCGCGAGGCCGAGATCATCGCCCAGGCGGGCAGGAAGAGTACCGTCACGATCTCGACAAACATGGCGGGCCGTGGCACCGATATCCTGTTGGGCGGAAACCCGGAGTTCTTGGCGGCCCAGCTTTTAAGGGAACGAGGGGAGGAAGGTCCGCCCAGCGAAGCGCTCGTCAACGAGTGCCTTGCGCTGGCACGCCATACTTGCGAGCAGGAAAAGCAGGAAGTGATCGCCCTGGGAGGGCTTCACATCCTTGGTACCGAGCGGCACGAGGCGCGCAGGATCGACAACCAGCTACGGGGCCGGGCCGGCAGACAGGGAGACCCTGGGTCTTCCCGTTTCTACCTATCGCTCGAGGATGACCTGCTTCGAATCTTTGGCTCCGAGAGGATTGCCAAGTTGATGGAACGGCTTGGCATCGAAGAGGACGAGCCGATCGAGCACTCGTGGATCACAAAGGCCATCGAAAACGCCCAGAAGCGGGTCGAGGCGCGTAACTTCGATATCCGTAAGCACCTTTTGGAGTACGACAACGTGATGAATCGTCAGCGCGAAATTGTCTACTCCAAGCGCAGGCATATTCTCTCCAGGGAGACGATCACCGAGGACATCGTCGAAATGCTCGAAGACCTGGGCGAAGACCTGTTGGAGACCTACGTCTTTACCAAGCGAACGCCAGCCCCCGAGGACTTTCGCGAGATGGTTACGGCCGCTTCCCAGGTGCTCAAGCAGGAATTTCAGCTAGACCCTGGCGAGCTTTCAGGGCTCGAGAAAACGGAGCTTAGAGTCCGCCTCTTAGAGGGCTTGAAGGCCATGTATGAGGCCAAATCCAGAGCGGTTGGCCCGCTGATGCCATCGATCGAAAAGCTCATCCTGCTCTCTAGCCTGGATGCGCTATGGAAAGACCACCTACTGGCCATGGATCACTTAAAGGAGGGCATCGGGCTTAGGGGCTACGGGCAGAAAGACCCTCTCGTCGAGTACCAGAAAGAGGCCTACGCGCTCTTTGTGGACATGATGCTAAGGCTAAGGGAGCAGGTTCTTGGGTATCTGTTCGCCGTCGAGCTCAGAGAGGAGGGGCAAATCGAAGAGGCCCAAGCCAAAAAGGAGCACCAGGCCAGCGCCCAGAGGATGCGCATGAACTTAGAGCCCGAGCCCGTGGCAGTCCGGCGTGACGGCAGGAAAGTGGGGAGGAACGACCCATGCCCATGCGGGTCGGGGAAGAAGTATAAAAAATGCCACGGGTTGGGGGCTTAACATGCAAGAATTGCAAGTTCCGGGGTTTCTAGCCGCCGGAGTCCATGCCGGCCTAAAATCAGATCAAAAGCTCGATGTCGGGCTTGTCGTCTCCAAGGCCCCTTGCAGCGTGGCAGCGGTGTTCACGAAAAACCGTCTGGCGTCGGCCTGCGTGGAGCTATGCCGCGCTCTCGCAAAGAAAGGGCATGGTAGGGCGCTTTTGGTCAACTCGGGGAACGCCAACGCGCTTGTTGGGGGGCAGGCCATGGCAAGCATCGAAATGCTCGTGCAGAACATCTCCGAGAAGCTTGGAATGGCTCCCGAGGAGATCCTTCAGGCATCGACGGGAATTATCGGTGTTCCTTTGCCTATCGAGCGCATGCTTCCTGTGCTGCCGGAGCTAGTGCGAAAGCTTAACTCAGACGGCCTCAAGGACGTCGCCAGCGCGATGATAACGACGGACAAGTCTGAAAAGGTCGCCTTCGAGGAGTTTGAGATTGAAGGCAAGCGCGTCCATCTGGCCGTGCTTACGAAAGGCGCGGGGATGATCGCGCCTAATCTGGCCACGATGCTGACGTTCGCCTTCAGCGACGTGGCCGTCGAACCAGGCACGCTGCAGAATATACTCGAGGTTGCCGTCGAGCCCACCTTTAACAGCATCCGGGTGGATGGCGAAACGTCGCCGAACGACATGGTTTTGCTGTTCGCAAACGGGGTATCGGGCGTAAAGATCAAGGAGGGCCCCCAAAACGCTTCGAGCGAGCGCTTCATTGCTTCGCTAAAGGGTCTTTTTGAACAGAACGCACGCAAGATCCTGGAAGACGGCGAGGGCGCAAGGCACGTCGTTGCCTACCGCGTAAGGGGGCTCGAAGATAGCAGACAAGCCAAGAAGCTTTGCCAGTTCCTTTGCGATTCCTTGCTGGTTCGCTGCGCGCTGGCCGGAGAAGACCCAAATTTTGCAGGCAGGCTCTTGACTCGGATCGGGTCTTTTGAGGGGTCGCTGCCTAGCGATTCTCTTCGGGTGTTCTTCGAGGGGATTCCCCTTTATGCCAAAGGCGAGCTTTTTGTCCAAAAAAACAGGGAGAAGATCTCAGAGGCCCTAAAGAAGCCCTTTTACGAGGTGCACGTGGATTTTGGAGGGATCTCCCACGAGGACGTCGTGTGCATGGGCTGTGATTTAACGCTCGATTACGTTCGGTTCAACTCCGCCTACGCGACATAAAAAAGGGGGTCTTGATGCCTGGTGTGGCCGTGAGCATTGATATGGGGGGGACCAACCTAAGGGTTGCCATTGTAGATGAAAAAGGCGAGATTCTTTGCAGGATCTTGCAGCCGACCAAGCCGGAGCGAGGAAGGAGCAAGGTGTTTGCATCGCTTACGGAGGGTATCAAAGAAGCGATGGTCAAGGCAAAGGCAAAAGGGCTGGAGCCTTTAGGGGTTGGTATCGGCTTTCCGGGTGTTTTTGCCGACGACGGCGTGATCTTGGGGGCCCCTCAGCTTTCTGACTGGGTGGGGTTTGCGTTTTTGGACGCGCTCCGCGCGGCGATCGAGATTCCGGTGTTCGTCGAAAACGACGCCAACTGTGCGGCGCTGGGCGAGTACTGGATTTTTCGGGGGGATCTTCCGGATACGTTCGTGTTCATGACGCTGGGCTCTGGTATCGGGGGCGGCGTGATTTTGCAGGGCAAGCTTTGGAGGGGCTACCTTGGCTCTGCGGGTGAAATCGGCCACATTCCCGTCGAGCCGAACGGCCCTTTTTGCGGCGGTGGCCACCAGGGTTGTATCGAAGTTTTTTCTAGTGCGGTCGGTCTGAAGAACTTGATCGGCCGCGTGCTTGACGAGGGGGTAGCATCGCCCTTCCTTTCGGCCTTTAAAGAAAGGAGCCCGACGGTTACGCCAAAGGATGCCTACGAGGCCGCTAAACAGGATGATTTTGGAGCAAGACGGCTGTTTGAGCGCTTCGGAGAGTACCTTGGCATTGCGCTTGCGAGCGTCGTCAACGTGCTCAACCCTCCGGCAATCGTGATTGGAGGGAACATAGCCAACGCCTGGGAGTTCTTTGCCCCATCTATCCTGCCGTCATTGAAACGGCACACATTTCCTTACGTGGCAGAAAGGCTCAAGATTCGCAAGGCCGGGCTTGGCGAGGATGCAGGGATTCTCGGGGCAGCCAGCCTCATTTTTGCCAAAGAGGCATGTTTGCCCTGAGCCAACCCGCGCTTCTCGAAGATGAAGGGTTTGTGCTGGCCAAAGATTTGCTCGGAGAGGACAGCCTTAGGGTTTTCTATCTCACCCGCAAGCTTGGCAGGTGGGAAGGAATCGCCAAAAAGGCAAGGAAAAGCTTACGGCGCTTTGGTGGAGGGCTCGAGCCGTTTTGTATTCTCGATGTCGCATGCAGGGCTTCCAAGGGCCAGGCGAATACGTTCTTTTTGGAGAGAAGCAAGCCAAGGGTATTCTTCGATGGAATCTTGGCCTCGAAGCACGCCGCGATGGCCGGTTTTTTGGCCAACGACATTGTCTTGAATTCTCAACTTGGGCCAGGAGAAGCTTTGCCCTTGTTTTCGAGCTATCACGGGCTGCTCGTCGCGCTGGATGCCGGCGAAAACCCTTGGAGCGCGCTGCTTTCGTTTTTCGAAGCGTTTTTTTGCCTGATCGGGATTGCACCCAAGCTAAAACGCTGCGTTCGGTGCGGCTCGCTCCTTGCAGGCCACCCCAAGGCGGGCCTGTCGGTTTCCGAGGCCGGGGCCGTCTGCCCCTCTTGCCTTGCCAAGCAAGAGCGCCTGCTCGGTTCTTCCTTGCCCCTCTATGCAAAGGGTGCACAGCACGCTCTCGTTCGGTTCTATTTGGAGCACTGGCAGTACCGGTTCGACCGGGCCCTTTTGAGTTACAGGGTGTACCGGGAAGTCTCGAATTCCAGCATGCCAAACCCTTCGGAGGAAGGCTCGTTTCCTTGAGGGCCTAGCAAGCCGTTCCTTCATCGTTTTTTTGGATGCCAGTACTGAATTTTGGGTGTTCAATCACGTTGGCGGGACCGTTCAAGCCTTCGATATAGGCCAGACTCAAGCCCTGTAGCTCTTTTGGAATTCTGACGGGGGTCTTCGTTTCGAGGTTTACGAAGCACCCTTCTTGCGTTGCTTCGAACACCTTCTGGCCGTCTTTTTGGATTTCTGCGCCCATGACGAACCGAACCCGATCGAGCCGCTCAATCCACACAGAACCATTGGGCTGATCGAATAGCCTTAAAGGCTTTAAATAGCGCGCTTGGGTTTTAGAAATCAAAGGTACGCTGCGTTCCTTTATCGCTTGTTCCAAAGGGTAGTGGACCTCCATGAATCGGAGTCTCAAGTCCTCGAGCCAACGGATGTAGACGATATTGGAGACGACGCCGGCAAAGTCGATGTCGTACGTGACGATCCGTAAGGGCATAGATACGGGCAGAATGCGTAGCGACTGTTCCATGCCTTAGGCCCGTTTCTCCGGATGGCCGACGTTAACGGCTTCGCGGAACCCCAGCTCTCGTAACGCCGCCCTAAGGCCCTGTTCAAGCGTGGCGAACGTTGGAATCCCTTCCAGTCGGGCTCCGATACGTGTGAGCTGCTGGGCTACGTTCGGCTTGATGCCTACGAGCATCGCCTCTGTCCCCAAAAGTCTGATCGCTCCTATGAGCTTGACCAACTCTCCTACGATGTTCGTATCGACGTGCGCCAGGCCAGAGAGGTCAAGCAGGACAAACCTTGGCTTGTAAGAAGAAATTGTCTCCAAGAGGCCTTCTTGGAGTTCGTGCATACGCATCGAATCGAAGCTTCCCATCAAGGGCGCCATGAGCACTCCCCGCCATACCGGGATGATCGGAGTCTGGAGCTCTTTGATCGTCTGCTGTTGGGCCTCTACCACCTCTTGGAGCCTAGTTCTCGTCTCTTCCAAAAGCTTGTCGTAGGTGCCTGTCACCAAAACCTTTAGCCTACGGATGTGCTTCAAAAACCTTGAAAACAGCTGGGGAGCCTTTTCTTTAACTAAGTCTTCCATGGCCAGGCACCCTTCGATGAACAGCGAGGAGTTCACGTTGACTTCGACATGGGTTTGTGCAACCTGTTGCGCGATCGGCACTAACTCAAGCTCGTCTTTGGTCAGCATGTCATGACATAGACCATCGAGCTTTCCTACCAGCCCTTGGAACCGCGGTTGTTCATGGATGGCCTCTTTGCCCTCCACGCCGTAAGCGTGCTCAAAGACGGCGCGCTTTTTTGGGTCTTGTAGGTTCATCTCTTCAAAGCGGTGGGCAAGCTGTTTTGCTAGCCCCTGGGAAGAGGTAGCTTTCATGGGTTCTTTCTCCACTTTTTTTGGCAGAACAAGGGGTGTTATTACTGGATCAGCGGCGAACCCGCTTAAGGGCTACTTAAAAAGGAATTCCCCAGCGTGCGAGGCAAAGCGCTTAGAAAGTTTCATGTTAGCAAAGGGGACCTGCGCTGTAAACCGGCCTGGGCCGAGTCAAAGTACGGTATCAACAGCCAAAACTGGCTAGAGACGCCCGGGTACGTCGGGTCCATTGAATCTCTTCCTCCCCTATAGGCTCGTTTTTTCAGATAGGCCTTAAAATGTCGTAATCGCCCTGCCTTAGCGTTTCTGTCAAAGAAAGAACCTCTTTTTCCTTAAGGCCGATATGGATGAGCACTCTGCCGAACAAAGCGATGGCCGTCTCAAGCTCTTCTGTGACAACGTCGTCGGCTCCGAGAGACTTCAGCGTTTTGGCCTCCGTCATGAAAGGAACCCTTGCGAGGATCGTCAGGGATGGGTTGAGTTGTCGCGCAGTCTTTACGATATTGCGGGTGGCCAAGGGGTCGGCGTGGACCGTGATGACCAGGACGTCGGCGGAAAGCACGCCGGCATGCCTGAGCATCTCAGGGTTGGTTGCATCCCCATAAAGGATGGGAACGCCAAGCCGCCTTTCTTTCTTGACGGTGAGGGGGTTGAGTTCGATCACTCGGTAGGGGATTTTTGCGTACCGGGCTGCATGCGCAACCCCCCGGCCGACAATGCCGAACCCGACGATGACCACGGAGGCTGACTCGGGAATCGCTGCTTGGCCGTAGCTCGCAAGGGAGCCTTTGTTGTAGGCCAGCCACCTGCCAAAGAGGAACGAGGCGGGCGTTAGGGCCATCGTTAGGATTGTGACGCCAAGGAGGCGTTGGTAGGTATCCGGCCCGAGAACTCCCAGGCCGCTGCCTGCCTGGATCAAAAGCAGGCCAAACTCGCCCGCCGGGCTGATTGCCGTCCCGATCAAGATTGCCGTCCTTAAGGGCTTGGATATGATTAGGCCCACCAGAGTGCCCACCGTCGCTTTGAGCACAAGGACGCCAAGAGCGGCGAAAGCGACAAAGAGGCCATCAGCCGCGAGCGCATGTAGGTTTAGAAGCATGCCGATCGAGATGAAAAACAGGCTGGCGAAGATGTCCCTTATTGGCAGCAGGCTGCCCAACGTGGAGTGGGCGTACTCGGAATCGGCAAGGATCAGGCCCGCAAGGAACGCCCCAAGGGCCACAGAAAGGCCTGTCTTGGAAAGCAGAGCAGGGATTGCCAGGCATAGCGTGATGGCCGTGATGTGGAAGAGCTCTTGGCTCTTTGTCCGTGCGACCCGCTCCATGAGCGCGGGCACGATCCAACGCCCCAAAACGAGCGTTCCCAGAAGGACGGCGAGAGCCTTAATAGCGACCCAGCCCGCCCCAAGGCCCAAAGATACGTTCTTTCCCGCAAAGAACGGGAGGCAGAGCATCAAAGGGATGGAGGCGATGTCCTGAAAGATCAAGATGGCGACGATGCTCCTGCCATGAGGGCTCGTTACTTCCCCCTTGCTTGCAAGCTCTCTTAAGATGAGCGTCGTTGAGCTAAGCGCAAGGACGAACCCTACAAACAGGCCCGCTCGAGCCTCGAGATGAAACAACCCTGCACCCAACGCTAGAAGGGCAGCCGTCAAGAGCAGCTGCAGTCCCCCGCCTAGGAGCGCGTCCCTGCGGGCCAAGAAGAGCTCTCTTACTGAAAACTCGACACCAACGCCGAACAAGAGCAGCACGACGCCAAAAGAGGCCAGGGTTTCCACGTCGTCCGTGGGAATTAAATTGAGCCCAGACGGGCCCACGAACACGCCCGTTACTAGATAACCAACGACCTGAGGTACCTTGAAGCGATGGCAGACGAGCAATACAGCGATGCTTAGCCCGAAGACCGCCAAAAGCTCGTAAATGACGGGCGTTTCCATTGGCGGTTCTTTAATGCCTAGGCTTAAGCTGGATGCGAGCGCGAAGAAGCTGTTCTTTAGCGGCGTGCTGGCCTCGCTCGATCGAAGCAAGGAAAGACCCGTGGTTTTGCCGAGCTTCCTCGAGGGCCATGCTAAGCATCTCGCCGTAACGGGCTTCCTTAAGGAATTGGACGTCGATCTCTACGATCTGCTGCTTTTCGTAAACTCCGAGGGGAAAAAGGTCAAAAAGCCACGCCAAGTATTTTAGGTTGTTCACGTGATGGTTCACATCCACGTCCGAATACGTTACGGCATGGGGCATTTCAACGGAAGGCGTGATGAGCCTTGGCAGGGGTTCTCTGGAGTAAGAAAGTGCCTCTTGGGAGACGGCCGGCATGGGACGCAGGGCATCCTTAAAGCTTTTTGGCCTATGGGTTTGCAAATCAAGCAGCATCCACGAGCTCGTGGCCTTCGCGATCTCCTGGCCCCCTGAATCCGTTACGAGAAAATCTCTGAGCACCTGAACCCCCCCGACGCGCTTGACCCATGTGGCCACGACCCCGCGTTCGAGGGTTTCCAAGTATCGGGTAATGACCGATTTCATCCGGGTCAGAACCCAAAAAAGGCCGATTTCTCGCAAGTCTTGAAATCCCATTCGAAGCGCTATGCCATGCTGGATTGCCGCCTCCTGAATGTGGACGAGAAAGTAGTAAGGCGATAGGAGTCCATGGAAATCTATTTCGTGGGGCTTGACTTCAAAGGGGAGGCAAAAGACGTTTTTGTTCGTCTTGGTTTCCATCTCCCTACCCGATACGGAGAACCATCGCCCCCTTGACCCTGCCCTTCTTTAGGGCGGCGAGCGCCTCGTTGGCGGCGTCGAGCGGGACGGGGTTGACGCTGGGCCGGATACGGACGGCCGCCGCGAGCGCAAGGAATTCGAGCGCATCCTGCCTTGTGACGTTGGCCACGCTCTTGATCTCGCGCTCTTTCCAAAGATGCGAGGCGTAATCGAGCTCTGGGATTGGGGTTTCTTTCCGGATTGCGTTGATCACGAGCCTGCCAGAGGGCTCGAGCACGGAAAGCGCCGCCTTGATGGGTTCGCCTACGGGCGTGAAGTCGATCGCGGCGGTAAGGCGGCTTGGAGGCGTGTCTCCTGTCACTCCTACCCAGTCTGCTCCTAAGGCCCTGGCCAGGACTTGGTGCTCGGTTTGAGCAGGCCTTGTGAACACGAACACCCTGGCGTTTGGGAATTTATGCTTGGCCAAAGGAAGAACGATGTGCGCAGACGCTCCGAACCCAAAAAGCCCCAGAACGCCGCCGTCTTCAAGGTTGGTGAGTTTGAGCGCCCTGTAGCCGATGACGCCCGCGCACAGGAGCGGTGCGGCCTCTAGGTCACCAAAGCACTCCGGAATCAGGTAGGCGAAGCGCTCGGGGACGACCAAGAATTCGGCGTAGCCACCGTCCTTGTCGAGGCCCGTGAACTTGGCCTCAGGGCAGAGGTTCTCCAAGCCTTTCTTACAGAACGCGCACGATCGGCAAGCAGAGAAGATCCAGGCAACGCCCACTCGATCGCCCAATTTGTGGAGCGTCACGCCTTGCCCCAGCGCCTCAACCACTCCGACAACTTGATGGCCAGGCACGACGGGCAGCGTTGGCGGCGTTAGCCGACCCTCGATCTCGTCTAGCTCGGTGTGGCATACTCCGCACGCTTTCACCCGAATCCTCACCTCGCCCGGTTTTGGGCTCGGTATGGGCAGTTCTCGAAGCTCCAAGGAGCGGTCGTTTACCGGGGCGATCCTTGTGATGACCATGGCCTTCATGCACAATTCCCCTTTTTTTCTTGCCTTAATTGGGGGCACCCAGGATGGTGTAGGGGCGCATCATCTCGAAGTCCTCGTGCTCAAGCATGTGACAGCGCCAGACAAACCGACCGGGGAAGGATTCGAAGCGCACGAGGATTCGGGTAATTTCGCCGAGCCCTTCCCAAGAAGGTCTTTGTGGAGCCTTCGGGAAACCTCGTGCATGCGGAGGATATACCTTGGAACGGGCTCCTGGCCCACGGTACGGGCTATGCTTGGAGAGGAGAAAGGGGCGACAAACTTGGCGTCGAGGCGTTTTAGGGGCAACCGCCAACTCATGCCCAACGGGCCAGCGGGCCAAAAGAGCGCCTCCAAGCACTGTTTTTAGAAAGACACGTTGATCCATAACGCCTCGCTCGGGCGGGTGCTGGTCGGGGTGAGAGGATTTGAACCTCCGACCCCCGCGTCCCGAACGCGGTGCTCTACCAAGCTGAGCCACACCCCGACAATCTTTGCAGTATACCGGCTTTTCTGGACCGTCTCAACACCCTAGGGGTTTTTGAAGGCTTGGGCCGCGGCTTTTCTGCTGACTTTGCCCGATCCAGAGCGCGGGAGCATATCCACGAATCGGATCACCTTGGGAACCTTGAAGGATGCCAGGCGTTCCATCAAGAATCGCTTAAGCTCGGCCTCGCTGACGGGTTCCTTGAGCACGACCGCGCAGGCGACCTCCTCGCCGTACTTTGGGTCGGGAATACCGAATACCACGGCCTCGGCCACCTTGGGGTGGGATAGGAGCGCGTTGTCCACCTCGATCGGGGCGATCTTTTCGCCGCCCCGGTTGATGAGCTCTTTGAGCCTTCCAAGGAGCGCGACGTAGCCGTCCTTCGAGACGACACCCAAGTCTCCCGTACGAAACCACCCCTCGAAGAACGCCTCTTCGTTGGCCTTGGGGTTGTTCACGTAGCCCTTTGTGATGCTAGGCCCCTTGAGCACGATCTCTCCGGAAATCTCGGGACCAAGGAACGTGTTGTCATCGCCAAGAATCGCCAGATCAAGGCCCGTGGGCAGCCCGACGCTCCCAGGCCTGCGCTCTTTTGGCGGCAGCGGGTTCGAAGCGATCTGGTGGGAAGCCTCCGTCATCCCGTAGCCCTCGAGAACGGCAAGGCCAAAGCGGGCCTCTAGCCCTTCCATGAGCGAGGGGGCGAGCGCCATCGAAGAAGACCTGGCGAACTTGAGCGTGCTCTTTTTGGGGGCTTGGTCTTGCTCGGCGCGCATCAAGAGCACTTGGTGAATCGTGGGAACGGCCGAATACCAGGTTGCGCGGTAATGCTCCACCGTAGGCCAAAAGTGCGAAGCGCTGAACCTTGGGGGGACGATGACCGTTCCGCCCGAAAGCATCGTCGAAAGGACTGGTGTCATCAGCCCGTGGATGTGGAACAAGGGCATGACACAAAGCCCTGTGTCTTCCGGCGTAAGCCTGTACCAATTGGCGATATTCCTTGCCGAGGCCAGAAGGTTTGCATGGCTGAGTGGAACGCCCTTTGGCCGGCTCGTCGTGCCGGAAGTATGCAAAAAGAGTGCCACGTCTTCCGGGGTGGGAGACCGGCGGTTTGCCGATTTTATGGGCTTGTCCCTTTGCTCGGTTTGGCCGTGCGCATGCAGTGCAGGAAACCTGTTACCCAACGGGGCGAGCTCGACCCAAAGAGCCCCGTCCGGCAACGCCTTTGGGGCGACGCTCTCTTGGGCCTCGGCCGTAACGAGCACTTTTGGGCCGATGTCTTCCAAGTAAAACCGGAATTCTTCGAGCGTGTAGGCGGGGTTGAGCGGGGCGAAGGTGGCCCCTAGGCCGGCCACGGCAAAAAAGAGCGCGGCCATCTCGGGAGAGTTTGGCATGACCACGGCCACCCGGTCTTTGGTCCCCACGCCAAGCCTAGTGAGCCTCTCTTTAAGCGCTGCGATGCAACCTTGTAGATCTCCGTAGGTAAGCGTAATCTCCCTGTCGGGCGCGATGAAGGCCTTAGCCTGCGTGGGCTTCTCTCTGAGCATGTCTTCTAAAACGTGCAGTGCCTCTTGTTTCATTGGCCGTCCGTGGCGTTGTTCGTTGCGCTTGCCTTTAGTGTAGCCTCATGGGCATCTATGGACAACCTCGAAATCAGCTGGCCCCTTAATCTTAGGCCCTTCAGGAGGCGTTTCAGGTTCTGTGCCATTCCTGAAAATTGCTTGGAGCTTGTACCTAGGCCCATTAAAGCATCGTCTTCCTGCCCCAGGAGGGGTTGACACAAAAAATCCTCACGAAGGCCGCTTGCCTTTCAAAACCGCCATGCTAAAATAAGCGTTGTCTCTTGAGGATATAGTGCATACGCGTGCGGTAGGAGCCCATTGGCCGAATCTCCTAATTTTTTAAGGACTGTATATCCCTATGCGTCATTCCCGAGGCTTGTTCTTGAGCCGGGGATTGCCCACCCCATCTGGATTACCGATACTACCTTGCGTGATGGCCAGCAAGGCACGGGCCCGTTTGCCAAAGAGCACATGGTTGCCGTTTACAGGTTCTTGCACCGCCTTGGGGGGTCCAAGGGGGTTGTTCGGCAAACCGAGATGTTTGTCCAGCTTCAAGAAGACAGGCGTGCGATCGAGGCGTGCATCGAGCTTGGTTTGCCTTTTCCGAAGGTCGTAGGGTGGGTCAGGCCGAACGAGGCGGATCTTGTCTGGGCTAAAAGGCTTGGCCTTTTGGAAGTGGGTGTTTTAATGAGCGTGTCGGACAACCATATCTACCGGAAGCTCCGCAAAGATCGGAAGAGTGTTCGGGAAACGTACCGAAGGAGCCTGGTGCAGGCGCTCGAAATGGGGCTGGATGTCAGCTTGCACCTAGAGGACGTTACCCGTTCGGACGTTTACGGCTTTCTCGTGCCCTTCCTTCAAGAGGTGCGCCGCCTCCAAGACGAGGCCGGCAGGCCCGTCGGCGTTCGGCTTTGCGATACGCTGGGGCTTGGAGTTCCACTCGATCGGACACCGCTCCCAAGGGGGGTTCCTGCTTTGGTTCGGACGGCCCTCGAAGAGGTTGGGTTATCTAGCGAACAGCTCGAGTGGCACGGCCACAACGATTTCCACATGGCCCAGGCAAACGCCTTGGCCGCCTGGGCTAGCGGCTGCTCCGGTGTCAACGGTACGTTCTTTGGGGTCGGTGAACGGGCGGGGAATACCCCGATTGATGCGCTTGTTTTGGCCTATATCGGGCTTAAAGGCGATGAGGACGGGATGGAGCCGGGCGTCCTTTCCGAGGCCGCAGCGTATTTCCAAGGAGCGATGGGGGTCTCGATTCCGGGGCGCTACCCGCTTTTCGGCAAAGAGGCGCTTAAAACAAAGGCCGGTATTCATGCCTACGGGATGCTTAACGACGAGGAGACTTACAGCGCCTTCGATACGCACGCGCTTCTAGGGCTCAAGCCTAGCGTTACGGTCTCTAAGACCTCTGGCGTTTCAGGGGTGGCGCAATGGATTAACGCGCACTTTGGTCTTGAAGGAGACCTTTGCCTCACAAAGGAGACGAAGGAGGTTCGAGAGGTCTTTAGGGCCATCAAAGAGAGCTATGAAGCGGGAAGGGTTTTAGATTACCAAGATGCCGAGGTTCTTGAAATGGTAGAGGTTCACGCCCCCGGCCTTTACCAAAGACTCACGGGCTTGCAACAAGACGGCCGTGTAGCAACGGGGGATATTGATTCACAACCAGGAGGGAAAGATGGAGCGAACGAACGTGATTGAGAGGGCGAAGGAGCACTTCGCCGGCATTTTAAAGACACAGCTCGAGCGGCTCGAGCGGATCAGGAGCGAAGAGGGTTGGGTGGATTATGCAACCCTCAAGCCGATCGTCGTGGGCATTTTGGGGGGCGACGGGATCGGCCCGCACATCACGAACGAAGCAGTGAGAGTTCTAGAGGTCCTGCTCAAAGAAGAGATCGAGAGCGGGAAGATTGAATTCCGTACGATCGACGGGCTTACGATCGAGCGGCGGGTAGAGGTAATGAAGCCGATCCCGGATGAGGTCCTGGCCGAAATCAAGAAGTGTCAGGTGTTGCTCAAGGGCCCCACGACAACCCCGAAGAAGGGCGACCCTTGGCCGAACATCGAAAGCGCAAACGTGGCCATGCGAAAAGAGCTCGACTTGTTCGCCAATGTAAGGCCAGTGAGGGTGCCCAAAGAGGGCATCGACTGGATTTTCTTCAGGGAAAACACCGAAGATGTCTACGCGCTTGGGTCCGACGGCATCGAAGTCACGCCCGAAATGGCGATCGATTTCAAGCTGACCACGAGGCCCGGTTCCGAAAGGATCGCCCGGCTTGCCTTTGAACACGCCAAGAAGGTTAAGAAAACTCGCGTGACGGCCGTAACGAAGGCCAACGTCGTCAAGACAACCGACGGGATGTTCCTGCACACGTTCTACGACGTCGCCAAGGAATACCCGGACATCCAGGCGGACGACTGGTTCATCGACATCATGACAGCAAAGCTTGTGGACACAAAGCGTCGCACAGACTTTCAGGTGCTCGTTTTGCCCAACCTTTACGGGGACATTCTCACGGATGAAGCGGCCGAGTTCCAGGGCGGCGTCGGGACGGCGGGCAGCGCCAACATCGGCAAGCGCTACGCGATGTTCGAGGCGATCCACGGCAGCGCTCCCCGCATGGTTCAGGAGGGCCGTGCCCAGTATGCCGACCCTGCAAGTATGATCCGGGCCTCGGCCATGATGCTCCAACACATCGGCTACTCCGAGCTTGCCGAAAAGCTCGAAATGGCGCTCGATATCTGCGGCCAGTTCGAAAAGAAGCTCATCATTACAGGAAGGTCCACGGGAGTAACGGGCCGGGAGTACTGCGACTACATCTTGAAGACAATGGCCGATCCGAACTTGAAATCTCGTTGGGAAGCCTGCCAGAAGGCATAGAGTTTAGGCTTGATCGCACACGAAAAACAAAAAGGAGGACAAGCCATGGCACGCAAGAAGATCGCCGTTATCGGAGCTGGAAACGTCGGAGCTACAACGGCTTTGCTGTTGCAAGAAAAGGCGTTGGGCGACATTGTCCTGTATGACGTCGCGGAGGGCATTCCCCAGGGCAAGGCCCTCGACTTGATGGAGAAGACCCCGATCGACGGGACGGACGTGAAGGTGACCGGAACGAACAGCTACGACGATATCCAGGGTGCCGACATCGTCATAGTTACGGCAGGCATGGCCAGGAAGCCCGGGATGAGCAGGGAAGACCTGCTTGCCAAGAACAAGGAAATCATGACCAACGTTGCAACGAACCTTAAGCGGGTCGCTCCGGACGCCTTTACTATCGTCGTGTCCAACCCGTTGGACATTATGGTCTATCTCTGCAACAAGATCCTGCAGCCCAAGTCTAACAAGATCATGGGCATGGCGGGTGTCCTGGACACCATCCGCTTTAGGACATTCGTGGCGATGGAGCTGAACGTGAGCGTCGAGAGCGTCCATGGACTTGTGTTGGGAGGCCACGGCGACGACATGGTCCCGTTGATCCGGTACTGCTTTGTCGGCGGGATCCCTCTTGCGCAGCTTCTTTCCAAGGAGCGGATCGACGCGATCGTCGAGCGGACGCGCAAAGGCGGCGGGGAGATCGTGGCGTTGCTTAAAACGGGAAGCGCCTTTTACGCGCCCGCCGCGGCCGTCGTGAAGATGGCCGAATCCATCCTGCTGGACAAAAAGATGATCCTTCCTTGCGCGGCCTATTTGAAGGGCGAGTACGGCGAAGATGGGATCTTCGTCGGCGTGCCCGCGATCCTTGGCGCAAACGGCGTCGAGAAGGTGGTAGAGCTAGAGTTGAGCGACGAAGAGAAGGCGATGTTCAAGAAATCCGCCTCCCGGGTAAGGGAATACATTAAGGAAGTCTAACCGCGCTTCTTTGGTTTTTTGGCAACCCCAGGGCCTTGTCGCCCTGGGGTTGCCTTTGTTTCAAGACAACCAAGCATCAAAGGAGGCCAAACGTTGGCCATCAGAGAGATTGATACGTCGCTGCTTCGGGATGCTATCGCGTCAATGGCCGTCGAGATCAACCATACCCTCCCGGCCGATGTCGAGCGTGCGCTTATCGACGCAAAATCGCGCGAAGTCTCCCCCCAGGGTCTGCAGGTTCTAGACGAGCTGATCGAGAACGCAGGGATTGCCAAGGAAGGGGTGTTCCCTCTGTGTCAGGATACGGGGTTTGCCGTCGTGTTCCTCGAGGTGGGCCAGGACGTGCATTTCTTGGGCGCAAACCTCAAGGAGGCGATCGAAGAAGGGATAAGGAAGGGCTACAAGGAAGGATACTTGAGGAAATCCATTTGCCATCCGTTCACAAGGAAAAACACCTCCGACAACACGCCTGCCGTCATCCACACCGAGATCGTCCCGGGCGACAGGGTGAAGCTTACGCTCGTGGCCAAGGGTGGAGGCTCGGAGAACATGTCGCGGGTGACGATGCTCGCCCCCTCCGATGGCTGGGAAGGGGTGAAGCGTTTTGTCGTGAAGCGCGCCGAAGAAGCGGGCTCCAACCCTTGCCCGCCGATCATCGTGGGCGTGGGTATCGGTGGAACGTTCGAGAAAGCCGCGTTGTTGGCCAAAAAAGCGCTCCTTCGCAACGTTGGCGAACCCAGCGCCGACCCAGAGGTTGCGCGGATGGAACAGGAGCTGTTCGAGGCGATCAACGCGCTCGGTGTCGGGCCTCAAGGCCTTGGAGGGCGTGTCACGGCGCTTGGAGTCCTGGTAGAGATGATGCCATGCCACATCGCCAGCCTGCCCGTGGCCGTGAACATCCAGTGCCACAGCGCTAGGCACAAGAGCGTCGTGATATAAGGAGGATAAATAGGAATGCTCAAGCAAGAGGATGGCAAATGGCTGCTTTCCGCCCCTGTTGCAGACGAAGACGTGATGCAACTCAAAGCGGGCGAGAGGGTGTTTATCTCGGGCAAGATCTATACGGGCAGGGATGCGGCCCACAAGCGCTTGATCGAGGCCCTCAACCGGGGGGAGGCCTCTCCCTTTGACCTTCAAGGTCAAATCATTTACTATGTTGGGCCTAGCCCCACCAAGCCTGGTCAGGCTATCGGGGCCTGTGGGCCTACGACCAGCTACCGGATGGACGCCTACGCCCCGCTTCTGATTGAAAAAGGACTGAAGGTGATGATCGGCAAAGGGATGCGCGCCCAGACGGTCAAAGATGCGATGACAAAGCACAAGGCCGCCTATCTCGCCGCAACGGGCGGGGCTGGCGCGCTCTTGGCAAAGGCCGTGAAAGAAGCCCGCGTGATCGCATACGACGATCTGGGTCCGGAGGCGATCCGGGAGCTTGTAGTAGAGAACCTGCCCGCAATCGTAATCAACGACGTGTTTGGGGCCGACCTCTACGAGATGGGCGTTAAGGCCTACCGGCTGGCCGTATAACGAAGCAAGTATTTTGTATTTTAAGGAGCGGCTTTAGGGCGGGCCGTAACGCGCATGCTTTCGAATATGCTTTTCTCGGGTAGTTCCCCTGGCTTCCGGGCTGGGTGCGGATTGAAACAAACGAAGAGAGGAAGCTAGATGAATATACATGAATACCAAGCCAAAGAACTGTTCAAGTCTTTCGGCATTGCCGTTCCTAGAGGGCAGCTTGTAGAGACTCCCCAAGAGGCGCTGGCAGCGGCAAAAGCGCTCGGTACGTTTCCTGTCGTCCTTAAGGCCCAAGTGCATGCTGGCGGCAGAGGGAAGGCAGGAGGCGTCAAGCTGGCCCGCTCACTCGAAGAGGTCCAGGAGTTAGCTTCCCAAATACTCGGCATGAAGCTCGTGACCCGCCAAACGGGGCCGAAGGGCAAAATCGTCCGCAAGCTGCTCGTCGAGGAGGGGCTCGAGATTCAAAAGGAGCTTTACCTGGCTTCGCTCGTTGACCGCCAAAAAGAACGCGTGGTCGTTATGGCCAGCACCGAAGGCGGCATGGAAATCGAAGAAGTGGCCAAGGAAACGCCAGAAAAGATCTTTCAGGTGCATGTCGACCCGGCTTACGGCCTTTTGGGGTACGAGGCCAAAGGCCTGGCGCTCAAGCTTGGGTTGGGCCAAGACCTGGTCGCCCAAGGTACGAAGACAATCCAAGGCCTTTTTAGGGCAATGATCGAGCTCGACTGCCAGATGGCCGAGATCAACCCGCTGATCGTTACGAAGGACGGCAAGGTGCTGGCACTCGATGCCAAGGTGGTGTTCGAGGACAACGGCCTATTTCGCCATTCCAACCTGCAGGGCCTACTCGATGAGTTCGAAGAAGACCCCAAAGAGCTCGTGGCAAGAAAGCAGGGCATTAACTACATCAGCGTGGACGGGAACATCGGATGCCTCGTGAACGGGGCTGGGCTTGCGATGGCCACGATGGACATCGTCAAGCTCTTTGGCGGAGAGCCGGCAAACTTCCTGGATGTGGGCGGCGGCGCCTCAAAAGACCAGATTAGTGAGGCCTTTCGGCTCATCCTCCAAGACGAGCGAGTCAAAGGAATCCTTGTGAACATCTTTGGCGGGATCCTGCGCTGCGATGAGCTGGCAAAGGGGATCACCGAGGCGGCCAAGGAGATTGAGCTTTCCGTACCTCTCGTTGTACGGCTCGAGGGGACGAACGCGCCGGAGGGAAGGGAAATTTTAAAAGCCTCCGGGCTTGCGATCATCCCTGCCGCCAACATGGCGGATGCGGCCAAAAGGATCGTTCAAGCCGTTAGTCCGGCTTAAGGCCATACGCAAGGATAAGGAAAGGAGCGAAGATGGCAATTTGGGTGGATGAGAACACGCGTGTTCTGACGCAGGGTATTACAGGGCGTAACGGTGCCTTCCATACGCGTCAGTGTTTGGCCTACGGGACAAAAATTGTGGCCGGCGCGACACCCGGCAAGGGCGGAGAAACCTTTGACGGGAAAATTCCGGTATTCGACGGGGTTCATCAGGCACTGAAAGAGGTCGAAGCGGAAGCAAGTATGATCTTCGTCCCCGCCCCGGCCGCAGCGGATGCCATTATGGAGGCGGCGGACGCCGGAATCAAGGTGATCGTGTGCATTACCGAAGGGATTCCCGTGCTGGACATGGTTCGGGTAAAACGCTTCCTTGTAGATCATCCGGCCATTTTGATCGGCCCCAACTGCCCCGGCATTATCAGCGCGGAGCGCTCGAAGCTAGGCATCATGCCGGGTTACATCCATAAGCGCGGCACAATCGGAGTTGTTTCGCGCTCCGGGACGCTCACCTACGAGGCCGTTTACCAACTAAGCGCGCTCGGGTTCGGCCAGAGCACCTGCGTGGGCATGGGGGGCGACCCTGTCCATGGAGTTGGGTTCATTGACGTCCTCAAGGCCTTCCAAGACGACCCCGAGACAGAAGGCATCGTCTTGATCGGAGAGATCGGCGGCTCGGACGAAGAGGCGGCGGCGGCCTTCATCAAGGAGAACGTCACCAAGCCCGTCGTTGCGTTCGTGGCCGGGAGGACGGCACCTGCCGGAAAACGCATGGGCCATGCGGGTGCGATCATTATGGGGTCTTCCGGGACGGCGGCGCACAAAATCGAGACGTTCGAGCGTTGCGGTATCCGCGTGGCCGAGAACCCGGCCGTGATCGGCGAGGCGATGAAACGCGCCCTGGATGAGGCAAAAAGATAGTCATAGAACATAGGAGGCCTAGGTGGCGGGGTTAAAAGAACGAACGCTTTGTATTATCAAGCCGGATGCCGTGGCCAAGAAGGCTATAGGCGGGATTGTGGCGATGCTCGAGAAGGAGGGATTCGACATCCTGGGGCTTCGAATGATTCGGCTTACGATGGATGACGCGATGGCTTTCTACGTCGTCCACAAAGAGCGCCCCTTTTACGGCCCCCTTGCACAATTCATGGCGTCCGGCCCGATCGTTGCGATGGCCCTCGAAAAAGAGGGCGCAATTGCGGGCTTAAGGCGGCTCATGGGAGCGACCGATTCGAGGAAGGCCGAAGAAGGGACGATTAGGGCAAAATTTGGCACGGACATCGAGCGTAACGCTGTGCATGGATCGGACAGCCCCGAATCCGCCCGCTTCGAGATCCCGTTTTTTTTCTCGCAGAGCGACTTGCAACCTATGTAGGACGCGTAGGGCAAAAAACCGATGGGCCAAGACCTTCCAAGCCAAGCTTGTCTAGGGAACGCTCCAAGCCTGTACGGCTTTGGCTCAATAGAGCTTCAAGGGCTTGTTTGTGGGCTTGGGGAGCCAGAATTCCGCGCCAACCAGCTGATCGGATGGCTCTATGCCCGCCCGATAGGCACGTTTTCGGAGATGACGGACATCCCGAAGCCGCTTAGGCAAACGCTCGAGAAAAGGTATCGTCTGATGCCTTTCTACCCGACCGCAAAGAAAGGCACCTCGGATGGGGTGCTCAAGTGGGCGTTCGAGATCGAGGGCGGGGGGATCATCGAGAGCGTCTATATCCCAGGGGAGGGGAAGGATACGTTGTGTCTATCCTCTCAGGCCGGGTGCGCCCTCGATTGTGCGTTTTGCGCGACCGCCAAGGTTGGGTTCAGAAGGAACCTGCGCCTCGAGGAAATCGTGGGCCAACTCATGCATGCCGTATTCGAGCTGGGGCGTCCGGCCATCCGCCGCATCGTCTTCATGGGGATGGGCGAACCCTTGTTGAACGTAGAAAACATACTTCGTGCGATTGAAATTTTTACTCTGCCCTCGGGCCTTGGATTTTCCCCTAGTCGAATCACTGTTTCTAGCTCTGGTGTTGTTCCCGGCATCGTAGAGCTTTCAAAAAAAGCCCCAGGAGTGGGGCTGGCCGTATCGTTAAACGCTCCAGACGACGAGCGGCGGGCAAAGGTGATGAGTATCGCAAAGAAATACCCACTCAAGGACCTCTTCGAGGCCCTTAGGGCATGGACACGGACAACCAAGGCTCCCGTGACGCTCGAGTACGTCCTACTGCCTGGGTTCAATATGGCTCTCGAGGATGCCCCCAAGCTTGTGTCGCTTGTCAGGGGCCTTCCTTGCAAGATCAACCTAATTCCTTTCAACCCCTTCCCGGGGGCTTCTTTCCGCCCCCCCTCGGATGACGAGGTTGACGCGTTTGCAAATAGTTTGCATGCCAAAGGCCTACGCGTTCAAATCCGCAGGTCCCGAGGGCTCGGAGCGCTGGCTGCCTGCGGCCAGCTCGGTGCCGGGTTGCTTGCAGGGCCAAGGCGTCTCAAAGCCCTTTCCGGGTGAGCGAAAGAGGGTGGGGTGATGGTTACTTTTGTTCAGCCCGGAACCTCCGTGGCCGCCGTGATGATCGTAAACGAGCGTGCGAAAGGGACGATCGAGCGCCCAAAAACACTTCGGGCGGTCATTGAGGCGCTCCCTGGATGTAGGGTGTTCTCGACGTGGTCGGCCGCTGCACTCGAGGGGATTACGCAGTTTTGCCTTGAGCAAGACGTCGGAGTCGTCGTGCTCTACGGTGGGGACGGGACGCTGAGCTGTGCGCTTACCCGCTTTTTTTTGGCCTATCGCGAGGCCAAGCGGCCGCTACCCGTGTTTGCCCCGCTCATGGCGGGCACGATGAATACGGTGGTGAAGGGGTTGGGTCTCAAGGGGAGCGTCGTTACGCTCGCAAAAAAGCTCAAGGAAGCGCTCGTAGATAGGGGATCGCTTCCTGTTACCGAGCACGAGCCGCTCGTCGTGGAGGGGGCGGAAGAAACGCTAAGGGTAGGGTTTTTAGGGGGAGTTGGCTTACCCGCTTCCTTCCTTGGCCACTATTACGCCTTGGGAGCCAAGGGGCCCGTAGACGGGCTTCGAACGGCCCTACAATTGATCGGGTCCGTGATGATCCGAGGGGAGTTTGCCAAACGGCTTCTTGCCCCTTTGCCTCTAGAAATCTTGGTGAACGAGGACAGGCTCGAGCTTGGCCCTGTTTGTGCATGCTTGTTCGGCAAGGTCAAAAGCGTCGGAATTAAGGCAAAGCCACTGTATTTCGCGCCGCCGCCTAGCGGGTCGATTGCCTATGTTGCAACCGACTTTAGGCCAATGAGGCTCTTGTCTAAAATAATCCCGGTGTTCATGGGCAAGAGGCTTGGAGCTCCCGGATTTTGCGAGGGCTCGGCCGTACGGATCGAGCTTTTAAGCGAGTCCTTAAAAGAGCTCGAGGTCATGGTAGACGGGGACGTTATTTTGGCAAAAACGCCCCTTTGCGTTCGTCCCGGCCCATCGGTTCGCCTCTTTGACCCCTTCTCTTCCAAGAAGGAGCCTCTCTAAGGCTTATTTGGAGGGTTTCTTCTCTAGCCTTTTCAGGCAACAAAAAGGCGACCTTGCAAGGCGTCCCATGTCGCCAAAAGAAGGTGCAGCATTGCGCCTAAACGGGCCGAGATGAGATTTGTCGCAGTATTTTCGCAGAAAGGTCCACGGCATTGGCAAGGCAGTCTCCCAAAGCGATCCCGCCCCTGTAGTTCGCAAGGAAGTGTAGCCCTGGAAGGCTGTGTTCGAGCGCTTCGATTGCCTTGATCATTTCTCCATGTCCGAGCGTGTACTGCGGGATGGCCCGCTCGATCTTGCCGACATGAGCAAAGGTAGGTTCTTCTTTAATACGCAGGATGTCCGAGACCTCTTTATGGGCAAGGTCGGCTAGCCCGTTTGCTTCCAAAAGGGCCAGGCTTGGGGCCCGCATTCCGCCGACAAACGTCGTCAGGAGCGCAAACCCCTCGGACGCACGGCCTGGGAGGAACGAAGAGCTAAAGAGCGCGCCAAGAATGCTTCGGCCTTCACGCTTTGGAATCAGGAATCCAAAGCCCTCCGGCGACCGCTCGAATGCATTGAGCCTGTAGCCGAGCGCGACTTGGGCGACAGGCGGGTAAAGGATGGCTTGGAGTTTTTGGGCGAGCGAAGCGTTTAACCCTCTCAAGAGCCGCGAAGCCTCGTAGGCGGGAACGGAAAGAACGAGCCTTTTGGAGGCAATCGTCTGCTCGACCCCTTGTTGACGAAAGCTTACCTCAAACCCATCTCGAAGGGGCCTTAAGCCGTGGGCTGCAGCCTTCAAGACGAGCCTATTTCCGAGGCTGCTTGCAAGCGCCAAAGGAAGCTCCACCATTCCCCCTAGGAACGAAAAGAGCCTTGCCTTTACTTTGGCCACGTCGGGGCGCTTTTTTCGTTCCCGTGCTCCCAAGAAGGTGCCCAGCATCAGCCCCCCGTAGCGCTCCTCCAGCCCGTAAAGCTTTGGAAACGCCCCTCTTACACTCAATGTTTCCGGGTCGCCCGCGTACACGCCGGATACGAACGGGTCGATCGCGTAATCCAAGAACTCTTGCCCGAGCCTTCTTTTGACGAACTCTGCGAGCGTCTCCTCTTGCGCGGCCCTTCCGTGAAATGGTTCGAGGGCAACCCCAATCTTGGCTTTGGCTGAGAACAAGGGCGTTTTAAGGAACGCCATAAGCGACATCGGCAGCTCGATGAGTCTTCCGTCCTTTAGGATGAAGCGGTGGTTTGCTGTTTCAGAAGCGAAGGCAAGCCGCTCTTGAAGCCCGAGCGATTGGAAGAGGTCAAGATGGGCCTGTTGCGTGAGGAGCGCGGTGTTGGGCCCGTGCTCGATCAAAAACCCTTCTTTTCGCTCGCTCCAAATCGTGCCCCCAGGTCTTGAACTCGCCTCGAGGATGCAAACATTCACGCCTTCTTGCGAAAGGCTGTAGCCCAGCGTCAGCCCGGAGATTCCTCCGCCAAGGATTAGGACGTCATGCTGCATCTTCGAGCGCCTTAATGGTGAGCTTTGCAAGCGCCAAGATGAACGAAGGCGAGTTGTTGAGCCCTTGGGCCACGCGGAAATTGGGAATGCCAGCCCTAAGGGCCTCTTTCTTTAGCTGGATGCCAAGCTCGTAGAGCGTTTCCATGTGGTCGGATACGAAGCTCACGGGGACGACGAGCACGCTTTTAACGCCTTCTTGCCCAAGCTTTCGAACCGTTTCGATCGTCGAGGGCGCAAGCCAGCGCACGGGCCCCACCTTACTTTGAAAGGAAAGGCGGATATGCGCTCGCTCAAGGAAGCTTGCATCCATAGGCCCTTTTTCTTGGAGCGCCTTCAACACGGCCTCCATCGTGCGCTTGACCTCGCTTGGGTACGGGTCTCCTTTTTTGACGAAGCTCAAAGGAACGCCGTGTGCGCTGAAAACGAGCCCGAAGCGTTCTGGCGTGGACGGGGGGAGTGTTTCAAGGGCCTCCTGGATGCGTAGACGATGGGCCTCGATGAAGTCTTCTTGGGTTGGATAGTTTCGGATGACATGCACAGCCTTTGGCTTAAACTCAAGCCTGTCTTTTTGGCGTTCGACCTCTTTGAGGCTCGAATAGGTCGTCGTGAGCGAATACTGGGGATACAAGGGAAGAAGGAGGATCGTATCGACCCCGTCTTTCATCGCTTGCAGAAGCGCATCGGCAATCGTAGGGGGGCTGTAGCGCATGCCGATGTAGACGTTTGCGTGAAGCTCTGAAGGTAGGGCAGCCTTCAAAAGGTCGGCCTGGGTTTGGGTGGTAGCGCCAAGGGGCGAGCCTCCTCCTATTGCCCTATACTGGGGCCTGTCTTGGATTGCACGCACCCTCGCGATCGGAGGGGCCAGAAAAGCCCGGAAAAACCAAGGGAATAGGTCGCGGTCGGAAAAGAGCGCCCTCAAGAACGGTCGAATATCGTTCAGCGTAGCCGGTGCCCCAAGGTTCAACAGGACAACGCCCAGCTTTGCCATCAAACGGTCCTTGAAAAGACGGGTTTTTCCTTCAGGAGCCTTTCTAGGTAAGCGTCAAAGCACATCGCCACGTTGCGAACGATCAGCCTGCCTAACGGGTGAACGACGATCCTGTCGTCACGGAGTTCGATCAGCCCCTCCTTTTCGAAAGGGGCGAGCTTATCGAGCGCCTCGGCAAAGTAGGTGTCGAACACGATTCCGAAACGTCGCTCGATTTCTTGCTTATCAAGGTTCATCGTGCACATCAGACGCATGATTGTGAAGCGCCGGATCTCGTCGTCCCGGTTCAGGGTGTAGCCTACGATTGTGGCGAGCTTCCCGTCCAAAACCATCGATTCATACCCGGAAATATTTTTTTCGTTCTGGGCATAGACGTTGCCGAACTGGCTGATCGAAGACATGCCGAAGGCGTACAGGTCTGCGTGTGCCTTGGTGGAGTAGCCTTGAAAATTCCGGTGCAGGTCCCCTTTGGTTTGCGCGACGGCGAGCTCGTCTCCTGGCTTTGCGAAGTGGTCCATCCCGATGTAGACGTAGCCCGCCTTAGAGAGCGTCTCGATCGCGAGTTTAAGGAGCGCAAACTTTGTGTCCAAGCTCGGAAGGGATTCTTTTGGGATGACCCGCTGGTGAGGCTTGAGCCAGGGGACGTAGGCGAAGTTGAAAACGGCGATCCTGTCTGGGGCAAGCTCGATCACCTTATTAAGCGTGTCTTCAAACGTCTCAGGCTTCTGGAAGGGCAGTCCGTAGATCAAGTCCACGTTGATGCTATGGAATCCGAGTTCCCGGCTCCAGTCGATCGCCTGTTTTGTGATGTTCAAAGGCTGGATACGGTTGACGGCCCGCTGGACCTCCTCGTCAAAATCCTGGATTCCCATGCTCACGCGGTTGAACCCTGTTTCGCGAAACGCTCTCATGTGTTCACGCGTAAGCCCCCTAGGGTCGATCTCAACGCCAAGCTCGGCATCGGGCGTGAAGCTGAAGCGCTCGTAGACGGATTCCATCAACTTATGAATCTGATCGGGGCTTAAATACGAGGGTGTTCCCCCGCCCAGATGGAGCTGGCAGACCTTCCTTTTGTTCGAAAGCAAGGAGTGAACGAGCGTGAGCTCCGCCTTGAGCGCTTCCAAGTAGTGCTCGATCTTGCCTAAATCCCTCGTGACGAGCATCGTGCAGCCGCAGAAGTAACAGAGCGTATCGCAAAAAGGGATGTGGAAGTAAAGAGAAATGTCGCCCTCGGGGTTCTCTTGGTTGTTCTTGAGAATCGCGCGCTTGAACGCTTCCGGCCCAAAATCCGGGCTGAAGGCCGGCGCTGTCGGGTAGCTCGTGTAGCGAGGGCCAGGGGTATCGTAGCGCTTGAGAAACGCGACATCGAGAGTTTCCAGTTCTTTCATGGCTCCCTAAAGGTGTCTTTGGGTGGCTTCTTTGACGAAGGAGACAAGGAACCTTGCATTGTCCACGGGCGTTTGAGGGAGCACGCCGTGGCCTAGGTTGAACACGTAGCCCGGCCTGTTGTTTACCTTGCTTAAGATTCTGCCGGTCTCTTTGCGGATTGCCTCCTTGCTGGCGAGCAGCACGCAAGGGTCGAGGTTTCCTTGTATGGCTAGCCTCTTGGGTATGTTAGGAATTGCCCAGCCCAAATCTAGCGTCCAATCGAGGCTCACGCCGTCTACGGGAACGCTTGCGATCTCTTCCAGGCTCGAAGCGCAGCCCTTGAAGAACCACACGATCGGCACGCGCCCGCCCAGGCGCTCTTTGAGCCTGCGTATTACCTCGTACACATAAGGAAGGTCGAAAGCCAGGAAGGCGTCTTTAGAGAGCGTTTCCGACCACGTATCGAACAACTGGATCACATCCACGCCGGCCTGTGCCTTGGCCTCGAGGTAGGTACAGACCGCATCGGTAAGCTTCTCCAAGAGCCTGTGGGAAAGCTCAGGATCGCCGTATAGCAGCGATTTGGCCTTTGGGAAGCCTTTTTTGGCGTTTCCCTCGACCATGTAGGCCATGAGCGTCCAGGGCGTGGCCGAGAACCCTATCAGCGGCACCCTGCCTTCGAGCCTTTCCTTCGTGAGCCGGACCGCCTCGAGCACGTAGCCAAGCCGCTGCTCTATTCCGGAGACCTCGAGTGCTTCGATGTCGCCTGCGTTCGAAAGTCCTTTGCCCAAGCTCGGGCCGATTTCTTCATTCATGGAAAGCGGCATTCCCATCGCTTCGGGAACGACGAGGATGTCGCTAAAAAGGATGGCCGCATCGACACCAAGAATGTCAACGGGCTGAATCGTAACCTCGGCCGCGATCTCTGGCGTTTTGACCATCGTAAGGAAGTCGTAGCGGCTTCGGATGGCACGGTATTCGGGCAGGAAACGGCCGGCTTGCCGCATCATCCACACGGGTGCGCGCTCGGTCGGCTCTCCTTTAAATGCTTGAAGCAGCAAATCGTTCTTGAGCATGGACAAGGTCGCCTTTTTTGGCTGGTTCGCGTAAGCTTAAAGATACCATACTTGTCTGGCGGGGGAAAAACGATGAGGGTCGAACGGGTTATCCTTGTACGTCCGAGGGGGTTTTGCGCGGGCGTCGAGAGGGCGCTCGCCATTCTGGAAGTCTTGCTTGAGCGTGTTCCCGAACCCATTTACGTCTTCCATGAGATCGTCCACAACAGCGTGCTCATCGAGGGGTTCAAGCGTAGGGGCGTGCAATTCGTGAACGACCTTAAAGAGGTGCCCGAAGGGGCGGTATGCGTCTTCTCCGCCCACGGGGTATCTCCGGAGATCGAGCGGATGGCTAAAGCCCGGAATCTTCGAGTGTTCGATGCTACCTGCCCTCTCGTGACAAAGGTGCACGAGGAGGCTCGGTTGTTTGCCATAAGAGGCCTCCGTGTGGTGCTTATCGGCCATAAGGGCCACGAGGAGGTCGAAGGTACAATGGGGCACGCCCCCATGTTCTTGGTCAGTACCGCCAAAGATGTCCAGGCGCTCCCGATAAGCCCGGATGAACGCGTGGCGTATTTGACGCAAACCACGCTCAGCCTGGGCGATACGGCCAAGGTTGTGGAAGCCCTTAAGGCGCGGTTCCCAAACCTCATGGGACCCAAAAAAGAAGATATTTGCTATGCTACATACAACAGACAAATGGCCGTGCAAGCGCTCGCTAGGGTTACGGATGTCGTGTTCGTCGTGGGCTCAAAAAACTCCTCGAACTCGCAAAGGCTGGGCGAGGTGGCCAGGGCGGAGGGTGTTCCCGCTTACGTCGTGGATGGGGCCGAGCACATCGAGCCTTGGATGTTCGAACGGGCCAAGGCAATCGGCGTGACGGCCGGAGCCTCGGCCCCGGAAACGCTGGTTTCCGGTATCGTGAAGCACTTCGAGGACCTTGGCGCCGAGCGTATCGAAGAACTTGGCGTTGCCGAAGAGTCTATGACCTTCAGGCTACCCAAGATGCCCGCTTAGGCGTTTCGGGGCTAGTCTTTGCCAAGGTTTTTAATCGGCCGTTGCAACTCTTGAGGTGCTATTGGCATGCAGATTGCTAAGGTTTATCGTTCCGTGAGCTCAATCTCTCTACCCTTCACCTTCACCATTCCCTCCTCTTCGAGCTTTTTAAAGAGCCTCGAGAGGGTTTCCGGCGTTGTACCCAGAAGCAGGGCAATGTCGTGCTTGGGTGCAGGCAGTCGGATACGGTTTGAGGCCCGCCTGTCGGAAAGATCCTTGAGGTAGGCCAAGAGCCGATGCTTGACCTCCGGGGTGGCCAGGTTCTCCATGGTCCTTAAAAACCCCTGGATTCGGGCAGTAAGCGCGGCGATGATCTTGAGGCAGAGCTTCGGGTCTTTGGCAAGGAGCACTTCGAAGGTGTTTGCGTGAATGGTGAGAAGCTCCAAGGGTTCGAGAGCCTGGGCGCTGACCGGATAACGCCCTCCCAAAAAAGGCAGGAGTTCCGCGAAGACCTCGTTTTCCCTGACAAAGTGAACCACGAACTCGCTGCCGTCCTGGCGCGTTCGAAACAGCCTTACGCTCCCTTCGAGCATGAAGTAGATGTCTGAGCCAGGCTGCCCCTCCACGAAGAGGATCGCTTTCTTTGGCACGTTCTTTATCGAACTCGCATGCTCCAAGACAGCCAGTAGCTCTTTATCCTGACTCCCTAGAAACCCGCCAAGAAATCTTTTGATTGCCTCATCTTTTTTCTGCATGATTTCTTGACGTATATCAATTTTTTTATGCATGGAATATGCTTACGTAGTTACAAGATGACAAAAGCCTGCGTTCTTTATCCTAGCCTATAACCAAGGAGGGATGCCAATGAGAAGAATCAGGTGGAGATCATTCCTGGTGTGCTTTTTTTTACTGAACATTCCTGCGAACTTGGCCTTCGCGAAGGGTTCGGCATGTATTTCTTGCCACACCAACGTAACGCCGAACATCGTTTCAGACTTCCGGCTAAGCAAGCACGCGCCCAATGGGCTCGACTGTTCCACCTGCCACGGAAGCGAGCATACGGGCCCCCAGGACGTGGCCAACGTCAAGATTCCTACGCCTGCAACGTGCCAAGCCTGCCATCCAACACAGGTCGAGCAGTTCAGCAAAGGAAAGCATGCCTTCGCGTGGGCCGCAATCACCGCGATGCCCACGATTCATTGGCAGCCGATGGCGTTAATCGAAGGGCAGAAAGGCTGCGGAGGATGCCACAAGCTCGGGCTCAAATCCGAGCAGGAGATCGCGCAGCTGAAACAAGACGGGCAGATCTTCGGCGTAGCGAGTTGTGATGCCTGCCATACCCGTCATACCTTCTCCAAGGCCGAGGCTCAAGAGCCGGAAGCCTGCGAAACCTGCCATATGGGGTTTGACCATCCCCAGTGGGAGATGTATACGGGCTCGAAGCACGGAGTTCGCTACATGCTAAGACGGGAAGGGGTTTTGCCAGAGACCGCCGCGGCTCCCAAATGCCAGACCTGCCACATGCAGCAAGGAAACCACGAGGTCCGGACAGCTTGGGGATTTTTAGCGGTAAAGCTGCCTATTGATGATCCTCAATGGGCAGCCGATCAGGCCCTTATCTTGCAAGGTCTGGGCGTTCTTGACCCGCAAGGTAATCCGACAGCCAGGCTGGACGCCGTTAAAGCTGCCGACATGGCCAGGCTCGATGCAGAGAGCTTTCAAAAGGAGCGCGAAAGAATGGTGCAGGTCTGCACCCAGTGCCATTCCGAAAAATTTGCGGGGGGTGAGCTTGCCAAGGGCGATCAGATGGTGCGAGAGACAGACCGGCTGATGGCGGAAGCTATCCAGATCGTTTCTGGGTTGTACAATGACGGTATTTTAAAAGCACCTGCAGGGTCTACGGCGTCTTATCCGGATATTCTTTCCTTCTACAACGCGCCCTCTCCCATAGAGCAGACGTTGTTCCATATGTATAATGAGCACAGGATGCGCGCTTTCCAGGGTACGTTCCATGCTAGCCAAGATTATGCCTTATGGTACGGCTGGGGAGAGATGAATACTGACCTTGTGAACATCCGCTGGATGGCCGATGAGATGCGGAACCGAGCGACGCTGGTAACTCCAACGACGGTGCTCCCGACTGCGGCTGGGCCATTGGGTAGCCTGCTTGGGTCGTTGCAAAACCTGAAGCGGTGATGCCTTGTCTCCTAAGCACGCGGGCGAGGTTCCGCCCGCGTGCTTACTCGTTCTCCTGTTCCGGCATAGGCAGCCCGAACACGCCCATCGAGGCAAGCGCCAAGGTGCCGGCAAGGAACGGCAAGAATGCTCCTTTAGGGTACAAAAGCCCGGATAGAATGCCTCCAAAGGCAGAGCCAAGGAACGCGCACAGGTTGTAAACCCCCGTGATTCGTCCTCTGTTCTTCGGCTCGAGCTTTTGCGTCAAAAACGCGGGAAGAAGGGCTTGCTCGATCGTATAGCCAAAAAAGAAAACGCCGCTAAACAAAAGCAGTATCCAAGCCTCGGGACGCAAGCTTTGGACCATATCCCCCAAAAACCCTAGAATGACAAGTGCGAACCCTGTCCACGCGGCCAGCTTGAGGCTTCCTAGCCGCTCGGCACGGCGCACGAAGGGGAAGGCCAGAATGCCAGCGGGGAGGATCATCATCAGGTAGGCTTTGCCAAGGCCTGCCTTGGAGATGCCGAGGCTTATGAATTCCAAGGGGAGCAGGAAAAAGAGCGCGTTGAGCGTGAGGGCGAGCACGAAGTTGGCCAAGTAAATCCTCAAGAATTCCTGCCTATTCCAAGAGGAGGAAGCCGAAGGCTGTTCTATGTGCCTTGGAGAATGCGGAATGTTGGGGAAATACCTGGCAACGAACAGCTCTCCGATCACGCTAAATCCGGCCAAGAGAAAGAAAAGGCCCTTCAGGCCGAGAATCGGCGCAAGCATCGGGCCGGCCAGGACTCCTAGCATGAAGGCCATGCCGATCGTCATGCCCGTGATCGTGAATGCCTGGGCGCGAACCTCTGGGCGGGTGACGTCTCCGATGGCCGCGAGCGCAACCGCCCCGACGGCCCCCGTTCCCTGGAGTGCCCTGGCCAGGATGAGGCCATGAATTCCTTGAGCCAGCCCGCAGAGGACGCTTCCCACGCCAAAACATGCCAGACCCAAAGATAGCGCAAACCTTCGGCCTTTTTTATCGCTTAGCATACCGAAGGGCAGCTGGAACAACGCTTGCATGAGCGGGTAAACCCCGAATGCAAGACCAACCTTGGCCATCGTCGCCCCGGGGTAAGCGAGTGCGTTCGTGCTGAAGATTGGAAGGACTAAAAAAATCCCGAGCATCCTGAGCGCCATCGTAAAGCTAATCGCGACGACGGCCCGAGCCTCGCTCGTAGAAAGCGGAGTTCTTTGTTTCACAGCGCCGTGTTCCATCGAGTCTTCCCTAAATTCTCCCTGGTCACTCTACAATAAACCAATAAGCTTTGTCCACCGCATAAAGATTGCGTAAGCTGAAAAGAAACATAGGGTAGACCAAAAAAACATCGAGGAGGAAGAGCATGGAAATCGGGTTTATTGGCCTGGGAAACATGGGCCTTCCAATGGCAAAGAACCTGCTTAGCGCGGGCCATCGCCTCATCGTGTTTAACCGGACGAAAGAGAAGGCTGCAGGGTTCCAGGATGCAAGCGTGCAAATTGCCGAAAGCCCTGGAGAGGTGGCAAGCATGGCCAAAATTGTGCTTACGATGCTTGCAGACGACAACGCCCTGCGCTCGGTAGTTTACGAACGGGGACTAAACCAAGCCCCGCCTTTCCTAGAGACCTTGCCTCAAGGCGGGGTGCATGTCTCGATGAGTACGGTCAGCGTCTCCCTGGCTAAAGAGCTTGCAGCCGTTCATGCCCTAAGGGGCCAGGCATTCGTCTCGGCACCGGTTTTCGGTAGGCCGGATGCTGCCGCGACCAAGAAGCTAGGGGTCGTCGTTGCGGGCGAGGGTACGCTAATCGAAACTCTAAGGCCCGTGTTCGAAGCGCTCGGGCATACCACCTTTGTGGTGGGTCAAGAGCCGTACTTGGCTAACCTCTTCAAGATCGGGGGCAACTTTTTGATCATGGGGGCGATCGAGGCGCTCTCCGAGGCGTTCGCGCTCGTGAAGAAGAACGGGGGCGACCCTGAAGCCTTCTTGAAGGTCGTGAATGCCGCACTGTTTCACTCTCCCCTTTATGAGAACTACGGCGGCATGGTGCTTCACGAGCGCTTCGAGCCCTCCGGATTTCGCCTGGAATTGGGCCTCAAAGATGTCAAGCTCGCGCTCGAGGCCTCCGAAGGGGCACGCGTCCCGCTGCCCTTAGGCGGGCTCGTCAAGGACCGCTTCTTGATGGCACTCGCTTTTGGTCTCGGCCAAAAGGATTGGTCGGCCTTGGGCCTCATGCCGCTTATCGAGGCAGGGATCAAAAAGCCCTGAGCCTGCCGTTTGGCCCCCTTCAGGCTGCAGGAGGTTCCTTGGGGCGAGGGCCGTACTCTTCGGGATCAAGCCGCCGCAACCAGCCCAGAGCCTGGTTCGGGCCGGGGCAGATCTATGGAGGGTTCCAACCTACGCCACGCTGGAGCAGGGGCTCCGGGCGGTTCTGGGAGAAGCCTATAGCTCCAGCTGAGGTTGGTAGAACGAACAATCTTGCTTCAGCGGGCACGGTTTGCATTTTGGGTTCTTGGCGGTGCAAAGAGATTTTCCGTGGTTGATCAAAAGGAGTGAAAAGCGGGCGCGCTCTTCTTCGGGCACCATTGCTTCGAGCTCGCGCTCGATCCGTTCGGGGTCTTTGGCCGTTGTAAGCCCAAGCCGTGTTGCCACCCGCTCAAAATGGCGGTCGACCACGATGCCCGGCAAGCCAAATGCCCCTACGCGCACCACGTTGGCCGTTTTTCGCCCGACCCCACGGAGGGTCACTAGCGCCTCGAGCGCTTCCGGGACTTGCCCGTGGAACCGTTCAACGAGGTCACTCGATGCCTCTTTGATGGCTCTAGCTTTGCGCTTGTAGAAATTAATCTCCTTGATTTTCTCCTCGATCTCGGAAAGGTCCGCCAAGGCCAACGCGTCGGGCGTGGGGAAGCTTGTCAAGAGTTTGGGGGTGATCTCGTTGACCTTCTTGTCCGGGGCTTGGGCGGCAAGGATCGCCTTGATCAGGAGCTCGTACGGTGAGCCATGGGTAAGCTCAAGCCGAGGGTTAGGGAAAAGCTCTCTTAAAGTCTCAAGGATTCGCTGGATTCTAGAGTCCATCATCCCTGGATCGCTTGAAGGATTAGCTCGATGTGGCCATCGACCTTGACGTTGCGCCAAGCACTCCTGACAGTCCCGCTTGCATCGAGCAGGAAGCTTGAGCGGATTATGCCCTCCGAGACCTTTCCGAAGCGTTTCTTTTCGCCGAAGGCCCCCCAGGCCCGAGCGGCCTCTTTATTCGGGTCGGATAACAAAGGGAATGGCAGGCCGTATTTTTTTTGGAAGCGCGCGTGGGATTCCACGGAGTCTGGGCTTATCCCGACCACCTGGATCTTGGACCTTGCGAATTCCTCGAAGCGATCCCTAAATGCGATTGCTTCGTTCGTACAGCCGGGCGTACCATCCTTGGGGTAGAAATACACGACCAATCCGCCGTCTCCAAAGAGGTCTTCGAGGCGAAACTCTCCTTCTTTTCCGGCTTTATCTACCCCTCTTAGCGCAAAGGTCGGCGCCTTTTGTCCGGCTACGAGGTCCATCGGCACTCCTTTTGGGCGGATTGCCCTTATTTGCGTTTTCGTTGTATGCTTACAATAGCAAACCTTTGAGTTCTAGGGAACAAGTAGCCCGGCAGGGTTAACAAAAAAGGGTACGTTAGCGCACATGATAGAAAAGAAAGCGCAGTACCGGATGGTCCGGTTTGAAACGGGCCCGTTTGGCGAAAACTGTTATGTTATCGGGTCGCAAACGACCAAAAAGGCGATTATGGTCGACCCCGGAGACGAGATTGACAGAGTTCAACGGGCCGTAGAGCACGAAGGGTTTACGCTCGAGGCGATCCTTTTGACCCATGGCCATATCGATCACGCCGTCGGCTTGGCTGACATCAAGGAAAGAACGAAGGCGCCCGTCTATTACCACGAGCTCGAGTCCTCAATGGTTCGGGGACTTGCCATGCAAGGCCTCATGTTTGGCTTGAGGGCAAAGAACGGCCCACCGCCGGATTATGCGCTCAAGGGTGGTGAAACGCTAAATTTGATCGAGCTTGCGATAAACGTCCTGCACACCCCGGGTCATACAGCCGGCGAGGTTTGTTTTTGGGTTCCCGCGCTCAGCTGGTTGATTTCGGGGGATGTCTTGTTCCAAGGCTCGATCGGCAGGACAGACTTGCCAGGGGGCGATTACGCCACGTTGATCGGTTCCATTCAAAAAAAACTCCTTGTCTTGCCTGAAGAAACGGTAGTGTTCCCGGGCCATGGCCCCAAGACGACAATCGGGCAAGAAAAACGCACCAACCCGTTTCTCATGGGGCTTTCGCCCGCCCCATGAACCTTCGTTTTCAAGGAAAGCGCCTGACACTCGGCATCACCGGTGGGATTGCCGCCTACAAGGTGCCCGAGCTTGTCCGGATGCTGACCAAAGAGGGGATCGGAGTGTTTCCTGTGGCTACCGTTCGGGCGCTGGAGTTCGTCACCCCGCTCGTTTTGGAGACGCTCTCGGGCAACCCCGTCTTGTGCTCGCAAAAGCTTGAGCACGCCCAGATCGGGCATATCGAGCGCGCTCAGAGCGTGGACGGTATCTTGGTAGCACCGGCCACGGCCAACACGCTCGCCAAGATGGCCCAGGGCATTGCCGACAACGTCCTGCTCGATGTCCTTCTTGCCTCAGACCCCAGAAGGGTGATCGTCTGCCCTGCCATGAATACCGCGATGTGGGAACATCCGGCAACCCGGCAAAACATCGAGAAGATCAAAGGGTACGGGGTCTACGTTGTAGGCCCGGACGTAGGAGAATTGGCTTGCAAGACCAACGGGGCAGGAAGGCTCGCCCCGTTGGACGAGATCCTCTATGCCGTGGAGCGCTTGCTTGCGCCAAAAGGCCTTGAGGGCCGGCGCGTGGTCGTGACGGCAGGGCCGACGAGGGAGCACGTAGACGCCGTCCGGTTTCTATCCAACCCCTCTAGCGGCAGGATGGGGATCGCGCTGGCCAAGGAATGCTGGTACAGGGGAGCGGATGTCACGCTCGTGTTGGGCCCCTCCGATCATCCCGTTCCAAAGGAAATCCGGCTTGAGCGGGTAACCTCCGCCCTGGAGATGCTCGAGGCGCTCCAAGGGCTGCTTTCCGAGGCTACGATTCTCATCATGAACGCGGCCGTCGCCGATTTTAGGCCGTCTAGGGTGGTTCCGTACAAATTCAGGAAGGCGGATATCCCTTTGACGCTGCTTTTAGAGCCAAACCCAGACATCCTCAAGACGTTGGCGGCCTCGAAGCTTCCGAACCAGCTCTTTGTGGGTTTCGCCGCGGAAACCGACGGAGAAAGAGCTATGGCAACCGCCAAGCGCAAACTGGAAGAAAAAAGCCTAGATATGATCGTTGCCAACGATGTTTCGAAGAAAACCGCCGGTTTTGGCTCGGCCTTTAATGCCGGAGTAATTCTTCTGAAAACGGGCGAGCAGAAGGTACTGGGCCACATGTCAAAAGAAGCGATGGCAGCCCGGATCGTGGATGAAATCGTCCATTTAGCGGCCCAAACCTCTCCTTCCTCTCTTCAAGTAGGGCAATAAAAGGCCGGTTGTTTGCCTTGATTAGCTCGTAAACCTCTTGCTTTAAGGTTAGCTTCAAGCCTGGAGAGGCGATAGGGGAATCGTGGGCAATTTGACGCCGGAAGAACCGAACCAGCTTTAGATTCTCGACCCCTGTAGGGTCCAGGAGGAACAAGGGGGAAGAGGCCGGGTCGCTCAGCATGCCACGAACCAGGATGTAGGAAGCTTCGAGCACCTCTTTGAGTTCCTCTTCCGTAAAGAAAGCGGGATGACGCCCGGACAGTCGCTGCAAGCGCGCATCCAGCTTTCCTGCTTGCCTGAGGGCCAAAAGGCGGCGGAAGAAAAACTTGTTCGTGCGGAACGAGAAGACGACCGGTGTAACCGTTTCTGTAAGCAAAAGGTCTAGGTCTTTGTCTTTGAGCGTCTCGTGCAGGCTTTCCAGTAGATAAGAGAGATTCGAGAATCGACTGTCCAGCATGAACTCGGCCAGAATGTGCCTGCTTAGGTAGCGTGGCGTTCCGAAGAGGATTTTTTTTGGCAAAAACAGGTTATGGGCATAGGTATCGTGCGCTAGATGGCTAAGGTACCCAAGCGCGAACGCCCGCTCTTTGGAGGAGGACGACTTGGCGAGCATTTCTTTCCCGACGCGCCAGTTATGGCAGTGTGAGTGAAAGTCGGCAAGGTTCCTGGCGATCGTGATGTCCGGCCCCAAAAGGCCGTATAGGTACGCAAGCGGCCAGGAGCCCAAGGCCTGCCCTATCCAGGCCGGAAATACTCCCTGCAAGGCGTCTTGCAGTATTGGAAGTCCGGCAGCAAGATGGGTCAGCGGGCCGAAGGCAAAGGCTTTAGACGGCATGGCAAGCACGAGCGCCACCACCAAGCCTACCAAAACGGGGAAGGCGTGAAATTCCCAACGCTTTAAGATTGCTGTATGATGGGTATAGATTACAGGTAGCATAATTTTCATGATAAAACATTCAGAGTTCGCTTTGCAACTCAAGGCCGCGGCCAACGCGCTGAACAAGCGCTACGATAGACTTTTTGTGTGGGCTAGGATGCATAGGATGGAAAACGCGAAGACTCAAAAAGAACAAAAAAGCCTAGCCCTGGAAGATTTGAGGGCCAACGAGCTTGGCGCTTGTACCCGCTGCGATTTGTGCAGGGCTCGCAGCCATATCGTGTTCGGAGAGGGGAACCCGAATGCCGACCTAATGCTGATCGGAGAAGCGCCGGGTAAGGATGAAGACAGGCAAGGAAGGCCATTCGTTGGCAGGGCGGGACAGCTTTTGGCAAGGCTTCTTGAGGAGGCCGGGTTTACCCGCGAGCAGGTATACATTGCAAACGTGATCAAGTGCCGTCCGCCGGAGAACCGCACTCCCGAGCCCGAGGAGGTCTCGACGTGCAAGCCGTTTTTGTTGCAGCAGGTTCGAATTATTGACCCGAAAGTCCTCGTGCTGTTAGGATCCGTCGCGACCAAGGCATTTTTCGGGTTCGAAAAGACCATTTCAAGAATGCGCGGCCAAGAGCTTGCGCATGAAGGGCGCGTCACGATCCCAACCTACCATCCCGCGTTTGCGCTCCGAAACCCTCCTAGCGTGGAAACGGTCCGTCACGACATCTTTTTAGCATGCGAATTCCTAAAGAAGGAACTGAACGCATGAGAAGGCGAGGGCATTCCCTGGCCTTTGTGTTGTTTTTTGGGTTTTTCCTGTTGGCCTCGGGTCCTCTTTTTGGAGAAACGCTCATCCTTAAGGCCAAGCTCGAGGGCGTGGTTAACCCCGTCATGGCCGAATACATCCTAGATAGCCTCGAAGAGGCCGAAAAGCAGGGTGCGGAACTCCTTTTGATCGAGATGGATACCCCAGGAGGGCTAGATAGCTCGATGCGCAGGATTATCCGTGGCATCGAAGACTCAGACCTCCCTGTAGCCGTGTATGTCGCCCCCCCAGGGGCGAGGGCCGCCTCGGCAGGGTGCATCATCGCGATTGCCTCCCATGTTCTTGCGATGGCTCCCAGCACAAATTTGGGGGCGGCGCATCCCGTTTCGCTAGGCCAGGAATTGAAAGAAGACGATCCCATGACAAAAAAGGTCGTCAACGACATGGTCGCCTACGCGACGGGGCTGGCCAAAAGGCACAACCGGAATGCCGAGTGGGTAGAAAAGGCAATCAGGCAGGCCGCTTCGATCGACGCCGAAACCGCACTAAGGCTGAACGTGTGCGATCTAATGGCGGAAAACGCCAAAGAGCTGATCGAAAAGCTTGATGGCCGCTCCGTAGAGGTCAAGGGAAAAGCTAGAACGCTAAAGACCCTCGGTTCAAGCGTTCAGGACTTTGAGATGAGCCTAAGGCAACGTTTCTTGCTTGTCTTAAGCAACCCCAACGTCGCCTACATCCTGCTCATGTTCGGGGTTTACGGCATATTGTTCGAGCTAGCCTCGCCCGGCGCCGTCTTTCCCGGGGTGGTTGGCGTCATATGCCTGGTGTTAGGGTTTTTCGGCCTCGAGATGTTGCCCATCAGCTACGCCGGCCTAGCGCTCATCGGCCTTGGAGTCTTGCTCATGCTGCTCGAGGTCAAGGTAACGAGTTACGGGTTGTTAAGCATAGGAGGGGTTGGTTCGATGCTCCTTGGTTCGCTCATGCTGTTCAAGAGCGAGGCCGAGTACTTGCGCGTCTCGCTCAGCGTCCTTCTGCCCGTAATCTTCACGACCGCGGTATTCGTGGCCTTCGTCGTCTGGCTTGTTGCTCGCGCGCACATAAAAAAGCCCGTTACGGGGGCGCAAGGGATCGTCGGGATGAAAGGCAAGGTGATCCTCCCCCTAGGTTCGGACAACCAAGGCCGGGTGCTCGTGCACGGCGAGATCTGGTCGACGAAGAGCGACATCGGCGACCTCAAGCCGGGCGAAGAGGTGGTCGTTACCGGCATCGAAGGGCTTTTGCTCGAGGTAAAACCTCTCCAAGAGAAAAACGAACCCTAAGGAGTCCAGCCATGTACCAGCCGTTACTTGTGCCTGCTTTGATCGTTGCGGCGCTGGTCGTGTTCTTCTTAATGAACGCGATCCGGATTTTGGCCGAGTACGAAAGGGGCGTAATTTTTAGGCTCGGGCGTTACGTAGCCACCAAAGGGCCTGGGTTGATCCTGCTGATCCCCGTTGTAGACCGGATGGTCCGCGTAGACCTGCGCGTCTTGACGATGGACGTCCCCTCTCAGGATGTCATTACCAAGGACAACGTCACCGTAAAGGTCAACGCAGTCATCTACTTCCGGGTCATGATCCCTGAAAAGGCGATCATCGAGGTGGAGAATTATCTTTACGCCACCAGCCAGCTTGCCCAGACAACGCTACGGAGCGTTTGCGGTGAGGCCGAGTTAGACGAACTCTTGGGTAAAAGAGAGAAGCTCAACATCCGTATCCAGGAGATATTGGATGCGCACACCGACCCTTGGGGCATCAAGGTGAGCAACGTCGAGATTAAGTACATCGACCTTCCCCAAGAGATGCAGCGCATGATGGCAAGGCAGGCCGAGGCTGAGCGCGAAAAGCGGGCCAAGGTCATCCATGCCGAGGGCGAATACCTGGCCGCCGAGCGCCTGACAGGAGCGGCGAAGATCATCGCCACGACCCCGTCTGCGCTCCAGCTGCGTTTTCTTCAAACGGTCACGGAGGTCGCTTCGGAAAAGACCTCCGTCATTGTCCTTCCTATCCCCCTTGAGCTGTTTCGGGGGTTTATGACGCAGGGAAATGGAGAAACTTCGGCTTAGCTCGCTCGAATTCGGGCTGCCCGAAGAGCTGATCGCGCTGGAGCCCGCGAACCCAAGGGATGCGTGCAGGCTCTTGGTGCTAGAGCGTGCATCGGGACGTCTTCATCATGCGACGTTCCGGGACATCGAGCATTTTCTTCGGCCTACGGACGTGCTGGTCGTGAACGCCTCCATGGTGACCCCCTGTCGATTCTGGGCAAGCGCAAAAACAGGCAAGACGTTCGAAATTCTTGTTTTGGAGGAGGCCGGTCCGTCGTTCTTGGTCAGGGCGCTGCTCAACCCGGCCCGTAAGGTCAAGCTAGGCGAGCCTTTGAAGCTTGACTCCAACGTAGGGTTTACCCCGAAGGCCTCGCTTGGCGGTGGGATGTTCGAGGGCATATTCGAGGGTGCCTTAGGGCTTCTGGACTGGCGTAGCGTCGCGCAAGGCTTTGGAGTCGTGCCACTGCCGCCATACATCGCCCGCAGGCTGGAGAAAGAAAGGCTCTCAAAAACAGAGGTATGGCTTAAGGCCTACAACCCCGTGTACGCACAAACCCCTGGGTCCATAGCCGCGCCTACGGCCGGTCTTCACTTCACACCCGAGCTCCTTGAGGCGCTTTCAAAAAAAGGCGTGGAGGTGTGCAAAATCGTTCTTAATGTAGGGCTTGGCACGTTCAAGCCGTTAAAACAGGAGTGGGTCGAGGAAAACCGACTTGAGCCCGAGGCGTTCCGCGTCGAAGGGGCCACGCTGAAAGCCCTTGCCCAAGCCAAGCGCCAAGGCCGCAGGGTCGTTGCCGTGGGAACGACGGTCGTAAGGACGCTCGAGTCGGTCGCCGCCTTCTTGTTTGACGAGGATTTCCAAGAAAGGGGGGCGAGCGGTTATACCGACAGGTTTCTCAGGCCTGGTTACCGCTTTCAAGCGGTGGATGCGCTTATCACCAACTTTCATCTCCCGAAATCAAGCCTCTTGGCGCTTGTTGGAGCCTTCGGCGGGCTTGAGCGCATCCTCGATGCCTACAAGGAGGCCATCTTCAAGGGGTACCGCTTCTACAGCTTCGGCGATGCCATGCTGGTTGTGTAGGGATGAACGGCGCTCTTTCGTTTCGTATCGTCGCCAACGATCATGGCACGCAAGCTCGGCTAGGCGTTTTGATGGGGCGCTTCGGGGCGGTCGCCACGCCTGCGTTCATGCCCGTCGGTACCCACGGGGCGGTGCGGGCGCTCCTGGCAGAGGACCTCGAAAAGCTTGGCTTTGGGATGATTCTGGCCAACGCCTTGCATGTGTACCTAAGGCCTGGCGTGGAGCTAGTTGAGCGCTTCGGCGGGCTCAAGCGCTTTATGGGCTATCAAGGGGGAATTTTGACCGACTCGGGCGGATACCAGGTGTTTTCTTTGAGCCCATTCGTGAAGGTTTTCGACGACGGCGTGCTTTTCCGGTCTCCGCTGGACGGGGCGATGCATCGGCTTTCCCCAAAAGACGTCGTTGTAATCCAAGAAAAGATTGGAAGTGATATCCACATGCCGCTCGATCAGCCTGTCGGCTATCCGGCCTCCGAGGCTCAAACAAAGGCGGCATTAGGCCGCACGCTGGACTGGCTCAAGGCCTCACTTAAGGCCAAGAACCCGGAACGGGGGGCGTTGTTCGGTATTGTCCAGGGGGGCGTCTTCCCGGAACTCAGGGTTCGGGCTTCCATAGAGGCCAGCGAACTTCCTGTTGCCGGGTTTGCTCTCGGCGGATTTTCTCTTGGAGAGCCGAAGAACTTAATGTGGGAGCTCGCCTCGCGAACGATCGAAAGCTTGGATCCGGCCAGGCCCCGCTACCTTATGGGCGTTGGGACCCCCGCCGACCTGCTCGAAGGGGTGCGGCTTGGGGTGGACATGTTCGATTGTATCCTTCCTACCAGGCTGGCGAGGCACGGGCAACTCTACACCTCCAAGGGTTCCGTTCGCTTAAAGAACGCCCTCTCTCGAAGCAATGAAGAGCCGATAGACCCCTTATGCGATTGCTACGCATGCAAGACGTTTTCGCTCGGATACCTTGCTCATCTGTACCGCATCGGGGACCCATCGGTCCTTCGGCTTAACACGCTACACAATTTGCGCTACTATGGTAAACTCCTTGAGGAAGCGAGACATGCGATCGGCTCAGGGAGGTATGACCAGTGGGTTGCAGCGAAACTTTCGCGGTTGAGTTCTGAAAGGGAGGGAAATGGCTAGCATTGCGTTTGCCCAGCAAGGCGGGGTACCTGCGGGAATCGGGAGTCTTTTAGGGCCGTTGGTGCCGATTCTTTTATTGTTCCTCATCTTCTACGTGCTGCTTATTCGCCCCCAGCAAAAAAAGGTGCGCGAGCTTCAGGTGATGCTCCAGGGCCTAAAACGGGACGACGTTGTCCTGACGAGTGGGGGCTTGCTAGGCAAAATCATCGGCCTTACGGATCAGTATGTCACGCTAGAAATCGCCGAGAAGGTTCGGGTGAAGGTGGCAAGAAACGCGATTGCCCGCGTTGTTGAGGAGCCATTCAAAGGGCTCCAGGGCCCGAGCCCCTCTTAGGGGGCACAAAAGACCATGGGTCTTCGGACAAAGGCCGGCATCGCCGTCGCTGTGCTTACGATAGGGATTCTTTTGCTTTTGCCCACGCTCCTTTCTCCCTGGGTCAAAAATTGGCCCGAACCCATCCAAAGGCGCATGCTCAAGCTTGGCCTTGACCTCAAAGGAGGCATCCACCTTGTGTTTGAAATTGACAAGGCCAAGCATGAAGAGACGCTTGCATACCGGCTTCTTGCCCAGCTAAAGTCTGCCGTCCGTGAGGGTGGGCACGACTTTTTGGATGCCCAAGTCCACGAAGGCACGATTCGCATGACCCTGCTGGATGATCAGACGGCAAACGATGTGACAGCCAAGCTTCTTGGCCAGTTTCCAGAGCTTCGGCTGCTGGAAACCCGCCGTAACGAGCTTGTCTTGAAAATGAACGACGCCTACGTGGAGCGGATGCTCAAAGAGGCGTCCGGAAGGGCGGTGGAGATCATTCGGAACCGGGTGGACCAGTTTGGCGTGGCCGAGCCCGACGTGCGCCAAGAGGCCAGCGGACGCATCCTGGTGCAGCTCCCTGGGCTAGAGGACCCGAGCAGGGCAATCGCTCTGATCGGAAGAACGGCTCTTCTCGAGTTTCGGCTTGCCGCAGACGAAGTCTCTCCGGAAGAGGCCCAGAGCCTTCCAGAGTATCAGGTGATGTACGAGGTTCGCGATGGGGAGCGGGTGCCCTACGTCCTTGAGCGCCAGCCCCTGCTTACGGGCGATATGCTCAAAGACGCGACTGTAGGGTTTGACCAAACGGGTGTGCCCGTGGTCAACATTGCCTTCAACGCCCAAGGCGCCCGCATTTTTGCCGAAGTAACGGCGGCCAACGTAGAAAAAAGGCTTGCCATCGTGCTCGACAACGCCATCTATTCCGCCCCTGTGATCCGCGAACCGATTCGTGGGGGAAGGGCGCAAATCTCCGGCAGCTTTACTACAAAAGATGCGCACGATTTGGCGATTGTGCTCAGGGCGGGCGCGTTGCCAGCGCCCGTGAAGCTTATCGAACAGACGTCCGTAGGCCCGTCCTTGGGCAAAGAGGCGATCCTTCGGGGCGCTCTCTCGCTCGCCGTAGGGTTCTTCCTAGTGGTCGCCTTCATGGCGGGCTACTACAGAAGATCAGGCCTGATCGCCGACCTTTGCGTGCTCTCCAACATCGTGCTCGTGCTCTCGGCCCTGGCGCTTTTTGGGGCTACGCTCACGTTGCCCGGCATCGCGGGGATTGTGCTCACGGTCGGCATGGCCGTAGACGCCAACGTGCTTATCATCGAGCGTATCCGAGAAGAACTCCGGGGCGGCCTGCCTCTGGCCAAGAGCATCGAAGAGGGGTTCCGAAGGGCCTTTTTGACGATTATCGATACGCACGTCACAACGCTCGTCTCGGCCGTTATTCTCTATTTCATGGGAACGGGCCCAATCAAGGGGTTTGCCGTAACGCTCTTCATCGGGTTGGCCGCGAGCCTCTTTACGGCCGTATTCATGGCAAAGCTTATAATGGATAGCCTCTTGGCGCGCAGAAAAGACGCCTGGCTCTCGTTTTAGGTTTAGGAAAGGGGCATGGAAGCCAAACGTTTCTCTTTTAGGCATTTGATCCCTAGCGATACACGAATCGACTTCGTTGGGAGTCGCTTTCTCTGGGTTGCGCTCTCCTTTGCCTTGGTGCTCGCAAGCATCCTGCTTGTCTTCTTAAGGGGGATTCCGCTGGGAGTCGATTTCCAAGGCGGCACCCTAGTAGAGGTGCGCTTCCAAGGAGAAAAGGTGACCCCTTCGGCCGTAAGGGGGGTGTTTGCTCCGCTTGCAGGGGGTGACGTGCTGGTCCAGCCGCTTGGCGGGGCCGAAGGCGGCGGCTACCTTGTAAGGACAGGCCCTAGGGAAGACTTGGAGGGCTTTAACCAACGGCTGCATCAAGAGCTCAACGAGGCATTCGGCAAGAAGGTCGAGGTGTCTAGGGTTGAGATGGTCGGGCCCGCCATGAGCAAAGAGCTTCGAAGAAAGGGTTACATCGCCGTCTTGCTCACATGGGCGGCCATGCTCGTCTACATTGCCTTTCGGTTCGAGTTTGCCTACGGGCTTGGGGCCGTCATTGCCCTGATCCATGACACATCCATCTGCCTGGGAGCGATGGTGCTCGGACAAAGAGAATTCTCGCTCGTGACGCTCGCAGCCCTTTTGACCGTCATCGGCTACAGCGTCAACGATACAATCGTCGTCTGCGACAGGATCCGCGAGAACATTCCCAAGCTCGGCAAAAAGCTATCGCTGCCCGAGCTTGTGAACCTAAGCATCAACGAAACACTCTCACGAACGATCATTACCGCGTTGACCGTGTTCCTCGTTCTTGTAAGCCTGTTCGTGTTCGGGACCAGTCTGCTGCGCGACTTTGCGTTTGTGATGCTCGTTGGCGTTATTGTGGGGACCTATTCGAGCATCTACATCGCCACGCCTGTCGTCCTGCTTTTCAAGAGGCCCTCCAAGGGCTGATTGCGCCGTGTTTGGCTCCAAGACCTGGCTCTATCGCCCGCTCCCAAGCCCAGAAAAAACGCTTACACTGGCCAAAGATCTTCGTATTCACCCTCTTTTGGCGACGTTCCTGGTTCAGAGGGGGGTCTGCGACCCCTTAGAAGGGGAGCGTTTTTTAAACCCCACGTTAGACAGTATCCAAAGCCCTTGGATGTTCCGGGACATGGATGTTGCGACCAAGCGCGTCGTCAACGCCGTGTCCGCCAAAGAGCCGATCGGCGTGTTTGGCGATTACGATGTCGACGGGATCTGCGCAACGGTCATCTTGTCCGATTATCTATCCAAACTAGGACTGAAAGTCTTCTATAAGAGCCCGGATCGGCAAAAGGAAGGCTACGGTCTGTCCATTGAAGGGCTCAAGAAGCTAAAAGGGCACGGGGCTAGGCTCGTGGTGGCCTGCGATTGTGGCTCGAGAGACCACAAGGCGTTGGAATACGCCAAAGAAGCTGGGCTCGAGGTGATCGTTCTTGACCACCACGAACCCCCCGATGCGCTTCCTCCGGCCTTTGCCTTGATTAACCCAAAGCGCAAAGACTGTCCTTCCGTGCAAAAAGGGCCATGTTCGGCCGCGGTAGTATTTTACTTTCTGATGGCCCTAGGCGAGTCGCTTGGGAACCCTTCCAATTTGCCCGGCCTAGACGGCTACCTTGAGCTCGTTGCGTTGGCAACGCTTGCTGACAGGGCCCCTTTGGTAATGGACAACCGCGTGTTCGTAAAACTTGGCCTCGAGCGGCTCATGAGCTCCGAATGGATAGGCCTGGCAGAGCTAAAGCGGCTGGGGTTGGGGAACCCCTTTGCGCCCGTCTCCGAAAAGGATGCGAACTTTGTGTTGATTCCTCGGCTGAACGCGTCCGGGCGGATGGCTACGGCAAGGAATACGGTCAGGCTCCTTTTAAGCAGGAATCCCAAAGAAGCAAGGGAGCTCGCCGGCGAGATTGAGGCGATCAATGCCGACAGAAGGCGATTGCAGAACGGTATCCTCGAAGAAGCGATGGAACAAGCACTTTTATGGGTCGAACAGGGAGCCCCCGCGATTGTTGTATCGGGCCGTGGCTGGCACCATGGAGTGGCGGGCATCGTGGCCGCGAAGCTGGCCGAGCGGTTCCATAGGCCGGCCATCGTGCTTGAGCGTCTCGAGGATGGAACTCTAAAGGGTTCCGGGCGCAGCGTTCCCGGTATTTCGTTGCTAGAGGGGCTTGAACATGCCAAGACCTACCTAGAGCGTTTCGGCGGCCACAAGTCTGCCTGCGGTGTTTCTCTCCATGAGCGTCAATTGCCATATTTTTTGAAAGCTTTTATGTCCGGCCTCGCTTCCAAGGCCAACGCCTCGGGTGGCGCCATGGTCCCCCTCTTGGTTGACGTGACCCTTAAACATGTCCCTTCAGAAGATGACTGGCTTGGGATTCTAGGTCCACTCTCCCCGTTCGGTGAGGCAAACCCCTACCCAAGGGTTCTCCTTCAAGCCGTATCTCTTGGCCAAACCAAGACAAGGAGTGGGCCCCTCGTCCTCACCCTAGAGGACGGCACGGAATTGGACCTGCAGGGCAAATGGGGCGAAAACGACAAAATGGTCCATTTAGGAAACGCAGTTCTTGAAGCCCGGCTTGTCAGGAAAAGGCGGATTCGCCAAGTAGAATTTTTCCTCAAAGATTTTCGACCCAGCCAAGAGGCTGAAGGCATCCCCCTGTCATAACACCGGCAGGAACGCTCTCGTTTCATTCCATCGACCGTTCTTCTTTCGTTATTTTAGTTTGATTTCGATAGATGCATACGATGGTCCAAGCGGCCAGAGAAACGTTCACCAAAGATACACAAAGATAGAGCTGGAAACTCACAACCAGAAAAAGATTCTGAGGATAGCTTGACATCTTCTTAACGGATGTTATACTTCTTAGAAGAGAACAAAAAAGTATTTCTTCGTCAATTTTTTTTCAAGGAGGAAGAATTGTGGAAAAAGAACGGCCGACCAGGATAACCCGCAGGGAAAAGCTTCTTACAAGCAAGGAAGTTGCCGTGCGGCTTGGCATTAGCCCGGATACGGTAAACGAATTCGCGAGGAAAAAAATCCTAAAAGGGTTTAAAAAGGGCCGTCAGTGGAGGTTCCGCATGCATGACGTAGCGCTTTTTGAAAAGACGTTCAAGAAAGTTGCTTAAAGGTGCCGAGACGGTCGTTGAGTGACGAGGGGGTGGCCATGGAGGTGGAGGTCTATTATGATGTTTCTAGCCCTTATACGTACCTTGCATTTACCCGCCTGTTTAATGTTATAGAACGGTACGGGGCCAAGCTCACACTCCTTCCGGTGTACTTGGGGGGTCTTTTCAAGGCGCTGGGGCGTACGCTTCCACACCCTAGCAAGCTTACGTACATGCAAAAAGACCTCAACGATTGGGCCTCCTTCCTTGGCGTTCCGCTGAAATTTCCGAGCGTCTTTCCGCTCAATTCAATCCAGGTGCAGCGGGGGGCGGTCTGGATGAAAGACCGCGGGCTCGAGGAGGACTACGTGAAGCGCGTATTCCCTGCCTATTGGGTGGAAGATCGCGACCTTTCCAAAGATGAAGAACTTTTGGATATTGTCAGTAGCCTTGGTGTAGACTCGCAAGACTTCCTTCAGGGGGTTCGCTCCGAAGAAGTCAAACAAAAACTGAAGGAAATCACAGAGGCGGCCCTCAGCCGGGGTGTTTTCGGCGTTCCGACTTTCTTTGTCTCCGGAGAGATGTTTTGGGGGAACGACCGCTTGCTGTTTGTCGAGAAAAAGCTCGAGGGTTCAAAACGTAGTTGAGTTTACGTCGTTGCGTGGTAGAATAGGCGTAGAATAACTACGTTAGAGGGGTCGCCATGAAGGCTCAAAAGATCCTTTGTCCTGTTGATTTTTCTGAAGATTCCAAAAAAGCCCTTCGTGTCGCTCTCGATTTAAAAAAACAGTTCGGGGCTACCCTAGACGTCGTGACCGTAGTGATTGACCCGTTCGGCGACTACGTCCATCCGACGAAGGCTCGCTACATCGAATCGAGCAAGCAGTGGGCGATTGAAGACGCGAAGCAGGATCTAAAAAAGCTCAAAGAAGAGTTCTTCGCGGACGAGGAGGGGGTTGGGATGCACGTCCTCTTCGGCATTCCTGCGGAAGAGGTGCTGAACTTTGTCAAACAGGAAGGTCATGATCTGATTGTTATCGGAACCCATGGGAGACGTGGGATCGCGCGCCTCGTTATAGGGTCGGTTGCAGAGGAAGTGATTCGTAAGGCTACCTGTCCCGTGCTGACCGTGAGGCTTTAAGACCCTATCGAAGCTCGAAAACTACGGAGGAAAAAAGGATATGCCTAGCCTTGATCTGGCCTACGAGAAACTTCAAGAGGGTGCAGAGATCGAGCCCCTTGTCAAAGGGCCGATTACAAAAGAGCAGCTAAAAGAGTATGGGCCGGCTGCGGGAGACCCGAATCCTATTCATCTAGACGACGAATTCGCCAAAATGGCCGGATATCCAGGGGTATTCGCGCACGGTATGCTCTCGATGGGTTTTCTTGGCCAGTTTCTTGCCGATCGTTTTGGCCTTGAGAGCATAAGAAAATTCAAAGTCAGGTTTGCGAGGATTACCTGGCCGGGAGAGGTCATCACCTGTATGGGCAAGGTGATCGGCAAGCGTGTCGAAAACGGCGAGAAGCTCGTGGATCTTGAGCTTGCGACCCAGAACGAGAAAGGCGAAAAGAAAATTCTCGGAGAGGCAACCGTTCGGGTGGCTTAGATCTGCCCCCAAAAGTCTTGAATTCAGGGCCTCCTAGCCGGCAAAGTACTCCGGCGGAAACGAAGATTGAAGCTGCTTGAGGGCTGTCTGAACTTGCTTGGCGTCTTTCCCCTCGATTGTAACAAGCACGACAAACGGGTTGCTCTCGATTTTCGGGTAGGAGCCGATTTGGAGGTCGGGGTGCGCCTTTTGGATGGACGCGAGCGTTTGGGAGAGCCATGACTCCGGAACCAAAAATGTTATCGATTCTATAAAGTAAGGGTCGGCGGAGAACTGCGAGGCGATCACCTCTAACTTCTTCTGAAACAGCCTAGGAACTCCAGGGAGAACGTATACGTTCTCCATCCTCACGATAGGAAACGTTCCGTCGTCGGCCGGGATTAGGCTTGCTCCCTTCGGAATGTAAGCCATGCGCATCTTTCCTTCGAGGTGTTGAGCCCCAAGCAAGGGAAAGAGGCTGGGTTCTTGGACAAGCGGGATGCCGAAGGCGTAGGCAATCGCTTCCATCGTAACGTCGTCATGGGTTGGTCCAATGCCCCCGGAGGTGATGATCGCGTCAAAAACGTGGCGCAGAGCATTGAGCTCTTGGGCGATGGCCCCGATTTCATCGGGGACAACGACGACCCGTTCGAGTCTGGATCCGAGTTCCCAGATGCGCTTTGCGAGATAAGGCGTATTTTGGTCTTCAACCTTTCCTGTCAGAATCTCGTTGCCCACGACGAGCAGGGCTAGCCTTAGTTCCATGGTCTACCAGAACGCGTTCTCGATATGATGGATTTTCGGGGTGGATCCGCTAAAATCGATAAAAACGCAATCAAACCGTGCCTCGTCTGTATCTGTTTCCATGGGATGTCTGAGTAGATAGGCTTGTGCAGCCGCTCGAAGCCTTCGTTGTTGAGCCCTGGTGAGCGCCTCCTCCAAAGGGATCGCCTCGATGTTCGTCCTCCCCTTTACCTCGACAAAGACGAGCGTCCGTCCTGTTCTCGCAACAAGGTCGATCTCCAGCCTGTGAAACCGGACATTCTGGCCTAGGATTGCAAAGCCTCGCTCAAGCAGAAACTCCTTGGCGAGCTGCTCAGCATGCTTGCCATTCATGGTGCTTTAGCGGTGCGAACGAGACGCGGTGTTCCGGGCATGGACCGAACATCCTGACTCTTTCTACGTGATAGCATGTAGGATACCCCTTGTGTACGGCAAACCCGTATGCCGGATAGCGGGCATCGAGCTTTTCCATGAGCCTATCCCGCATGGTTTTTGCAAGGATGCTGGCCGCGGCGATCGTACCCGAGAGCATATCTCCTTTAGGAAGAAGAATGCAGGGAGCTTCCGCCCTAGGGTCTAGCGTGCCGTCCACCAAAAGAATCGAAGGGGAGCATGGAAGCTCATCGAGCGCCCTTTTTGCGGCCAAGCGGAAGGCTCTTGAGATCCCAAGCGTATCTATTTCCGATGCCAGCGCGAACCCTACGGCCCACAGGCTGTTGAGGCCTACGAGAAGCTTGTGGGCCTTTAGCCGCTGGCCAGGAGTAAGTTTTTTGGAATCATCGAGCGCAAGGCTCTCCATCGTCGGCGTGTATGTAAACACACCTACCGCCAAAGGCCCGGCAATGGGGCCTCTCCCCGCCTCGTCCATCCCTGCGAGGCTTAGGCTCGGATCGCCCTGAAATAGCCTGTGCTCTAGGGCATACCCTGCGGCCAACTAAACTTCCTGCTCCCGGTAGGCTACTGTTCCCTTGAGCCTCGTGGCCCGTTTGCCCTTTAGGCCTCTTAGGTAGTATAGCCTGGCCCTGCGAACGTGGCCGCGGCTCAGGATCTTGACGTCCGCGATCAACGGGGACATCGTAGGGAAGATTCTTTCGACACCCACGCCGTGAGAAATTTTTCGAACGGTAAACATACTGTCGGAACCGCCCTTGCGGATACGAATAATAATGCCCCGAAATACCTGGATGCGCTCCTTCTCGCCCTCGCGCACCCTGTAGTGAACTTCTACGGTATCGCCTACGCGTATGAGGGAAAAGAAGCCGGGTAGGGGCGGAAGCTCAAGCCGGTCGGTCAATGTGTTCATGGTTCTCCTCGTTCTCTTTTGATCCATCCTCTTTGATAAGGATACCTTCTGTTTTGAATCTTTTCCAGGAGGCGGCGTTCCATTGGGCCCAGGTTGGCCTGTGCAAGCAGTTCGGGACGGTTGAGGAAGGTTGTTAGAAGGGTGTGGTAACGCCGGAACAGGCGGATCTTGCCGTGATTTCCGGAGAACAGGACGCTCGGAACGCTGTAGCCCTCAAACACTCTTGGCCTTGTAAACTGAGGGTATTCGAGTAAGCCGTCGGAGAAGCTCTCCTCGGATACGCTTGATGGGTCGCCCACGACTCCTGGGATCAGCCTGGAAACCGCCTCGATCACGACGAGCGCGGCGGCTTCCCCGCCCAAAAGTACGACGTCCGTCACGCAGGCTTCATGGTCGACAAAATTAAGAAGACGGTCGTCTACGCCCTCGTAGCGGCCGCAGACGAGGATGGCCCCCTGGCCTTCGGCCAGGTTTTGAACAAAGGGCTGCGTTAGGCGCTTTCCCCTGGCCGACAAAAGGACAACGGGGGCTTCTTTGGCTTGAACGAGTGCCTTTGCCTTTTGGATGGCTTTAGCGAGCGGTGCAGCCTCCATTACCATTCCTGCGCCCCCGCCAAACGGTGCATCGTCCACGTGTCCAAACTTATCGCGGGCGAACTCCCTAGGGCTCACGTAGGCCACCTCGATCGTCCGTTCCTCTAGTGCCTTTCCAAGCAACGAGGACTTGAGAGGGGCCTCGAAGTAGTCCGGGAAAAGCGTGACCAGGCCGAATCGAAATGCCATGGGCGTCCGTTCTGCAATTTGGATGAATGGGGCTCTATTCTAGGGAAGGCAGGCAGGGTCGAAAACGACCAAGCGCTCTTCGATGCTGAGCTTATGAACGTAAGTATCGAGAAGGGGGATGAGCACTTCGTTTCGGCCCTCGTCCTGAACTACAAGAATGTCTAAGTTATGCGGCTTCATGACGCGGTTTACGGTTCCAAAATACCTGCCTTGGGTGTCGAAAGCACGGATACCCACTAAGTCGGAGCTGAAGAACTCCCCCTCTTGGAGTGAAGGTAGGTCTTCTTCGTGTACGAGAAGCGTGGCGCCCCGTAACTTCTCGGCCTGCTCCAGGGAGCATAGCCCCTCAAATTTCAATAGAAAGCGGCTGCCGTAAGGCTTTGCTGATTCAATCTTCAAGGACAAGCCTTGCACAAGGACACGGGAACCCTCTCGAAATAAATGGCCGTAGTCTGGCACGGCCTGAACCCAAACCTCGCCCTTTAGCCCTTTCGGCCTATTGATCTGGCCTATCGTCCGAAGATGAGACACCGTTCCATCAGACTTATTCATTCTTGCTCGCTGCATGAACGAAGCTGACTTCCTGCTTCGTAGAGGCTGGTTTCACGCGGGCCTTGCGGCCTACGTCAGAGCCTTCCTCTCCACAGGCTGACACCGTGGAACTCACGGCCAGGTTTCTCAAGTCCATATTACATATGAATGCGCCAGAATAAGCAACTACACCAGAAACTGTTGAACCCCATTAGGCCATAGGCTCGATGATCTCGAGGATTGCCCGCTTACGAACCTTGGCGGAGGCTGCCGACAAGATGGTCCGAATGGCTCGAGCCGTTCTGCCGTCTTTGCCTATAACTTTGCCAAGATCCTCCTTCGCCACGCTCAACTCCAGGACGCAGCTTCGCTCCCCGTCTACCTCTTGGACGCGTACAGCGTCTGGGTTGTCAACGAGAACTCGCGCGATTTGCTCGACAAGATCTTTGAGGCTCTGATTTGCAATGGGCATTCCCAACCTCCGCTTTGTGGTGGTGCGTTACGTAGCCCGCTTGATCAAACTCCTTACCGTATCCGTAGGTTGAGCCCCTTGGGATACCCAGTAGGCGTAGCGCTCCTTATCGAGCATGACCTCTATGGATTGCTTGAGGGGGTCGTAAAAACCGAGCGCTTCGATATAATTTCCGCTTGGTGCTTTAGGCTTTTCCTGGACCACGATCCGGTAAAAGGGCCTGTTACGTTTTCCTTTTCGAACGAGACGAATAGAGAGCATGGAGTAGTTCCTCCTGTTGGAAGATCATAGGAAGGATTGGCTCTAGGGCATACCAGAAAGCAGCCCCCGCAATCCTTTACGATTGCCCGTAAGCTGTCCGACGAGCTTTTTGGTCTCTTCGAATTGTTTAAGTAGTTGATTGATCTCCTGAACCCTTGTGCCTGATCCAGAAGCGATGCGCTTCCTTCTGGACCCGTTTAGGATTTCAGGGCGTTGACGCTCTTGGCGTGTCATCGAGTTCAGAATGGCCTCAACGTGCTTGAAGCGCCCTTCCAGTTTGGCGGAATCTATCTCTGAGGCAACCTTGGAGAACCCTGGGATCATCCCCATGATGCCCGAGAGGGGCCCTAGCTTTTTCATGGTCCGGATCTGGTCGCGGAAGTCCTCGAGCGTGAAGCTCTTTGTACGGAGCTTTTTCTCGAGCTGTTTTGCGTGTTCTTCTTCGAAGGTTTCCTTCGCCCTCTCGATCAGCGTAAGGACATCGCCCATTCCAAGGATCCTCGAAGCCATCCTCTCGGGGTGAAAGACCTCTAGGTCCGAGGGGCGTTCTCCCGTGCCGATGAGCTTGATCGGAACGCCCGTGATTTCTCGCATAGAGAGCGCACACCCACCCCTGGCGTCTCCGTCCATCTTTGTAAGGACAATGCCGGTAAGTCCTACCGCCTCATGGAACGTGCCGGCAAGCTTGAGGGCGTCTTGTCCCGTCATGGCATCTGCAACGAGCAAGACCTCTTTGGGTTGGATGCGTTGTTTCATCTGGACAAGCTCTTTCATGAGCGCTTCGTCAGCATGAAGACGTCCTTGGGTGTCCAGGATGAGCGTGTCGTACCGCGACGTCCTGAGGAAGTCGATAGCCTCCTCAGCGAGCGCAAGCGGGCTTTTTGGGCGTTTTCCCCAAGGATAGACGTGAACGTTGAGCGCCTTTGCGAGCGTGAGAAGCTGTTCGAGCGCCGCAGGACGCTTGACGTCCGTCGTGGCGAGGAGCGGCTCGAGCCGTTTGCGTTTCAGGTGGAGGGCCAGCTTTGCCGCCGTGGTCGTTTTACCCGAGCCCTGGACTCCTACAAGAAGGATGACGTGTGGAGGGGCGCCTTTCAAGGCGAGGTCTTGCGCTTCCGTACCGAGCAGCGCCTTAAGCTCTTCGTGGACAATCATCAGCAAGTGTTGGTCCGGGGTAAGCGATTCGAACACGCGTTGGCCTAAAGCCTTCTCGCGAACACGCTCCAAGAAGGCTCTGGCCACCTGAAAATGGACGTCCGCCTCAAGCAGTGCCCTCCGGATTTCCCGGAACGCCGCCTCGATATGCCCTTCCTTGATGACACCCGTTCCCTTGAGGGTTCTCAGGGCCTCGTTTAGCCGCTCTTGCAGCCTTTCAAACATCCGTCGCGCTCCGCCCTTGAACGATCAAGGATAGGCCTTTCTTTAGGGGTTTTGGTAGAATAGCCTTTATGGGTTGCAACCAAGGCGGGGATAGGGAAAAACCTGTTCCGATTTGTAAAACTTCTTTTGCTAAAGCAACCCTGTTCTTCCTATATTTGCACGGATCAACCGTAAAATCAAGAGTTGAGCATGCCATGGATCGTTCCGTTGTCGTAGGAATCGATACGTCGTGCGATGAAACCTCGGTGGGCATAGTAAACCCTCGAGGAAGGATGCTCGCGAACATCGTGAGCTCCCAGGCCTCGGTATTCGCGAGCTATGGCGGGGTTGTCCCTGAAATGGCCGCAAGAGAGCACATGTCCCGTATCCGTGGCGTATACCGGGCTGCCCTCGATGCCGGGCACGTCTGCCCAGAGCAAGTTGCCGGAATTGCCGTGACCCGGGGGCCTGGGCTTTCAGGCTGCCTTGGCATCGGCATTGCGTTTGCTAAAGGGCTGGGCGTAGGGTTCGATGTTCCCGTTGTCGGCGTTGACCATGTTGAAGGCCATATCTATGCCGCGTTCTTGGCCTACCCGGAGCTTACCCCGCCGTTTGGATACCTCGTTGCGTCCGGGGGACACACGCAGATAGGGGTGTTCGAAAAAGAAGGCAGAATCCGTGTGCTTGGGGAGACGCGAGACGATGCTGCGGGAGAAGCGCTGGACAAAGGGGCGAAGCTGCTTGGTTTTCCCTACCCTGGAGGCCCGGCACTCGACAGGGTAGGGATGGGGGCGCCTAGGCCGCTAGGCGTTGCGTTTCCACGCCCGCGCATCCCCGGAAGGCCTCTTTCTTTCAGCTTTAGCGGCCTCAAAACCGCGCTTGCCTTCTATCTTGAACGCACAAGAGGAGATGTCCCCATCTCGGAGCTCGTCCAAACGGCCGGTGCAGCCTACCTCGATGCCGTCCTGGAAAGTCTCGTGAAACGGGTGTTTCGGCTTACCGAGCAGGCTTCCCTTCGCACGTTCGTCGTCTGTGGGGGTGTTGCAGCTTCAAGGAGGTTAAGGCAGATGCTCCAAGAACAGGCCGTTTCCAAGGGTTTGACGGTTCGAATACTGTTCCCGCCCCCAGACCTCTGCACCGACAACGGAGCCATGATCGCAAGAGCCGGGCTTGTTCGGCTCAGCAAGGGCCATGACGAAACGGATACGCTCGATATTCCAAGATGACGAACAAAAAGCCTCCGCTCGGCCAGCATTTCCTAAGGCACCCCGAGCTTGCCCAAAAGATCGTTGCATGCTTGGGGGAAGGCCCGTTTGGCACGGTAGTGGAGATCGGCCCGGGAAAGGGAAGCCTTACGGAAGCGCTCGTCTCGAAATGCCGCCGCCTTGTTTTGGTCGAGCGCGACCCCAAGCTCATACCTCAGCTGAAAGAGCGTTTCGAGCCTTTGGGGGTGGAGGTTATTGAAGGGGATGCAAGGACGTTTTCGCTCGGCACGTTTCTTAAAGAAGGCGAAAGAGCATCCGTTGTGTCAAACTTGCCTTTCTACGCGCAAGCGCCCATTCTCATGACGTTGCTCGAGCAATCCTTTTGGGTTGAGCGCATGGTGTTGATGTTCCAAAAAGAGGTGGCCGAGAGGATTATGGCGAAGCCCTCCAGCAAGGCTTACGGGCTATTGTCGGTGTTCAGCCAACTTTATTCGTCTATCGAAAAAGGGCTGTTTGTTCCGAAAGGAGCGTTTTCACCTAGCCCCAAAGTCGATGCGATGGTGCTCGTATTTGACCCCTATCCGACCCCAAAGGTTTTCCCTAAGGATATCGGCTACTTTTCCTTGCTGTTGAGGCATCTGTTCCAATCGCGAAGAAAAACCCTCCGTGCCACGCTTCGGCGGTTGGGCTACAAGGAGGCCCTCGAGAGCCTAAGCCTCGAAGGGGCTGGCGGATTATCGACAGACTTTTCTAGGCGGCCAGAAGAGCTTTTCCCCGAAGAGCTCGTGATGCTGGCCGATGCGTTACAGCCTTTTAAAACAAGTAACGAACCATAAACGTCGCTTCGTCCATGTCCCTGAACTCGCCGATCGTGTCGGATGGGTCGCCGCCCACGAATAAATACGTGCCCACAAGCTGGAGCCATGGCTTGTACTTATAGATAAGCTCCAAGCTCCCCACATAAGCCTTGTTCTCGATTTGGTACACGCCCTGAGGGTTGCATTCGATCCTTCCGTCCAGAAAGCTCGTTCGAAGGCCGAGGCCAACCCTGTGCTTGCTAGGTTCGGAAAAAAGGTCGCCCCCATGGGCCAAGATGACGTCCTGCGTAAACTGGCCCGAGAGGAAGGATCCGGAAGGCAAAAGAAGAAACTTTTGGGGAAGGAGATAGTCCAGCCCGACCCCCCAAGAAATGCTATCTTTTTTCTTTACGATGTCAGGCACCTCGATTCGGGTCTTTGATCCGAGCGAGCGTTCGTCTAGTAGGGCGTCGATCGCCCCTCGGACAAGTTGACGCGCGTAGTCGGTTCGCCAGAATGGCCCTTCTAAGTCCTTGTAGACGTCTCGGTTGTACGGTCTTCCATGGAAGAATGCCCATTCGAACCGAAGCGTCGTGTCTCCAACGCTCCTTGTCAGGTCGGCCCCGAACATGTGCATGCGCGTGGAGGTAGGGTAGAGGTCGAGGTCTACCAGCGAGCGATAAAGGCCGCCCGATGGGAAAAGCCGAGTCGTGGCCCCTACGTCTGCGCTGAACACGGGAAAAGGGTCGAGCCCGGTAAAGTAGTATAGGTGCGTGTCAAACCCTGCCACGTGCTTTGAAAGTCTGAATCCGGTGCTGAAAGAAGAAAGAGCCCCTTCCTTACCCCAGCCGCGGAGGTTTTGCTGTACGGAGAATCCAGAGAGGAAGGGGTCCCCTTGGAAATACCCCCTCAGATCCTTTGCCACATCCAGTAGGGAAGGAAAAAAGCGATTCCCCTGCGTAGACAGCCGGTATGGGAAAAACACGGGCGCAAACACCCACTCCAGCTCGAACACGGGCAGGCTGTAGGCGTCGACCTTTATGGCAGGAATGCCGATTTTTCGGTCGGCCTCGGGGAGCTCGACAAAGCGGCTGTAGTCTTCAGGGTTGAAAAGGTCCGTCGGCTGGTATTCGTCCAGAACGCCCCAGCTGATCTTTTGCTTTCCGATCCGGACGTCAAAGTCTTTAAAAAAGAGGTCTAGGTAGAATTCGTTGACGTCGAGGTAACCCGGCTGGGTTTCAAACACAGAGAACGGCTTAAGGAAGGGACTTTTCTCCGTGGATGAATGCAGGATGTTGCCGTCGTAGCCCGTCTTGATTTCCGATTCGATCTTTGCGTCTGGGGAAAAGATAATTGAGGGGTTGAGCTTGAGCTCGGTCGAAGGATTTTCGGAGGGCGTGTTGGCGTTCGCTCGAATGCCGAAACGCTGCTCTAGCCTGCCCGTTAGGTCGGCCTCGATAGCAAGGGCACTGCTTGCGAAAAGCAGGATAAAAAACAAGGGGGTGGCAAGCTTTGGCACGCAGCGAACCGTTTTTGATCTAGCCTACCACCCCCTGGATTCTTCCGGCAATGATCTAGAACTGGTAGGTAACGCCCATGACCGCCTGGTGGTGGAGGTTGAGCCCGTTGGGTATACCGATTCCCTTAAGGGGCTTGGCATTCCCCAAGTCGGCAAAGCCAACCGAAAGAGTCAGGTGTTCGTTCCACACGAGCGCGGCGAACACGCTGAACCAGTCGTCATACTTGGGTTGCTGCTTGTGTTCGTAACCGACGATAAGCTGTTTACCCTTGTAAACGAGCGGTACGACCGCGATCGACCCCTCGAATACCTCCTCACGCCGAACGCCGAACCCAAGCAGGCCGTTCAACTCTGCCGTGGTCGAGCGCATCCCGGCCGAAACGATCGTCGGCCATGGGAGGAATGTCAGCGTTTTGCCTACCTGGAAATAATAATCCGAGCCCGAGTCTTTGACGTTTGGGTATCCTTCGAGGCCAAGCTTTGGGCCGTTCAGGTGTCTTCCGCTGCCGTCAATCGCCCTGTAGATGTAGCCGAAACTGATGCCAGGCATCCAGCTTGCAAGTTCGCCTTCCTTGACCAAGGCCAGCTTTGTATGGAAAATATGGAAGTTCTTGTCGAGCGAAGGCGTCATAACCCAACCCGTGTCGTGGTTGAACACGAGATAGCTGTAGCCGACCTCGAGCCTGTCGAACAGGCCCTCCGTAACGTTCAACCAAAGAAGGTCGCCGTCTCCTAGCCCTCCTTTGTCAAAATCCTTGCCGCCAAGCGTGGCGTAATGGAAGCCCAAGACCGGCAGGCCTACACGTTGCCAAGCGGCCTGGCCGAGTTTGATCTTGGAATCGGCGACGTGGTACGTCGGGTTGAGGTAGAACCCGGAATACCCCTCTCCGGCAAGGTTGAACGCGTGCGCCAAAGAGGGAATACAAAAAAGCGCGAGGGAAACGAAAAGCCCGACCAATCGCTTCATGATGGCATCCTCCTTTATGGTTATTCACTAAAATCATCTATATACTATGCAACTCATGTTGTCAATGCATGCACCATGCATCGTGAACGCCGTTGAGAACAAAAAACCTGGAAGGCGAGAATTTAGGTCCTACGGCTGTGCGAACCAAAAACCTTCCCTTGGAAGAAGAAACGTGGTAGCCTACAATTCAAAGGTACCTCCAAGCGAAGGGCCGATGTAGCTCAGTGGGAGAGCAACTGATTCGTAATCAGTAGGTCGGGGGTTCAAATCCCCCCATCGGCTCCATGGACGAGCAGGGTTATCGGCCTCAATTCGGCCAAAAAAGAATATGATGTGAAGAAAATCAAAGGAGTGTAGGCGATGAAGCGAACATACCAGCCGCACGTGGTCAAGCGGCTCAGGACGCACGGGTTTCGAGCGCGGATGAAGACGCGCTCTGGCCGGGCTGTGCTTGCCAGAAGGCGCGCCAAGGGCAGAAAATACCTAAGCGTTTCGGATGAGCGTAGGTAAGCCAGATTTTCGCTTGCCAAAATCGGCCCGATTGACAAGGCGCTCGGAAATCCAGCGAGTTCTTGATCGCGGGGAAAAGCGGGTTACAAGGCATGTCGTGGTATTCCAGCTTTGCGTGCCTTCCTCTCCAGGGGGAGCTCTGCCTAGGCTCGGGCTCATCGCTTCTCGGAAAGTAGGCAATGCCCACAAGAGAAACCGAGCGAAACGGTTGCTTCGGGAGGTCTTTAGGCTTCACAGAGGTTGGTTTGGCCCTGGCGAAGAGGTGGTCTTTTTGGCCAAGCGGGGCGTTGACGGGCTCTGCCTTCAGGATGTCGAAAAGGAGCTAAGGGGTGTTCTCAAGCCCGAAAGAGCAGGGTATGTGCTTGGGGATTCTCCAGAGGTTTGCCCTATGGTTTCTTAGTGGATATCGAAACATCCTTTCGCCCGTCTTAAAGCCAAGATGCCGGTATGTACCGAGTTGTTCGTCCTACGCCTTCCAGGCAATCCAGGATTACGGGGTGGTTCGAGGGGGCGTCTTAACGGCCCTTAGGATCGCCCGCTGTCACCCCCTCCACCCAGGAGGAATGGATACAGTCCCCCAAAAGCTTTGTTGAGGATAATTGTATGGAAAAACGCCTGATTCTCGCGCTCGTTTTGTCAGTACTCGTGCTTATCTTTTGGCAGCGCTTGTCGAGTCGAATGCTTCCCGGAACCCGGACTGCGGACGATCGCACGAAGGCCTCCCAAAGTGCTGGGGCTGTACCAAAGGAGCCCTCGGCAGCCCTACCGGACTCCCCAGCAGGGGAAGTCTCAACGTCCTTAAGGGTGCCGGATGAGCCCATGTTGTGGCTCGAAACCTCGAATTTAAAGTTGGGCGTAGGCCAGCAGACGGGCGCCATCCGCCATGCCCTTGTCAAAGGCTACCAGGAAGATCTTCGTAGGGATTCTCCTATGGTCGACCTTGCCCATATGGGCCAAGGAATGCTTGCCTCTCCAGTACTCGCGTACGCGACCCAAAGCGGGTTCGAAAGGCTGATGCCTAGCAAGGTCACGGTCCGCCAAGACGCAGGGGGCGCAAAGGTTGAGCTGGTGTTCGATGGGTTGCGGGCCGTATACGAAATTCCTCCTCGTGGATATTCATTTTCCGTTGGCATCACCAAAGAGGCGGGGTATCGGCTGCAAGCCCCTGTCGTTGTACTCTGGCCCTTCGGGACGACCAAGGAGGAGGGGAAGGATCGCTACCACATCTCTAGCTTCCAGGGGCTCGTTGGCAAGAAGCTTACGAATGTTCCTATGGCTAAGCTCAAGGAGGCCAAAGAGGTTCAAGGCCCGTTCCCTTGGGTTGGGTTTGGAGACAAGTTCTTCTTCCAGGCCTTGATCGACGATTCTCGGCCATTCCTGGAGGCACGGTTGATCCCCCTGAATGCGCACGGGGTTGTCCTGAGCGTTCCTTTGTTTGACCCTGCAGCCGGAGAGAGTGCCCTTGCCCGCGACCTAACCTTATTCATGGGCCCAAAGGCCTACGATGTCCTAAAGGCTCAAGGACATGACCTCGTTCGGGTCGTCGATTTCGGCATGTTTGGTTTTTTGGGCAGGCCACTTTTGGTCACGTTGAAGTTCTTCCACAAGCTCCTTGGCAACTGGGGGTTGGCGATCATCGCAGTAACGGTGCTACTCAAGCTGCTCCTAGCCCCCCTTACGCATCAGAGCTACCAGTCCATGCGAAAGATGACGGAGCTCCAGCCAAAGATCCGCGCGCTGCAGGAGCGCTTCAAGAACGACAGGACCCGCCTAAGCCAAGAGACGATGGCGCTTTACAAGGCCCATAAGGTGAACCCCTTGGGCGGTTGTTTGCCGACGCTTATCCAGATCCCCGTGTTCTTCGCGTTCTACTACACGCTGATCAACACGGTCGAGCTTCGTCATGCCCCTTTCTTTTGGTGGATTCAGGACCTCTCGGCCAAAGATCCTTACCTGGTTACGCCCTTGCTGATGGGGGTCTCGATGATCGCCCTCCAGCTTCTTACCCCAAACCAGCAGAACACGAACCCCACCCAACAGCGGATGATGCTGCTTATGCCCATCGTGTTCACGTTCATCTTCTTGAGCCTGCCTTCAGGGCTCGTGTTGTACTATTTGTTTAGCAATATCCTTTCGATCGCTCACCTTTTGTTCTTCAGACAGTGGCAAAAGAACAGGCCTTTGCTCGCACAGGCGTCATAGCGGCCATTGCGACGGGTCTGGTAGATGCGGCAATCGGCATCGTCCGCCTGTCTGGCAAGGAGAGCTGGGAACTAATCGGGCCCTGCCTTGCTCCTTCCCCAAAGGCGCCTACCCCAAGAAGGACGTATCGGACGGCGTTCGTCGACCCAAGAACGGCCGAACTCATGGATGAAGTTCTCGTTGCATTCTACGCGGAAGGTCGGAGCTTTACGGGTGAGCGGATGGTCGAGGTCTTCGGACACGGCGGCGTTGCCAACCTGACCTCCATCCTTGGGAAACTGATCGAGCAAGGGGCCAGACAGGCCCTGCCCGGAGAGTTCAGCCAAAGGGCTTTTCTTAACGGTAAGATCGATCTTACCAAGGCGCTTGCCATCAAGGCGATGGCCCAGTCTGGGAACCCTTTTGCGCTGATTCAGGCAAGGAAGCACCTAGGGGGCGAGTTTTCGGCGCGACTAGATGCTGTCAGGGGAATGCTCGTGGCTTCGATCATCGACATCGAAGGGGAGATAGAGCTCGAAGAGGATACGCTCAACGAGGGTTCTCTGGAAAACGTTCTTTTGGGTGCACTCGAAAGCTTGGAAACGCTAGCTAAGGGGCCGAAAGGACTAGCTGGAGAGTTCCGGATCGTGATCGCAGGGGCGCCGAATGCCGGCAAATCAAGCCTTTTCAACGCGCTTTTGGGTAAGGAGCGATCCATAGTCACGCCGATTCCCGGCACAACCCGCGATTTTTTGGAAGCGAGCCTTAGGCTTGGCCCCTACGAGGTGCTGCTGATAGATACCGCCGGGTTGTCGAAGGTTCCCAGCGGCCCGGTCGAGAGGTTAGGCATCGAAAAAACCTACGAGCTGCTCCGGGAAGCCTCGTTTGTCATCCACCTTGTGGATGTGACAAGCAAGGAAGCCCCGCTCGAAGCCTTCGAGGGCAAGGCTTGGGGGCGAATGGTCGTCGGTTCCAAAAAAGACTTGCTTTGGTCTCCTAAGCCCCCAGACGATTCTTTTGACATATCTGTAAGCGCTAAGAGCGGGGAAGGAATGGATGCGCTAAAAAGGCTTTTGATGGGACGACTTGAGCAGCTCGAAGCGCTCTCGAAAGAAGAGGTGTTCGCGCTTGGTGGGTTCGAGCAAGAATCCCTTCAGTGTGCCATGGACCATGCCTTGCGGGCGATCGATGGCCTAAAAAAAGGGATGGCGCTGGAGGCCGTATCTCAAGAGCTTTTGGATGCCGTCTCCTGTATTGATCGAATAAGCGGGAAAATTCTCGATTTTGAGTTGATGGAAGGGTTGTTCGCCACGTTCTGCGTCGGGAAATGAACAAGGACAAGCTTGCGCACGCGGTCGTTGTTGGGGGAGGGCATGCCGGCGTAGAGGCGGCGTGGGTGCTCCATAGATTAGGGGTTCCAACTACGCTCGTGACGCTTTCCAAGGGGACGATAGGTAGGATGTCGTGCAACCCGGCGATCGGCGGCCTTGCCAAGGGGCACCTAGTCAAGGAGGTTGACGCGCTCGGAGGATTGATGGGGGTGGTGGCCGACCGGACGGCCATCCAGTACCGGACGCTCAACGAAAGGAAGGGGGCGGCCGTTCGGGGAACCAGGGTGCAGTCCGACAGGCTAGCCTACGAAAGGGCCGTGCAGTCCTTTATTTTAAACGCTCCAAACCTTCGTGTCCTCGAGAGTGAGGCCGTGTCGGTTTTGAGCAAGCACGGCAGGATCGTAGGGGTAGGCCTCAAGGACGGCTCGGAGCTTCCCTGCGGGGCGCTTGTTGTGTGTACGGGAACATTCCTTGGGGGGTTGCTCCATTCGGGCCAGGGTCGTCGTGAAGGGGGGAGGGCAAACGAGCCTGCCTCCAGTGGGCTTACGGAGAGCTTCAAACGTTTGGGCATTTCCGTAAGGCGCTTTAAGACAGGAACCCCGGCAAGGCTTTTGCGTTCTTCGATAGCCGTGGATAAGCTCGAGCGCCAAGACGGCGATTGCAGCGTACTTCCGTTTTCGTTCCGGCATAAGGAAGTCACAAGGCGGCAGATCGCCTGTTTTAAGGCATGCACGAACGATAGCACGCATGCGATCATCAGAGAAAACCTGCACCTTTCGGCGCTGTACGGAGGCCGCATCGCCGGAATAGGCCCCAGGTATTGTCCGAGCATAGAAGACAAGGTCGTAAAGTTTCCAGAAAGGGATCGCCATACGGTCTTTTTGGAGCCAGAAGGGTTTGATTCCCAAGTGGTGTATCCAAACGGCGTATCCACCTCTCTCCCCGCAGAGGTACAGGAGGCATTTCTAAAAACGATCCATGGGCTTGAGCATGCGGTGATCCTAAGGCCTGGCTACGCGGTCGAGTACGACTGCATCGATCCAAAGACGCTCAAGCCTACGCTCGAGCACAAGAAGGTTTCAGGCTTGTTCTTTGCAGGGCAGGTCTGCGGGACGTCTGGCTACGAAGAGGCGGCCGCGCAGGGGCTTGTCGCTGGCATGAACGCGGCTCACCTGATTCTTGAGCGCTTACCCTTTATCCTTGAAAGACATGAAGCCTACATCGGCGTGCTGATCGACGACCTAACGAGCAGGGGGACGGACGAGCCCTACCGGTTGTTTACTTCGAGGGCGGAGTATAGGCTGGTGTTGCGCGAGGATAACGCTGAAACCCGGCTTGGCCCCAAGGCTCATACGTTGGGCCTGTTGAGCGATTCCGAATTCGGCCTTATGGAGCAAAGGGCAAGGCGGCTTTCTCAAGCCTTGGCCTTTGCTCGAAGAGATTCGGCTATGAGGCTTGCGTTGATGGAGGCTGATCCGAAGAACCCAGCCCCGTTCGAAGCCCTTGGGCAGGAAGGCCAACTAGGCCCAAGGGAACGTCTTACGCTTGTGACAGAGCTCGTGTACGAGGGCTATTTAAAGCGCATGCAACGAGAAATCGCCTTGCTCGAGAAAGAAAGGGCGCTTTTTATTCCGTCGGTGCTTCAGTACGAAGACATCCCCGGCCTTTCTCGCGAGCTCCAAGAAAAGCTCTCCAGGAAACAGCCCAAGACGTTTCTGGAGGCAATGGCGATTCCCGGGATGACCCCGTCCGCCTTGAATGCGATCGCTGTTCACATCAAGAAGCTCACATCCTTAAGGCCTAAGTTGTGCGAATCCTTGGGATCTTGACCTGTTTGATTGTCGCTAGGGGGGTTATGGCCACCACGATCTTTGCCCCAGATGCTTCCATTGTCCCTTTTGACGAGTTTGTCGAGGTTTTAGCCCAAAATGACGTGGTTTACCTAGGGGAAATCCACACCAGCCAAGAAATTCACCAGGCCCAGCTGGAAACGATAAAAAGGCTTGAAACACGAAGACCGTTAATCGTTGCCATGGAGATGTTCCAGACTCCCTACCAAAGGTTTCTCGATGCCTATACTCAAGGCGCCCTATCCGAATCCGAGCTCCTCGAGGCCACAGAGTACAAAAAAAGGTGGGGTTACAACCCCGAGTTCTACCTCCCCATCTTAAGGTTTGCCAAGGACCATGGTATCCGGCTTTGGGCAACCCAAATCCCCACGGAGCTCGTTCAGCAGGTTCAATCCGCGGGTATCGGGAATGTCCAGAGCCCCTACCTGCCGAACCCGCCGATCCTCCCTTCAAAGTCTTACGTGGACAAACTCGAGGAGGTCTACCAGGGGCACCCGAGGATGGGGAGCTTTGAGGAGTTTTTAGATGTTCAGTTGGGCTGGGATAACGGAACGGCCTTGGCTTTGTTGGAGGCCCTTAGGGCACACCCTAAGGCTTTGGTTGTCGTCTTGATCGGCCAGGGTCACGTCCAGGAAGGCCTTGGAGTCCCCCAAATTCTTAAGGCCTTGGCCCCTTGGGTTTCTCAGACGGTGTGTGTTCCTGTTTTTGACCCCTCGGAGCTCAAGCCGGGCGATGATTTTGGTATTTTGATACAAGGGGAAGAATGGAATGGGGGGATTGGGTAGGAAAGGGTGGACATGGGCCGTTTTTTTAGGATGGATCCTGTTGATGAAGGGTAGTGTGGGCGCTCAAGAACTCGGGGGGCGGCTAAGCTTCGAGGAGGCCAAGTCCCGCTCCTCCTTGATCCGCAACGTTCGCTATGAGGTTTTTCTGGATCTAACGGATCCGGGAGAAGAATTTCTTTCCAGGACCAAGGTGACCTTCGAGGCCCTGAACGCCAACGAGGGAACGTTTATCGATTTTGCCGCCAAAAAGGTGAACGAAGCCACTTTGAACGGCTCTTCCTTACCGCTTGGGTCTTTTGGCGACTCTAGACTCAAGATTACTCCGGTTCAGGGGCAAAATGAGCTGTGGGTTGAGGGGGTCGTTCCCTACGAGCACACGGGGGTGGGGTTGCATAAGTTTGTCGACCCGACCGACGGCAACGTGTATTTGCACACCCAGTTCGAGCCCTTCGATGCCCATAGGGTTTACGCCTGCTTCGACCAGCCCGATATCAAGGCGACTTTTGTTTTTCGCGTACGTGCCCCGAAAGGATGGCGCGTCGTCTCCAACCAAAGCGCCCTGCAAGCGGCTTCAGAAGGGCAGGAAAGCCAGGAATGGGCCGATTGGAGCTTCGAGCCCACGCCCCTTATCTCTACGTACGTTACGGCGTTGATCGCGGGCCCGTATGCGGAGGTACGCTCGGAGCACCAGGGTCTTCCGCTTGCCCTGTACGTGCGTAGGTCTCTTGAGGCCTATCTCGACCCCGAAGAGATCTTCGCAATAACAAAATCGGGGTTGGATTTCTTTGGCGAGCGCTTCGGCATTCTGTATCCATTTTCAAAGTACGACCAAGCGTTCGTGCCCGAATTCAGCGCGGGTGCCATGGAGAACGCCGGCCTCGTTACGTTCAACGAGCGCTACGTCTTTCGCTCGAAGGTAAGCGAGGCCTCAAGAGAAGGCAGGGCCAACACCATCCTGCACGAGATGGCCCATATGTGGTTCGGGGATTTGGTAACGATGCGCTGGTGGGACGATCTTTGGCTGAACGAGAGCTTTGCCGACTTCATGGCAAGCTATGCGCTTAAGGGGGCAACACGCTTTAAGAACGCCTGGGCCCATTTTGCCAACACGGAGAAGGCCCAAGCGCTCCTCCAAGATCAGATGAGCACGACGCACCCGATTGTGGCCCACTACCCGGACACCGAGAGCGTACGTCTCGGGTTTGACGCGATCACCTACCAAAAAGGTGCTAGCGCCCTAAAACAGCTTATGGCCTACGTTGAGGAGGAGGCTTTCTTTTCGGGACTCAAGCGCTATCTTCAGGCGCATGCCCTTGGAAACGCCGAGCTTGCTGATTTTCTGGCCGCGCTTGAACAGGCCTCGGGCAGGGACTTGGGGGGGTGGGCTAGAGCCTGGTTGCAAACCCCCGGCGCGAACACGATCACCCCGGTTGTCGCTTACCACTCGGACAAGATCGATAGTGTAGCCCTAAGACAAGGTGCGCCTGCAGATCACCCGACGCTTAGGCCACATCGGTTAGGGGTTGGCCTGTACGCAAAGGTGGGCGGGCGCATGGTGCGGTCTCATGGCCTCATAAAAGACATCGAAGGAAAGAACACCCCCATTCCCGAGCTTGCTTCAGAACAAACCCCGGAAATCCTTCTGCCGAACGATGAGGACCTTACCTATGCCAAGATCCGGCTGGACCCAAAGAGCAGCAAAGCGGCCGAAAAGAGCCTAAGGCTCATTGAAGACCCTCTTGCGAGGGTGCTCCTTTGGGGGTGCTTTTGGGACATGACGCTCGATGCAGAGTATCCAACGAGCAGCTGGCTCAAGCTTTTCTACGGCCACGTTCGCTCCGAACCCGACCCTATGGTGCTCGATGCTCTTTTGAGGAGATCTGAGGACGCGCTCCTGCGCTTTACCGCCGTTGCACGCAGGGGAGAGTCCTGGGCAAGGTTTGCAAGGTTTGCAAAGGAGCGGATGGGGCTTAGCCAGCCCGGCTCCGACCAGCAGCTTAGCTGGGCCAAGGCGTTTTTTGACACGGCGTACGAAAAGGACCAGCTTTTGCTCATTAAGGGGTTGCTTGATGGAACCGAGCAGATTCCAGGGCTAACGATGGATTTTGACCGGCGTTGGCAGGCGATTCTTACCCTTGCCAAGCGGGGGGAAGCGACTAAGAAGTCGATCCAAGAAGAGCTCGAGAAAGACCCAACGGATATGGGGCAACGGAATGCGGCCCAGGCACGAGCCGCTCTTCCTACTCCAGAGGCCAAGGCATTGGCTTGGAAAGAGGCTACGCAGAACCCTAATATCCCGTTAAAGACGAGGGAAGCGCTGGCCCTTGGGTTTTGGCAGCCATTCCAGGAGGACGTGCTCGCTCCCTACGCGACGCGTTACTTTGAGGAAGTTCCGAGCTTCTGGCAAAAGTTCGGGCCCGATGAGGCAATTGTTCTAACGAGAAGGCTTTTCCCCCGATTGTTCGTCAAAGAGGATGTTCTTCAAGCAGCCGAAAGGCTCCTTCAAGACTCAAAGCTTTCCTATGAGGCAAGGAGAATCTTGATGGAAGGCAAAGACGAGATCCGAAGGGCGCTTAAGGCCATGGCTTGCGACGAACGGTCGTTATAAATAGAGGTGCTCAAAAGGCTCCCCAAGGAATACAGGGATTTTGCCCTCGAACGTTGGAGCCCCGAACATTCGAAACAGGTTCTCCTCTTTTGTGCTGCAGAGCTCCGCTCCAAACGTCTCCAAAGGGATGCCGTAGGTCTTTGCAAGGAGGCTCGCCGATGCTGTGCCTTTGGATAGACGCCCTTGAGCGCCCTGGAGGATGCCCGCATGGACGCCGGCCACCATACCCGCCTCGAAGAAGAACCCGGCCATCAAATCGCAGGCCAAGTAGACCTCCAGGCCTTCTTGGCCAAGGCGGCCGGCAAGCGTAATCCCCCCCAATGCCGGGAGGTCTTCGAGGACCAAAACGGGCCTTTCGACCGCCCGAAGGCGTTGGATTAAGTGATCCGTCTCGTCTTTTGCCGGATGGCCGACCACGAGGCTGAAGGCGCTCGGGATGCGTTTATTTGCTTGCACCTCGATACGGAAAGGCGTTAGGCTGTCATCGCGCATGACCGGCAAAGGATCGTAAACGCCAAAAAACCCTATGCGTTTGGCGATAAGATGCCTTGGGACCACGTCGAAGGATGGGTACAGGTACGCTACCGGTACGGTCAATTTTGGGGGTTCGGCCTCTTTCGGGTCCCGGAACTCAATCGGAAGCGGAACGGGGAGGGTCTTGTCTGCCCCCATCTCCTGGACGAGCGCGAATAGGGGCACGTGGAACGCCTTGGCGAGGAACGCAACCGTGTACGAGCCAACCTTGTTGAGGATGTCCCCTTGCTGGCTTGACCTGTCCGAGCCGATCACGACCAGGTTCACCTTCCCCCCCGCAAGGGTTTGCAGTACGGCGTTGTCCGCCACGAGCTCGGTCTCGATTTCTAGCGAGAGAAACTCCGGAGCACTAAGACGGACACCTTGGCCGTAGGGGCGCGTGAGCGTCGGGTATGCCTTGACCCGTTTTCCTGCCTCTTTAGCGATCGCCAGTGCCAACCCGAGCTCCCCGCTGACATGGCAATGGGTCAAAAGGTATGCTGGGTCCGGGAGGAGCTTTGCAAGCCTTTCTGCGCGCGTACGCCTGAGCTTGAGCGTGGTTTGGATGAACGAAAGGGCACCCTCGGAAATGCCCATGCCTGGCGGTGCATTGGAGAGAATCTGCCTTCCAATCCCATCAAACGGAAATGTCGGCCTTGCGCTTGTAAACGCCTGGATAACCTGCTCTGGGCTGAACCCCTCCCGCTCGCCAAGGATAAGCCCGTAGGCCAGGGCGAGTACTTGCCCGAACGCTCGAGTTTGCATTCGTTCTACGGCCTGGAGGAGTCCTCGCAGCCCTTCGATCGAAACCCAGGACTCCTCCTCGGGTAGACGGGTTTCGTCTAGCAAGCGGAGCTGTTTTCCGTCGAATCGGACGGGCTCGAACAGTGCCGGTGTCTTCGGCATATGGCTTCCTTCGTTTTGCGTTAATGAATGATCAAGACGCTGCAGGGGGCCTTATGGTTAATTCCATCCGAGACGCTACCTATGAGGTGGCTTGTCATTTCGGACAGGCCTCTGGATCCGATCACGATCAAATCGACCTCTTTGCCTTTAGCAAGCCGCACAATGGCTTGGGTAGGCGCTCCCTTCTCGAGGTGGTAGGCCGCCTGCACGCCCTTTTCTTCTAAAAAGGCCCTGTCTTTTTCCAGAACCCCCTTTCCCCAGGCAACAAGCCCGCTAGAGTACCGCTTTAGGATCTCGCGGGAATCCTCGTCTTTGAAGATTTCCGTTTTTTTGAGATCGTCCGGGATATCGGCCACGCAGACGACAGATACCTTGCATCCGAAGACCTCATGCAAATGGCAAGCCGTTTCTCTGGCCTTGTTGGCACACCGAGACCCGTCCGAGCAAAAAAGCAGGTGTTTGACCATCCTGAACCCTCCTTCTTGATAAACCGCTTAACGATAGGCTAAGGTACTTTATAAAGAATCGCAACACCCTGCGATAAGAACCCAAACGGAACCTTCGTAGGCTAAACAAGCTTGTCAGATCCCACTTGTCTTTCTCTGAGCGTTGTCATCCCCATAAAGGATGAAGAGGCGAACCTTAAGGCTTTGCACGAGCGTTTGAGCGTGGTGCTTGGCCATATGGCCAAGCCTTATGAAATTTTGTATATTGACGACGGGAGCGAGGATGGGAGCTTCGCGCTTCTCAAGGCGATCCATGAAGCCGACAGGCGCGTAACGGTTGTTCGGTTACGCAAGAACTTCGGCCAGAGTGCCGCCCTTCAGTCTGGTTTTAATGAGGCTAAGGGTGAGCTTATAGTGACGATGGATGCAGACCTCCAAAACGACCCTCAAGACATACCAAAAGTTTTGGAGGTACTAGAGCACACCGGGTGCGATGTGGTGAGTGGGGTTCGTTCGAAGCGAAAAGACCGTTTTTTGACAAGAAAGCTGCCATCTAGGATAGCCAACTGGCTGATTTCCAAAGCTACGGGCGTTCCGGTTCGTGACCTTGGCTGTTCGCTCAAGGCCTACAAAAGGGAGGTTATTCAGGAAATCCTCGTCTACGGAGAGCTTCACAGGTTCCTGCCCGTTTTGTGCGCGCTTTCCGGCGCGAAGATTCAAGAAGTCGAGGTAGGACATCACCCAAGGCATGCCGGGAAGAGCAAGTACGGGCTCAACCGTGTGCTCAAGGTGCTTGTCGACCTGCTAGTCCTCCTTTATATACAATCGTTCGCCACAAGGCCTCTCCATTTCTTCGGGGTTGCCGGGTTTGTAATGGTACTTTCCGGGCTGGCGATCGATTCGGGGCTTGCCGTTTACAAGATTCTCTGGAATGCCGACATCGGCAATAGACCGCTCCTTCTGTTCGGGGTCCTTTTGATTCTTAGCGGCCTTCAGGTTTTTCTTCTTGGAATCGTTGCCGAACTTTTCCTAAGGAGCCAACTTCTCAGCTCCGGGAAACGCCCCTATGCCGTCCGAAATATCCTCCGTGCAGCCCAAGATACGCTCGGCTAGGCCTAGGTATCGGGGCCTGACCCGCTTTGCGGCGCGGTTCGGGGTGAGCCTTCTGCTTGTCTGGTTGCTCTTTAAGAGTGTGCCCGTTTTGGATGCGCTCGATTTGCTTAAGCCTAGAGTGATTCCTTTCATTGCGGCTTCCTTGCTAATGTACCTCGCCGCCCAGGCCTTGTGCGCGTTAAAATGGAAGATCATCGCGGAATCACTCCTGCCAGGCATCCGGTACGGGCTTGGTTTGTACGTGATTCTTTATTACATCGGGATGTTCTTTTCGATGTTTCTTCCCACAACAGTCGGCGGAGACGTTGCCAGGGTGTGGTATTTTACTGCAAGGACGGGCAAGCTCAAAGAAAGTGCGGCAAGCGTGTTCCTAGAAAGGGCCACGGGAGGGTTTGGGCTTTTGTCCGTTTTGGGCGTTGCATACCTTCTGACGGACGCCGAGGTGCTGGCCTCGCTCCCTTGGGTAGGGGGGTTCTTGCAAAACAAGGCCATGGCTGTCCTGGTGTGCATACTAGGCGTCGTCGGGGTTCTTGTGTTCGGGCTTTTGGGCAAACGTCTTCGTTGGCTTGAGGTGATGCCCAGCTCCTTAGCCCCGCTTCTTTGGGCCTACGCCTTTTCCCTCGTCTTTTACGCGGGGTTCGGGTTTGCCCATTACCTCTTGGGGGTTGGGCTCGGGTTGCACGTGGGCTTTTTGTACTACGTGTTCTTTGTAGCCCTTGTTTCGTTGGTGAGCATGTTGCCCGTGACCGTCTCTGGAATTGGCCTTCGAGAGGGTGGATACGTGCTTTGTCTTCGGGCCGCGGGAGTTCCGCTGAATAGCGCGACGGCGTTGAGCCTGCTTTGGTTGCTGGTCTTGTTGCTCGGATCTTCTATAGGAGGCATCTTTTACCTTGTTGGGATTGGAAGAACGGAAGACGGGAGAATTGAGGATGGCCTTCGGCGGCGATAACGCGCCGATTTCAAACAAGGCATGGACGCTCGTAACGGGTGGGCTTGGTTTTATCGGTTCGCACCTTGTCGAGAGCTTGCTAGGCGACGGTGTTCCAGTGCTCGTTCTAGACAATTTAGACAAAAGCACCTATAACCCGATGCTTAGGCTGGAAAACCTATCGATATTATCGAAGGTTGGCAGATCTAAGGGGGCGGCGTTCCGGTTTATACTCGGTGATACGCGCAACCGGACTCTTATTAAGACGATATTCTCCGCCAATCCAATTGGTTGCATCGTAGATTTGGCTGCAAGGGCAGGGGTCCGGCCTTCCCTCCTCGACCCTGTGGGGTACATTCAGGCCAACGTAGAGGGGCTTGTAAGCCTTCTTGCAGAGGCGAAGGAAGCCGGTGTCCGTCAGATCGTTTACATTTCCTCGTCCTCGGTCTACGGCAATAAGCCAGGCCGTTTTTTTGAGGACGATTCCGAGCTCGACCCAAGCTCTCCCTACGGCATGAGCAAGCTTATGGCAGAGCGTTTTCTTGCCCTCTACGCTCGCCTTTACGACCTATCCGGTATCGTGCTTCGGCCTTTTACGGTTTACGGTCCTAGGCAGCGTCCAGAAATGGCCATTCATAAGTTCCTTAACCAACTTTTCCATGACCGTCCGCTCACCATCTTTGGGGATGGGAGCATGCGGCGTGATTTTACGCATGTCTTGGATATTGTTGCAGGAATTCGTAGAGCGATCGAGCTGTCCATCCAGCCGGGCGTTGTGCGAACCTATAACCTTGGAACCTCGCATCCTGTTTCTTTGTTTGCCCTTATCGAGGCCCTAGAGGAGGCGACAAACAAGAAGGCCGATATTCGGCTCGTTCCCGCCCCTCCTAGCGAACTTTTTCAAACATGGGCCGACATCACAAAAGCACGGGAGCAGCTTGGGTATTGCCCAAAGATCGGGCTTCAAGAAGGATTGAGCGATTTTGTTCAGTGGTATAATAAACGCATAAAACCCTAAAACGCCGCAGTGTTTTTCAAGAATTTAACGGAGGTTTTGAGGTATGTTTATGCCTTTGCAGGGTTTTGAGGACGAGGCAGAGAGAGAGGATTCGGTTCGGGTTGTCCCCGTCATGTTCACGGCATCTTACGTGCTCTTTCCGGGCAGTACGGTCTCGATCATCACCTCCCAGCCTTCGGATATCGCCATGGCAGAGCAAGCGCTCGAGCGGGGGGAGCAGGTCGGGATTCTGCTCAAAAAGACGCTCCCTAGCCTTGCCAAGAACCTTGAGGAGGGCTGGTACGAAGTAGGGTGCCTTGGGATGGTCTCCCAAGTCAAGCTGCTCGAGGAGGCGAAGTACGCAATCACTTTCGTGGGCACTCAGCGCTTCCGCGTGCAGCGCGAAGTGGCAGATTATCCCTTCCCGATTTTTGTCGTACAGGTGCTCAACGATCGTCAGATTTCCGGCTATGTCCCAAGAATGCGCAAGTTAAGGACGCTTATGGAGGAGCTGTTTCTAGACATCTACAGGCTTTCCGAAGATCAAGAGGACCATGTCGAGTGGATTCTCGAGTTGCTTGACATGACCTTCGAGCTAGACGAAGAAGACTTCATGAACGCAGCGTGTTCGAGCATGCCGATCAGCACGCTTGAAAAACAGATGTTACTGGAGTACTCGATGGCCCTAGAGCGTTTTGAGAAAGCGGCAGAAATCCTGGAGTTTGAGCATAAAAGAAGGCTTCTTGAAAGAGAGGTCCCTTTAGGGGTGCTCTCGTGGGACGCAGCCTTTTGAGGGAATTGGTAGCGGGGGGTGGATTTGAACCACCGACCTCCGGGTTATGAGCCCGGCGAGCTACCGGACTGCTCCACCCCGCGCCTTTGAAAGCATCTTTTCTAAGTATCCTCCTTTCAGGAAAGAAAGTCAACTACTAGGAGGATTCATGGAACGCTTTGCGTTAATCCTTGGCGTTTCGAGTGGGTTTGGGAAAGCCACCGCGCTTGAGCTGGCCAAAGGCGGGGTTTCGATATTCGGTGTACACCTCGACCGGAAAGGTGGCCTTGAGGTAGTCGAGAGGCTAAAGAGCGACATTGAACGGGCTGGTGTTCGGGCGGTCTTCTTTAACGTCAACGCAGCGGACGACTCTAAGCGATCCTTAGTTATCGAAGAGATGACTCGTCTAAGGAATGAATCCTTTTTTCGTTTGAGCGTTTTCCTTCATTCTCTTGCATTCGGTACGCTCAAGCCGGTTGTTGCAAAAAGCCCGAAAGAGCGAGTGAGTCGATCCCAACTTGAGATGACGATCGATGTCATGGCCAATAGCTTTCTTTACTGGATGCAAGACCTCTATGGGGCGGGGTTCCTTGAGCAGGGTACCCAAGCGTACGCAATGACTTCGGCCGGAGGTACGCGGGTATGGCCGAGCTATGGGCCGGTGTCCGTTGCCAAGGCTGCCCTTGAGGCGCACGTAAGACAGCTTGCCTACGAACTTATCCCAAGCGGAGTGTCCGTAAACGCCATTCTTGCCGGTGTTACCCGGACGCCGGCGCTCGAGAAGATCCCCGGGGCAGAGCAGATGGTCAACCTTGCCCTCGAGCGTTCGAGCGCAGGCAGGCTGACCGCCCCTGAAGATGTAGGACGTTTGATCGCGACGGTCGCACTCTCTCCTTTCGACAATACCTGGTGTACGGGGAACACGATCCGCGTAGATGGGGGGGAAAACCTGGCCGGTTAGGTCTTTGGCCTTAAGAATGTCAATCCTAGCGAAATATCGAGGGTTTCGGCATTTTCCCTGTTTCTTCTTGCGGAAAAGCTCTGGACGTTGATGCGCGGCCAGGCGCCGTCGAGTTCTCTTAGGAGCGTGATAAGTTTTTCTGGCGGAACTTGGCTCAATCGCACTTCAAGCGGTTCCGAGGAGATGTCACGAAAGGGTTTTGGCTCCGCTGCAAGCATGTCGCCTAAGTTCTCCCCAAGCTCGAGCTTGGCGATTATGGCTTGCATTTCAGCCGCAGGGGAGGGTTTTCCGGCCGCTTTTTGTGCGCTTGAGAGAATTTGGGCTATTCTTTGGCGGGACTCCTGAACCTCCTGGATATTTGCGGCCAAGTCCCGGATTTGGCGTTGTTTTAGAGGTATGGCCCCTTTCAACCTCTGAAACCGTGTAGCTGCGGGCTCGATTGCGCTTGTCCACGCAAAGAAGAAGAGCGCCAACCCAAAAGCAAAGCCAACGAGCCATCGCTCTCTTTGCGAAAGCCTCTCAAAGCGCTCCTTAAGTACACCGACGATACGTTTCATAGCGCCGGCGAAAGCTTAAGGAAGAGCGTGAACACGACCCCGTCTTGTTGGACGCGGACATTCTCGAACCGGACGCCTACGAACGGGCCAACAGGGCGCAAGGCTGCCTTAAGCCTCTCGTAGGCCGTCGTATCCTCTGCAACGGCCAGAACCCGCAGTTCTCCTTGCCGGTAAGACGCCTCATAGAGTTTGGCGGCACCTTCGGTTAAGAAGATTTGGGCTAGAGTTTCCAGGGCAACACCAAAAGGGGCAGGCCCAACCGCCCCGAGGTATGCCTCCCTAATGTCCCTTTCTTGAGTGGCTAGCGTTCTTGCCTGGGTCAAAGGGTTGATGACGGGCTGGACTTGCGGGAACGCCTGTGTAAACAGCGCCCTTTCTTGAGATACAAGCGTCTCAAAGGTTGCCTTGGTCTTCATGTACGTCGCGGCCGTGAGGAGGCCAAAAAGAAGCAAGATAAAGGCCCCTATCGCCGCCCCCTCCTTAAGGAGCGAAACGGCCTGGGGCAACAAATGTACGCCGTTTCCGTTGCCGATAGTAAAAGGAACTGGCCTCGGAGAGGGTGTTCCATCCAAGAACGCGCGTAGCGCTCCCCTTAGATGAAAGGCGTGTCCCCAAGAAGGGTCTTCTTCTAGCCGAACGACCTGAAAGGTTCCGCCAAAGGCCCTTTCGCAAATTTCATACCATTCGGTTTCCCTTGCTCGGACGACGAGTGGAACGCCGATACTGAGCTCGCCTTGGAGACATTTCAGGACGTAAGCCGCGCCGGTAAGAAGCGCTTCCTTGCTTCCATAAGGCTTTGCAGGGAGGAATTGTAGCGCGCTTCCTTGGCCTGGAGTGCTATAGCCTACATGAACGCCCGATGTTGATTGGTCAAAGAATAAATGGCCTTTTGGTGTTGCTTCGCCCTTTTTGCTCCGTAGGGCATGGTTGAGGTCGCGAAGACGCGCGAACCCTTCGCACTCGAGAAAGGCGTTGTCAAGCGAGGCTTCCCGTATTTCTTTTTTGACGGCTTCCAAGAAGGAACGTTTCATCGCGGCGGCAAGAATCTGAGTGCCTTTCGGAGTACGGTTGGGGACAAGCCCGATAGAAGACCCCTCAAGTCCCCATAGCAGCCTGGGTTCCAGCTCTAGCGGGGCCACCTTCATGGCATCGCTCGTTTTCGAGAAGGGGAGCACAAGCCCTCTGAATGCAAACACCTCTGCGGGTAGGACGATGCAAACGCCTGTCCCTGAGTCCCGTACGGTGTTTGCCAAGTCTTGTGGCAGGGCATCGAGAAGGTCTGCAATGTTAGGCATCCCGTCGTCGGCTTCATGCTGCTGGCTGTAAACGGAAAAGCTTGGGGCTCCTCTTAAGCCGATCGTTGCATGCAAAAAAACGGCCGGGCTTGAGAAGGGGTCGATCGCAACATAATCCCCCGTCAAAAGCCGAGAAAGGGACGGCCATGAAAGATTACGAACTAAAGCCATACCCAGCGTAACACCGTAAAACCATCATCCTTTCTTTGTACAATGCATTCAATCGTTTCCTGAGAACTGCCCACATTCCCCGTGGAAAGGATCCTAAACGTACTGGATGCGGTATTCATGTAGTTTAACACGCCTCCAGCCAGCTCGTCGCTCAACCCTGGAATCTTCTGAAGCTCTGCCTTGTCCTCGAGAGGCTCGTTTTCTCGAGACTTGATGATGTCGTCCGCTACGAACGGGCTAATTTTGGAAGACAGGCTTTCCAGTACAATCCTGTCAGCCGTGTTTACGTTTACACTCCCTTCCGAGTAGACGGTTATATAAGGCCTGAGCTTTTCAAAGGTTTCGTGGTCGAACCCTTTGATGAGGCGTATTTCAAGGAGCGTGCTCAGAGGGCCGTTTGTTGGCGTAAAGGGTGTGGTGAGATCTTGGTAAAAGTCACTTTCCGCCCCGTTCGGTCTTGGCTCATCGTCCGAGTCAAGCCAATCCATAAGGCTCTCTAGGCGCTCTTGGCCAAGTCCAAGCTCCTCAAAGAGCCGTTCAAGCACCGCTTGGAGCTCCTCGAGCTTGGCTACTTGGCGGCTTCCACCCCCATACCCCTCGCCTGTGGCCTTGTTTTCTTGGCTTTCAACGGGCTGTTCAGGGCTTCGCGTACCTTTCTCAGGCGAGTCTTGCCCAGGAGGGGAGGGTTGTCCGCCCCCGGGCCGGTTTGTACCTTGAGCGTTTCCGAGAAAAGCGTTTGGATTGAGCTTTGCGGCCTCGTCTTCGATCGTTAGCGTGATGGTCCCGCCAAGTTGTTTGTCTTGGATACCATTTGGCACCTTGGCCCAGCGATCGAAGAAGCTGTCGGATTTGTTTTCCCAAGCGTCCAGCTTGAGCGCAACCTTTGCGATTTCAACCCCGGATGCCGCGAGGGCGTACGCTTTTTGTGAGGTGGCATACTCCTGAAGGGCTAGTGTATGCGAGACGACGCGCGTGTTTAACCCGACCGTGATCACGCCAAGCAGTGCGATGACGGCAAGTACTAGCAAAAGTGCAAACCCGCTTGGAGCATACGGCCGCTTCATGGGCTAGGTTTTCCTTGAGGTGGCGAAGTTGAGGCCCCTTGGTTTTGCTGAGGCCGGCCGTTTTGGGCCTTGTTGTCGCCTGCTTGCCCTTGCTGCAGTCCGGCAGGAATTGGGACAACCTGACGGTAAGTGGCAATGGAGCGAGTGTTTGGGTCTTTGACGCGTATTTCCACGGCTACGGCGATGGGAAGGTTCGCGCCTTGCGAAGGGGCATTCGTGCCTAGATTTGGAGGGTTAGGCAATGTATCTTTCCAGGTGTCTCCGTCAAAAAACCAAAAATTCAGGCTTTGGACGTTTGGGATAAGCGGGTCTAGCGTGCCTCCCTTTTCGAGGCTTCCATCGTAAGGGACCTTGAGCCATCGAAAAAGCGTCATTACCTTACTTATAGGGTCTTTCATGACGAAATAGCCCACGCAGGCATTGTCTGAAAAGGGCGAGTCGTCGGCTGGATCCTTGCCCAAGAGGGTCCGGAACAAGACGGCATCAAGGCTTGAATTTCCAAACCCAGTTTGAAAATTTTGAATAGGCTGAGCTTCACCCTTGGCATCGGCCGAAAGGTTGGTCAAATCCTTGGTAAGAATAAAAAGCCCCCTTGTCAACGCAACGTGGAACTCTGAGCTGGCGCTCGCGTGTTCCGCTGCGTTGGAGGCCTGAAAAAGGCTAGATTGAGCCATTGTCGCGATCATGGCAAGGATGACCGTGACAACGAGCACCTCGAGCAATGTGAATGCCTTCATGGGGATTTTTTCGGCTGCTGGGGGGGGTTGGCAGGCTCTTCTGTGCTGGAGGCATGCTCTTTGGCCTTTTCCTTGGAGCCCTCGCCCATCTTGCCGGACTGGAGCATCTTCTTGAAGGATTCCATTATTTTTGGGTCTTCTTGAAGAACGAGGCGTTCTCCCAGCGTTTGTAAGGCCCCGGCCTCGTTCCTTTTCTCCAGCCAGGTTTTCACCCCAAGCATCTGGGGGAAATCCTCGATCGTTAAAGTAACCTCCTCGGCCTTCATCCTCGGGGTCGTTTGTTCAAGCTCTTCGTCTACCCACGGAAGCGGGGGGAATTGAACCGGTCCCTGCCCGGGTGGGGCGGGTTCTTTTCCTTGAGCGTTGTCCTCCTTGGCCGCCTTCCAGTTTTCGACATCGAGCAGGCCAAACCCCCTCTGGATGACGAGCGCGTCCTGCAGGCGGGTGGTTTGTCTGGCCACGAGCGCGAGGCTTGCGTTGAGCTCGTCAATCAATGCCACGGCCGTGAATCCGAAAACGGCAAGCGCGACGAGCACCTCTAAAAGGCTAAATCCCCGGGTAAAAGGGCTGGTCTTCATACTGCTCGAACAACTTTTCCGGGATCCGTCCGGGTTCTATGGACACAAGACCGGTTAATGCGTTCATCCAGAGCGTCTGGATGCGTCCGGTGTTGTCCTGGGCCACCCATACAAAGCGCTCGGGTATGCTGTCCTTCGAAAACGCAAGCGTAAGCGTTCCCTTCGCGATGGGTTTTCCGCCTCTTTTACGGACCTCAATGATACGAACATCCTTGCCAAGCCTCAAGGTGGCGTAGGGCTGGATCGAGAGGCGTTCGTTGGAAGCCGTTGGCACTCCGTCTACCCAGACTTCTCCCGAGTCCAGGTCAAGATGGACGTACAAGGGGCTTGGCCGAAGAATAGCGTCTTGCGAGGCCTGTTCTAGAAGTGCCCTGAGAATTCGAATGTTGCGCTGCCCTTGAAACCCGAAAACCGAGTCCATCCTTGGCACGAGAATGCCGGCCAAAAGAGCGATTAAAAAGACGACCAGGCCAACCTCGATAAGCGTGAACCCGTTAGCGTCGTCTAGGCGTGAGGCCGATAGGCGCTTGCTCTTCTTGTCCATCGCTCGTTTCAAAGCTTGCAATGTCGTCGTACCCAGGAGATCCAGGTTCGTCAAGCTGGCCGTTTGGGCCAGGCGAGACGATCTCGTAGGGCCTTTGTCTGCCATACATGTCAACATTTCCTGGGGAGAGGTAGGTATAGTCGTTCCCCCAGGGGTCTTTGGGGATGCGTTCCATGTAGCCTTGCGGGTGATAGTTGCGGGGGATGGGCTCGATCGATGGCGGCTCGATAAGCGCATGCAGACCCTGCTCGGTCGTGGGGTACAGTCCGTTGTCCACCTTGTACATCTGCAACGCCTGCTCGATTTGGCGGATCTGGGTCAGCGCGGTCGTTTTTCTTGCCTCCTCGACCCTTCCTAAAAGCCTTGGGGCCACGAGCGCGGCCAGCAGGCCGATAATGATAACAACGATCATGATCTCGATGAGCGTAAAGCCCTCTTCGTACGGCCAACGGCCTCGGTACTTTTTATCCTTCCCTTTTTTTTGCATTTCCGTCCCTACTTGATCAATTGGTTCATTTCAAAAATAGGCAAGAGGATGCTCATGACGACAAACCCGACTATACCCCCCATAAAAAGGATCATCACTGGCTCGATCAACCCCATGACCGTCTCGATCGATGATTCCGTTTGCGTCTCGTAGCTCTCCGCCACCTTGAGCAGCATCGATTCGAGCTCGCCCGAACGCTCGCCCACGGAGACCATATGGACGAGCATCGGGGGGAACAGCCCGCTTTCTTTGAGCGTTTGAGCCATGGAGCCCCCCTCTCTGATCCTCTCCTGGCAGCGTTGAAGGGCTTCTTGGAAAAGCACGTTGTTGATGATGGGCCGTGTGATCTCGAGCGCCTTCAGAAGGGGGATACCGGCCGACAGCAGAACCCCTAATGTCCTCGAGAACCTAGCGACAGAGATTTTCTTAAGCAAGCCGCCTGCAACGGGAAGTTCAAACAGGAACCGGTCGAACAAGCGTCTGCCGGGCTTTGTCTTCAGGGCGCGGTTCAAGAATACCCCACCAAGGACACTTATGCCAATAAGCAGCGGAAAGGACTCCTTGAAGAACTCTGACCCCCCAAGGAGAATGCGCGTTGGCAAAGGAAGGTTCTTGCCCAGTTGGGAGAAAATCGAGCCTACCTTGGGGACGACGTAGGCCATAAGCAGCGTCAAAATCCCCAAGCTCGTAAGCAGGATGAACACGGGGTAGGCGAGCTTGGAAACGAGTCGGCTCTTTAAAAGCTGTTGTTTTTCTAAGTGCTCGGCAAGCCGCTCAAGGACGGTATCCAGCCTTCCGGTGAATTCTCCCGAGCGAACCATGTTGACGTAAAGTTCGGGAAACGCCTTTGGAAACCTTCCAAGCGCGTCGGCCAGTGCGCTGCCTTCGAGCACCTTGTCCTTGATTTGCGAAAGGACCCGCCTTTGCGTGGCGTTCTCGGTTTGCTCTTCTAATGCCTTGAGCGCCTCGACAAGGGGCAAGCCCGCCTTAAGCAGCGTGGCCAACTGTCTTGTTAAAACCGCGAGTTCGCCAGAAGCAAGCCTAGGCGACAGCCAGCGCTTAGCCCCGTTGGCAGGCCTCCTCGCATCTTCGGAGTGTTCCTGGACGATCTCGACCGGGAAAAGCCCAAGCTGCCTGAGCCTGTCTCTGGCGGCACGAGGGTTCTCGGCGTCGAGTACGCCTTCCTTGGGCTTCTTTAAGCCGGGAGAAAGGGCTTTGTAGCTGAATACCGGCATCGCTTAAAAGATGTCTTCGCCCGTTACGCGAAGCAGTTCTTGCGTGGTCGTAATTCCTTGGATGACTTTTTGTTTTCCGTCTTCTCTTAGCGTTACCATTCTTTTTTTGACAGCAAGCTGACGGATCGTGGCGGCGTCGCTCCTCTGGACGACGAGTTCGCGGATTTCATCATCCACGACCAAAATTTCGAACAGCGCGATTCTGCCGTGGTAGCCCGTGCCCATGCACGCCTTGCAGCCTTCCCCGTGGAATAGCTGCCCGCTTTGTAGCTCTTCTTGTGCGATGCCCGCCTCTTTCAGCTCGAGGGGCTTTGGCGTGTAGGGTTTCTTGCAATGAGGACACACGATACGAACGAGGCGCTGGGCAAGAATGCCCACGACCGAAGAGGAAACGAGGAAGGGCTCGACCCCCATGTCAATCAGCCGTGTCACGGCGCTTGGGGCATCGTTCGTGTGCAGTGTCGAAAGGACGAGGTGGCCCGTCAAAGAGGCCTGGATTGCGATCTCGGCCGTTTCTGTGTCCCGGATCTCGCCTACCATGATCACGTCGGGGTCTTGGCGAAGGATAGAGCGCAGTCCGCTTGCAAACGTAAGTTCAATCTTGGGATTGACATGAATCTGGCCTATGCCTGGGAGCTGGTACTCGACGGGATCTTCAACTGTAATGATATTTTTTTCTGCGGTATTAATATGGCTGAGCGCGGCATACAGCGTGGTCGTCTTTCCCGAGCCTGTCGGGCCTGTAACGAGGATGATGCCATGGCTTCTTGTGATGAGCCGCTTGATGGTGCTCAGCCTTTCCTGGCTCAAGCCTAGTTCACCTAGTTTGAGTAGGATGACCGTCTTGTCCAATAGGCGCATGACGATCCTCTCGCCGTATGTCGTGGGGATCGTGGAGAGCCGAATGTCGATATCCCTTCCTGCGATCTTGATCCGAATCCGGCCGTCTTGAGGAAGTCGCTTCTCTGCGATGTTCAGCGATGCCAGAACCTTTATGCGCGATGCGATCGAAGCTTGCATCCGCTTTGGGGGCCTTAGGATCTCGTAGAGCACGCCGTCGATCCTGAACCGGACGCTCAAGTCCTTCTCAAACGGCTCGATATGGATGTCGGAGGCCCTTCCCTTTACGGCCTGGACGAGCAGCATGTTCACCAGGCGGATGGCGGGAGCGTCTGAATCGGAATCAAGGATATCCTGGGGCTCCTCAAGGTCGTGTGCAAACATCTCGAACCCGCCCGCATCCAAATCGCCCATCATTTCCTCGGGGGAATCTCCGCCTTGGTTGTAGGCCAGGTTAATCAGCGTGAGAACGGCCTCTTTGGGCATGAGCACTTTTCTTGGCGGAATCCCAAGGTGCCCCACGAGGTCGAGGAACGCTTCGTAGGCGGTAGGGTCAGCCATGCCTACGAAAACATCCCCATGCTCGTCTTTTAGGGGAATGACCATGTGGCGCTTGGCGAACTGGATAGGAATTCCCTCGGTAAGCTTAGGGTCAATATGCCTCTGGGAGAACTCCCGCACAAAAGGGATGCAGAACTGCACCGAAAGCGCTTCGTAGATGGTCTCTTCAGGGACTAGGCGTTGGGAGGCGAGCGTCTCTCCTAGCCTTGACCCCTTTGCTTCCTTGATCTTGAGCGCCTCTTCGACGGCTTCCTTTGGGACCTGAAAAGCCTCCGTCAAGATTTCACCCAAAGGCAGAAAGTTCGGAAACGCCCTTACATCCTGTTTCTTGGCTTCCTGGGTTCTAATAGTTGCCCTCCCCGAGCCTTTCTGGCCTCAGATGAATCTTATTGCGCAGCCTGAACTCTTCGAACATAAGCTCTTGTTCAATCCGGTAGCGGTCGATATCGGACGGCGTACGAATGATGTGGGGCGTAAGAAGAATAATGAGATTTTGCTTTGTCGCTTGCGTTCCCTCGGTTTTAAACAGGTATCCCAGGATGGGGATAGAGCCTAAAATAGGCACCTTGCTAATTATTTTCGAGACGTTCGTATCGATCAGCCCCCCGATGATGATCGTCGCGTTGTCTTTGACAACGGCGTGCGTTTTGGCCGTTCGCTTGTTGGTCGTGTACCCGAATTGGTCAGTGTATGAGGCGCTCCTGTCAACCTGAGAAACCTCTTGGTAGATCTCGAGCTGGATAAGGTCCCCCTCGGAGATTTTTGGCGTAATCTTGAGGATAATGCCCACGGGCTGACGTTCGATGGAACTTTGGGTCATGCCCGTGGCGGTTAGCGTGGTCCCTGCTTGCATGGGCACTTCTTGGCCTACGTTGATTTCGGACTCTTGGTTGTCCATGGCCAAAAGGTACGGCGTGGAGAGCACATCCGAGCGGCTGTCCGAGGCCACGGCCTGGATTACGGCCTGCCACAAGGGGATCTGCTGGCCGCCAATGTTTACCATCCCGCCGCTGATGGCCGTTGCGGCAAAACCAGGTAGCGAAAATGGGTTCATGAACGTAGAGGAAAACGCTTGTCCGCCCGCTTGAGCGGCGCTAATTCCTCCAGCCCCTGTTTCCAGGCCCGATTGCATTTGGCTTGGCAAAGTCCCGAGTCCTCCCTGACTTGGCAGCATGCCTGTCTCATTCCCTTGCGAGGTGCCTGGCCCCCCGCCCGGCAGGGTCTGTCCGCCCACGGCGTTGTTGCCCACGTTGCCGCCGCCCTTTATCCATACGCCCAAGTCCCTGGACGCGTTGACGCTGAGCGTCGCGATGAGCCCCTGGACAAACACCTGGTTTCTTCGGATGTCGAGCCTTTTTAAGACCGTCTCGATCATGCGGTAGTCCTGCTGGGATGCAAACACTATGATAGAATTGGTTCCCTTGTCGGCAGCAATCTTTACGGGCCCCTGGAACTGCCCCGTTACAACCCCTAGCTGGGCCTCCTTGGTGAGAGCCTGCCCGGCTTGGGCGGACGTTTGCTCGCTAAGCTCCGTTCGTGCGAGCTCCTGGAGAACCTTTGCAACCTCTTCGGCGTCTGCATTTTTTAGGTAATACACGAACATGTTTCCGTAGGTGGAGGGGGTTTGGACATCTAGCCGCTTGACCACCTCCAGGATCTGAGAGGCCTGAGAGGGGTCTGCCATGACGATCAAAGAGTTCGTCCGCTCGTCCGGGATAACCTTGAGCATGCCTCCTAACAACTGTCGAGGGGTAGCGCCCCTTTGGGCCCGACCCCTTGTAAGGAGCCTTCTTGCCGCCGTACCATACCCCTCGCCAAACAATGAGAGGACTTTGTCCGCCATGTCCGTACAGGAGGCATACTCCAAGGGGATGATCATAATCTTGGAGAAGGTTTCTGCTACGTCAAACTCTTTGGCGAGCTCCTTTAATCTTGAGATGTTGTTGGCCGTGTCGATCAAAATGATGCTGTTTGTCGTCGGATAGGCGGCGATCAGGCCATCTTGAGACATCATATTTTGCAGAAGCCCGGCCAAGTCCTGACTGTCCACGTACCGGAGCTTGAGCACTTCCGTGACGAACATCTCGCCTTCTGGCGTCGTGAAGCCGGGCGTAATCAGGGGTAAGGGGACGTTCCTGGCGTCCTTGGTGGGGATGATTTTAATCGCAGGCCCCGCCTTGACCGCCGTGAAGCCTTTTAGGTTCAACACGGAAAGGAAGATTTGATAGGCCTGATCGACGCTTACCTTGTCCGGCGTTACGATGGATACCTTACCCCTGACGGAGTCGTCCACGATGAAATTTTTCCCCGTGATTTTCGAGATGAAGCGTACCATCGCCTGGAGGTCGACGTTTTCGAAGTCGATCCGGACGAGGTTGCCCTGTATTTCCGCAGGAAGCTCCTGAGCAACGCTAGCCCCCGACGTAAGGAGCGCGAGCAAAGCGCCCAAGGCAGCGAGGATTTTCACGGGGGGCCTGCGACCTCCAGATTTACAGGGCATTGGCGGGCTCTTGCTTTACCACGGGTTTCCTTCTCTTGAAATTCGTTCAGCCTAAATTTATAGAACTCGAATGAACGCGACAAGGTCCAGCTTCTCTTCTTTGCTCAGCTTGGTCCCGGAAACAAGGTTGAAAAACTCAACCGTGTCCTCGAGCGTGAGCAACCTCCCGTCGTGAAGGTAGGGCGGGGAATCCTTGATGCCCCTCAAGGGAAAGGTTTTGATCGGCCCATCTCCGACCATTCTGTGGCCATCTACAGTTTTCGGCTGGAAGAAGCGTTCGGTCTTTAAATCATGCATCAAGTTGTCCGTATAGTAAGGGGCCGGATGGCAAGTGCCGCACCTTGCCTTGCCGAAAAAGAGCCGTTCTCCGCGTAGTTCTGCTTTTGAGGCCTTGCCCGGGTCGAGGTAGCCGAAGATATCCAGCTTTGGCGCAGGGGGAAAGTTGAGTATTTCTTGAAACTCGGCCATGGCATGAACCTGATGTCCCCTATCCAAAATGTTGATCCCCTTTTTAACGGCGATCACGATGTCGCCGTCGAAGTAAGCTCCACGCTGTTCGAACTCCGTGAAATCCTCGACGGTCTTGAGCGCCCTTTGAGACCCAAATAGCCGCTGAATATTTACCCCTCGAAGGGTTGGAGTATCGATGCGGTGTCGCAGCTCTTGAGGCCTGATGTCGTTTACTAAATGAAAAGCCGCGTTGGTATGGCCGTTTGCGTGGCAATCGAAGCAGGCGACGCCAAGGCTAGCCTTTTCCGTTTTTCTGTCTGCGGTCTCGTTGAACTCTTGCTGAGGGAAGGGTGTGAGCAAAAGCCTTAATCCTTCGAGTTGTTTGGGGTTTAAAAGTCCGTTAAAAATCTCGAAGTAGTTCATCCTGGTTACGAGCTGGCCTTTGGAGACATCCCCCAACTCGGGATGGGTTGTTAGGTAGATAGGGGACGGAAACTCCGGCAGGAAGCGGTCTGGAAGGTCAAATTCGACGTCGAAGCGCTCGAGCGAGCGGCCTTCTTGTTTTTTGATTTCTTCTATTTGGAAGTGGGGATATACTTGGCCTCCCGCCTCGTGCTTAACGTGGGGCAAGGGGAGGAACCCTTCTGGGTAGAGGCCTTTTTGTTTAATTTCTTCAGGATCCATGCCAGAAAGTCTTTCCCAGGTAACCCCTTGTGGAAGCTTAACCCGAACACCTTCCTGAATGGGTTTCCCCTTTGACATTGTCGCACCCGATGGCTTGTCGGATAAATCGTAGCGAAGCTTCAAGTAGTTGAGATGTCGAACCCGGTAGCGCGGAGCCTCTTTTTTTAGAGTTGTCATGATGGAAGCAAACCCAGCCGTTTGGTCGACAGGCATGTAGCTTGTCTCCGAGGCGAGACCGTCCCCACTGCAGGCGATTGCCCCGAATAACATTCCAAGGATGCCAAACCTGCTCATTTGGCGCATAACGGGCTCCTTTTGATTGATTAAGGCCGTGTCAACGGCTTGCCGAATAAGGCAAGATTAGCATGCAACATGCTTTAGGGGCAATCCGAAAAGAGTGGGATAGGACCTCGAGCGATAGGGAATCTGCTTGGGTCGCTATTCCCAGGGCAGCATGGGGCGTACCCAAAGTTTTCGTGCTCTTGGCCCGTCGAACTCGAGAAACAAGACGCCCTGCCATGGTCCAAGTTTGAGCCTCCCTGCTTCCACGGGGACGAGGACCGACGGGCCGATGAGACTTGTTTTGATGTGAGCATCGGCATTTCCCTCCGCGTGGCTATAGGAGGGTGCCCAAGGAACTAGCCTCTCGAGGGCTTCGAGAAGGTCCTTCTGGACATTCGGGTCGGCGTTTTCGTTGATTGTGACTGCGGCCGTGCTATGGGGCGAAAAAATTAGGACGGCGCCTTCTTTTAGGCCAATTTCCTGAATTTTTTGCTCAATCCTAGGCGTAATATCGAGGGATTGAACGCGTGCCTCAGTTTTGATCGCGAGCTCGAACATAAGCCCTCACTTCCCGTATTGGTTGACTAGGGTTTTATGCTGGTTATATTGTTCCTAGAGCTTCAAGAGGCACAAAAAGCCTTCGTCGATACCCCGGTGTTTCGATGGATAAAAGATATTATAGTACTTGAACGGTTACGAGATCAAGCTTTCTTTATCCTTATCTTTGAATAATAAAATGCTCATTTAACAGTGGAGGATACCATGGGAAAAACCATCGGAATTGACCTAGGCACGACAAACTCCGTTGTTGCCGTGATGGAGGGGGGAGAACCCAAGGTCGTTATCAACGAGGAGGGGTCGCGTTTGACACCCTCCGTTGTTGCGTTCACCAAAGAAGGCGAAGTTCTGGTCGGACAGGTAGCTAAACGCCAGGCAATTACCAACTCTGAAAACACTGTCTATTCAATAAAGAGGTTTATGGGCCGGAAGTACGACGAGATCGCAGACGAGATTAAAAAGGTCCCTTACAAAGTCGTACGTGCTGACAACGGGGATGCCTGGGTTGAGGCAGGAGGAAAGCGCTATTCGCCGCCCGAGATTTCTGCATTTATCCTAAGGAAGCTCAAGAAGGCGGCCGAGAACTACCTAGGCGAGCCCGTTACGGATGCCGTGATCACGGTACCCGCCTATTTCAACGATTCGCAGCGTCAAGCCACGAAGGACGCAGGGCGAATCGCGGGGTTGAATGTGCAGCGCATCATCAACGAGCCTACGGCAGCGGCTTTGGCTTACGGCTTGGATAAAAAGAAGGAAGAGACGATCGCCGTGTACGACTTTGGCGGAGGAACGTTTGACATCTCGATCCTTGAGGTGGGCGACAACGTGACCGAAGTCAAGGCGACCAACGGGGATACCCACCTAGGGGGCGACGATATAGACCAGCGCGTGATGGACTGGATCATCCAGGAGTTTAAAAAAGACCAAGGGATCGACTTAAGCCGCGACAGGATGGCTCTACAGCGGCTTAAGGAGGCGGCCGAAAAGGCAAAGGTTGAGCTCTCTAGCACCCTAGAGACCGAGATCAACTTACCCTTCATCACGGCCGACGCTACCGGCCCCAAGCACCTTGTGATGAAGTTTTCCCGGGCGAAGTTTGAGCAGCTCTGCATGGATTTGTTCGAAAGGACCCTAGAACCATGCCGGAAGGCAATTCAGGATTCGGGCCTAAAGGCATCAGACATCCATGAAGTCGTGTTGGTGGGCGGTTCTACCCGGACCCCAAAGGTCCAGGAGCTAGTCCAAAGTTTTTTTGGGAAGGAGCCACATCAAGGAGTGAACCCAGATGAAGTTGTGGCTATTGGGGCGGCTATTCAGGCGGGAGTTCTTAAGGGCGAGGTGAAAGACATTCTTCTGCTGGATGTTACGCCCCTTTCTCTGGGCATTGAGACGCTTGGAGGTGTAACGACGGTCCTGATTCAGAGAAACACGACGATTCCAACGAGGAAGAGCGAGATTTTTACGACAGCCTCGGACAGCCAGACCTCGGTTGAAATCCATGTCGTTCAGGGTGAACGCGAGATGGCCAGGGATAACCGGACGCTCGCTAGGTTTCACCTAGATGGGATTCCTGCTGCCCCAAGGGGTGTTCCCCAAATCGAGGTCGCGTTCGACATCGATGCCGACGGCATTCTGCATGTTTCTGCCAAAGATATGGCTACCGGCAAGGAGCAGAGGGTTCGAGTAACGGCATCTTCTGGGCTGAACGAGCAGGAAATCCAACGCATGGTTAAGGATGCCGAGCTTCATGCCGAAGAGGATAGGAAGCGGCACGAGGTCGTGCAACTGAAGAATCAGCTTGACTCTCTAGCCTATGCACTCGAAAAAACGGTGAACGAAAACAGGGGTAAGCTAGAAGCTCCCCATATTGACGAAGCCGAGCGTGCCGTTTCTCGTGCCAAAGAAGCCCTAAGCGGAGAAGACGCGGAGGCGTTGAGGGGTGCTATCGACGAGGTAAACAATACTTCCCACAAGCTAGCCGAGGTGCTTTACAAACATGCGGCCACAGGGGAGGGTGCTGAAGGTCCACAGGGTGGAGAAGTGATTGATGCCGAGGTCACAGAAAACAAGTAACCCAAAGCCGTTCATCCCTAGGGGCGTTGAAACTTTGCAGCGGCGCTGGTTATAATAGTTCTTAGGGTAAAAAAGAGCTATTCTCCGAGAGGAGGAAGGGAGAAATATGGGCCTTCGTATCAGAACAGTGCTGCTTTTGGGGTTGCTCACAGGAGTGATCGTTCTCATGGGGCAGCTTTTTGGGGGCCGTGGGGGAGCATTATTCGCACTCGGTTTCGCTGCTTTGATGAATTTTGCGGCCTATTGGTTTTCCGATAAATTAGTCTTACGGATGTACCGGGCCAAACCTTTGACCGAACTGGAAGCGCCGGAGCTGTTTAGGATCGTTCATGGGCTTGTGCAGAGGGCGGGATTGCCCATGCCCAAGCTTTATTTAATTGGAACGGATTCTCCGAACGCGTTTGCCACCGGAAGGAACCCCGAACATGCGGCCGTTGCCGTTACACGCGGGCTTATGGGGCTTTTAAATTCCAGAGAAATAGAAGGCGTGCTTGCCCATGAGCTTTCCCACGTGAAAAATCGGGACATTCTGATCAGCTCAATCGCCGCCACGTTGGCGGGAGCCATTATGTACATGGCGGATATGTTCCGCTTTGCCATGTTCTTTGGTGGCTTTGGAGGCAGAGACCAAGAAGATAGCAGAGGCGGAATCTTGCCGATGCTTGCCATGGCCATCCTAGCACCCATCGCTGCGCTCTTGATCCAGATGTCCGTTTCTCGTTCACGAGAGTATTTGGCAGATGCGACAGGCGCAAGGATCGTCGGAAGTCCCGATGGGCTGATCGATGCCCTCAAGAAACTGGCGGACGGTACAAGAAGGCTTCCCATGGAGGCCAGCGCGGCAACAGCCCATTTGTTCATCGTGAACCCCTTAAAAGCTGCAAGCCTTGCCAACCTGTTTAGCACGCACCCTCCAATGGAGGAGCGCATCAAGAGGCTTCGACAATACAGGGCCTATGCATAGGCTCTGTATAAAGCGGAAAGAAAGAATCCAGGGGGGTCTTTAGGGATGATCGATCTTTCTCACTATAGGGATCGCTTGTCAGACTCCGGTTACCGGGTGCTTGCCCAGGCTATCGAGGAGTCCCAGAGACGGCATCATTTCTACCTCGGGGTGGAGCATATCTTTCTGGCCTTTTCGAAGGTCGAAATGGCTTTTTTTGAGCAGATCTTGGGCGAGCTGAGGCTTGACTCAAAAAAAGTGCTCCACGCATTGAACGAATACTTAAACGTTTGCAAGCAGTACTTGGGCGGGGGGATGAAAGTGCCGCCGCCAACCAAATCGACCTTCAAGACGGCTTGGGACGAGGCTCAGAGAAGAGGCAGAACCTATATCGACGGCATCGACCTGTTTTTGGCTATTTTTCAAGATACAGAAGGGATTCCGGCCAAAATTATGGAAGGTTTTGGTGTTCGTTCAGAATCTGTCGCCCAGGAAGTGATCCGCTTGGCTCGTAGGAGGGATCAGAAGGCGGAGGAGCTAGAGCGGAGGTATGATTTACCCCCCACCCTCAAGCAGTTCGGCGTCAACGTGAACAAGCTCGTGTACGAAGGGAAGGTATCCCCGATCATCGGCCGGGAGAGGGAGATTCGCGAGGTTATCGAAATTCTTTGCCATAGAGAGCGGACCAACTCGGCTATGGTCATCGGCGAGCCAGGGGTGGGGAAATCCGCCCTCATCGAAGGGCTCGCAAGATGGATTGAGCTTGAGCCCTACAAAGTGCCCAAGCGTCTCCGTGATATTCAGGTTGTCAACCTTCAGATGAACACGATCGTGGCCGGGACCGTCTTTCGAGGGATGTTCGAAGACAGGATGGAGAAGATCATCAATGAGGTCAAGGAACGCAAAAACATCGTCCTTTTTGTCGACGAGGCGCACCTGCTCATCGGTGCAGGTTCGGCGATGGGCGTTCCAGCGGATGCGGCCAATATTCTCAAGTCAGCTTTATCTAAAGGCGAAGTTCAGATTATTGGGGCTACGACGTCTTCCGAGTACAGGCAGTTCATTCAAGAGGATGAGGCGCTTGCAAGGCGCTTCAAGCCTGTCTATATCGATGAGCCTACAAAGGAGGAGGCCAGGGAGATTGTTTACGGGATCAAGCCCAGGCTAGAGTACAACTACGGCGTGGAGATTTCGGACGAGGCGATTGACGTCCTGTTGAATATGTCCGACCGCTATTTAAGAAACACCAAGCTGCCGGACAAGGTTATCGGCTGGCTTCACACCTCCTGTGTCAAGGTCGAGTTAGACAAGCCGGACGAGCCCGTCGTAAAGCCAGAGAACGTGCTCGAGGTGGTTGCCCAGGAATCAAAGCTTCCGATCGATATGGTCTACAGGGATACTCTGGAACGCTTTAAAGAGCTTGAGGCCCATCTTTCTGGGAGAGTTGTGGGACAACGGGAGGCAATCGCCGCGGTAACCCGTCATCTTCGAGTGAACAAGGGGCCCCTTAAGGAGAATTTTTCAAGGCCGGACGCCGTCATGCTATTTCTGGGACCTACGGGTGTCGGCAAGACTGAGCTTGCCAAGGTGCTTGCTGAATTTTTGTTTGGCGATGAGAATCGCATGGTTAGAGTGGACATGTCAGAGTTCCGGGATGGCGCGATAAGCGTTGACAAACTCATAGGGATGCCCCGCGGGATCGTTGGGTCTGAGCGCGGAGGGATTTTGACAAACCGCGTGAAGGACAATCCTTATAGCCTTGTCTTGCTAGACGAGATGGAGAAGGCCAGCCAGGAGGTGCTAAACCTTTTTCTTCAGGTGTTCGATGAAGGGTGGCTAACGGATGGGCGCGGGCGAAGGGTGTATTTCAGCGATACGGTAATTGTCATGACCTCAAACATTGGGGCCGACCGGTTTAAAAAGCTCCTAAAGCCGATGGGGTTCATGGGGGAGCAGGGCCAACTGGCAGACGCCAAAAAGGCCGTCATGCGTGACGTGGAAGACGCCTTCTCGCCGGAGTTTTTGAACAGGATGGACGATATCATCGTGTTCAACCCTTTGACTCCGGATGAAATCCGCGCCATCACTCGCATGTACTTAGACTCGATTGCTGGGCAGATGGCATCGATGCACAAAAAACTCCGGGTAAGCGAAGAGGCGGTCGATATGCTCTCCAAGGAGGGCTATAGCATCAAGTATGGGGCTCGGTTCTTAAAGCGTTCGATCGACGAAAAAGTCAAGATGCCGGTTACGTTAAACTGGAAAGCCTCGAGCGAGTTCTTTGTCGAAGTTCAAGAAGGCCGTGTGGCGGTACGTTGGGATTAGAGATGGACACAACGAGCGAATATAAAGGGTTTCGAATCGAGGACAAAAGAAAGCTTGGACGCGAGGGAGAAGGGAAGACGGATAGGGTCGAAGAGCAGGCAGGCTCTGGCTTGAAGGGGAGTCTCGAGGATACCTCTGTATCTTTTGTCGGCTTTCTGCTTTCTTTGCATGCCTCTGCCCTTCTTCATTTAGGCAAGCTCGCAGACCCGAGAACCGGCCTGTATGCCCAAGACTTGCCGCTCGCAAAGCAGACGATCGATATTCTGGGGATGATTCAAGAAAAGACGCAAGGGAACCTAGCGGAAGATGAATCGGCCTTATTGAATCATATTTTATATGAGCTCAGGCTGGAGTTCGTCAAGACCAAGAACCCACCCAAAGAATCGTAACCAGCCCTTGATCTTGTTTGAGCTCTGCTAAAGAATCGAACCGCAAAGGGGAATTTTCCATGCCCGGCAAAAAGATGACGTATCTGCTTTGGGGTTCCGGCCTTCTCATTGTAGGGGCTTTCGTCGGCCTAGTTTTGTCTTCTGGACTTAAAATAGAGCTTACGCTCCACCCTTCTAAGGTGGATGCCGAGTCTCAGCCTTCGGTTCCGGTGATTGCCCCGACCTCCTTTGTCGGGGTTGTAAAGCAGGTGTATCCCGCCGTGGTGAACATCAACACCACGACGACGGTCAAGGCGCCAAGCTATCCAATGCCATTTTCCGGTCCTTCAGGCTCACCGTTCGATGATTTTTTCGAGCGCTTTTTTGGCCAAATGCCAAAAGAATTCAAGCAGCGAAGTCTGGGTTCGGGGGTTGTGATCTCAGGAGACGGTTTCATTCTTACCAATAGCCATGTAGTTGAAAAGGCCGATCAAGTCCGGGTGAGCATTCTTGGCGGCCAGACGTTCGATGCCGAGGTAGTCGGAAAGGACAAAAGTACGGACGTTGCACTGATACGCATCAAGGCAGACAAGCCTCTTCCTTCCGCAGCGCTCGGGGATTCAGACAAGCTGGAAGTCGGAGAATGGGTGCTTGCAATGGGGAATCCTGTCGGCCTGGATCATACCGTGACCGCGGGGATCATCTCTGCCAAGGGAAGAAGCCTAGGCTTGGGCGGTCTTGAAGATTTTCTCCAGACAGATGCTTCGATCAATCCGGGAAACTCCGGAGGACCCTTGGTAAACCTTCAAGGCAAGGTGGTAGGCATCAACACGGCAATTCTGGCAAACGCCCAAGGGATCGGGTTCGCCATCCCGGTGAATATTGTACGGACGTTCCTTCCTCAGTTGAAAACAAAAGGACGCATCGACCGCGGGTGGCTTGGGGTTTCGATCCAAGAGATTACGCCGGAAATTAGGGATGCAATGGGCTTGGGACAAGCCCAGGGGGCGCTTGTTGCCGACGTGATCAAGGGTGGCCCGGCGGATCGGGCCGGAATCCAGAGGGGTGACATCGTTGCCGAATTTAACGGGAAGCCGATCGATCGATATTCGAAGCTTCCGTTGATCGTTTCGAGTGTCCCGCCAGGCAGTATTGCCAGGGTGAAAATCCTAAGAAATGGGAAGGCCTATTCGCTGCAGGTGAAGGTCGGGACGTTTCCAGACGAAGACGAGACAGCTTCCGGTGATAAGGGGGCCACGAAAGAGCGTTCGTCCTCGGTCATGGGGATGACGCTTGCACCCTTAACCCCCGAGTTCGCCAGAAGGCACGGCATCGAGGCCGACAAAGGGCTTATCGTTTTGGAGGTTACACCCGGGTCTGAGGCGGATTTTATAGGGATCGCGCCGGGAGACGTGATTCTTGAGGTAGACAAAAGGCCTTTGAATACCGTTGAGAGCCTAAAATCGATCCTGAAATCGAAACGAAGCGGAGAATCGATCCTGCTTTTGATAAAGCGCCAGGATTCGACGCTCTACCTTTCTTTGCGGATGCGATAAGGGGGGATGGGGAGCGTTTTTTTTTCCAAGGCGTACGCAAAGCTCAATCTGACCCTTCGCATTGCCGGTAAAAGGCCAGACGGCTATCACGATATAGAAAGCGTCTTTGAGCAGGTTTCACTTGCCGATGAGCTATGGGTGGCCATAGGGGAAGCCGGCGTGTCGCTGCGCATCATGCCCCCAGGTATAGGGGCGGAACTTCAAAAGGACAACCTCGTGCTTGAAGCCCTTCGAATGTTTGCGCGCCGAGTTAACAGAAAGGTTGGGGCAAGGGTATGGCTTTTTAAGCGTATCCCGGTTGCGAGCGGGCTTGGAGGGGGAAGCTCGGACGCGGCGTGTATGCTCAGGATTCTCAACCATGCCTTCGGGAAGCCCCTTGCTCAAGAGGCGCTAGCAGAGCTTGCAGTTTTGTTAGGGGCCGACGTGCCTTTTTTCCTTGAACCCGGATGTCGGCTGATCTCCGGCAAAGGAGAGCGCCTAGGACGCAGCGTTGCAATGCCGGATGGGTACTATGTTATTCTCGTCCCCAAAGAGCGTGTATCTACAAAAGACGCCTACGAAGCTTGGGATGCATCATTGACAGCCCCTCAATCCGCCTTTAGAATGGACGTTGGCAAGTTTTTATCGAACGACTTTTTTCTTCCTGTGTCCGGCATGGTAAGAGACGTTCTGGCGTGTGCACGTTATCTTGAAAAAAGCGGGGCAGAGGAGGTATCGCTATCGGGGAGCGGGCCTTCGACTTTTGGTCTGTATCTGTCGGAAACAAAGGCGAAGCGGGCCTTTATAGACGCCAAGGAAAAAGGCGTTTACGGAATTTCCCAGCCACTGAGAGGCTTGATCTTTACGCATAGCGCGCGAAAGCTTTATCCTATAGCATCTTGCTCATAGGGGCATCCTATCGATTGGGGCGTCGACAAGCGGTAAGTCATGGGATTTTGGATCCCACATTCGGAGGTTCGAATCCTCCCGCCCCAGCCATTCATAAAAAAAACCCCGACCCACTTCTCAATATTCCAAGGGATGCTCAGCGGTGCTCGAAAAGATTGACGGGCCGAAGGATCTAAAGCTTCTTTCGCTTGAGGACCTCAAGTGTTTATGCCAGGAAATTAGGGAGCTGATCATCAAGACGGTCTTGGAAAACGGCGGACACCTGGCTGCTCCGCTTGGCGCCGTCGAGCTCATCGTTGCTCTCCACAGGGCGTTCTCTTCCCCCAAGGATGCCATCGTGTTCGATGTGGGCCACCAGGCCTACGCTCACAAAATCCTTACAGGCAGGCGCGGTATGTTCCCGACGCTTCGTCGCCATGGAGGGCTTGCACCTTTCCCAACACGAGAAGAAAGCATACACGACGCGTTTGGTGTCGGCCATGCGGGAACGGCCATATCAGCTTCGCTCGGAATACTTGCGGCAAAGAGGCGAATTGGTCAGGAAGGCCGTGTAATCGCGGTTCTGGGAGATGGGGGCCTTACGGCTGGCATGAGTTTTGAGGCGCTAAACCAAGAAGAGGCGCTTAAACAAGGGCTCATAGTCGTTCTCAACGACAACGCTATGTCAATTTCGAAGAACGTCGGTGCCTTAGCGAGCTTTCTTAGCAAGGCGCTTGTTTCCAGGCCTCTTCTCAGAATAGAAAGCGAGCTCAAGGGGATCCTCAAAAAGAATATCCCCTTCGGGGAGCCTCTTTATTACCTAGGAAAAGGGATCAAAGAGGGGCTGGCTAGTGGTTACCTCGACGTTGGCCTTTTCTTTCAGTCTTTGGGGTTTCAGTACGTGGGGCCACTCGATGGGCATGATTTGTCTGAGCTTGCCTGGGCCTTTGAGCGGACAAAAGACCTTCGCAAGCCGGTTTTGGTTCACGTACGAACGAAAAAGGGGAAGGGGTTTGCCCCGTCCGAGTCGGATCCTTGCGCCTACCATGGGGTTGGCATAAAACCCAAAGAGAAGCCCTCTCCAAACGCTCCTCGCTGGAGCTATTCCAAGGTGTTTGGCCAGGCAATGATTCGGTTGGCGGAGCAAGACGACCGCGTGTTGGCCGTCACGGCAGCCATGCCGGACGGGACGGGGCTAAGAGAGTTTTTTACGCGCTTTCCGGATCGTGCGTTTGATGTAGGCATCTGCGAGCAGCATGCCGTCACGTTTGCGGCCGGTCTTGCTACCCAAGGCCTCAAGCCTGTTGTGGCGATCTATTCGACCTTTCTCCAGCGGGCCTATGACCAGGTAATCCACGATGTTTGCCTGCAGAATCTTCCTGTTACGTTCGTCATGGATAGGGCGGGGCTTGTGGGGGAGGATGGCCAAACCCACCATGGTACGTTTGACATCGCCTATCTGCGTCCGATCCCAAACGTGGTTTTGGCTGCCCCGAAAGATTTCAGGGAGTTTGCTCTTTTGCTCAACACGGCCGTTTCCTCAGAGAAGCCGTTTTTTATCCGTATCCCTAAAGCGACCGCGGTCTTTAGCCCAAACGGTGGGATCTTAAAAGAAGAAACGCTGCAGGTAGGCAGTTGGGAAGTGCTTACGAAAGGGGAAGGCTTAGCGTTGTTTGGGACGGGGCGGACCATAGCGACGTTGCTTTGTCTTGCCCAGAGGCTTCGAGCGAAAGGGTTTGCTCCGATCGTGGTGAACGCCCGGTTCTTAAAGCCGTTCGACGGCGCATGCTTGAAATGGTTGAGCAACCTGGCAAACGCTTGGGTAAGCCTAGAAGATGGCGTGAAGATCGGCGGGCTGGGGTCTCTTTTGGCCGAATATCTCGCGGATTCGGGCAAGCGTTCCGTTCGGCTCTTAAGGGTTGGCATCGAGGATGCCTTCGTTCCCCATGGAGAGTTAGAAAGCTTAGAAAAAGAGTGCGGAATGGATGGTGTCTCCCTTGAAGGAAGGTTGCTTGGTTGGCTGGAAAGGGGCGAATGGGTCGAGGCGTGAGCGGCCCCTTGCGAAGGGATGAAGGGGTCGAGCGTTTCGAGGCGGAAGGCCCTGAAAATGAAGTTGAGTTTGTTCACGCGGACTACTCTGGCGTTCAAAGGGCAGAGTTTGGGCAAAGATTGGGCGCGTTTGCGATTGATTGTGGGTTTGTCGTTAGCGCTGCATGCGCCGTGGGGGTTCTGAGCCTTGGTATTTCCGGTCATGGGGCTAGTTTCCAAGAAGGGCTTGGAGCGCTTTTTGCCCGCCTAAAGGCGGTCTTATGGCTCGCGGCGTTGCTTGGTCTTGCCTATTTCGTGCTTGCGCTTTGGATCTTTGGCCGAACGCTCGGGAAATACCTCCTAGGTCTCCGCCTGATCAAGCTTGCCCCTAGGTCTCTTAGGTTCGAAGAGGCGCTCTTGAGAGAGTTAGGGCTTCTTTTTTCTCTCCTTCCGCTTGGGCTTGGCCTTTTATGGCCCTTGTTCGATGCCGAGCGTCGAGCACTCCATGATTATCTAGCAGGGACGCTCGTCATCCGAACTTCTCGAGGCTAGGCGTGGTGGAGGCTGCAACGGGAGGTCGGCCCTTTCGTGCAAAGCCAAAAAGGGAGCTGTTCGTTCCGTATGCGTGCTTGGCTTGAAAGAAAAGAGGACTATCCTATCATAAAGAAGGAGGCGGCATGAAGGTGTGCATTCGAGGGTTTGGTCAAGCGGGCGACTTTTTGGGGAAAGGGGCGCTTCTTGACCTTCAGGAAGGGGCAACTTTAGAGAGGCTTAAAGCCGTACTGATCGAACGTTACCCGGGCCTAGAAGAGCTTTGGCCTGCCATGGCGATCGCCGTGAACGACGAGGTCGTGGAAATCGACAAGGTGTTGGCCGAAGGGGATGAGGTGTTTTTAATTCCTCCCGTAAGCGGGGGTTGATCATGGAAGGAATGGCGCTTACGAGCATCCAGGAGGCTCCGATAGATGTTGAGAGTGCGCTTGGTTTTTTAGGCGACCCTGCGGCCGGCGCTCAGGTATTTTTCTTGGGGACCGTCCGTAACAATGGCGAAGCGGCGTGCGAGGTCGAAGCGATCCTGTACGAATGCCACCTTCCTCTCGCCAAGAAGCGACTTGAGAAACTGGCTCAAGAGACGCTCGAAGCCTTTGACATCCAAAAAGTGGCCCTTATCCACCGCTACGGGATGCTCAAGGTAGGTGAGACGTCCGTTCTTGTGGCCGTCAGCGCCCCTCATAGGGTGCATGCATTCGAGGCGGCCCGCCATGGGATCGAGCGGATTAAGCATACGCTACCCGTCTGGAAAAAAGAGTTTTTTGCCAACGAAGCCTCGCGTTGGGTCAAAGGGGTTCCCTTGGACTCAATCTAAAAAGGGTGTTTCCAGGTATCTAAGCACGCCCTCTTGGGTATCCAAGCTGGCCCGAATGCCGAGCGGCAGAGGGAGCATATTGGGCATATGCCCGCTAGGGATGCCCATGACAACGGGAATCTTAAGGTCCTTCAAGGCTTGCAACACGAGCGGTTCGTCCAAAGAAACTCCAAGCGGTCCGAAGACTACGGCACTGACCTTCTCGAACACGCCCGCCAGCCTTAATTGAACGAGCATGCGGTAAAGCCTGTGGGACGGCTCCCCAATGTCTTCGAGAAAAAGCATCCAGCCTTCAAGGTTGGGCATGAATGGGGTCCCAAGGAGGGACACAACGAGCGACAAGCACCCCCCAGTAACTCTCCCTTGGGCCTTTCCCGGGATGACAACTTTGTACTTGGGTCCCATGAGCCGTACCTCTCGGCTGAAACCTCCAGGGTTTAACGCAGCCAGTGTGCATGCAAACCCCTCTTCGGCGTGCTTGGAGAGTGTAGGGCCATGGAAGGCCACCATGCCTGCTTGGTGGACCAAGAAAAGCAAGATGGCGGTGGCGTCGCTGAACCCTATGAACGCCTTCGGGTTTTCGTGGAATAACTCAGGGTTCATTAATGGCAAGAGCTCTAGCGCGCCTCCTCCTCCCCGGGCGGCGAGGATTGCCCGGATTTCTGGGTGCGTGAACGCCAAGGTCAACGCGTCTGCCCGTCTGGAAGCCTTGGCTGCGAAAGGGAGCGCCTCCAACGTTGGTTCCTGGCAAAAGAATGCCCTGTAGCCCAGACGTTCTAGCCGATCCTTGCCCGCTTTAAGCTGGTGTTCGCCCAGGTAATGGGAGGGCGATACGATTCCAACGCTGTCACCAGGCCAAACGGGCAGGATCTTGAGGGGCGAAGTCATCGTGTCTCTAGCCGCCATGGAACGGAAGGTTTGCTAGGCTTTTAAAGTGAACGGGATATCGTAGCCGGTAAAGCGTCCCAAATATTCTTTGATGTCCGTCCCTAGGGCATCTTGGAAACGGCCAGGCTCTCCAAGGAGGAAAGACCTGAGGTTTCCCACGCCCAAAAGGTGTGCGCTTGCCAAGAGTCCGGATGGGGTGATTTGAATGCCCGAGATGCCCTTCCCGACATAGGCATCGAGGCCGAGCGCTTGGATATAGCTCCAGAGTTTTGCCATAGAAATGCGTATGGCGTTCTCTTGCGCCCAGGGGCTCGAAAGGTAATCTTCCTTCGACCAGACCCCGTCCTTGCCCGTCCATTTCCCCTTCCAGTCGTTCTTGGCCGTGCCGTCTTGCAGGTAGTAGCCTGCATCAATGAGTGCGGCCTCGCCCATTTGGTACTTGCCCAAGTACCCCCAGGGGTTTTCGACATCGTACCTACCGGAGGATTCCCTTAAACCCAGTGCCGAAAGGAACGCTTCATAGTCCTTGTTTGCCTCTTCCATATGCGTTACAATTCTGACCAAAAAAGATAGGAAGCGATGGAAAGTCTGGCAAACGAAGCGTTCCGGGATGCTCTCACGAATCTCGTCCTGTGGCTCATCGGGGTGTACGTCCAGTTGCCAGGCCCGCTTAGGGAGGTTGCCGATCGCGTTATTCTAGAGAATATCGGCTTTTTTCTCAACGTGCTTCTCTAGGATTCCGAGCGCACGGGGTTTTCCAGGGTCCCTATCCGTTCAATCTCGATGCGTATTCTGTCCCCAGGCTTCAGGTAAACGGGTGGGTTGCGGAAATGCCCGACGCCGCCTGGTGTGCCTGTTGCGATGACGTCCCCTGGCTCGAGCGTGAAGCACTCTGAAAGGTAGGAAACAATTTCTGGCACGCCAAACACCATGTCCGCCGTGGAGGCTTCCTGCATTAAGGTGTTGTTGATCCAGGAGCGTATGCCGAGCCTGCTGGGGTCGGGGATTTCGTCGGCCGTGACGATCCACGGGCCGAAAGGGGCGAACGTATCGAACGACTTGCCGCGTACCCACTGGGTTTCTGCGTACTGGACATCGCGTGCGCTGACATCGTTGAGGATGCTGTAACCGAACACGTACTCTAGAGCGCGTTCTTTCGGGACGTTTTTGGCCTTTTTGGCGATTACGACGGCCAGTTCCGCTTCAATATCCACCTTCTTTGATGCCTTGGGCAGAACAACGGCCTCGTTTTGCCCGATGATACAGCTTGGCCATTTTGCGAAGATCACGGGAAACTTGTGAGGCTTCAAGCTTTGCTCCGCTAGGTGGCCTTTGTAGTTCTGGCCGATGCAGATGATCTTTCCAGGTCTAAGAACTGGAGGGTGAAGCCCGGCCTCCTCTAGCCTCGAGGATCCGGCTTCGTCCTGGGGACTCGAAGCAGGGGTGTTGCCCAGCGCCTCCTGGGTCTTTTTTATGGCGTCCGGCGTCTCCGACAGGAATTTTGGAAGGTCTAGAATTTCTTCCTGCAGAAGGTCCGATAGGAAAACGATCCGGGAGGAAAGCAGGATCCCAGGCCTTAAGCGCCCCTCTTCGACGGCCATGACGAATCGCATGCTGAGTCTCCTAGAGTTAGCGAAGTTCGACGATGCTGAAAGCCTCGCCGCCCTCGAGGTCATGGCCTGGACGGACGAGGGCAATGCCCTGATAGTTTTCCTGGATGGCCTCGCGCAAGAGTCTTCGAAGCGTCCCGATGCCGTGAAGGATCTTGACAGACCCCTTGCCCTTTGTGAGCGCGCGCGAAATCTGACGCTCGATGAGCCCTAAGGCCGATTCCGCATCCATCCCTCGGACGTCGAGAAGATCCTCGGAATCGCCGGGGGCTTCTTGCAGGTGAACCATGACTTGGGGTTTTGGGCCGGCCTTGGGTAGGGGGTGCAGGCTCTCGATCGGGAGTCTGACCTTGAGCTCGCCTAGAAGCACGTCCGCTCGATGCCTTTCTTGGTTGAGGGCGGCAACGACCCCCTCACCTTTCATCCCCTCTATACGCACCCGGTCCCCTATCAGGAGGGTGCTGGGCATGAAGGCTTCGGGAACCCTCCCCTCCGGAGAAATGGCCTTAAAGGTTTGGAGCGCTTCCCTTCGGACGGTCTCTTTGAGCGTTCCTGATGTCCTACTCCCTACGGTCTTTTTTCGCTCTGCTTGAGCAAGGACTTCCTCAAGCCTGTTTTCGAAATCCTTAAGCAGCGTCTGGACACGGCCTCTTTCTTCTTCGAGCCTATGTTTTTCTTCTTGGAGCTGGTCTTTGAGCGAGAGGTAGGGATCGCTCGCTTTCAGCTCTAGGGCCTTTTTTAGAATCGATTCGGGGAACCCTACGTTGCGGGCCGCATCCAGGGCGAAACTTTCTGATACTTCGCCCTTTTTTAGGTGGTAGGTCGGAGTTTGGGTTTTTGGGTCGAACTCAAGCGTGTAGACGCTACAAGAACGGTGCGTCTTTGCCCAGGACTTCATCCAAGGGTTATGCGTGGCGATGAACACGAAGACGCCCTTTTCGAACAGGGCTTCCAGGATGGCCTGGAGCAGCAAGCTGCCCTCAAGCGGGTCGGTGTTTCTTAGGGGCTCGTCCATCAAGACGAAATCTCCCGGCTCCACCTGCTCTAGGATGGTCTTGAGCCGCGTTAAATAGCCCGTGAACGAAGAGAGCCCTTCGGCAAGGCTTTCTCCTTCCGCCATTGCAGCATAAATTCCCCGGGGAACAAGCAGAACCGAGCTTTCTTTTACGCAGGGAAGAAGGCCTCTTTTGACAAGAAGAAGGTTGAGCCCGATCGAGGTTAGAAATACCGTCTTGCCCCCGCCGTTTGGCCCTGTGAGAATGAGCCCAAGCTTGCCTGGTTCAAGCTCAAAGTCGTGCGGGATGGGCTTTAAACCCTGAAGGATCAGTAGGGGATGGGCTAGTCCCTGAACCTTGGATGGCGGCATCGTCGTTAATTTTGGGCTCTTGGCGTCAAGCTTGCGTAGAAACTTCGCCTTTGCAACGAGCGTGTCAATTTTCGTGAGAATTTCTAAGTTTGCGCTCAGGTTCGGCATTTCACTCAGGATTTTTTCTTGCAATTCTTTTCTAAATCGCTCCAGTGCCTGGTCGTACTCGATACACCGCTGTCTGAAAAGGTTGTTGTGTCGTATGAGCGCAAGGGGTTCCATGAAAACCGTGTGTTCGCTCTTGGAGACATCCTGGATGATGCCGCGGAACTTGCCCATCATCTCCTCTTTAATGGGCAAGACGAACCGGCCGTTCCGAAGCGTGACGTAGCGGTCCTGGAGAAAATTTTGAATCTTGGGGTCATGCAGGGCGTTTTCAAAGAGCGATTCGGTCTGTTTGCGCACTTGCGTAAGCTCGTAAGCAAGCTCGAGAAGCTCCATCGAAGCATCAGGCCTGACCATGCCTTGGTGATCAAATGCCTCACCAAGGAGCTTGCTTAGCGTATCGAAGTGCGCAAGCTTTGCGCACAACGAAAAGAGCGGCTCGCAGGCTTGCCATGCGGCCCTTCCGATGGTTCGGGTTCGTTCGAGTACCTCAAGAAATCCTCGGACCCGCAAGATGGAAGATGGCGAAATGAGGCCCTGCTCGTGTTCAAGGGCTTCGATCTCCTCAATGCCCTTAGGAAGGACGAACCACTCCACATCTTTGGCCTGAAGGGCCGCGAGGAGCTTTGCGGCTTCCAGGCAATCGTAGAGTTGCTCGAAACTGTCTAGGAATGGTTCGTCAACCAGCCGGCTTTTGGCCCGCTGCGTTTGGGCGAGGCTCGCGATATGACGAAAGAGGACATGGACGCTTAGGTCGTCCAAGGTTTGGTGGTCCACAAAAGTCATCCGGGAATCAAAACCGCCTTACAGTCGGTTGGCAAGCCATGTTCTTGCCTGGTACACTCAAAAGATGCATGAATTATCCTTCAAAACTTGGATGGTGCCATGAATGTTGCCGAGCTCCACCCCGCGTTTGTTCATTTCCCCGTCGCCCTTACCATTACCGGCCTTCTTTTCTACCTCTTAGGATACGCTAAATGGCCCGAGTTTCAAAGGCTAGCACTTGTTCTGCTCGCGTTCGCGTTTCTTTTCTCATTTCTTAGTGTATTCACCGGAGAGAAGGCGGCTGAAGTTGCAAAAAGGATTCCTACGATCGAGCAGGCGCTGGAAAAGCACGAAGAGCTTGGCGAATGGACCCGTTGGGTGCTCGGGCTTGCTTTTATCGTTGGGATCCTTTCCCAAAGGGTATTCAAGGGGAGCCAGACGTTGGCGGCACTGTTCTTTTTGACCTACCTCTTTGCGGCGGGGTTTGTTGGATATACGGGATACCTTGGAGGAGAGCTTGTCCTTGAGCACGGTGCAGGGTTCAGGAATGTCCTTTCCTTGTCCCCGTTGCCCTTCGAAGAGCCACCAAAAGGGCCGTAGGTTTGGGTTTTCCAAAAAAGAGGGATTAGTGGTTTATGCGAGTCGTTGTCACAGGCGTGGGGTTGGTTACGCCCCTTGGGATTGGGTGGGTGGCCAACCGGCATGCCCTGCTCGAGGGCAAAAGTGGCATCGGGCCGATTACGCGGTTTTCTGCTGAAGGGTTTGAAGTCAGGATTGCGGGCGAGGTAAAGGGCTTTGACGCGGAAGCGTTTGGAATCACCCAAAAAGACGCTCGCAGGATGGATCTCTTTACGCTCTACAGCCTGGCCGCGGCCGACATGGCGCTTGCCCAAGCGGGGGTGGGGCAAAAAGACCTCGCAGGGCTTGGGCTTGAGGCTGGCGTGTACATGGGGGTAGGGATCGGAGGGCTCGGCACGATCGAGGAGAACAAGCGTACCCTGCTCGAAAGGGGCCCAAGGAGGGTTTCGGCATTTTTGATCCCGAAGATCATTCCAAACATCGCGGGAGGGACGCTCGCGATCCGCTACAGGATTCACGGACCGAACCTTACGTTTTCCACGGCCTGCGCCGCTTCGGCGCATTCGCTGGGGGAGGCCTTTTTGGCGGTCCGTTCGGGCAGGCTCCAGCTTGCGCTTGCCGGGGGTGCGGAAGCCGTCGTTACCCCCTTGGCGATTGCAGGGTTCGGCAACATGGAAGCGCTCTCCAAGCGCAACGACGAGCCTACAAGGGCATCGAGGCCGTTCGACAAGGCCAGGGATGGGTTTGTCCTAGCCGAGGGGGCCGCCGTGCTCGTCCTTGAAGCGCTCGATTGTGCCAAGGCAAGGGGAGCAACAATCCTTGCCGAGGTCGCAGGGTATGGTTTGAGCGACGATGCTTACCACATCACTTCGCCGGACCCGGAAGGCAAGGGGATGGCTGCATGCATGGCCCGTGCCCTACAAGATTCAGGGTTGAGCCCGGAGTCGGTCGAGTATATCAACGCCCACGGTACCTCTACCCGGTACAACGACGCCTTCGAGACGCTTGCAATCAAACGTGTGTTCGGGCAGCATGCCTACAAGCTTGCCGTAAGCTCGACCAAGTCCATGACCGGCCATTGCTTGGGCGGTGCGGGAGCGCTCGAGGCCGGGTTCTGTACCATGAGTATCGTCGAGGGATTTTTGCCGCCCACGATCAACTTAGATGAGCCAGACGAGGGGTTGGACCTCGATTATGTTCCTAATAAAGCAAGGCCGCTCAAGCCTCGCGTGGCAATGAGCAACTCCTTCGGGTTTGGTGGGACGAACGCTTCGCTCGTCATTAAGGCCTACGAACCTTAAGGGAGTGATTTTGCGATGTTTCTTGCCGGTTTTGGCAAATACCTTCCGAGCTTGGAGCTGTCCAACGAGGATTTCTCTTACCGGCTGCTCACATCGGACGAATGGATCCGCACACGAACGGGCATCCTGAAGGCGGTCTCGAGCAAGATTGGGATTCCTATGGAATCTTTTTGGACCAACCTGGAACGGTATGGGAACACATCGGCCGCATCCATACCGATCGCCATGTCGGAGCTGCAAGAACAAGGCGGGTTGGAAGGGCAAGCAGCATGGGTGTTGAGCCTTGCGTGCGGATCGGGGTTGACGTGGGGAGCCGCCTTGCTGCGTTCCTAGGCTTTCGGCTTTCCGCTGAAGCATCTCGAGGGGTATAATAGATAATTGTGGATACGTAACTGTGCGGGGGCCCATAGCTCAACAGGCAGAGCAGCCGGCTCATAACCGGTAGGTTCCTGGTTCGACTCCGGGTGGGCCCACCAAGAGAAAATCGCCTATCGAATGCCATGCATTGTATTTTGCGTGACCTTGCAAGCCAAATCACACTTTTCGGTCCTTCCAAGCCGATGGGTTTCTTTAAAGCCAACCTAACAAACTTAAGCAAGAAAGGGGGAGGGGATTGCTGAAGCAAGTCCGTGTCCTTTTTCAGTTGCAAGCGCTCCACAAGGATGAAATGGCTCTTAGGGTGCGCCTAGGTACGCTTCCTAAGAGCATGGAGGAGTTAAGCGAGCAGCTTCTTTCGGAAAAGGAACGCTTACGCGAGCTTTCCGAGCTTATGGTTTCCCGGCAGCAACGCCAAGCGAGCATCCAAAAAGAAGTGGTCATCTTTGAGGAAGAGGCCAAGAAGCGGGAAAAACGGCTTTACAACCTCAAAAGTGATGATGCCTTCCGGGTGTTAATGCGCGAGATTCAGAATCTCAAAAAGGGAAAGAAAATGCTCGAGGAGGAGGCTCTTCAGCTTGAAGAAGACATTCCCAGGTTCTCCGAAGAGATACAGATGCTTACCTCGAGGGTTGAGCAGCTGGAAAAGGAGTACCACTCCAAGGCCGACTCGGTCGAGAAAGAGTACCAAGGTCTTCTTGCAGAGCTCGAGCGTGCCTCTTCGCAAATCGAACGGCTTAAGGGGCAGCTGACTCCGGAGTGCGTAAGGCATTATGAGCTGATCCGTTCGAGCTCGTTGCTGCCTATCGTCGCGCCAGTGCGGAATGGCACCTGTTATGGGTGTTGCATGAACATTCCTCCTCAGCTTTTTAACCGCGTTCAGGCAAACCGGGATGTCATCGTTTGTCCGAGTTGCCACCGCATCCTCTATTTCGACAAGAATGGGGAGCTTGATTTAGAAAACGAAGAGGTTATGCTATCAATGTAAGGCCTTGAAGTTAGGGAGGGGGTCGCGAGTTCCACGGAACTCGAGGAAAGTCCGGACTCCAAAAGGCAGGATGGCCGCTAACCGCGGCTCGGGGTGACCTGAAGGAAAGTGCCACAGAAAAGAAACCGCCCTCGGTGCAAAAGCCTTGGGTAAGGGTGAAACGGCGAGGTAAGAGCTCACCGGTCCTTCAGCGATGAGGGGCGCATGGCAAACCCCATCCGGAGCAAGACCAAATAGGGAAGGTATGGGATCGCCTGTTCCGGCCGGTAATTCCGGCGCCTTCCGGGTTAGGTCGCACGCACGTTGAGGCAAAGAGGAATGACCCTCACCCGCCGTTTGGCGGGGACAGAATCCGGCTTATCCCTAACTTTAAGGCCTTTCGATGTTTCTACGATGAGCTTGCCACTTTTGCCTTCGCCTTTTGCCGCCTACCACATCCCCGTCCTTAAGGACGCCGTTGTTTCGTTGGCCTACGGGGCAAAAAACCTTTCCGTCTTGGTGGATGCAACCGTAGGAGACGGGGGGCACCTGGAAGCCCTTTTGGGTCTAGTTCCGGAAAGTTGCCGCGTACTCGCTCTTGATCAAGACGCAAGCGCGATCGAACGGGCAAAGGCCAGGCTTTCCGAGCATCCCCGCTTTGAGTCCATCTTATGGGTCAAGGCGCGGTTTTCCGCTATCCCTGGGCTGCTGAATGAGCTAGGGATGCCCCAAGCGGGGTTTGTCCTGCTCGATCTGGGGGTTTCCAGCCGTCAGCTGGAGGATCCAGGGCGAGGGTTTAGTTTTCGTCACCCAGGACCGCTGGACATGCGGATGGATCCGTTTATTCATACGCCTGCCAAAGAGCTGGTCAACACGCTTTCCGAGAAAGAGTTGGCGGATATTCTTTGGGGCTTAGGCCAGGAGCCTAGGTCCAGGAGGATCGCCAGGGCTATCATGGAGGCCAGGAGAGTCCAGCCAATAGAATCCACCTCGGCCCTTGCCCAAATCATCGAGCGTTCCGTCGGGAGAAAGGGCCGTTCATTCAAGATCCATCCGGCGACTCGCTCGTTCATGGCGCTTCGGATTGCCGTCAACGACGAGCTTGGAGAGCTGCAAAGAGGGCTCGAGGGGGCCGTTTCCAAGCTCGGACCGTGTGGTAGAATCGTTGTAATCAGCTACCATTCTCTGGAGGACGGGCTTGTGAAGCGCTTTTTCAAAGCTCGGGACGACGGAAGCATCCTTACCAAAAAACCCGTTCGGCCGGACTTGGAAGAGGTTCGTGCCAACCCTCGCTCAAGAAGCGCCAAGCTCCGATGTTTCGAAAAAGAAGGCCAGAGTTCGTGCATTTAGGCCATCTTCTCGAAACCCTTCGTCCGTGCCGGGTTTTAGGGGCAGTTGTGCCGGAAACCCTTTTGTCCGGGATTACCGACCACTCCAAACGTGTCCAGCCAGGCTTCGTCTTTGTTGCCCGAAAAGGAGTCAACGCCCACGGGAAATATTTCGTGGCCGAGGCGTTGGCCAACGGGGCCTCCTGCGTGCTTTTGGAGGATGCCAAGGGTATCGACTCAGGACATGCCTGCCTAATCGAGGTCCCTAAGATAGAAGAGCATATTGCTCATCTTGCCTACGGGTTTTACGGGAACCCCCAGCGCCTGCTTAGGCTGATAGGGATTACGGGGACGAACGGAAAGACGACGAGCGCGTGTCTGCTCCAGCAGATGCTTTCTAGTATTGGAGAGCCATGCGCTTATGTCGGCACGTTAGGGGCAAGGGTTGGTATGGATGCGCCCTTTGAGCCGCTCGAGAACACCACCCCAGGAACTTTCGAAATGGCCGAGTGTTTGAACAAGGCCCGCCTTGCTGGAGCACGCGCGGTCGCAATCGAAGTATCCTCGCACGCTTTGGACCAGGGCAGGGTGGACGGGCTTTGTTTCCAAGCGGGGGTGTTCTTAAACCTCTCGCACGACCACCTTGATTATCACTGCTCGATGGAGGCCTACTTTCAGGCCAAAGCCCGCTTATTCCAGGTGTATATGGGAAAAGGAGGCTTTGCCGCCCTCAACGTTGACGACCCGTTTGGGTGTAGGCTTCTTGAAGGTTTTGGGCAGGGCCGGAAGCTTGGTTTTGGATTATGTTCCCAAAAAGGCTTAAGCGCCAAAAACATCGCTTTTTCTCTCCAAGGGACGAGCTTTGAGCTCGTTCTAGACTCAAAGGCCGTAGGAAAGGCCAGGATACCCCTGGTTGGGCTCCACAATGTTTCTAACGTGCTGGGAGCTTTGGCCCTAAGTGTGGGGCTCGGGTTTGACCCTAGGGCCCTTGTGGCAGCGCTGGAGCATCTCCCTCAGATCCCGGGCAGGCTTGAGCGCGTGGGACCGAGGGACGGGGGCCCAAAGCCGTGCGTGTTCGTCGATTACGCCCATACGCCGGATGCTGTCGAGAGGGTGCTTAAGGCACTTAAGCTCATGAGCCAGGGTAGGCTCATCGGCGTTCTTGGGTGCGGCGGAGACCGCGACCCGTTTAAGAGGCCCATCATGGGGAAACTTCTTGCGGAAGTTTGCGACGTTGCCGTCCTCACGCAGGACAACCCTCGAAGCGAGGATCCGCTCGCAATCCTAATGGCGATGGAAGAAGGCGCAAGAATCTCGGCAAGAAGGTTCGACGGGCAATCCGGGTACGTGTGTATCCCTGACCGCAGCGAAGCCATAGAGTTTGCTCTATCTAGGGCTCTCCCAGACGATACCGTGGCAATCCTAGGAAAGGGGCATGAGGCCTACCAGATGGTTCGGGGAGTTCGGCACCCATTTGATGACCGCCTTGTGGCAAGGGCGGTTCTCGATGCGTACAGATCCCCAGGCGTATAGGCCCAGCATGATTCCTTTGGGCGTATCGGAGGTTTTGCAGGCAGTTTCGGGTATTGCCCTGGAAAAAGGTTCAGGCCGGGAGGTTACGGGCGTCGTCGTGCATTCCGGCCTTTGCAAGGAAGGGGTCTTGTTCGTAGCCCTCGAAGGGGAGCGGACCGACGGCCATGCCTTTCTTGACGAGGCCCTTCAAAAGGGGGCTCTCGGCGTACTGGGAAGGTTCGATAAGCTTACCCGTTGGATGCGCCATGCCTCCCTGGTCAACGGCTGGATCATTGGGTGCAAAGACCCTCTTTCCGCGCTCGGGGCAATAGCCAAGGCCGTTCGTTCCAAGTCTAAGGCCCCCATGGTGGCCGTTACGGGTTCGAGTGGCAAAACAACGACGAAAGAAATGGTTGCTTGCGTGCTTGGAGCGGCCTACAACGTCCACAAAAACCCAGGGAATTACAACAACGCGCTCGGCGTTCCTTTAGCCCTGTTTGAGCTTGAGGCCGCCCACGAGGTCAGCGTGCTCGAGCTCGGAATGAGCAAAAAGGGGGAAATTGCTTATTTGTCGGATATTGTGGCCCCGGATGTCGGGATTCTCACAAACGTTCAACCTGCACATCTCGAAGGCCTGGGCGGGCTGGGAGAGGTCAAGGAGGCAAAGGCCGAGCTCCTTAAGGGCATGAACCCCGAAACCGGCATGTTCGTGACCTGCATGGACAACCCATTTGCCTTGGAGGTTGCGCTTCGGTTTCCAGGGGAGAGGCTTTTGGTCTCCATGCAAACCAAAGCGGACCTCTACCTGAAAGAGGCGCCGATTTGGGATGGGAAGGCGATGCGTGCCAGGCTCATCGGGCCGGGAGGGGAGATGTTTGAGCTAGCCTTGCCGTTTCCTGGCGAGCATCTTGTTTGCGATGCCATGATTGCCCTGGCTGTGGGCGCAAGGCTTGGTGTTCCGCTCCATGATGGCTTGCAGAGGCTAAGCGACTTCCAGCTTCCTTCCTTGCGTTTTGAAACGAGAACGCTGCCCAAGGGGGGGCTTGTCGTGTTCGATGCCTACAACGCAAACCCTGCGTCTATGGAAGCCTCCTTAAAGGCGTTTTGCATGCTGGCCGAAAGCCTAACGAAGGTTGTCGTATTGGGCGACATGCTCGAGCTCGGAGCCGAAACAGAGCACTATCATCGAAAACTCGGGGCGTTTGTTGCTGGGCTTGGTATTCAAACCCACTGCATCGGAAACTATGCCACCTGGATTGTCGAGGGCGCCAAGGACTTCGACCCCTCTTGCGAGATTTATGCCTACCAAAAAGATGCGCAGGAAGATCTATCTATAGCGCTCTCGAGAATAATTCACCATGGCAGCGCCCTGCTCCTCAAAGGCTCTAGGGCCAACAGGCTGGAAGACTTGTTGGAGTGTATCGAGAACAACCAACTCTCTAAGGAATAACGCACGTGCTTTTTCACCTGTCGATCCTGCTATCGGATACGATAAGCTTTTTTAATGTTTTTCGCTATATTTCTTTTCGGTCGATCTATGCGCTTCTTACTGCCTTTGCTCTAGGACTTGCACTTATGCCGCCCTTTATCCGATACATGCGAAGGCGCCATTTAAGCCAGGCCCTGCGAGAAGATGGCCCAAAGCAACACCTCGTGAGCAAGGCCGGAACGCCGACAATGGGAGGGGGCGTGATCCTTACGAGCGCCGTCGTTTCAACCCTACTTTGGGCAAACCTCCAAAGTCAGTTTGTTTGGGGCGGGATCGGGACGTTGTTGGTACTCGGAGGGCTTGGGCTTGCTGATGACATATGGAAGGTCAAGGCAAGGAGCTCCAAAGGCGTACCCGGAAAAGCCAAGCTCCTGATCCAAGGGCTCTGGGGGGCTGGCGTCGGGGTTTGGCTTGCGCAGATGCCGGAGGTCGGCACGCTTCTGCAGCTTCCTTTTTTTAAGCACGTTCAGCCTCTTTTAGGGGCATCGTTCTTTCTGTTTGCCTCCTTGGTTGTCATGGCAAGCTCCAACGCCGTGAACCTTACGGACGGGTTGGACGGGCTTGTGAGCGTTCCGCTCGTTTTTGCCTTCCTGACGTATCTGGGGTTGGTCTACTGTGCGGGCAACAAGCTCCTTGCAGCCTACCTAAACGTGACCCACGTACCAGGTTCCGGGGAGGTGTGCATTCTGATCGGCGCGCTCATGGGGGCAATCGTGGCCTTCCTTTGGTACAACACCTATCCGGCCCAAGTGTTCATGGGAGACGTGGGGTCGCTATCGCTAGGAGGAGCCCTTGGTTACGTGGCGCTCATCGCCAAGCAAGAAGTCCTACTCATCTTGGTCGGCGGGCTTTTTGTCGTGGAGGCGCTCTCCGTAATCTTTCAGGTGGCTTCGTTCAAGCTTAGAGGAAAACGTATCTTTCGGATGGCTCCACTACATCACCACTTTGAGCTTCTTGGCTGGCCGGAACCTAGGGTGATCGTCCGGTTCTGGATTATTTCAGGCATCTTTGCGTTGCTTGCAATCAGCACCCTTAAGCTCCGTTAGCCCACGTGTACCGCCTACGCTCCTGTCAGCCTGTGGGTATCCTTGGTGCCGGAAAGACTGCAAGGCGTCTTGCGCGCTCTCTTACGAATGAAGGGCTGGCCGTTTGGGTGTACGAGGAGCACCCAAAGAATGTGCATAGAAGGGCGCTGGAGTACCTTGCCAAGCTTGGCGTCAAGATGTTTGGGCCTTCCAGCGAGGAAAAGTTCCTCGAGGGGCTTAGCGTTCTCGTCCCTTCTCCCGGCTTTTCGTTCGTGCATCCTGTGTTTGTGCTTGCCCTTAAGCGCGGGATCCCTTGGGTTGGAGAGCTTGACTTGATCTCTTTGCTTGCAGGCACCCCGCCAAAATTGCTTGCCGTGAGCGGAACAAACGGTAAAACAAGTGTGTGCTCCTGGGTACAGAATCTTTTGTCCCAGCTTGGACAGCGGGTATTTCGTGCAGGAAATGAAGGCCCGCCGTTTGGCCGCTTTTTGGGAAGGGCTGGATCGTTCCAGGTCGGGGTATTGGAGACGAGCAGCTTCCAGCTTGCGCAATCTAAGGTCTTTCGACCGAGCGTGGTCCTTTTGACAGAGATCCGGCCGGACCACCTTTCCTGGCATGGGTCTTTTGAAGCCTACCAGGCCGCCAAGCTCTCCGTCCTCGAGCGGCTTGGGGCCAAAGATACTGCGATCGTACTCAACCCGGATCCAGTCACCGAAAAGGCCCTGCAAGGGGGCCGGTCGAAGGTTTGGAGTGTAGGCAAGAGAATGTCGTTCGCGTATGGGGGACTTGTATGGGATAAGGAGTGGTTCTACGTGGAGGCCCCCGGCCTTTCCTTGAGGATCCCACTTCCCAATTCTGAAGATGTGGCGTTCATCCCGCCTGAAAACCTCCTTTTGGCCGGGCTCGCCGCGTTCGAGCTTTCCGGAGACAAGACGGCGTTTTCTATGCTGGAAGGGCTAAGGCCGTTGACGTACCGCATTTCTTTTGAACGTACGCTCAAAGGGGCGTCCATATTCAACGATTCTAAGGCCACGAACGTGGCGAGCGTAGAGCTTGCGCTTAAGCTGCTGCCTACTCCGATCGTATGGATAGGCGGAGGCCTTTCTAAGGGGCTTGATTTAAGCCCCTTGAAGAGCCTCGTTAGGGAAAAAGTGCGGCTCGCGCTGTTCTTCGGACACGCAAGAGATGCCTTTGCCGATGCACTTGGAGACCTGGTGCCCTCTGAGCGGTTTAAGACGCTGGAAATGCTTATGCTTAGGCTTGCAGACGTTGTGATGCCCGAAGACCGGGTATTGTTCTCCCCGGGGTGCGCGAGCTTCGATGCCTTCAAGAGTTTTCGTCATAGGGGGTTTACGTTTTCTAAGCTTCTTGCCTCCTTAAGCCCTACCGAGGTCATCTGAAGGGCTTTTGTGGCATCCCGGCCCATCTTTACTCTTTCATAGGTATTGCAATTTTTAAATTGAGAGTATAATCACTGTCAGTGGGAGGAAGTGGGGAACCGTGGGAGGTTAAGCCTCGATGTTCATCGGTCAGTGGACTTACAAGATCGACGAAAAGGGAAGACTTCCCTTTCCCCCGAGGTTCCGTGCTAGCCTTAAAGAAGGGGTTGTGCTCTTGCCCGGGCCGGAGGCTTCTCTTACGGGATACCCCCTTGAGGTGTTTCTCCGGATGGCTTCAAGGATGACAGAAACCGATGGCTCCTCGAGGGAGGTCCGCTTGCTAAAGCGGGCGCTTATCGGCCAGGCGGTTCAGCTCGATTTAGACGGCCAGGGAAGGGTCCTCCTGCCTCAGGAATTCCGTGCGTATGCCGAGCTTTCCGAAAGTGCAGTGATTATAGGGCTATTCCGTTCTTTCGAGATATGGAGCCCGGCGAGGTGGGAGAGCGAGCGTCTCATGGCCCAAGAGCAGCTCCATAACCTTCTAGAGAAAGGGCCGATCTATGAAGGGGCCCTTTCCAAAGGACTTGCGGACAAGAGGAAAAGCCAGGAATGGGTTCAAGAGGTATAGATAGAGCAACCCTTGCGATTGCCGCGGGGGGGACGGGAGGCCACCTGTTCCCAGGCCTTAGCGTGGCCAGGGCCTGGCTTTTAAGGCACCCCGCCGGGTCTGTCGTTTTTTTTGGCACCAAAAAAGACGCGTGTTATGTAGAGGGACAAGACCCTCGGTTGCGGTTCGTTGCCGTGAGTATGCAAGGGGTTGCAGGGCGCGGGATTCGGGGCATAGCCGGGCTTTTTGTCAAGGGCGTTCCATCCATCCTGGCTATGATTCGAGAGTTCTTGAAAGAGCGGCCTTGCGCGGCCGTTTGTTTTGGCGGGTTTGTGTCGTTCCCCGTCGGGGCCGCCGCTTGGGTCTTGCGTATCCCCTTATTCCTTCACGAGGCCAACGCAATTCCAGGGATGGCGAACCGCCTCCTGCGCCATTGGGCCAAAAAAATGTTCGTAGCCCATGCGGGTATGCTTACAAGCTTGGGGACACGCGCGCAGCTCGTGGGGATTCCCGTACGGGACGGGATAGAGGACACTAAAGATTTCCAGAAGGCCAGCCTAAACTCTAGGCCCGTGCGCATCCTAGTGATCGGCGGATCGCAGGGGGCCTACAGCATGAACCGGATTGTCCTTGAAAGCCTGGAGCAGCTTTTTCTTAGGCTGGATGCGGAGGTAATCCTTCAATGGGGTAAATGGCCGATGGGTGAGGTGGAGTCATACCTCGAACGCTTCAAGGATCGCCTATTGGTCTTGCCCTTTATCGAGGATATGGCGCTGACGTACCGTTGGGCGGACATTATCGTTTCACGTTCCGGGGCCTCGACCTTGGCCGAGCTTGCCTTTGTCGAAAAGCCGGCAATTCTCGTCCCGTTCCCTTTTGCCACGCACAACCACCAGCTCCTCAACGCCCAGGCGGCGGAGCGTGCAGGAGCGGCAAGGGTTTTGGAAGAAAAAAACCTGAATGTCGACAACCTTGTTGAAGCGCTTGTTGCCCTTGCCCAAGACCCGGCATGTCGGGAGCGTATGGGCCTGGCGTGGAAAGGTTTGGCCCATCCCAAGGCCGCAGACCGAATGATCGAGACAATTGAGGCTTACATGAAAGGAGTTCATCTGAATGTACCGGCAAAACCTTACGCTGTATTTTCTAGGGATAGGCGGAATCGGGATGAGCGGAATTGCCGAGCTTCTTTGGAACCTTAACTACCGGGTTGTGGGTTCGGACATCGCCGATTCCGACACGCTTTTGCACCTAAGGAGCCTTGGAATACCCGTCTTCTTGGGGCACGATGCCTCAAGGTTACCTGTGATTGCACCTGACGTTGTCGTGGTTTCTTCGGCTATCGCTCAAGACAACCCAGAGATTCTTGAAGCAAAAAGGCTAGGGATTCCCGTGATCCCAAGAGCTGTCATGCTTGCCGAACTGATGCGGCTGAAGTATGGCATTGCAGTATCCGGGGCCCATGGCAAGACGACGACGACCTCGATGGTCGCCCACGTTTTGCTCGAGGCGGGAATGGATCCAACCGTCGTTCTCGGTGGGCGCTTGAAGGAAACCCGCAGGAACGCATCGCTGGGAAAAGGGTCTTTCATCGTGGTAGAGGCTGACGAATCTGACAGTTCCTTCTTATGGTTGGCTCCTAGCATTGCAGTCGTGACGAACCTTGACAACGAGCATTTGAACAGCTACAGGGACAGCTTTCATGTCCTCCAAGAAGCCTTTCGGGTGTTTTTAGAGAAAGTCCCGTTTTACGGGCTTTGCGTCTACTGCGCCGACGACCCGAACGTCCTGGCCGTTGCCGAGCGGCTCGACAGAAGAAAGGTAGGATACGGGCTTTCGCAGGCATCTCAAGTTCGTGCGTGGGGGGTTGAGTCACGGCCTTTTGGGTGCTTCGCCCAACTTGAGGCGTTTGGTGAAAGTTTGGGCGAGCTTGTCCTTAAGGTTCCAGGTGTCCATAACTTAAAAAATGCCCTTGCTGCCGTGGCGGTAGGGCTTGAGCTAAACATTCCTTACCCTACGATTGCCCGCGCTCTCGCTTCGTTTGAGGGGATCGAACGGAGGTTTGAGGTCAGGCTCAGCAAGCCTGGGCTTACTGTCATCGAGGACTATGCCCACCATCCAACGGAAATCTTGGCAACGCTCCAGGCGTTCAGGGCCGAATTCCCGGAGGTTCGGAGGCGTGTCGTTTTTCAGCCTCACCGCTTTAGCAGGGTTTATCGCCTCCAGGAACAATTTACCGACTGTTTTGCCCCTGACACCGACGAGCTCATCCTTTTGCCGACCTACGGAGCGGGTGAACCGTATGACTCCGAGGGCGACGGCCACAGGCTTTTTGAGCGTATCTCGGCCGGAGGAAAGACCCCCTGCCGGTTCGCCTCCACGTTTGATGAAGCCATCGGCCTTCTGCTCGAAGGCATCACCGAGCCTCAGGCGATCATCTTCTTGGGTGCGGGAGACATTCACAAGCTTGCGGCTGGGTTTACCGATGCCCTTTCTTGCGCATCGTTCGTGGGGTGAAATATTGTGGACGGCCTTCGCTTGTTGCCCCCAAAGCCGCTTGGCGAATGTACGAGCCTAAGAGTAGGCGGGACGCCGGAATACCTTGCCGAGGTGTTCCATGAAGACGGCTTGGGGGAGCTTGCCTTGCTCAATAGGTCCTACCGGGTCCTTGGACGTGGCAGCAACCTTCTTGTGGACGACGGGAAGCTTCCTTTTGGGGTAGTTCGTCTTGCTGGAGCGTTGACCAAGGTTTGGCCGGTTGTGGGCGGCGAAGGAGATGCCGTTTTCTTGGAGGCGTTTTCCGGCGCGTCCTTGAGGGCAGTCGCGAAGATGGCGCTCGATATAGGAGGAGGAGGGCTTGAGTTCGGCATTACAATTCCAGGAAGCCTTGGCGGGGCGCTTAGGATGAATGCTGGGGCCCATGGCCAGGAAATTGGCCCGTTGGTCGAGTCGCTCACCGTTTTTGACCCAAAAAAAGGGGTTTTTCGAGAGCTAAGAAAACCGGAGTTTTCTTTCGGCTACCGGTCGCTTTCCGTGGGGGGTTCTAGCGATGAATCGCCATTTTTGATCAAGGCCCTGCTTCTTTTAACCAGGCGTGACCCAAAAGACATCCGTACGACGATGGACGCGTTCCTTTCGAGGCGAAAAGCGACCCAACCTTCTGGGGTGTATTCGTGTGGCTGCGTGTTCAAAAATCCGCCCCCACCTATTCCCCCCGCGGGGAGGCTCCTTGATTTATCCGGCCTCAAGGGGGCTTGCATAGGGGGGGCGATGGTATCAAAGGCTCACGCAAATTTTTTCGTCAATGTAGGCAATGCCAGCGCATCGGACTTCTTTCGTTTGATCAATATGGCCAGGACCCGGGTGCTAAAAGACCACGGGATTGAGCTTTCGCTTGAGGTAGAGGTATGGAAGGGTTAGACGGTATCCGGGTGGTTGTCCTCATGGGGGGCAAATCCAAAGAAAGGGAGGTCTCGATCAGTACGGGCCAAGCGGTGATCGAGGCCTGCCGATCGCTCGGGGCCAAAGAATTGGTGACGTTCGACCCGGCAGCTGACCCGTTAGAGCGGCTCATCTGCCTAAGGCCCTTTGTCGCCTTCAACGCGCTGCACGGCAGGTTCGGGGAGGACGGTTGCATGCAAGGGTTTTTGGAGGTCCTTAACGTTCCCTACACAGGCCCTGGGGTGCTTGCTTGCGCATTGTCCATGAACAAGTGGCTTACGAAGAAAGTTCTTTTGGCCAACGGCCTTCCGGTTCCTCGTGCAGTCTACCTTGCGGCAGGCCAAGGGGAAGATTTGAGGGGAGTTCTTCAGGTGGCCGAGCTCGGGTTTCCTTTGGTCGTCAAACCAAACGAGGAAGGTTCTAGCTTGGGGATCACACTTGCAAGGGCCGAGCCCGAGCTTCAAGGTGGGCTCGATATGGCCAGAGCCTTTGATGGGGGCGTTCTCATCGAGGAGTACATCGAGGGGGCGGAAGTTCAGGTGGCCGTTCTCGAGGGGAAGGTCTTAGGGAGCATCGAGATTCTGCCCGAAGGAGGGTTTTACGATTACCGTGCAAAGTACACTCCCGGCGCATCAAGGCACGTCATTCCTCCAAAGATAGAGCCTTCTATACTCCAAGAGGTCGAGCGTGTCGCGCTCGAAACTCACAAGGCGCTTTGCCTTGAGCCTTTGAGCCGCGTCGATATTCGCGTCCACCCGAAGAATGGCCCGTTTATTCTTGAGGCAAACGCCTTGCCTGGGATGACGCCGACAAGCCTCGTCCCGGAAATTGCTCGGTATGCTGGCATTCCCTTTGTACAGCTTGTTTGGTCGTTGATTCGAAACGCCTTAAAGCGCTCGAATGTCGGGCAATTTTCTTATTCCTAAAGGGAGCGATGCACCGTAAGCCGAGGAGTATCGTTGGGATCGATATCGGGACGACCAAGGTCGTTACGCTTATCGCCGAGGAAAGGGGTGAAACATTAGAGCTATGCGGTGTTGGCCATGTTCCTTCTCAAGGGCTTAAGAAGGGAATGGTTGTAGACATCGAGAAAGCGAGCCATGCCTTAAGGCAATCGATCTCCCGGGCCGAAGAAATGGCAGGCGTTCGGGTGGAAGGGGCATGGGCGAGCGTCGGAGGAAGCCATATCCGCGTTCAGCCGTACAAAACGGCGCTTTCGCTGGGAGGCAGGGCTGTGCTCAGAGAGGATATCTCGCAGGTCGTTGACGTTGCTCAGGAGATTCTATTGGACGAGGGCAGGGAAGTGCTTCACGTTCTTCCTAAGGGGTTCTGGATCGACGGTCATGGGGGGATCTTGAACCCCCTAGGGATGATTGGCATGCAGCTTGAGCTTGATGCAACCGTTGTTACGGCCCAAATGGGACCGCTTCGAAACATCCAGAGACTCCTGGAGAGCGCTGGGGTTGAACCCCTTGGCTTGGTGCTCCAACCCTTAGCGAGCGCAGAGGCGGTGCTGACGCAAGAAGAGAAAGATCTTGGAGTCGTATTGGTGGATATCGGCGGGGGGACTTCGGATGTGATGGTTTACGCCGATGGTGCCCCTCGTTACGTTGGGGTCGTTGGCTTGGGGGGGGCGCACATTACGCGCGACATAGCAGCGGCGTTCAAAATCGGCCTGCAAGAAGCCGAGCGACTCAAAAGGGAGTATGGGTGTACCAGCGAACGGTTCCTTAAGGAAGCCGAGAACCAGGAAGAAATAGAGCTCGTTCTCGCTTACGACAAAGATAGGCGGCCCGTCAGAATCGAAAAGCTATGTCTCGTCGTTGAGGCTAGGGTTCATGAAATTCTGGAGCTTGTACAAAGGGAGATCGGCAAAGGAGGAGTCGATCAAGGCCAATACTCAGAGCTCGTCCTTTGTGGCGGGTCGAGCGTTCTAAGGGGGTTTAAAGAGGCCGCTTCTGAAGTGTTTGGCCTGCCTTCACGGATCGGAATCCCGGCCTACCGCCTAAAAGGCCCTTTTGAGCTCGTGGCGAAACCTGGGTTTGCCACCGGAGTCGGCCTTTTAGCCTATGCCAGGCTGAACGGCGACCAAGCTCCCGAAGCCAAAGCGCCGCTAGGCTGGATAGCCAGGGTAAAACAACTCCTAAAAGAGGTGAGGAAGCTATGGGGAAGAACGGACTAGGGACGTTGGACGTCAAAGCCCGCATCAAAGTTATCGGAGTCGGCGGTGGCGGCGGAAACGCCGTGAACAATATGCTTGATTCTGGCGTTGAGGGGGTTGAGTTTATCGTCTCCAATACGGACTATCAAGTGCTCCTCCAGAGTAAGGCGAGCGTGACGATCCAGCTGGGGACGTCCGTTACGAAAGGACTTGGGGCCGGGGCCAACCCGGAAGTAGGTCGTCAGGCTGCGCTCGAGTCCAAAGGGGAGATTGAGCGCGCCCTCATGGGTGCCGATATGGTGTTTGTTACGGCTGGAATGGGCGGGGGAACGGGAACTGGAGGAGCGCCGATTGTTGCGGCCATCGCAAAGAACCTTGGCATTCTAACCGTCGGGGTTGTAACGAAACCCTTCTTGTTCGAAGGTAAACGCAGAATGCGCCTTGCAGAGCAAGGAATCAGGGAGCTCAAAGAGTGCGTGGATACGCTCATAACAATTCCGAACCAAAAGCTTTTGACGATCGCGTCGAAGGAAACGCGCCTTCTGGACGCCTTTAAGAGGGCCGATGATGTCCTTAAGGAAGCCGTCAAGGGGATTTCTGATTTGATCGTCCAGCCTGGGCTGATCAACCTAGACTTTGCAGACGTCCGAACGGTCATGTCCGAAACGGGCCTGGCTATTATGGGCGTGGGTATAGCCGAAGGAGATGGCCGGGCTATTAATGCCGCACGGATGGCCGTATCGAGCAACTTACTCGAGGACGGCAGGATTGGCGGGGCACGCGGAATTTTAATCAACATCACAGGCGGCGCGTCGCTTACGATGTATGAAATCAACGAAGCGGCAACGCTCATCCAAGAGGAGGCCCACGAAGATGCCAACATCATCTTTGGGGCCGTGATCGACGAAAGCATGGGAGAGCAGGTTCGGATCACCGTGATCGCTACAGGCTTCGGGGAAAAGGATGAGAAAGTTTATCCTTTCGTCTCTGAGCCCGTTCGAATTAAGCGCGAACCGGAGCCCGCTTCGGAGGTGCGCCAGCCTTCCCGAATCTTCAACCTCGAGAAAGATGACGGTGAAGAGCTTGAAGACCTCGATATTCCGACATTCCTAAGGCGCCAGCTGGAGTAAGCCCTTCGGTGGCCTACTGGAGGAGCTCGGCCAACGGGAAATCCTTGAGCTTCAAAACTGTCGTGGAGCCGCGAATGGGAAGCTGGAACAGGCTAGAATCGAAGCCAGGAGGAACCCTAAATGAGCTGATCCAAAGATGCATACGAACGTGCCGGTTAGCCATGTAGAGTTTTGCGCTTCTAGCGATGGAGAACGAACCTACGTTGAAGTGCTCTTTGTAGCGTGCAAAGACGAGCACATCTCCCTTGGTGTTCCGGATTTCCCCTTCTTCGCACGGTTCTTGTCCGCAGTTTCCAACGAACCATTCCACCCTTCTCGATTTCCAAGCCATGCGGACGCCTGAGCGCGTTGCGGAAATTTCCGGCAGGCCTTGCGGAGCCAATCCTGCCCATCCGATAAGCAGCCTTGAAAAAGTGAGCCATGTTAAGCCTTCAAGGGTTGTGCCCTGAAGCGAAAGATCCGATGCCGGCCCAACATAGGCCCTGTCTTTGGATGGGTCGAAAAAGAGAACGTTTGCATTTCTGATAAGAAGACTTGCAAGCGTAAGCCCAAACGGATCTAGAAAATCCATCCGAAACATACCGGGAGGCTGAGAAAAGAGCTCGACGTGGAAGCGCTCTTTTTTCTTAGTGAATCCTTTCGCCACTTCGATTTCGAACGACCCCCTTGCCTGCCAAGGGAACTCTTGTTGCTGCCTGGCGAAGAACTTTTGAAGCATCCTGTCTAAGTTTTGCTTCGCCGGCTTATGTAGCGCGCATCCCCCTGCGCAGAGCGCAAGGACCAGTCCGAAGATGAGCCAGTACCTTAAAGTGAGGACTGATTGAGGATGCTCCGGATCTTTTCCTCGATAGCCTCCGGGGATTCCGGCTTGTTTTCGAGCGCCTTCTTGTAACATTGAAGCGCCTTGTCGGGGTTGTTGTGGACGAGATAAGCATCGCCCATGTGTTCTAAAATTACCGGATCGTTTGGCTCAAGTTTTAAGGCACGCTCGAGCTGGGCGATGGCTTCCTCGATTCGGCCCAGCTTAAAATACGCCCAGCCAAGACTGTCCGCGATAAAGGCAGCATCCGGCTTGAGGGCGAGCGCTCGTGTCAACAACGAAAGCGCCTCGTCTAACCGGATACCGCGTTCTGCAAACGAGTAACCTAAGAAGTTGAGCGCATCGGGATCGTTCGGGTTTGTCTGGAGATACCCTCGAACGAGGGCCTCGGCTTTTCCAAGTTGGCCGTGTTTATCGTAGTAGAATGCAAGCGAGAGCAGATAGCTCTTGTTTTTGGGATCTAGGTCGTTGGCATGTTGAAGCGCTGCGATAGCCCTGTCATATTGCTTGACGTTGGCATGGATTTCGCCCAGAAGAGCCCAAAGGTTTGGGTTGTCTTTTTGCGTTTTGAGCGCTCCCTCGAGCGCATTGATTGCCTGCTGGAACAGGCCTTTCTGGGAATAGAGGTATGCCTTGAGCGTTAGGGCTTCGATGTAGACGGCCGAGTCTTCTGGGATCTTCTGGAGTTCTTCGATCGCCTCGCTTGCATTGCCCGCTTGAGCGAGCGTGTTTGCCAGCAGGTACCTAGCCTCGTCGTTCTTGGGCTCGTCTTCAAGGTAGCCCTTTAGCTCCTCGGTTGCCTTTTCGTAGTCTTGCAGTTCGTAATACGCAAGCCCAATGCGAACGCGGAGTTCGGATGCCCCCTTAAAGCGCGTCTGCATCCTCTTGTAATGCTCGAGCGCCTCTTTGTATCGTCCCGTCGTAATAAGAAGCTGTCCGACCTTATCTTGAACGGCAAAGTCGTCCTCATGGCCGGGGAGAAGCTTGTAGAAGCATGCCAGGGCCCGGGCCGGTTGGCCGGTCTCTTCGTACAGCAACCCTAAATCGAGAAGCACCCCACGGTTATCTGGTTCGATTGCGTAGGCCTTCTCAAGAGCTTCAATGGCTTTGGTAAGGTCATGTGCCCTGATGTAGAGCCTTCCTAGTAGGACAAGCATGGGAGTGTTGGCGGGGTGTTTATCAAGGTAAACCTTGAGATAGCGGATGCCTGTTGCAGACTGGTTTCTTTCTAGGCAGAGGCCCCCTAGGGCCAAAAGTACTTTTTTATCATCCGGATCCTTGTCCGCGATGCCCTTTAGTAGGCTGAACGCGCTGTCGAAGTCACCGTGGGCCATGTAAGTGCCCGCCAACTTTTTGGCGATATCCAACCTATCTGGGTTCTGCTTGTAGGCCTTTTCCATGAGGGATAGGGCCTGCCGCCTTCTTCCAAAGCGCCCCTCGATCTCAGCAAGCATGACATAGAGGTCGGGTTCTTTGGGATAGAGGCGGAGTGCTTCGATCGTCCACGCACGGGCTTCGGTAAGCTTTTCCTCGGCAAGCAAGTGCTGAACAAAAAGGCAGCGGGCCAAAAGGTCGGCCTTTTGGTCTTCCGGCCTGACAAGCAAAATTTCCGGGTGCTGTTCGAGGGCGACTATCGGCTGGTCGGACAAAACCCCGCCGTTCGGCAGGTAGGCTTGACACCCTGCCATTGTACCCGCAACAAGAAGTCCCATCCAGTGTTTGTTTAGAAAACGCATCGCGAACCCGTTAGCTCTTTTGGCCCGAATTCTGGGCGACCGCGAGAGCTAGCCGATAAAGGGCCCCGTGAAGGCCTTCGGGCATTGCCTCGAACGAAGCGGGTTCGATCCAACCCTCAAGATCTGAGGGGCTGCACCGAACTTGAGTTGGTTCCTGGCGAGGACGGCTATCCTCGTCGCCTTCAAACAAGTGCGGTGCGTAAAAAAACCGAAGAGCGGAAATTTTTGGCCATTCTGGATAACGTTCGCGAATGTTTTTTAAAAAAATTCTGCTATAGTGCTGGGCCTCGGAACCCCAGGCGGGATGAGAGCATGCCACCCAAAGTACCCCATGGGCCAGCGTGCCAGGGAAGATGTGCTTAGAAAACCGAGGCCCCACGATCCATGGCCAATCCTTCCCTAGCTGGAGGAGGTTTCCTAGGCGCTTCAACCCGGGCGCCTTCAGCCCCCGTTGGAGGAGATGGCCAAGGGCTTGCGGTGAACCTTTTGGGCGGTTATGGTGCCGGGAAGATGATGTTGTCGTTGTTTTTCCTTTCTTACGTGGAGGCATGGTTACGTACCTTATTTTTTAGCCCTTGAGCCGCCTCTGTCAAGTCAATCCGGCCACGCATTCTTTTATATAAGACGCCTGAGGTGAAACTCAGCCTCGAACGCCCCGTATAAGTCCAGGTGCTGTTCGGCGTAACGACTAAGCAGAAATTTGGAACGAACCGTTCCTTTGGCTGCACTGCCTATGCGCTTTCTTAGCTCCGGGTCTTCAAGGAGCCGGACAAGACGCTCTGCAGCCTCGGCAACAGAGTTGACAAGAAAACCGTTTTCCCCATCCTGGATTTGATGGCGGATTCCCCCGACATTACCCCCGATGACGGGCGTTCCCTTCCACATGGCTTCGGTGACGGTTAGCCCAAAGCCCTCCCTGATTGATTTTTGAAAGATAACGGCCGCCTTGCGCTGAAGGGCGTTGACAAGCGCGGCATCCTGACAAGACAGGATCAGAATCCGCTCCTCTTGGTGTGACAAGAGTGACTGGTAAACGTCCGGCCCTTCAGGGTCGTCCGCGGCGATATTCCCCAAAAGGACGAGCGTTGCGTTTATCCTCTTTCTGGCCATTTTGAACGCCTCGATGACGCCGATTGGGTCCTTCCAGCGGTCGAATCGTGATACCTGCGCAACGATGGGCAAGTCCGTGGGGATTTGATAGTGTGCGAGGCGTTCACCTATTTCATCTTCCGAGAGCGGCTTGTTGGTCGTCGAGAAGGGATTGATCGCGGGCATGAAGAACAGCTGGGGGACGCGAAGCTCCCTCGCATACTCTGGAATGTGGAAGATGGCAGCATCGTACCGCTCGACGGCCTGGGACATCGCTTGCCACAGCAAAGGGTGGGGCTTGCTCAGGTCAATATGGCAGCGCCATATCCAGGGGCAATGCTTTTTGTAAAACTCGATCAGCAAAAGGGGTTGAGGGTCGTGCACTACGATCATATCCTCGTTGTCAGGATGCATCATGAACGTATTTTTATGAATGGTATCCCGGTAGATCTGGAGTTTCCTGTCGGTTAAGTTAATATCGCCGCCCTGGAGGGCATTATGAATTTTTTTGGTTACGCTAAAAAAGTCTGGCGAGCCATGAATTGTCCGCCAGTCCGCCTTGAGCCCGAGGGTTCCAAGAAGGACCATGAGAGAAGACAAAAGTTCGGCTACTCCTCCTCCATAGAACGTGGAATTGATATGGAGCACCCGGAAATCCTTAAGGCTCATTGCCTTTCGCTGGATACGCTCTACCGCCTCGTTCCCGATCAAAGGCGCGTAATCTTCGATCGTTGCAACCTTCTTATCCATTGGGTCTTCTCCTATACTGTCCAGTTTGGATGGCTCGGCAATACCTCGTCCAAGAAGAAGGATTCAGCCCAGCCTTCAAGCTCCCTTGGGAGGTAAAATGTAGGAGACAAGAGGCTTTGCCCTGGATCGATCATGCCCTCCTTCGCCGCGATGGCAGAAAGCTCTAGCCCGGGGTATAACCGGATGCCGAGTGTGACCACAACACTCGAGGGGTTCAGCCCATCAAGGAAGTGAACGCTCTCCAGGACGGTATCTTTCGTTTCTCCGGGGGCACCGATGAGCAAAAAGCAGACCGTTTCGAGCCCAAGGGCCTTGGCATCCAGTACGCTTCTTTCGATGTGCTCACGCTCAAACCCCTTCTTGAGTGCCATTAAGGAAAGGTTTGAGCCTGATTCGTTGCCTATCGAAACCCGTACGCAACCGGCGTCGTGCATTTTCGAAAGCAAACGGGGGTCATGGAACCTAGGGTTGTAGGTACACTCCCAGCTAAGCTCGAGGCGTGTCTCAAGAAAAGCGTCCACGAGGGTTTCCGTATACGAGGCTGGATGGTTGAACAACGAATCGACGAACGTGAGCTGTGCGATGCCAAAATTGTCAGAAAGCGACCTGATTTCCAGGGCTACGTCCTCTGGGCCGCGGAATTTCATCGTCTTGCCCTCCAACCAAGGGTTCGTGCAATAGATGCACTCCATCGGACATCCCCGTCTTGTTTGGATGTTTAAAGGAAATTGCCTGGTGTCTGCGCCGAGGTAGGGCAAGGGAGAAAAAAGGCTCCTATCTGCCCATACGCCCTCAAACGAAGCCAAGGCCACGTTGGGTATCCACTCCACCATGTCCGCTGTCCTACGTGCAAGGCCTGGGAAAGAAAAAGTTTTCGAGTCCGCCTCGAGCGCTTCGAGCAGCATGACGAATGCGCGTTCCCCTTCGCCCTGAATGCCATAATCGGCCCGTAGATAGTCCAGGGCTTCCCTGGGAAAGATGCTGTAGCCTGCACCCCCTACGGCGATAGGGCCGTAAAAGCGCTTCCGAATGGTATGAATCAGGTTTTTTGCTGTTTCTAAATAAAAAATTGGGGCGCGCATGCATTGGTTGTCTATATTCCGGACCGATAGTCCGACGACGTCCGGTTGGAACGATTCAAGCGTGGAAAAAATTGCCGTTTCTGGGTAATTTTCGGAAAACAGGTCTATGCCTTCAACCGTGTGCCCTGCTTTCTTTGCAGCAGTGGCGATATGTGCAAGCCCTAGCGGATAGGCAGGGTCCGAACCCCGCAGGGCGTTTGGGTTGAGAAGGAGAACGTTCACCTTAAAAAAACTGTCCCTTGGTTTGTTGCTCCACGTGTTCTTGAGGCGACCTTAGGAAGTCGGCGAGTCCTGTCGTCCGCTCGTCCCTTGCCGAGCGAACGCCGATTCCAACCGCCTTCTTCGTCCCGATCCAGACGGCAAGCCGCTTGGCGCGGGTAAGCGCGGTATAGAGCATGTTGCGTTGCAGCATGATGAAATGGTCCGTTACAATCGGCATGAGCACGACGCCAAACTCGCTTCCTTGCGCCTTGTGTACGCTGATAGCGTAGGCGAGGCCCATTTCTTCGAGCCCATCGCCTTTAATTTCGAGCGAACGCCCGTAAAACCTTGCGATAAATGCGCGGTTTTCGGGAAATACGCGAACAATCTGGCCGATGTCCCCGTTGAAAATCTCGTGCTGGTAATTGTTCTTGAGCTGGAGAATACGGTCGCCCGCGTAGAATCGTTGAGCCCCAACCTGCAAAAAGGGAGGCTTGATCTTTCCTACGGCCAACCTTGCATGCTGGAAAGCCTCGTTGAGCGCGATTGTCCCGAGAGGCCCCCGATGGACCGGTGTAATCACCTGGATGGCGCTCGGTTCGAGATCCGGGAAAGCCTTCGGGATGGTTGAGACGCCGAGCTCGACGATGGTCTGGACGATTCTAGGGGCGGCTTCTTCGTTGACTAGGTAGAAATCGCCTCCGTTCCGTCCGTTTATGAGTATTTCTCGAAGCTCTGCGGGTGTTAGTGTCCGAACTGGGGGGATTTTCCCTTGCCTGATGGCGTGGGCTCCGAGGATGATCGTGCTTAAGCTAGCCTGGCGAAAGATGCGTGTGAGCTCAAAATACGGAATCGTTCCCGATTGAATGAGGTCTTTGAACACCTGGCCGGGGCCAACGGGGGGGAGCTGGTCTTTGTCGCCCACCAAAAGGAGTCGGGTCTTTTTTGGTAGTGCATCGAGGAGCGCATCGAACAAGAAAGCATCGACCATGGAAGTTTCATCCACGATGAGCGTATCGAAATCAAGCGGATTTTCGTGGTTTCTTTGAAAGCGCCCTAAAAATGGCTGAAATTCCAGCAACTTATGGAGCGTGCAGGCATCAAAGCCCGTAACTTCTTGCAATCGCTTCGCCGCCCTCCCTGTAGGCGCGGCGAGGGCAAAGCGTTCCCTTCGGGCTTCAAAGGCCTTGGCAAGTATGGAGATAAGCGTCGTTTTGCCTGTCCCGGGACCTCCCGTCAAGATTGCCAAAGGACCCCGCAAAAGGTTTCGTGCAATCGTGTATTGCTCTTCGCTTAGCGCAACAGAGACGCTCTTCTGGGCCTTTTCGAGCGGCTTTTCGTATTGCTTTAATAAATCGTCTGGCTCTGCAAGGGTACGGAGCCGTCCTCGAAATGCCCTTGCAAGGGACACCTCGCAGCGGTGGGCCTTTTTGAGGTAGAGCATGCCGGTCAAGGACTCCCTGACAACCTCGCCTTTTTCAATAAGTTCCCCAAGGCTTGTCTTGAGCTCTTCAATGCCGAGCTCCAAGCGTTTTTGTCCTTCACTAAGGAGGGTAGCATGCTCCATGCACATCGACCCAGCCTCGAGCGCTTCGTTGAGAATCCACTTGAGGCCTGCCCTGGCTCGTATCGGGTCTTCCCTCGGAATGCCAACGCTGCAAGCAATCTCGTCGGCCGTCTTGAACCCAATCCCGCTAATCCGGTCGGCAAGCGCATACGGGTCTTCTTGGAGGCGCGCAAGCGACATTTCTCCAAAAACCCGGTAGATTCGCATTCCTAGGGCGTGCGATAGCCTGCGTTCAGAGAGGAATAACAAGAGCTCTTTAAGGCCCTTAGAGTTTTTTGTTGAGGTTATAAGGCGATTTATCAGGCTTTCCCCGATTCCTTTTACACCAAGAAGGGCTTTTGGTTCGTTTTCCACCACCCAAAGCGCCTTTTCGCCGAATACATCAACAATCCTTTTGGCTAAAGCTGGTCCTATCCCCTTGAACATCCGGCTCGAAAGGTAGCCTACGATGCCTTCTTGGGTTGTCGGGGCTTCGTAGTGGTAAGCCAAGACTTCAAATTGAGGGCCGTACCGAGAGTGCTCTGTCCATCTCCCTTCCAACGTGACCTGCTGGTTTGGAGAAAGGCCAGAAAGCGGGCCTACCACGACAAAGGATTCCTTAGTGAGGCTTGCTACGCCATCGCCATTATGAAGCTCGAACAGGGCGACCGCAAACCCGTTGGCGGTGTTTTCAAAAATCTTTTTTCGAATGCACCCTGCGTAGGATCTGGCTTTACGCTCCACGTTCAGAAAACGCCATGTTTTTAATGCTTATTTTACACCTTTTGTGCCGTTTGGCCTAAATGCGGTTCATTGTAGAATAGTAGGGAATACGAAGGACGTTACGGCGGGGGAAGTTCGAGCCAGCCGCTATCCCAGGAAGAGGGCTTTAGGGGCAAGCGCGACCCCTAAGCTAACCTTGGCTTTGAAATGCTTGATTTTTCAAACATATGAGCGTATACTTCTCTTTCAACGTATGAGGATAAAACCCGTGGGGGATTTATGGATGTAGACTCTAGAATTCTGTACAACATGGAGTCTGTCTTTTACCCCCTTTAGCCTGCGCGGTTGATTTATGAACCTCGCTTAGGCTTGGGGGGCACGGAAAAACCCTTAAGCCTAAGGAGGGAAGCCATAGGATGCGCAATCTTGGTATTCATGTCTTGCTCGAATTGAACGAATGTCAGCCTGACCTATTAACAGATGTTGCGGGTGTTCGCGAAAAGCTCCTTGAGGCCGTACACAAGGGGGGAGCTACGGTTGTAGGCGATTATTTTCAACAGTTCGACCCCTACGGCGTGAGCGGAATGATCGTTATCGCCGAGTCGCACGTTTCGATCCATACCTGGCCCGAGTATGGGTACGCCGCGGTCGACGTGTTTACATGCGGAAACCCCCAAATCCCGTACAATATCTCCGAGCTCGTGATCCGGGCGTTTGACTCCCAAAGGCCGGTGATGTGCGAGTTTAAACGGGGGATTCTCTCTGGCCAACGGAACACAACCGCGCTTGTAGCCTGATCATGTGCGTGCGGCCGACTGTCCTTAGGGTTCATGACTTTACGATTCGGGGGATGGATTATTCCCTAAACGTCGAAGAAATCTATTGTACGAGAAAAACTCCCTATCAGCAGCTCCTTATAGGCAAAACGGAAACCTTTGGGGATGCGCTGTTCTTGGACTGGCAGATTCAATCGAGCGAAACAGACGAGCATGTCTACCACGAAGCCCTTGTCCATCCTGCGATGGCTGTCTTTTTGTCCGCAGGGCTTCCGAAGCGTGTCCTTATTTTGGGCGGAGGGGAAGGGGCGACGCTTCGGGAGGTCTTAAGGTATCCATGCGTAGAAAAGGCCGTCATGGTGGATATCGATCGGGATGTGGTCGAAGCTTGCAGGGCCCACCTTCCAAGCTTCTCGGCCGGAGCCTTTGAAGATGCAAGGGCAGAGGTCGTCTTTCAAGGGGCGCGAGAGTACCTTATGGCGTCCAATGAGCTTTTTGACGTGATTGTGTACGATTTGACCGATCCAGTACCAGGAGGGCCGGCGGAGGGGATCTTCACCGTTGATTTCCTCGTCGGCCTTGCCTCGCGCCTCTCCACGAAAGGCGTCGCCTGCTTCCAGATGGGTTCGGCAGGGATGCATTTTAACTCCGGCTTTCGGTACGGCTTAAAACTTCTGAAGGAAAGGCTTGCAACCGTCATTCCTTACCACACCTACATGGCATCCTTTGGGCTGGATTGGGGATTTGCCCTTGCTACGAACTCCCATCTTCCGGCAGATTTTGACCGCCTGGTTCGCGACCATATTCCCTCCGGCATCACGAATGCAATGGACCCAGAAAGCTTATCGGCTTGCTTCTTTCTGCCCCCTGTACTCAAGAAATCTCTGGGTGTAAGCTAAAAAAGGACATTTTTCACCCTTCCGGGGAATTTCATGCAACATGTGCAGGAGAAGAGCATGGCACAGGCCGATAGCCCTCAATGGGCGATGATGGACGGCAACGAGGCATGCGCCTTCGTTGCTTATAAAATCAACGAAGTGATCGCAATATACCCGATTACGCCGTCATCCCCCATGGCGGAGCTTGCCGACGAATGGTCGGCAAAGGGCAAGAAGAACGTGTTCGGGAGCGTTCCTTCCGTGGTTGAGATGCAAAGCGAGGCGGGCGCGGCAGCCGCCGTCCACGGAGCACTCCAGGCAGGGGCCCTCGCCACTACGTTTACGTCATCCCAGGGCCTTTTGTTAATGATCCCTTCCATGTTCAAGATAGCGGGCGAGCTTACGCCTGTCGTGTTCCATATAGCGGCACGGACGGTCGCGACGCATGCGCTTTCCATCTTTGGCGACCACAGCGACGTAATGGCCGTAAGAAGCACGGGGTTTGCAATGCTGTCTTCCTCCTCTGTTCAGGAGGCCATGGACTTGGCGTTGATCTCCCAGGCGGCATCGCTCGAATCGAGGATTCCCTTTTTGCACTTCTTCGACGGGTTCCGCACTTCTCACGAGGTCAACAAGGTGCAGGTGCTGACGGATGAGCAAATTCTTGCCATGCTCGACTCCGAGCGAATCTTTGCACACAGGAAACGCGCGCTCTCTCCCGACAGGCCCTTTATCCGGGGTACGTCGCAAAACCCCGATACGTTTTTCCAGGAGCGTGAGGCCATCAACCCCCTTTATGCAAAATGCCCTGGGGTTGTCGAAGACTGCATGGAGCGGTTCTTCCGCCTGACAGGCAGGAGGTACCGGCTATTTGAATATACTGGAGCGCCCGATGCCGATCGCGTGATTGTGGTCATGGGTTCCGGGGCAGAGACTGTCGAAGAAACCGTCTCGGCGCTCAACCGGCAGGGTGAGCGGGTTGGCGTGATTCGAGCGCGCCTGTTCCGTCCGTTCTCAAGGTCCGCGTTTCTTTCTTCCCTTCCAAAAACTGTTTGCAGAGTTGCGGTGCTGGACCGCACAAAAGAGCCTGGCGCCGAGGGCGAGCCCTTGTACATGGACGTGCAAACGGCCATCGCGAACGCGATGCAAGGTACAAACCCACCGTTCGAGCGCGCCCCGGAACTTGTCGGCGGACGCTATGGGTTATCCTCCAAAGAATTTACGCCATCCATGGTGAAGGCCGTCTTTGATGAGCTGAAGACGCAAGCCCCTAGGTGTTCGTTTAGCGTCGGGATCGAAGACGACGTGTCAGGGCTTAGCCTTCCGTTCGACCCAGAGTTTCGACTCAAGCAAGAAGGGCAATACGGCGCCATGTTCTACGGCCTTGGCTCGGACGGTACCGTAGGAGCGAGCAAAAACACAATTAAGATCATCGGCGAGGATACGCCCAACTTTGCCCAGGGCTACTTTGTGTACGATTCCAAGAAGGCTGGGTCGGTGACCGTATCCCACCTCAGGTTCGGCCCAAAGCCGATAAGGGCACCCTACTTGATTGACAGGGCCGATTTTATCAGCGTGAGCCAGCCTGTCTTCCTCGATCGTTTCGACATGCTCGATTACGCCAAAGAGGGGGGGGTCTTCTTGCTCAACAGCCCCTTTGGCCCTGAAGAGGCGTGGGAGCAACTGCCCTTCGAATACCAAGAGCAGATCCTTAAGAGGCGTCTGAAGTTTTACGTCATCAACGCCTATGAGATAGCCAAAGAAGTGGGCATGGGTCGAAGGATCAACACGATTATGCAGGCCTGCTTCTTCGCGCTTTCTGGAATCCTTCCTAAAGAGGATGCTATTGCCGCGATGAAGGGTGCGATTGCAAAAACGTACGGGCGTAAAGGGGAGATGGTTGTTCAGAAAAACTACGCCATGATCGACATGACGCTCGAGCATCTTTTCGAAGTGGACACCACCTCAAGGCGCATGAGCTCCTCGGCACGCTCTATGCCACCCGTCGTGTCCCCTAAAGCGCCAGATTTCGTCACGGGGGTCGTTGCTCCGATGGTAGCAGGTCAGGGAGATTCGTTGCCCGTGAGCGCCTTTCCTTTGGATGGAACCTTCCCGACCGGTACGGCCAAGTGGGAAAAGCGAAACCTTGCGCTTAGCATTCCGGCCTGGGAGATGGATTTGTGCATCCAGTGCGGAAAATGCGCCTTGGTTTGTCCCCACGCAGCGATTCGGATCAAGGCCTACGAAGAACGTTTTGCCGAAAACGCCCCGCGGACGTTCAAGAAAATGCCATACAAGGGCAGAGAATTTTCGGGCTTCTCTTACACCATCCAAGTTGCGGCGGAAGATTGCACGGGCTGCACGCTGTGCGTTGAGATTTGCCCCGCTCGTGATAAACAAAATCCGGACAGGAAGGCGCTGAACATGGTGCCGCAGATGCCCATCCGGGATGCAGAGCGCGACAACTTCGATTTCTTCCTAGAACTGCCGGAGGTCGACCGACGGCTGGTGAAAGTGGACACCGTCAAAGGCTCCCAGTTCCTTGAGCCCCTTTTCGAATTTTCCGGTGCCTGCGAAGGGTGCGGAGAAACACCCTACCTCAAGCTCTTAACCCAGCTGTTCGGTGACAGGCTGCTTATCGGGAATGCAACGGGGTGCTCCTCGATATACGGAGGAAACCTCCCTACAACGCCCTATACGATGAACAAAGAGGGCAGGGGTCCAGCCTGGTCTAACTCGTTGTTCGAGGATGCAGCCGAGTTTGCGCTCGGATTTCGCTTGACGATCGACAACCAGGTTGCGTTTGCTGCGGACCTTTTAAAGCAGCTTGCCGCAGACGTTGGCCAGGAGCTAGCAGAGGATATCCTAAACGCTGACCAAGCGAGCGAGCCAGGGGTATACGAACAACGGCAACGGCTTGAGGCTCTAAAGGAGCGCCTAAAGGCTATGGGGCCGAGCCAAAAGGTCGCCCAACTCTTGTCGTTGGCCGATTTGCTTGTCAGGAAGTCGGTCTGGGGTGTCGGCGGCGATGGATGGGCCTACGACATCGGTTACGGCGGCGTAGACCACGTGCTTGCCTCAGGGCGGAACATTAACCTGCTCGTAATGGATACCGGGGTGTACTCCAACACAGGCGGGCAGATGTCCAAGGCCACGCCTTTGGGGGCGGTAGCCAGGTTTGCCGCGTCGGGAAAAGCCCAACCACGAAAAGACTTGGCGCTCATGGCGATCACCTACGGGAGCGTTTACGTGGCGCAGATTGCCATGGGGGCAAACGATACCCAAACTGTCAAGGCTTTTATCGAGGCGGAGCGCTACGACGGCCCTTCTATCATTATTGCTTACTCCCACTGTATTGCGCACAACATTGACATGGCCAAGGGGTTCGAACACCAAAAGCTTGCCGAACAGGTTGGGTTTTGGCCACTTTTTAGGTATAACCCAAAGCTTGCCGAGGAAGGGAAAAATCCTTTGATCCTCGATTCGAAACCCCCGAAGCTCTCTTTCGCCGAGTTCGCGAAGCAAGAAGGGCGGTTTCGGATGCTTGAACGAATCGACCCGGACAGGGCGAAGCTGCTGCTCCAAAGGGCGGAGGCGGAGATCCAGCGGAGCTTTGCTTTTTATCAACACTTGGCAAGCTTTAACCCTGCTCAGAATGGTAACGGCAAGCAGGAAACAGTCAAAGCAACTTTAAGCTAGGATTAAGCTAGGACGGTCATGAAAAGAAAAATACAAAGAGCGCTCCTTAGCCTTGCCAGGCCGCAGGCGTTCTTAGGGCCTACGCTGGAGCTCGCCAAGTACGGCGTCGAGCTCTGGGCGAGCTCGGGTACGGCAAAGTTCTTGCGCTCCAACGGGCTTGAAGTACGGGACTTGGTAGACCTTACGGGGTTTTCGGAACTTTTAGGAGGGCGAGTAAAGACGCTCCACCCGAACGTGTTTGCCGGAATCTTGGCCAACCCGGAGAACCCCGGACACACAAGCGACCTTGAGCGCATTGGGGGCGTGTCGTTCGACTTGATCGTTGTCGACCTCTATCCTTTCGACGAAGGGGTAAAAAAAGGCCTGGAAGAAGCAGGCTTAAGAGAGTTGATCGACGTTGGAGGGGTTGCGCTCATCAGGGCGGCCGCAAAAAATGCTCCGTTTGTCAGCGTGGCTGTCGACATGCATGGGTTTTCCTTAGTTTTGAAGGACCTTAAGGAAGATCATGGGCATGTTCGTCCAGAAACGTCCCTTTCCTTGGCGGTTCGTGCGTTCGGCCATACGAGCGCGTACGATGCGCTGATCGCCAAGACACTTTTCGAGCAAGCCGGAAACGAAGCGTTTCCGGAGCTCCTTTTGTCGGTGTTTGAGCGGACAAAGGAGCTGCGTTACGGGGAAAATCCGCACCAAAGGGCCTATTGGTATCGCCCTAGGTTATCGCAAACGCTCGAATTGACCGCGCTCCAAGGGAAAGAGCTCTCCTACAATAACCTTCAGGATGCCGAGGCGGCTTACCTGCTCGTGAGGGAATTCGACCGCCCCGCAGTTTCTGTTATCAAGCATTCGAACCCGTGCGGTGTCGCAGCGGCAAATACAATCGAGGAAGCCTTCGAGAAAGCGCTTGACTGCGACACGAAGTCGGCCTTCGGCGGGGTTGTCGCTTGCAATCGGCCCATTGATGAGAAAGTAGCAGAGCGTATGCGGCCGATCTTTCTCGAGGTTGTCCTTGCCCCGGCATACTCCGAGGGGGCGATGGAAATCCTTCAGGCAAAGAAAAACACGAGGTTTTGTACTCTTAGTTTCGACAAACCGCTTCCGGAGTTAACCTCGAGGGAGACGCTCTTCGGGCTGCTCTTGCAAGATCGAGATCTCCAGGTACCCTCAAAGGGGACGCTGGAAGTGGCAAGTCATAGAAAGCCAACGCCGGAACAGCTTGAAGATATGAAATTTGCGATCGATGTGGCAAAGCACGTGCGCTCGAATGCGATCGTGTTCGCGAAGAACCTTTCTAGCGTGGGGATAGGGGCCGGCCAGATGAGTCGTGTAGATTCCGTCCGGCTGGCAGCGCTCAAGGCAGAGGGTAGGGCAAATGGGGCTGTAATGGGCTCGGATGCCTTTTTCCCGTTCCCGGATGGCGTGGAATACGCCCACGAGGCAGGTATCGAAGCCTTTATCGCACCGAAGGGTTCCGTGAGGGACAAAGAGGTGCTGGAAGCGGCGGATCGTCTAGGGATGGTGTGCGTGTTCGTTTCTTCCCGTCATTTTCGGCATTGATCATGCATATTTTGGTTGTTGGACAAGGGGCCAGGGAACATGCCCTTGCCTTTAGGGCTTCGAAGAGCCCGCTTGTTTCGCGCGTTTTCGTAGCTCCGGGGAGCCCGGGGATGACAGACGTAGCGATCCCTACGGGCATCACCGCGACGGACTTAAGCGGGCTTGTCGAGTTTGCCAAAATCAAGCGCATCGGACTTACCGTTATCGGGCCAGAGCTTCCTCTGGCCATTGGGCTGACAGATGGAATGCAGGCGGCAGGCTTCAGGGTCTGCGGGCCAACTCAAGAAGCTGCACGCCTTGAGACCTCCAAAGTTTTTGCCAAGCAGCTCCTTAAGGAGCTCGGCGTCCCTACGGCCGATTTTCAAGTTTTCTCCTCGCTTCCAGAGGCCAAGACATTCGTGGCAAAGGCCGAGTATCCGCTGGTCATCAAGGCGGACGGGCTTGCTGCAGGCAAAGGCGTTTTTGTCTGCAAGGACCGAAAAGAGGCTGGTCTGGCGCTTGAATCCGTATTCGTCGAGAGGGTCTTTGGCGACGCTGGAGACAGGGTTGTCATCGAGGCGTTCCTCGAGGGCGAGGAGGCCTCGGCTTTTGCCTTGACAGACGGGGAAAATGCCCTGCTTTTACCGATGGCCAGGGATTACAAGCGTCTTTTGGACGGCGACTTGGGTCCAAACACGGGCGGGATGGGCGCCTACGCCCCCCACGGCCTCTCAGAGCCAGCCTTTTTGAAAACCATTAAAGAGGAGATCGTAGAGCCCGTCCTCGAGGGCTTAAGGATCAAAGGTTGCCCCTTTCGAGGGGTGCTCTACGTAGGGTTGATGATCACGAAGGAAGGACCGCAGGTGCTGGAGTTCAACGTGCGCTTCGGGGATCCTGAAACCCAGGCCTTGATGGTTGGCCTCGAAGGGGACATAGTGCCATTGCTCGCAGGCTGTGCCGAGCCTGGCGGTTTAAAGGGGTTGCGCCCTCCGTCCCTTGGCGTCAAGGCCGTCTGCGTGGTACTCGCGAGCAAAGGGTATCCCGAAAAGCCGAAAGTCGGAGAACCGATCTTTGGCCTCGGGGACGCCCAATTATGCGAAGGGGTTAGGATATTCCACGCCGCGACCTCGCTTCTTGAAAATGGCTGGGTGACGGCCGGCGGAAGGGTACTCAGTGTTGTAGGCTTTGGAGAAGAGCTGTCCATGGCTCGCTTAAGGGCTTACGACGCGGTAGGCAGGATTTCTTTCGAAGGAATGCACTACAGGGGGGATATCGCAAAAGAATGGCAAGCGTTGTAATCATTCTTGGCTCCAAGAGCGATGCCGCAACCATCCAGCCGTGCCTTGAGATCCTGGCCCGTGCAGGGGTTCCGGCCCGCGTTCGTATCGCTTCAGCGCACAGGTCGCCCAAATTCCTAGACGAGATCATTCAGAAGGCGAACGAGGACCCGGAAGTGGCGGTTATCCTTGCCGCGGCGGGCCAAGCCGCCCACCTTCCCGGAGTGGTTGCGTCAAAGACGCTCAAGCCGGTTCTCGGGGTTGCTATTGCGGGCCCCCCTCTTCAAGGGGTAGATGCCATGCTCTCGATCGTTTCCATGCCAAAGGGCGTTCCATGCCCCCTTGTGGGCTTGGACAAGTCGGGGGCGGTCAACGGTGCGCTTTTTGCCTTAAGAGTGCTAGCCGTTCATGACACAAAAGCTATGGCCTTCTTGGAAGGCTACCAAAAGGAACTCGAAGAGGCCGTCCGGAGGGATGACGCCCAAGAGGGCCATCTTTAGGCTTTCTTGGGAGGGCTTTCGGATGCCTTTGTATCCCAAAAGTCCACGAGGATTCTGATATTTCGCAAAAGTTCGGCGTTTTTGCTCGAGAGCCTAAGGACATACCCGAAAAGGCCTGCCCAGAGGACTAGATAGGCGGCGGTTAAGTATTCCACGCTAACAAACCTCCATTTGCATGCGCACTTTTTTAAGGAGCGTTTTTGCACGGGCAAGGGCGAATCGCTCTACCAAAAGGACGGCAAAGAAGAATAGGAACGTTACGAGGCTGATCCATAGCGTTTCGGCCATAGGCTGATCTAGGCCTGCACCCTTCCGGCCAGACAGAACGCTAGGATGGATGCTTCGCCACCATTTGACGGACATCCTTACGATGGGGACGTCAAGGAAGGCTATAATCCCGAGCACGGCAGCAGCCCTCTTCCCCTGCTCACTTTCGAGCGAGAGGTGTCGAAGAAGCAGGTATCCGACGTACAGAACCCAGAGGATCAGTGTCGTAGTGAGGCGATTGTCCCACGTCCAGTAGGCGCCCCATGCAGGCTTTGCCCAGATCGGCCCCGTTATCAGCACCAGAGAGCAGCATGCGACGCCCACTTCGGCCAGGCTGGAAGCAAGGTCGTCAAACACGTCCTTACGAACGGCAAGAAAGGCGATGCTCGCGACGAAAACGCCGAAGAATGCTGTGAATGCGCCGATTGCGCACGGCAGGTGTATGTAGAAGATTTTCTGCACGACCCCTTGATAAGAGTCGATAGGCGTGAACCAAAAGATGCGGATAAAGCCTCCAAGCACGCCCAGGCATGCCGCAGTTACGGCGAGCGTGTTCAACCGCGATGCGTAGTACCGTTCGAGCATCTTGTCGAGCATTGGCATGGCTATTCTTCCAAAACATGTTCAATAAGCAACAGACCCATCCCAAAGTAAAGCAAGTCAAACCCAACAAGGAGACTTCCCCAGCCGGATCCCATCTCGAACCGGCCGTTGAGCCCTTGGCGCATGAGCGAGGAGGAGGCGAGCAGCGGAGGAATCATCAGCGGATAGAGCAACACTGCCAAGAGTACATGCCTTGCCCTGACATTCCAGGACAAGAGCGTCATGAGGGTGCCGAGCGCGCTAAACCCAAAAAGGAATAGCATCTCGACCCATACTACCCAAAGAAGCTGAAGCCATGTAAGCGAAAGCCCCAAAAACGCGATAAAAACGGGTAGGGATACGATCCCGACCATAAACAGGAACGCAAGCGTAGAAAAGGTCTTTCCTAGGTAGAGGGAGCTAAGCCCTACCGGGGACACGACGATTCCGTACAAGCCATCGTCCCTACGCTCCCGCTCGATCGCCTTTTCGAGCGCCAGGATGCCGCTTAACGCCAAAAGCGTCAGGTAGAGGGCGGGGAAGAGCTGGCGGGATTGATCGGGCAATGGCGAAAGCGAGAACACGAACAAGAGCAACAATACGAGGCAGAAAAGCCCCAAAGGGATAAAAATCTCCTTAGAGCGGGCCTCAATCATAAAATCCCTTTGGACGAGCGCCCAGGTTGCCGTGAGGGTACTCATGCGAGCGCTTCCATGACAACGTTCATTAAGGCGGGGTTGTCTGCCTCCGACTCGGCCACGATCCGTCCGCCCTTGATCAGCAAGACGGTGGTGGCAAGCTCCTTTGCAAACGCAAGGTCATGGCTCGTGAACAGGACGGTGGTAGGCTGGACAAAAAGGTCACGAGCGAAACCAAGGGCTTCCTCGTCGAGCCCGTTGAATGGCTCGTCGAGGATAAGCAGCCTTGGCTCGTGTAGACGAACCCTCACAAGGGCTAGCCGCTGGCGTTGGCCAGTGGAGAGCGTGAATACAGGGCTACGGCGGGCATGCTCAAGGCCTGCCCAGGAAAAAAGCCCTTCGATACGCTCGTCCAGCGATTGCTTGTCCATGCCGTACAGCTTTCCAAAGAAGTGCAAATTTTCTTCGAGGGTTAACTCTTCGGCAAAAAACCCCCGGCTTAAAAGCAGCCCCAAGTGCCGCAAAGAAGCCCTTGGGGCCTGATCGATCGGATGTCCGAAGAGCCGGACATGCCCGCTGTTTGGCCTTTGGATGCCGCAAAGAAGCTTAAGCAAGGTGGTTTTCCCTGCCCCGTTGGGCCCGTAGAGTAACACCCGCTCATTTTGTCCGAGTCTCAGGTGAACACTTCGAAGAACCCAGCGTTCAGATAGCACTTTCGAAACACCAACAGCTTCTAGCAGCGGTGGGGAGGTATCTTGAGCCATAGCTCGTAGGCTTTTGCTTAAGACTTAAGAAGAAAGAGTCATGCCGCGGCGCCTGGATCGCGCCCTAAAGGCAAACAGCAAAAGAAGCCCTATGCCGATCCCGCCCGCGATGATCAAGCCTGGGTGGATCGATTTTCCCCCTTGCGCGTGGAATACCACGACGAGAGACGGAGCGCCGGGAAGGCCGGCATGGCCGACGTAGTGCTCAAACGTTTGGGGAGCCTTGTCGGCGGGCAGCACCTCGTCTTCGAGTTTGCTTGCCCCTTCGACGGTGACTGCAAACACCCCTCCCTTTGGAACAAAAATCTCAACGGGATGAGGCGAAGCAACCCTTCCTGGTTCGAAGCGAAAAGGCTTTGAACCCATCGTAACCGTGTAAGCGAGGCTGAACTGATTCTGGCCTAGTCTTACCCCCCCAGTGTAGACGACGTTCTCCTTCTTAAGCTTTGCGCCAGCATCAAGGCCATGCAGCAACTTTACTCCGTTTGCGCCGGAAGGAAGAGGAAACTTTAGCGCATTGCTCCCTTCGAGCTTGTCCAAGGCCAGCTTGGATGCAAGCACGTATACCTCCATAACATCGATAGATTGGTCGTCTTTAGGAAGAAGGACAAGGCTCCTCCGAGCAGAAGCGACGAACGACGGGAAAGCGACCGCCGGTTCCTCGGCCATGAGCGTTCCAGAGAAGATCCACGCGGTAGCCAAAAATCCGCAAGCAAGGCTAAATACAGACTTCATGGGTTTTTTGTATCCTTTCGTTTGGGTTTGAGAGCGTGCCCAGAATCCTGCCCCTCCAAGAAGGGCAGGATCAAGTAGGACAAAACCACCCCAACCAGGATCATTTCTACAAGTGCAATCGTCATCGTCTCTAGCTCGCTATATCTACAAAGTTTTTTTGTCCGGCGAATTCTGGAGATTTGTCTGCCAAAGGAATGAGCGTAAGGACCCCTCCAAGACACATGAGCGTTCCTCCAAGCCAAAGGAATCCAATCAGCGGGTTGTCGTGAACCTCAAACACACCTTGTTGATGCTGGAAATCATAGCCCGCAAGGACGGCATAAACGTCTCCGCTGGGCCTTGACCGGATGGCTACTCGCGTTACAGGCTGCTCTTGATTTTTTAGGAATGTCTTGCTAGGCACGAGCGAGGAGACGAAGGTTCCGTTTTTGTACAGGTGAAGAAGAGAGGAGATTGTAATCCAAGGACCATCTTGCTTAAAAGCCAGCCCATCGAACACCAGCTGATTGTCCCCGACCGAGGTCGATTCCCCCTTCTTCAGGCTTACTTCTTGCTTGGTGTGGCCATACTGCCCAAACACACCAAAAAGAGAGATCACCAAGCCAGTGTGGACAAGGATCGCTCCAACACGCCGTATTCTTAGGTCTCCAAGAAAGGCGCTAACCAGCGCGTGTTTCAGGATGCCTACAGCCGCGAACCCCAAAAAGGCCATCCCTACCAACTCATTGAGATGTCGAAGCCCAAATATCCCCCATGCGAGCCCACCAACGACAAGGCCCCCGATGATGGGCCCAAGCAGCGAAGAAAGGGTACGTTTGAGTGTCTCGGGAGATGGTGGCAGGAAAAGGCCGGCCCCTAGCGTGAACAGCAATGCCCAGGCGAGAGGAGCGTTGATCTTGTTGAAGAAAGCCGCCCCTAAACTGAGCTTTTGCCCGATGAATGCTTCCGAAACTAGCGGGAATATCGTTCCCCAAAACGTCGTGAACGTCATGGCGACGAGAATCACGCAGGTGAAAACCAGCGCGGAAGGACGCGAGAGCAAAGGAAGGCTCTCTAGGTTTTTCTCGCCCTTGAGGAGCCCGCGCCGCAAGAAGATCAGGCCGAATCCGTAGACCAAAAGCGCAAACAGAAACGCCGTGAAGCTGATTGTAAAGGTCTTATTTTGGACGAAGGCGTGAACCGAGCTGATGATACCGCTCCGCGTGAGGAAGGTTCCAAAGATGGTCAGCCCAAAAGAAAAAACGACGAGGGCAAGGTTCCATTTCTTCAGCAGCCCCGTGCGGGCCTGCAGCAGCAACGTATGCAATAGAGCTGAAAGCGTAAGCCAAGGCAGCAATCCCGCGTTCTCGACAGGGTCCCATGCCCAGAAGCCGCCCCACCCTAACGTTTCGTATGCCCAGTTGCCCCCCAAAAGGTTTCCGATTCCCAAAAGCCCCCATGACCCAAGGCAGAACGTTCGAATCGCCCGAAAGGCGCTCGGGTTGTCGAATTTGGCGAGCAGCATCCCCACAACGAGCGCGTAGGGAACCGTCGCGCTGATGTAGCCAAGATACAAGGTAGGCGGGTGGATGGCCATGATCGGATGCTGGAGTTGTGCATTGAGGCCTAGTCCTTCGGCAGGCGTGAAAGGGAGTAGCGTAAATGGGTTCGTAACGAAAACGACGAGTGCCAAAAAGAAAACGAGCACGCCCAGGATGGCGTGGTATGAGTACAGGCTAACGTTTAAGGGTAGCCCGAACGTCTTTCTGAAGGTCAAGAGCGAAACGACCCCCATCAAAGCGACCATCCAGGCCCAAAGAAGCAGCGAGCCGGCCTGGCCTGCCCAGAATGCGGTCATCGTGTATAAAAAGGGAAGATCTTTCGAGACGTGGCTTGCTACGTACTCAACCCTTAGGTCTTTGGTTGCCAAAAGTTCTATCAGACATAGAGAGGCAACGGAAAGGAGCCCAAACGACGCAACAATCGTTCTTGTCGCACTCTTGGCCAAACGGGCCTTTTCTTTTGGATTCTTGGCGGCCGTAAAGGCTGAAACAGACCCGTAAAGAGCGACAAGAAGGGCAAGAAGAAGGGCGAAACTTCCAAGGCTTGCCATGCCTACCTCGTTTTGTTTTGCGAAGGGTTGGTCTCCGACTTGGCGCTGTAGCGCGAAGGACAACTCGTCAGGAGTGTTTTGGCCTCAAATGTTCCGTTCGCCAGGGTGCCCTGGACGATGACCTGCCCCCCCTCGCGCAGCATGTCGGGTACAGCCCCCCGGTAAGCCACCGGGATCTCTCCTGTTTCGTCCGTTAGCACGAAAAAGGCCCCAAGGCCGCTCGGTTGTTTGGCGATCGAGCCTTGTTTCACCTTTCCGATCACCCTGACCTCGGGTTTGGACTCTAAGAATTTTGGAATATCTCGGACAGGAACAGAATAAGTGCTGGCCTCCCTGACAGCCCCATACACAAGGTAGGAGAAGCCCACCAAGAGGATTCCGAGCGCCACGACAAGCTTGGATTTTGGTACACGCATAAAAAGAACCTCCAAGGATATGAGCCTATTTTTTCCCAGTATACCAGGTACGCGGGTAGAATAAAGAGGATGAGGGAAGTGTCAGGCAAAAAAAGCTCTCGGATCGAGTCCGTTTCGGGTGCCATCAAAGGCGGTGCGCTCGTAGTGTATCCGACGGAGACGTTCTACGCGTTGGGAGCGAGCCTATTTCATTCGCGTGCGCTTTCGAGAGTGTTCTCCGTAAAGGGCAGAGACCCCTCAAAGCCTTTGCCTTTCATCGCCTCCAGCATCTCTCAAGCGCTTGGGATGCTTGAGGACGAATCGGAGACCATCCTTAGGCTGGCGGTTAGTTTTTGGCCGGGGCCTTTGACGATCGTAGGAAGGGCTTCGAGCATTGTCCCTGTTTCTGCCTGTGCCCTCGACAAGACGATCGCCATACGCGTCAGTGCCCATCCCGCCGCCCGTGCGTTGGCCAGGTTTTCTGGCTCTCCCGTGACGGCAACATCGGCAAACTTCAGCGGAGGTCCGCCCGCCAGGTCGCTTGCTGACATGCCAAGTAGGCTGCTTAACCTTGTCGATTGCGTCTTAGACGGCGGTTTACTGCCAGGAGGGCTGCCCTCTACTATTGTACGTATGGAAGGGTCCAGTTTGCATGTCCTTAGGGAAGGTGCCGTTCCGTCAGTCGCGTTGTCCCGCGTTGTCCCGCTCTTTTGATCAATGGAGAAAGGGCGTGCAACCAGAGGACGGCGATAGATTTCTTAGGACGGTACGGCACCTTTGCACTGGCCCCGTCTCGGCCCTTGGAGGAGAAAGCCTGTCTGTTCGCCAAGGTAAAGGAAGAGTGTTGATCTCCCGCTTAGGAGGCAGGTATGCATGTCTTGAGACAGAAGGCCTAATGCTCGTGGATCTCGAGGGCAACGTGCTTTCGGGCATGGGCGATCCGCCCTTCGAGATGGAGTTGCACCTTGGAGTCTACAAAGCGGTTGATGCCGCAAGCTCAGTGTTTTTTTCTCAACCGACGCTTACGCTTGCGCTGCTGGAAGACGGCCTCTCACCGCATCCTGTAGGCGAACAGGCCTCTTTATGGCTCGGTTTGCTCCCTTCGTTAAGACCTGATGGATTGCTGGATGACTATGTTACGGATATTTTGCATGTTTTAAGCTATTCCAATCTATGCCTGCTCCCCAAGAAGGGCGTGGTCACGCTTGGAAGAACGCCCGGAGAGGCGCTTTGGCTTTGCAGCTTGATCGAAGAGTCCTCTATGGCGACGCTCGAGCTGATCCGCCTAGATTCGGGTTTGCATCAAAGCTTAAAAGAGGCGAAAATTGAAGAAGCTTTTTTTATTTCTCCGTTTCCTTGGCCTTTATTCGGAAAGGCGCACCGCAAATTCATCTCGGACAAAATCGCCTTGCATCAAGACGATCTTGTAGGTTCCCTCGAGGGCCTGCCTCCTTTCGAGACGGTCTTTTGTCTGGCCGAAGTAGCCGATGCTCCCAAAAGGAGGCTTGAGGTAAGATTCACCCATGACGGCGTGCGCCTTCTTGGGGTCGAAAAAAGGCTTGAGAATGCAGTGAGAATCGAAGGCGGGTTCCCCGTGTTCGAGGCGTTGTTTTCGGGAAAGACTACCCTGGCAAGCGCCGTGCTTCATGGTAGGTTGCAAAGGTCCGGCCTTTCCTTACGCCAACTTCGTCCTTTTTTGAGGCCGCTTGAAGGCTTTTTGCGCGCAGTGCTGCCATGAACGGCCGTCTAGGAGAAAACGGCGGCCTTTTGTGGCCGTTGTTCCGAGCGCATTGGAGACCATACCTCGTAGGATTTATCGCCCTCTTCATCGTGGACGTACTCGATCTTTTGCCCACGCTACTCATTAAGCAGGCCATCGACCGGCTGTCATTAAAGGGGCCTGTTTCGGCGATCGCTGCGCTGGCGCTTGGCTATAGCCTGATCGTATTCATCCAAGGCTGGTTTCGCTACCTATGGCGCATCTTCTTGATCGGTACGTCCTTCCACATTGACAAGGAGTTGCGCCACACCCTCATTCAAAAGGTATTTCGCATGCGACCGGATGTCGCAGCAGGCTTAAGCCCAGGCGAACTGATGGGCCATGCCACCCAGGACGTCGATGCAGTTCGGATGGCGATGGGCTCCGGCCTGCTCGTCGGTTTGGACGCCGTTCTCTACCTGTTGTTGCTGCCGCCCTTGCTCATTTGGCTGGATGCAGGCCTTGCGCTTGCCGTTGCTGCTCCGATGGCCTTCGTTCCATTTTTTGTGTTTTGGTTTGGTAAAAACGTGCATTCCCGATTCTCAGAAGTTCAAGAAGAGTTTGGCGTCGTGACGGAGGTGACGCGGGAAACGTTGGGGGCGATCCTGCAGGTGAAGCTTGCCCCGGACCCTTTGGTCTTTGTCCGCCGATTCCAGGCTGCCAACATGCGGTTCTTAGAGAAAAACCTTAGGCTCGTCCAACTCCAGGCGCTGATCGAGCCATTCCTTGAAGGCGTAGGAGCGTTTGCACTCGTCTTGCTCATGGTAGTGGGCGGGCTTGGAGTTATTCGGGGGGATGTAAGCCTTGGGACGTTCGTGGCCTTTCAGCGCTACATCTCGATGATGGTCTGGCCGATGGTGGCAATAGGCTGGTCGAGTGCCGTCATCCAACGAGGCAGGGGATCGGCCGCAAGACTACTTAGGGTCCTTAAGCAGCAATCCGAACCGGATGCAATGTTCGAGCCCAAACTGCAGCTTCCCCCCTTTTACGAGCTTCGTGCCGAAGGGATCTCTTTTGGCTATGGGGCCGAGGCTTTGCTCGAAGGGGTAAGCCTTGCCATAGGTTCAAACGACCGGCTGGCAATCGTGGGCAGGATTGGTTCGGGCAAGTCTAGCCTCATCAATCTCCTCGCTGGAGTGCTCGAGCCGAAATCCGGCGTTGTCCTTCTAAACGGAGCGAACATTCGATCTGTAAACTATATGACGCGCTCCAGGCTTTTAGGGGTCGTCGATGCGGAGGCCGTTCTTTTCTCGATGACGCTTCAAGAAAACATCACACTGGGGCTAGTTGGGTCAGTCATGCCCGATAAGGCAGAAATGCTTGAAGCGTTGAGGGTGGCCGGTTTTGAGGACGACGACCTGCAAAAGCTTCCAGATGGGCTTGAAACGCTGCTTGGGGAGCGTGGTATGACGCTCTCCGGCGGACAACGCCAACGAATCGCCCTAGCCAGGGCCATTTTGCGAAAGCCAGGTCTTTTAATCCTAGACGATGCCCTTTCCCAGCTCGACTATGAGACCGAAGCAAAGATTCTGAACAATTTGGCCGAGAAGAACATGGCCATTGTCCTCGCCACGAACAGGCTCCATACCCTAAGGTTTTTCAAGCGCGTTTACCTCCTGAGGGCAGGACGCATCTTCCCGGCCGTGCCCGAGGCCTTAGACCGTGAGCTGGCCTGGGGTGGATTGGGAGGAAGTGCGCAAGGGGATGCTCACGATGGCTAGCGTCCGCCTTCGGCCGCTAGGGGGCAACCCACGCTTGATCTCCTTTTTTTGGCCATACATTCAACCCTACAGGAGGATGTTTTTTCTGGCTTTTGGTCTCAGCCTTTGGAGCGGCGCGATGTATGCCTTTTCCCCGTGGTTGGTAGGCATCGGTGTGGACAGGGGAATCCTTGCAGGCAAGCCCCACGTGATCATCCTGTTGGCCGTGCTTATTGGGAGCCTTGAGATACTTCGATGCTTTTTGGGCTACGCCGGGGAAAGTCTGCTTCAAAAGGCGGGGCAAAAGGTGCTTGCCAATCTTAGAGGACAGCTCTTCTCGCGCTCTCTTTGGCTTCCTTCTGCCTACTACATAAAAGAGCCTACGGGCAAGGTCGTGACACGCATCACCAACGATGTCCAGGCGATGTCCGAGCTTTTCTCGACAGGCTTAGCCAAGGTGTTCGTCGACTTGGTCCTGCTCCTGGCCAGCTTGGGTGGGCTTCTTTGGCTGGATGCGCGTCTGTTCGGACTAACTGCCTTAAGCCTCCCGCTTATGGTAGTGACGTTTCGGTTTTTCTCGAAAAGACTTATGGATGTCCAGCGGAGAGTGAAAGTTTGCCTATCCAAGATTAACGCCTTCATTTCAGAAAACTTTTCGAACCTTCCTACGGTTCGGGCGTTGTTTGCCCACGCAGCGCAGATTCAGGGCTTCGAGAGGCTAAACGAAGCATACTGCGAGGCACAGATGGGGCAGGTTCACATGAACGGCCTGTTCCAGCCTGCAATGCGCACGATTAACGCGCTCAGCGTTTCGGCATTGCTTTGGGCCGGGGGGTTCTTTGTGCTCAAGGGCAAGATGGAACCAGGCGTGCTTGTGGCCTCGCTTATGTACATTCAGCAGATGTACCGACCGCTTCGAGACATGACCGAAAAATACTCGGTCCTGCTTTCCGCTTTCGCCTCCTTGGAGAGGATCGTCTCTTTTGGAAGTTTAGAAAAAGAGCCCATGAGCCCGTTCCCACGGGCGAAATGCAATGAAGGCCCTCTTTTGCTCAACTACGGGGTCGAATTTAGAAACGTTTCTCTTTCCTACGACGGAAAGAGAAACGCGCTGGATAGCGTAAGCCTCTGCATAAAAAAAGGAGAGCGTATCGCTTTGGTGGGCGAGACAGGGGCAGGAAAATCGAGCATGACCAGCCTCATGCTTCGATTCTTCGAGCCGACAGATGGCTCTATCCTTTGGGACGGAAAAGACCTGCACACCATTCCGCTTGTAGGCTATCGGAAGACGATTGCTTGGGTGCCGCAATCGATAGGCCTATTTACCGGGACACTTTTGGAGAACCTCACACTTTTTGATGAGCTCCTTGCTCCCAAGGCGCTGGCCCTCTTAGACCAGGCCGGGCTTTTGGCCTACTTTGAAGCAAAGCCTTCAGGCCTTCGTTTTCGTATTCAAGAAGGAGGGGCCAACCTCTCGCTCGGAGAAAAGCAGCTCATCGGAATCGTCCGATCTCTCGTGAAAGACCCGGAACTGCTCGTTTTGGATGAGGCCACCTCTGCGCTCGATCCTTTTACCGAGGGCTTGATTCAACGTGCAGTGGAAAGGCTTCTCCACGACAAGACGGCCCTGATTGTGGCACATCGACTCTATACCGTACAAACAGCTTCCAAGATCGTCGTACTCAAGCAGGGCAGAGTAGCCCAGTTGGGAACCCACGCCTCACTCCTCCAGGCTGGAGGCTATTACGCAAGCCTCTTCCAAGCAGGCCCGCTCGGTTTTCTTCCGTAAGAGGGTCGCTTTTTTTTGGACTAACTGAGAAAGCCTACCGTGGAAAGCCTGGAAAATAAGCCCAAATGAAACCTTGATTGACACTTGGCTCCATGCTGTGCAAGAATTCGGGTATATCAAAGAGGGTGGGTGGTTGAGGATGAATGTTTTGTCTGGGTTCAGCAACCCTACCAGCATAACCGAATGGGCGATGCTCCCTTTGGCCTGGCTAGGATCGCTTACGGTACGCAGCGCGCTTCTTTGGGATCTGCTTACAGACGTGCTTTTCGTCAACACCGCTCAACCCCCAGTTTAGCAGTTTCGTGGCAATGAAATGTCTTGACTTATCAACTATCCTTAGGGAGGAGGGGAAGCTATGGAGACCATCAACGCCTTTGCCCAAACATCTGGAACGCTTGTTCAGGCCCCAATCGACATTCTGAACGCCTCGATCGCTACGGTGCCCCAGCTTTTGCTTACCCCATTCCGTTTGATTACGGAGGGGCTCACGGGCATTACGGGCGCTTCAAGCGCCCTGTTTGAGGGGTTCTGGGGTTCTTTGAATGCACTCATCATCCCCATTGATGGGTTTTTGAACAGCAGTGCTGCAACGGTGGCTCTTCCGGCAAACATCACGCCATTCGTAGGGCCGTTTTTGGGTTAAGCGAAAACAACCAACAAGGAGGAACCTTAAATGGAAGGAATAACCGCCTTTAGTCAAGACTTGGGGGGCGTTCCCCTGGGGGCATTGGCCGATTCCATCAGCGGAATTGGCGATGTAGCCGGCGCCATCTTTGCCCTGCCTCTGACCTCGGCCAACCTGGTTCTTGAAATTGGCGCTCTCCCTTTCCAGGCGATGCAGGCCATGTTTGAGGCGATGACCGGCTCGGGTGCCGCGCTCTGGGAATCTGCCACCATCCTACTGACGCCCTTTGACCTAATCGGCGCTTCAATAGCTAACGTTACGACGGTTATCTAGCCAAGTTCTTGCCCCTCGCCGTTTTGTCCTAATCCGTTAGGCTGGACAGGAATTGTCCAGCCTAACGGAGCTACCTGCTCGCTGCAGGCAGAGCGGGGGTAGCTTTGGTTTTTTGGAACCATCTCAAAAGGCTTGACATTGCTCAATGGCGTGTGCAAGATGTTGCTTGCTCTCTATGGTTGTTTCACAAGCTGCAACTGTTGCAAGAATGCGGGCAAGGGGGGTCCGGGATGGCAGGATCGGGTATGAAGGGGGTTCGTTTTTCTGAAGAGCATATCTGGGTCGGGCTGAAAGACGGCAGGTTTATCGTTGGAGTAACAGACTGGCTCCAAAGGCAATTGGGGGAGGTTACCTACGTCGATTTGCCCGAAGTAGGGGAAATTCTCGAGCGCGGCGAACCCTTTGGAGAAATCGAATCGGCACGCACCATCAAGGAATTGGTAGCGCCCATTTCCGGAGAAGTCCTTCAGGTCAACGCCGACATTGAAAGTGAGCCCATGATTGTAAACGAAGACTCTATGGATGAAGGCTGGCTCTTGCAGGTTAGACCTGATGCGCCCGAAGAGTTTGATGAGCTCATGGACGAGGAAGAGTATGAACAATTCCTGGAAAGCCAAGAAGAGCAGGACGTATTCTAATCTCGCTCGAGCCGTGAGCTTGAGCCTGCCTTTTAAGATAAGCGACTAGCGACTAAGCGACGCGGCCTTAGGGGTGGTAGCCCCTAAGGCCGCGTTTCATCGAGCTCTTAATCTTAGGCGTTATCTTAGGCGTTAAAACGCCCCTTCTTCGATGGGCGGTGCCAGCGTATCCACGATAGGGCTCTCTCCAAGGATCGCGACGAGCAAAGGCCGCAATCCTTGAACGACCGCAGGGAGGCCTCCTGGATATTTTAGCGTGCCGTAAACCAAATCGATCGTCGACTGGATCGGGTCTTGTGGGTCGCCCACCATTGCGTTGAGCATCGGATATAGAGGGTAGATCAACGGGTCTATGTTGCGGGCGGCAAGCGCTTCCCTTCCTGCCGGTGAGTTGGCGATACCTACCACTAGGGCGGAAAGCCGGATTACGGTATCGCGTACGTCCTCTGCCGTAATCTGCGAAAGCGCCGGGTTCGTTCGAAGCTGGTTGGCAAGCTGTACGGTCTGCTGAGTCATGAGCGGGAGAAGATCCGGTGGTACGTTGTAGTGCCGAACATCCAAGGCGTGAAGAAACTCCTGGGGCGTGACGTGGCGAATGTTCGTATCCAGGTTTCCTTGTTGATCAGCACAGCCTAAAAACCCAAGGGAAAAAAACAAGCAACCGCCTCCTAACACGCGCCAAAGCTTGCCCATGGTCATACCTCTCGATGTTCGTTAACAGCATTCATAATTTTCGATGGACCAACAACTTTATAAAATATTCTTCTATTCTATGTCAATAGGAGTAGGCTTTGCTTGACCTTGGAGGATGCCTTGCCACGCCTTCGTTGACACCTTTGGGGGGATGCTGATATAATGAAGTCAGCGGGGACGTAAAGAAAAGGGGGAGCCATGGAGGCAGTCCAAGCGTTAAGCGTGGCGGATTTTATCTTGAACTCTCTCGAAAAAAATCCGGTTTGCCTTTCGAAATCCCTTCATGAAAGCTCGGTGATTCTAGCGTTCTTTAGGACGACATGTCCGGCGTGTCAGCTGCTTTTCCCCTACCTCGAACGCATTCACGATTACTACCCCATCCAGCGGATTTATGGCATTTCTCAAGATGCAGAGGCAACAACGAGGGAGTTTGCCGCGCGCTATGCCGTTGAATTTCCCGTCCTTTTAGATGAAAGTTGTTATGTCAGCGAAGAATTCGGCATCGATGTCGTTCCTACGATTCTATGGGTTGAGGCCGACATGTCTGTAGGCTTCTTCTCTAGCGGTTTTTCAAAGAAGGACCTAAACCTCCTTGGGTCAAGAATCGTCAAGCGTTACCGCCAGGAGCCAATCCAGATCGCCGCCCCGGATGACGGTGCTCCGCTTATCAAACTAGGCTCTTCGAGCAAAAGGCCCTCGTGACGCTTGGGCGCGGTGCTTTCTGAACTTGGCCAGTCTGTGGGCTTGGATGCGACGGCGATCGGCAGGCTTAAAAATCCTACACATCGAGATGCGTATTACGAGTGGCTTCAAAATGGCATGCATGCTTCGATGGGCTACCTTAAGAGGACGGCCAAGGTTCGTATGTACCCTGAAGAAGCGTTCCCCTGGGCAAGGAGTCTTGTCGTGGCGCTGCTGTCCTACAAAACACCCGAGAGCCCTTCATGGAAAACAGGAAGCATCCCCGAGAACTTCAACTCCCTTCCTCGCCTTTCTTGCTATGCGCTCGGCGAAGACTACCATCGCTTGCTGAAAGAAAGGCTTCTTTTGCTCCATGGCCTACTCGAGAGGCTGGCCAGAAAGGGCATAAAAAAGCGGATTTTTGTGGACACTGGGCCGCTATTGGAAAGGGAATATACGGCAATGGCTGGACTTGGATGGGTCGGAAAGAATACCTGCCTGATCCATCCCAGGCTTGGGTCGTACGTCTTCTTGGGCACGATGCTCCTAGATACAGAGCTGCCCGATTCCCAAGAATTCGCCGAAATCATTGAAGACCGGTGCGGAGCTTGCACGAGGTGCCTCGATGCCTGCCCTACGGGAGCCATTCAAAAGCCTTACCTGCTGGATGCTAACCGGTGCATATCCTACCTCACGGTGGAACACAAGGAGGCCTTTCAAGGTTCGGAGGCAAGCTTATTGGGGCCTTGGCTTTGTGGTTGCGACGTTTGTCAAGCCGTGTGCCCTTGGAACGTCCGGGCGAGCCTTGCTGTGAGCCCTGAAGTATACCCGGACCCATGCCTTTGCAGGGTCGATCTTCAACGCCTGGAGGAGCTTGACTTGCATGCCTACACAATGCTTACCCGGGGCAAGGCATTCGATAGGGTAGGCTGGGCGCAATTCCAAAGGAACCTACGGGCGGTTTCAAGCAACCTTAAGGCTCAATAGGCATCGAAATGGGACATCCATCAAAAATTCTTGTAATGGGTAGCGTAGCCTATCTCTTGGGCACAATTCCGTTCGGGATCTTGATATCGAGGGCGTTTGGTTCTGATGATCCCCGACAAAAAGGTTCTGGCAATATCGGGGCTACGAACGTAGCCAGGGTGGCCGGGGTGAAGGCGGGAATCCTCACGCTCGCCCTAGATGCCGGAAAGGCATCCTTAGCCGTCTCGCTTCCTCTAGCCTTTGGGCTTGGGCGGGGGCTTGCGCTTGCTTGCGCGCTCCTTGTCGTCCTCGGCCATATGTTTCCTGTATGGACAGGGCTTCGGGGAGGCAAGGGCATTGCCAGCATCCTAGGGGCGACACTCGTCCTCTCACCTGCTGTGGCGGCTGCTGGGCTCGTCGCGTTTGTGTTGGTTGTCTGGCTTACGCGGTACGTTTCGTTGGGGTCGCTCTTGGCGCTCCTTTCGGGGTTTGCAGCCTCTTGGCTTATGGCACCATCGGATTCTGGCCTCAAGGTAATCCTTTTCGCTTTCTTCCTGCTGGGAGCCATAAAACACGCGCCAAACATTAGGAGGCTTGCCAATGGGTGCGAGCCCAAGTTTCGGACAGGTTCGAGGGCCTAGAATGCCCAGGGTATTCTTTGAGGGGCTAGAGCGTTGCATCGAGGTGGAGTCCGGCACGACACTCTTAGAGGCGGCAGAACGGGCGGGAGTTGCCCTCCATCCCGATTGCCGCTTCGGCTGGTGTGGCTCGGATCCGGTAGTTCTTGTCGAAGGGGAGGGGCATGTAAGCCCCCAAGACGAGGACGAGGCAGAAAACATCGCGTTCAACCACTTTCCAGAAAGCGTAAGGATGGCCTGCGTGACAAAAGTTTATGGCGATGTTCGAGTCCGCCTTTTTAACCTCTAGTCCCTATTTGCCCTTGAAGTCAGGCTTGCGCTTTTCCAAAAACGCCATAGGCCCCTCGATCGCATCCTCCGAAGCAAACACCCGAAAGCCGTACTCGAGTTCCTTGTCAAACGCCTCCCGCAATTCTAACCCCAAGCACTCGTAAACAGACCGCTTGATCATCTGGACGGCGAACGGGCCGTTCGCCTTAATTCGCTCGAGGTAGTCCTCGGCCTCATCCATAAGGTTTTCATGCGTGACCACCTTGTTCACGAGCCCCATACGGCACGCCTCCTCTGCGCGGATCTTCCGGCCTGTAAGCAGGATGTCGAGTGCATGGCAAAGGGGGATTTGCCTAGGCAGCCTGACGGTCGAGCCGGCCAGTGGGAACAGCCCCCAGCGGGGCTCTTGAAGCGCGAACACGGCCCGCTCGGAAGCAATGCGGATATCCGTGGCGAGCAACATCTCAAGCCCGCCCGCGATGCAATAACCGTTGACCGCCGCGACGATCGGCTTGCTGAGCGTCCTGCCCCGTAAGAGCGCGTTGGGCATTGTTTCTGTAAGCTCCTTTGGAAGGGCGCTCTCTTTACGAACTGCCGAAGTGGCGAGGGGGATGAGCTCGCCAAGGTCCGCTCCCGAACAAAAGCTGTCTCCCACCCCTGTAACGAGTGCTACGCGAACAGCCTCGTCCGCCTCGATGTCGTCCCAAGCTTGAGCAAGTTCCGTTAGCATTCCCGGGGTGAGCGCATTCTTGGCACTGGGACGGTTAAAAACGACCCTTGCGACCCCGTTCAGCTTGCTGTAGAGAATGTTCACGGATTATCCTCGGATGATGAGCGTTGCCTTCGAGATGACGACCGGATCGTTCGTATGTTTGTCTCTAGCCTCTGTCTCAAGAACGATGAGCTTCATTGGCCCTGTTTTTCCCTCTTTTTCGGAGACATCCGCGATGCGCGAGGTGCAAACGAGCGTATCGCCGGCCTTGATCGGCTTGAAGTAAACATACTCCTGCTCTCCGTGCAGTAGCCTCAAGAAATCAATGTTCAACTCGGAAAGCAGGTCGATCGGGAATCCGAATGTGGTCGGAAACGTCGGAGGAGCGTAAAGGGTTCCGCCGGAATCATCGGAGAATAGTGGGTTAGCGTCTTGCAAGGCTTTAGCAAAAGCCTTTATGCGGTCTGCTTCGATGGTCACTTCGTAAGGTTTGCCGGCCCTTCCGATGATGCTTGCATCCATTGTGTTTCCTTCCTCTTCTACTTGGTTTTTCCCATAAAAAAGCCCATTTTGCCCAAACATACCATAGAATATGGTTGCTTTGAAAGGGCATCTTTCAAAGCCATCCTCCGTTGCTTTCTGATCAAACACTTGATGGAATGGTATTTTGTTGTGTAGGATGGATGGCGAGGAGTTTTTCTATCCAGGGTCAGGTAGATGCAAAAGGAGGTTGTCCGATGAAGTGGTTCCGAGTGTGTACGGCGGGTATCCTTGTGGTTGGAATGGCAGGATGCGGATTTATAGAGCGAAAAGGCGTAGACACGGCCACGCCGCTGCTTTCTCGCACAGTAGACAACATGATGCGCCTAAAAAGCGCTAGGTTGGCAGAAAGTGGGCTACCTTCTCAAATTCTGCTCATTTCGGCGCTCGTGGAGTTCACCCCAAACAATCCACGCCTCTTAACGATTGCCTCCCAGGCGTACGCCTCCTACGGACTCATGAAGGAAGATGCGGATCCAAATTACGCCTCCGAAATCTATCAGATCGGTAAAGAGTACGGGTTCCGGGCGCTCAAGCAAAACGGCAAGTTTGAAAAAGGCCTAAAGGAAGGCAAAAAACCCCACGAAATGGTCTCGTATTTTGGCAAGAACGACGTGCCGACGCTGTTTTGGGCGGCCATGAACTGGGGGCAGTACATCAACATGCACAAGAGCGACCCCAAAGCGTTGGTAGAAATCCCAGGCGTGATCGCATTCATGGGGCGATGTATCGAGCTAGATGAAACCTACTACTACGGCGGCCCGCACCTGTTCTTTGCCGCTTACTACGCTGGACTTCCGCCAATCATGGGAGGAGGAGCGAAGAAATCGATCGCAAGCTTCAAAAAATCCATTCAGGTTTCGAAGGGCAAGTTCCTGTTGCCTTACGTGTTCTACGCGCGATACTATACGACGCTCGTCAAGCGCGAAGACTTGTTCGAAAAGACGCTGCAAAAGGTTCTCGACACGCCTTCGAACGTCTTACCGGAGGCCTACCTTGCCAACGAGATCTCGAAGAGCAAGGCAAGGTTCTACCTCGAGCACAAAGAGTTGTATTTCTAAGGGAGCACCGGATGCGCTGGATAGAGAAGCTAAACGGCATCGTTGCGCAGTTCGAGACGTTCATTTTAATCTTGCTGCTAAGCGTCATGGTGCTTCTAGGGTTTTTTCAGGTAATCCTGAGGGATTTCTTCTCTTACGGGTTTACCTGGACAGATGAGCTTTTAAGAAACCTCGTCCTTTGGAGCGCGCTCATGGGAGGCTCGCTCGCAACAAAGGCGGGAAGGCACATCAACATCGACATTATTACCCGGACCCTCCACGGCAGGAGTCGGGCCATGGCGGAGGTTCTGGTAGATTCGGCCTCGACTGTCGTGTGTCTCTTCTTGCTCAAGGCTTCGCTCGATTTTGTCCGGATGGAACGGGAATTCCCCCAGGCCTCGATGTTCTTCGGCATGCCTGTTTGGGCGTTCGAGGTGATCTTTCCCGTCTTCTTTCTGCTTTCTGCGGCGCGCTTCCTCGTTCATGCGATGGATGGCCTTTCAGCGGTGGTTACAGGAAGAGAGCTCAAGGGAGGGGTTGTGGCCCACGATTTTAAGGTGGGAGGTTAGGCCATGATTGAGGCCGTTGTCGGAATCGGAGCTCTCGTCCTCATCCTTATGGGGCTTCCTTTGTTCGTTGGGTTTGGACTGTTGTCCATCCTGTGCTACCACTACATCGCCCAGATCGAAATCGCCAGCATGATTGCGGAGTTTTACCGATTTGTTGGCGCCCCTGGGGTCATGGCTATCCCGTTGTTTACGTTTTCCGGCTACCTCCTTGCCGAATCGGGGGCGCCCAAAAGACTCGTCGAGGTCTCCCAGGCGTTCTTTGGATGGATGCCGGCCGGGCTTGCGATGGTCTGCCTCATTTCTTGCTCTATCTTTACCGCGCTCACGGGTGCCTCCGGCGTGACGATCATCGCGATCGGCGGGCTTTTGTTCCCGGCGCTCATTGAGGCCGGCTACAAAGAAGAGTTCAATTTGGGGCTTCTCGTCTCGAACGGCTCGCTTGGGCTTTTGTTGCCGCCATCTTTGCCCGTGATCATCTACGCGCTTGTGGCAAAGGTTGACGTGGAGCAGTTGTTTGTCGCGGGGATTCTGCCCTGCCTCCTGTTAATCGCCCTTTTGTTTGCCTATGTATGGTTTCGTTCTGCAAAATGGAATATTCTTTCCCAGCCGTTTCACTTGAAGCATTGCTACGAATCGCTTTGGCGGGCCCGCTATGAAGTTCCACTGCCCTTCATCGTGATCGGCGGCATCTACTCGGGCTTGTTCACGGCTGCCGAGGCGGCCGCCATCACGGCCTTCTACGTCCTTGTCGTGGAGGTTTTGATTTTACGGGATATTCCCCTCCGGAAGCTGTTTAGCATCATGCAGGATGCGATGATGATGGTCGGAGCGATCATCGCCATCCTTGGGTTGGCGCTGGCCTTAACGAATTTCATTATTGACCAGCAGATTCCGATGAAGCTGTTCGATTACTTAAAAACGGTGCTTCCCAACCGCTACGCGTTCTTGATCGCGCTCAACGTGTTTTTGCTGATCGTGGGCTCCTTGATGGACGTCTTCTCCGCTATTGTCGTCACAGTGCCGCTGATCGTCCCGATCGCTCAGCAGTTCGGCGTGGATCCGATCCATTTGGGGGTCATCTTTTTGGCAAACCTTGAAATCGGCTTCATTACCCCTCCCGTGGGGATCAACCTTTTTATATCAAGCTTTCGGTTCAACCGGCCTATTACGGAGCTCTACCGTGCGAGCCTGCCGTTTCTGCTCGTTTTGATTGTTGGGCTCCTTATCATTACTTACTGGGAGAGCTTGAGCTTGTTTCTCCCGGAAATTTCGGGCATGCGGGCCCATGACCTTCCCGCCTATTTGCGAGGCGTGAGGTAGGCCATGCGACGTATAGGAACTAACCGTTCAAAAAAGGAGGGTGCGATGAGACAGGTTTACAAAACTCTTGCCGTTTTGCTCACGTTTTTTGTCGGGTGTTTGGCGCTTTTTTCCCCAGGCCCAGCGCTAGCTCAAGAAGAAACCTACGAGATCAAGGTGGCCACGCTGGCCCCTGAGGGGACGGACTGGATCGACGTGGCCAACATGATCAAGCGCTACATGGAAGAAAAGAGTAGTGGAAGAGTAAAGGTATTGATCTATGCGGGCGGTGTCATGGGAGACGACCCGGACGTAATCCGGAAGATGAGGTTGGGGCAGGTTCAGCTTGCCGGGTTCTCTGGGCACGGCACGCATCTGTGTGCGCCCGAAATGGCCTTAATGGAATTGCCCTACATAGTCGATACCGAGGCCAAAGTAGATGCGCTTTACAAGCAAATGAACCAGGAATTTAAAGGGTTTTTTGCCAAGCACGGGTTTCGGCTGCTCTATCTCGTTCGTGAGGGCTACAACCAGCTCTACACTCAGATTCCGATCCGTACGCTGGAAGACATGAAGAAGATCAAGCCCCATATGTGGACAGGAAAGGTCGAGGAACTAACCTTCAATGCCCTCGGCTCCAGGCCTCAGGCCATCGGTGCCGTAGAGAGCGTGCCCGCTATGCGCGCCGGCATCATCAACGCGCATTTTTCGCCCGCGCTTTGGGAGCTTGGCACGCAGCTTTTTACCATCGATAAGTATATTAACTTTCCCACCATGCGCTACCATCCAGCCTCGCTCGTCGTCGCCGAAAAGGCCTGGCAGCGCTATCCCAAATGGGTGCAGGACTTAGGCGTTGAGGCCTGCGAAAAGTACGGGCCCATCCTCTATCAAAAAGCGAAAGAGGGCGAGGTGAAATCGATCAAGGCGTTTGAAGAGTACGGGATGAAGCTCGTCAAGCTTAGCCCTGAAGAAGAACGGCCTTTTCGTGAGGCAACGAGGCCCATATGGGATAAGCTTGCTGGTGACGCCTACCCTAAAGATGCCCTCGGTAAGGCACTCGCTATTCTGAAAACGGTGAAATAGGTTAAACTGAAAAAGAGCGCGCCCGTAGCTCAGGTGGATAGAGCACCGGATTCCGGTTCCGGGTGTCGGGGGTTCGAATCCTCTCGGGCGCGCCAACTTGCCATTAAGAAGGGTTTTCTCTTCTTTTTGCCCCCGCAAGGCCAAAACCTCGAGACGGTAGCCGCTAATGCATAACCGTGGGATGTGCAACGCGCCCTAGAGCCCTTTCATCCGCCAAAGAACGGCTACGCTGTGCGATATGCTGTCCTGTTGTCCATCTTAAGCGAACACCAAGGGCCTATTGAGCATGGAAGAGGCTTGAGCGCGCCGTACCCTCCCATACGTCGTAGAAGCCTAGGTTTTTAATCAATGTCTTTTCTCCTGCCGGCCGGGAATCGGGCCCTAAGCTGACTTCGTCGCACCCTTCGCCCGCATGGAGAGGTTGGTAGGGCTTTTCCATGCAACGCCCGCCCGCGCTGAAGCTTTATCGCCTAGCGTGCGAAAGACTTTTTTGGGGGCTCTAGGGAGCAAATAGGCTTCATTAGATGGACATCTTGGCGGGACGAAAAGATAAATGCTGGTGCCGGAGGCCGGGATCGAACCGGCATGGAGTTACCCCCGCGGGTTTTTGAGACCCGTGCGTCTGCCTATTCCGCCACTCCGGCTAGCATGGTCTATGGGGTAGTTAGGATACCATAACTTCTTAAGGCTTTGCTAATCCGCTATTGCACCTCATGCCCCATTAGGATTCGCAACGTGGAAGAGGGCTGTCTTTAAGGTTCCTCCAAAGGCATGGCATTGGTTGCAGAGTGCGGGGGCGTTGTGCTCCTTCTTGTCCACATGGCAGGCTAGGCACGTGTCCCTCGAGGACAGCTTCCAGTTATGGGGCTTGTGGCAATCGGTGCAAGCGGCGCTGGGATGGCCGCCAGCGGCATGGAGCCCTCCTAGGCCAGTATGACAACCTTTGCAGTCGTTCTGCGGTTGGCGAGCTCCTGCGAGCTGATGGCAAGTCCCGCAATCGCCGGACATCATGGGCGCGCGCTTATTCAGCTTGTGGCATTCTGCACAGTCGATCGGCGGCCGGTAGCCAGCAGCATGGCATTGGTTGCAGAGAATTTCTTTGTGACGACCTTCCAAGGGAATTGGGTGCCAGGACATGTCACTCTTGGGAAAGGTACCGGCCAAGGGGGTAAAAGGCCCACGTTCAGGCATGGTATGGCAAGCGGTGCATTCATTGGTTACAACCTTTCCTTCTGAGGAGACGTGCTTGCCGTCGTGGCAACGGAAGCATCCAGGCCAGTTCCTGTGGCCAATGTTCATGGCGTAGGTTTTCCAGTTGACGTTCATGGCTGGAAAGACAGAGCGGTCGTAAATCCCGGAAATGGCCCGGACGGAAGCATTTAGATCCGCCTTGCGGTATTGGAAGACGGTTGGATAGTTTTCTTTGTAAAACCCCTCGATCGCTCGAGCCATGCGAGTGTGTGCATCGCTGCGGTCCTTGTAGGAAGCTACGAGCGTGTCCACCGCAAGCTTTTTCATCCACGGAAGGTCTTTGGGGATGATGCCGCCGACCAGTGCCTCGTCTACAGCCTGGTCAGGGGCCAAGAAAATGTGCGTTGGGCGGTTGTGGCAATCCATGCAATCCATGGTGTGGCGTGGAACGGCCTCTAACTGCTCTTTGGAGAGTTTCGTGTTTTTATCGGTGTATGTCGTGATTCTCCCTGTTCTGTTGTCCTTTACGCGGACCCAAGGGATTTTCTGAAAGTGACGGTCTTCTGCGGCAAAGGTAACCTGGTTCTCGATAACCATGTGCCAATGAACCCCAGAGTTTATCCCGAGGTTTGGGCTTCCTCCGCCCGTTTTCACGAGCAGGCTGACCTGTTCGGCCGTATTCTTCTCGTCGTAGCGAAAATGTGGGATTTGGAGCATCCGTGCCCCGTAGAACTTTTGCGGCCAGTGGCATTCTTCGCATGTTTCGCGTGCCGGGCGCAGGTTGGCAACGGGAACGGGAATTGGTCGCTCGTAGCTGTTGGTTAATACGGCCCATACTTGTCGCATTCCCGAAAGCTTCGAGCGAACGTACCAGGAAGCGCCAGCTCCCACATGGCAATCCACGCAGCGAACACGGGCGTGGGGCGAATAAAGGTATGCGGTGTGTTCGGGTTCCATGACAGTATGGCATACCTTGCCGCAAAAGGTAACGGACTCCGTAAAAAGGAAGGCGTTGTAGCCTGCAAAGGCTAAAAGAAGGAAGAGGATAGAGCTTGCGGCCAACGCAAGTGCGAATTTTCTCCTATGGCTAGGGTCATTCAAATCGAGCCTGGGGAATGGGGGCGCTTCTGTGATTCCAAGCCTACGCCTTCGGAGGCTTTCAAGGGCCATGCCAAACAGGAAAAGGGCTAGGCCAAGCGTAAGGATGCCTGGGAACACCATGTACGTAAAGATGCCTATGTACGGGCTGGAAGGCGCTAACCCTATCCCCCACAGGGCGCTTCCTAGGATGAACAAGGCGCTGATAGCGATAATGAAAGCGCCAAAGTAGCTCACGGTGTTCTTATACAACCCTACGCTACTGGAGCGTTCCCCCACTACTTCTCCCTTTAAGGGCTTTCAATGGTTTAACGTATACTGAACGGCTATTCTATTTTTTATTTCTGGATCCAAGCGGTACAGAAGGCCTAACATGCCGACCGCCTGGTGCATGGCATGCCCTTCTTTGTTTGTTTCTGGACAAATTCTTGCGCTGGTTCCATACCATAGCGCACGAATTGCCCAAAAGTCAAAGGTGTAATCTTTAATAGACTAAATAAAATACGGCAAAAAAATCCCTTGAAAAACCCCCGATGGCATCGGGGGTTTTTCAAGGGGCAGGTTCACCTTAAGGGCGATATTCCTGGAGGAAGGAGGGATACGAGGCTAAGGCCTTGCAGCTGCCGCCTGTGAGATCCCCTTGACAGTCATCGTCCCATCCGGCTGGACGCTGTGGCAATCCTGGCAGCGGCCGCCGTAGAACATGACAAAGTGGTTGTTTTCTCCCAAAAGGTGTCCTTGATGGAGAACTTTATAGAACTCTGGTGCGGCCGACCCGTTGTGACAAGCTTGCATGCATTGGGTAGGGGTGTTGCCCATGTTGGAGTCTACCTGGGGGTGCCTACCTTCTCTTTGCATTAAAACCATCATTGCGGGCAAGGAAAAGAGCGATGTGACCCCTTGTGGGGTATGGCAAGTCAGGCAGACAACGTCCTGATCGGCGGCCTTGGCTTTTGAAAGGCCGAAGCCAGGTACCGCTACCATGCCTATTAGGCCAAGCCCAAGAAAGGAAAGCGCCGTTTTCTTTTTCATTGTGTATTCCCCTCCTTTTTTATTTTATTTGTCGCAAGTTTGTAGCGTTAATGGATCAAGCTCGTGACTCCGGGCATGATGTCGAGGAAGATCGGCCCAAGGATTGGAATCTGAGCAATTGAGTTCACTATGGGGAAAATGACTCCCATGAGCGTTGCGGCGAGGTCGGCCGGAATCGTGATGGGTAGGTTGACAATTGGTTGAATTAGCGGGCCGACAACCGGCTTGATCGAGGCAGCCGTGTTCATGGAAAACCCTCCCTTTTTTGTTTAACTAGAACATTGGCGCAAAAGCAGAACATATGCATACATTCAGGAGGAATTTTAGTCTCGTAACTGATGCCTTGTCAAGCCCTCCATACCATATGGTCCGTTTGACCATTTTGTGCATAATGTGCTAGGTTACAACCCAATATTGAGATTGAAAACTGGGCATCATTGAGGAGAACGATGAAATTCATATTAAAGTGTAGTTGGGGTAGGATGAGCAGAATGTTGATGCCTTTAGGAAGAATCGGGCTCCTCGCTTTTTTTTGTTTAGGTCTTTCCGGGCCAACGGCATACGCGCTTACCAACGAAGATTGCCTGATGTGCCATGCCAACATGGAGCCAAGACTCGATGCATCCGTATTTTCTCAAAGTGCCCATGGCGGGCTGAACTGCCAAGACTGCCACGAGAACATCCAAGACGTTCCCCATCAAACGCAGCTCAAATTGGTTCGCTGCGGGAATTGTCATACGCAGGAATTCGCGGAATATCAGCTGGGGGTCCATGGCAAAGCTTTGGCCAATGGAACGAAAGACGTCCCTTCCTGCGCTTCTTGCCATGGAACTCATGATATTTTCCCTAAAAGTGATGTTCGCTCCAAAGTAAACCCCCTGAACCTCCCCGGGGTTTGTTCGGGATGCCATGCCAGCCAAGAGATCACTCGCCGCCATCCTCTGCCATCTCCGGAATTTATCGAAAGTTACCAGAAGAGCGTCCATGGGCAAGGTGTGTTGAAGAGTGGCCTGGTGGTCGCGGCCGTATGCTCGGACTGTCACGGTGGCCATAGAATCCTGCCCGCCTCGGACCCCGCGTCCTTGGTCAATCCAAAAAACATCCCTAAGACCTGTTCTAAGTGCCATGCAGGGATTTTTAGGGATTTTACCAGGAGTGCTCACGGAGAGGCCTGGAGGGCTGGCAAGAGTTACGGGCCTGTGTGTACCACTTGCCATACGGCGCACAGTATTTCCTCACCCCGTACGGCGGCGTTTCATGGGGGGATTGCCGAAGAGTGCGGAGGGTGCCATGTCGACAGGACCCCTAGCTATAGAGATACCTTCCATGGTCAAGCCACTTCGCTCGGTCTTATTCGGGCGGCAACCTGCCCGGACTGTCATACCGCGCATTTGAACCTTCCAAAAGAAAACCCTCACTCCAGCATCAACCCCAAAAATCTCCCCGGGACTTGCGGCAGGTGCCATGGACAGGTGTCCAAAGGGTTTATTCAATACGACCCCCATCCTGATCCAAAGGACAAATCAAAGAACGCTGTCGTTTTCTACACGTACACGTTCATGAATTGGCTGCTTTTGGGGGTGTTTGCCTTTTTTGGCCTTCATTCCGCACTTTGGATCCAGCGGAGCCTCGTTGCTTCGGTGCGTGGGGAGTTCCCTAGGCTTGACAAAGAGGGGCCATGGGTCCGGCGCTTTAGCCAGACCAACCGGATGACCCACCTAGTCATCGTGATCAGCTTCTTGCTCCTTGCAGCTACGGGACTGCCCCTGAAGTTCCACTACACACCCTGGGCAAAGGTTGTAGAGGCCATATTTGGCGGGATCGAGGTGACTCGCTATCTCCACAAGCTTTTTGCCGTCGTGACGTTTGGATATGCGATTACGCATGTCAGCTATCTTGTCTACCGCATTTACAAAAAAGGCGAGCTAAACCTTCTGTACGGCCCTTTCAGCCTGACTCCGCGCCCCAAGGATGCGCTTGACCTTCTTGCAAACCTTCGCTGGTTCCTCTACATGGGGCCGAGGCCCAAGCTCGGACGCTGGACCTACTGGGAGAAGTTCGATTACTTCGCCGTGTTTTGGGGAATTCCGATCATCGGAGGATCCGGACTCATGCTTTGGTTCCCGGGTTTTTTCACAAAATTCCTCCCCGGCTGGGTTCTGAATGTGGCCATGATCGTCCACTCCGAAGAAGCGCTTATGGCTATCGGGTTTATCTTCCTGTTCCACTTCTTCCACACCCACTTAAGGCCGGAAAGTTTTCCTTTAGACACCGTCATCTTTACTGGAAGCATGCCCTTGGAGCGGCTCAAGGAAGAAAGGCCGGAGGAGTACGAGCTTTTGGTCAAGAAAGGCGAGCTTGAACGCCTGATTGTCCCGGCTCCATCGAATAGTTTGCTGCGTGCCTCTCGGATCTTTGGCTTTGTGGCGCTTACCGTGGGGCTTTGCCTGATTTGGGCGATCCTGATCACGGCGGTACTCCATATGTTGGCTTTATAAGCATGGACTCTGGAGGCCTCAGCCCTAGGGCTGAGGCCTCCAGAGTGTCGCCTTGAGCGGGGGCCTTTCTAGGGTTCGTATTGAACGCTCCTGCCACCCTTGTTTGTCATCCTATTCGTTGCCGTAGGGTAAGTGCGTTTGCTTGCCTAAGCAATCCAATATCCTTGTTGTTTGTGTGTTTGGGCTAATTGTTCAGTAACGCCCGGAGCAGGGCCCGTTTTCAGCGTATACTTGCCATGCATTCATTTATCTTGGGAATGGGCAGAAACAAGCAATACGGGTATACTTGTGTAGGTCAAGAGTTTATTCCGTGGTTTACATAAAAAAACATGAATGTTCTTTTTGAGTCTTTCTTGCACGCGATCGTGGATGCCGTCCTTGTAGGGGTCGGGCTTCGGGTATGGGGGATTGCCAAGGCAGAGCCCAGACAACGCTTCATGTCCCTTATTTTAATCCTTCCCGTCTCGACGCCAATTCTTTTTTATGGGTGGAGTACGGAGGGGAGCTTGCCTGGTTTTTATCGTGGAGCCCTCTTTAATGGTGAGAGATGGCTCCACGTAGAGCTATTAGGCATTCCTTTCTTTCGATGGGGGTTTTTCGTGTTAATGGGGGCTTGTGCGGCCGCCTTCTTGTTCCAAGAGCTTTTGCCTATCTACTGGCACTTCAGACAATCGAAACGCATGCGAAGGTTGCTTAAGGACCATTGGGAGAAAATAATCCCCCTGGAAACGCTAGGCATCCCCCCTATAAAAGAGCTCGAGGGGTTGCGCATTCAAGTGTTGCCGGACCATTGGGGTGGCATTAGCTCTCTCTACGGAGGTTCGCCCAGAATTCTGATAGGGGAAGGGCTGCTTGAAGAGCTTGACCGAGAGGAGCTTCGTGCGGTTGTGGCGCACGAAATCGCCCATCTTGGCATAGGGCGCAGGCCTTTTATGCTCCTAATGTATGTGTTTCGAGCGATTGCTTTCTTAAACCCAGTCGCGCTTGGTGCGTTTCGGTTCATCGCTAACGAAGAAGAGTGCGTGTGCGATGACAGGGCGGTGTGGCTGACTTCTGTCAGCCCACTAGCCTTGGCAAGCGCCCTTAAAAAACTCTACCAGCCCGATCAAGAGCCCGAGCTTGCGGACTGTAGTAAACAGGAGGTGCCAGGACTGTTCCGGAACCTATCTGCCGTGGGGCTAAGAGAGCAGCTTGACAAACGCATCGAAAGGCTTCGTTCCAGAACCTACTCCTCGGACGACACTGAGTATTGGTCAGAGCTGTTTATCGTGACGCTTGGGTGCCTGGCGTTTTCTTTTGCCGTTGTGGGCTAAAAAATGGGTCGATTGAAGGGTCTCCTTTGTTTTTGTATGTTCGGCGTCTTGTTTGCTGGAGCACTGTGGATCCTGAACGCTGTCCCTCTTTTGCTCAAGCAGGAAGGTTTCAGGTCCTTAAAAAACATTGGGGAAACGCAAGCCTACCTAGGCACAAGGCTTTCACTTCCCCGTTATTTTTCTCCCGGGCTTGTTTGGCCACCGTGTGCAATCCTAGCCCAACGAAAGCCGTTTCCCGCCTACGTTGTCCAATTTCAAAAAAGGGGGAGGGACGGGGTTTCGTTGGTCCTTTCGATGTCACCCGCTAGACACCCGCTATCCGGGGTCCACATCGAGCCCGCCATGGGCTTGCGTCGCATGCGTGTCAAGCTTACAGACCAAAGCGCGGAGTTGATGATAGGTCGCCTTCGCTCTGGGGAGCGTTGTTGCCTGCTTTCTTGGGTGCAGGCTGCCAAGAGATGGACGTTAAGCGGGGTGTTGCCCCCTTCCGAGATCCTGAAGATGGCCGAGAGTATGGACTTGCCTTAAAAAATACCTCATTGCATTGAATTCAAAATACCCTGTATACTCTCAAGGAGGTACAAACTGGAAAAGGGCGATACTGTGAGGCTAACGCAGGGGTTTGTAGGGTTAATTTTTGTTGGTCTAGGTCTGGCTCCTACAATGGCTTTGGCTGAGACGACGACCCAGCAAGAGCTCGGTCAATGCATGTCTTGCCATGCCAAGCCAGGGCTCGTGAAACGCTTGGGAAAGAATGAGAAAGTCTCGCTAACCCTCGACCTTCAAGCCTACCGGGCCTCGGCCCACAGCTCGCTCGTTTGTCAGGATTGCCACACGCGGTATTCCACGAAGGCTCATCCGGTAGGTTCGTATACGAGCCGGGAGGAGCTCGCCAGGGAGCACTCCGGGGCATGCACGAGTTGTCATTCGCTCGATCAGCTAAGCGCGTTGCCCGTCCATGAAGATGTCCTGAAGCCAGGGCATCCGGTTGCATGCTCGAGTTGTCATGGGGCTCACGAGATCCAGCGGGTCGTGGGCGGCGGGGCTATGGTGAAGGAGCGTGCCTACTGCCTTTCGTGTCACGAGCAGCACATTGAGATGACCTTCGAAAATGGGGAGACCAAGGATATTTATGTCGAGCTTCGTTCGCTCCTTGCCTCTCCGCATGCGAGCCTTGCATGCTCGGACTGTCACGTGGGGTTTTCAAGAGATCACCACCCGGATCGCTCGTTTCAGGACGGGAGGTATTACACGCTTGTTTTATCCGAGAGCTGTAAGCGTTGCCATTTCGACAAGTATACCCGGACTCTAGACAGCATGCATTACCGAGTCCTCATGAAGGGAAATGCGAATGCGCCGGTATGTACCGACTGTCACGGCTCGCACGGTATCTTGCCTGTCGGCAAGGACCATTCCATAAGCGCGAAGCGCTGCATGCGATGTCATGAGACCATTTATACGACCTATACAAAGAGTGTGCATGGAAAGGCCTTGTTAGGTGAACACAACATGGATGTGCCCGTATGTGCCGACTGCCACAAGGCACACGAGATTCAAGACCCAAGGACGCTAACCTTTCGTGACCGGATCCCGGAGATGTGCGGGAACTGCCATGCCAACAAAGAGCTCATGTCTCGCTATGGGCTTTCCCCAGCAGTAGTGAAAACATACCTCCAGGATTTTCACGGAGTTACGCTTTCGCTTTACAAAATGCAAAGGGAACTAGAGGGTACAAGCTCGGCCAATCCTATTGCTGTATGTTCAGACTGCCACGGGATCCATGACATCCAGAAGCTCTCGGAACAAGAAACGGGCCTTGTACGCCAAAACCTGCTCAAGCGCTGCCAGGCATGCCATCCTGGGGCCACCCAGCGGTTTCCCGATGCTTGGCTCTACCACTATGAGCCAAGCCTTGAAAAGGCCCCCTTGGTCTACGCAGTAAACCTTTTTTACAAAATTTTCATCCCGTTCATGGTCGTGGGATTGCTGTTGCAGGTTTTCTTACATGCCTGGCGCTACATCGTGAACCGTTAAAAAGGGTGGGAACCGTGACCGAACGAAAAATGGCCTTTGTGCAACGCTTGTCTTGGGTGCGAATCATCGAGCACTGGGTGAATGCTTCCGTGTTCATCCTTCTTGTCGTTACAGGGCTTTCCCAAAAGTTCTATACGTTCGAGCTGTCCCAGCGCTTGATCCTGTTTTTTGGCGGCATTGATTCGACGCGCTTGATTCATCGTGCCTGCGGGGTGCTGTTTGCCGCCGTTTTGGTTCTCCACATGACCGTCGCGGTTGTAGGGGTCGTGCTGAAGCGTTGGCAGCCGACGATGCTCATCAACAAAAAAGACTTCTTTGACGCCATAGACAACCTAAGGTACTACTTTGGGCTTTCCGATCACCCGGCAGCTTGCGACCGTTATGATTACAAGCAGAAGTTCGAATACTGGGGAGTGGTCATGGGAGGTATTGTCATGGTGGCTACGGGGTTTGTCCTTTGGTTTCCGACGGTGGCGACGTATCTGCTACCCGGAGAGCTAGTGGCCGTATCGAAGGCCATCCACACGAACGAGGCTATGCTTGCCTTCCTGATCATCTCCATCTGGCATATCTACAACGCCGTCTTTTCCCCGGAGGTGTTTCCTTTAGATACGGTGATCTTTACGGGGAAGATTTCGAGGGAGCGCATGATGCACGAGCACCCTCTAGAGCTTGCAAGGCTCGAGGGAAAAAGCTTAGAAGAGCTCCTTCAAGAAAAAGAGGGCTTTTCTCATGCATCCAGCCCTTTAAAGCCCCCTCCGAACGACTAACCCAAACAGGCCACGCGTGCACCTCCCCCAATTAACTCGCCGCATCCTCCTGCTCGTTATCGCAAGCCTTCTGCCGCTCGTTCTGGGCTATGCCCTGATCCTTGCCGCTTCGGTCCGGTATGGCAATCAAGGTGCGCTACGATTTACGCAGACCAGGGCAAGGATTCTTTCCGAATCGGTTAAGCTCCATTTGGAGAAAAACCTCGTTTGGCTCTCGGACATCGCGCTCGGTCTTTCTTTTGGCGAGCCCGCCAAGGAGACCCTTAGACAGTCAAACCCCTACTCGTTGCTCCGTCATGGGTTGATCGTCACCGATCTAGAGGGGAACGTCAGGGCCTCATGGCCGGAAACAAGCATTCGCAAGCTTGCCCCGGAAGTGCTGGCTAGGTTGAAGGAGGAAGGTTCCCCGAGCAGACCTTTCGTATCCGGCCTCGTGGCCAAAGAGCCCTCGGGCCGAACCACAGGCTTTATGCTCGCGCCGGTACGCGAGAGCGCCGGCAAGATTAAGGGTTGGGTGGGAGGAGAGTTGGACTTCCAAGACCCTGTTTTCGTTCGGCTTCTTGAAGCAGGCAGAGAGCCTTCAGACAACTTCGTCGCAATTTTAGACGATGCCGGTCGGGCTTTTGCGTTTATAGGAGACTCTAGGGCCTTTCTCGTTAAAGGGCATGCTGGACTGATTAACCAGGCCCGCTACGATGAGAGCCCTCGGACTGTTCGCTGCAAAGGGTGTCACAAGAAAGGCGCTCGTGGGGGCGTGTTGGCCGTTGCTTCCGTTACGCTCGCCCCTTGGTGCGTCGCGATCTTAACCGTACCGAATGGTCCATCGGGTTCTCCGCTTGGCCTGTGGAAGGCCTTTGGGCTTTTGGGATTGGGATTGTCGCTGGGTGGACTTATTCTTGGCGTGGGGATGTCCCGCTCGATTCTTCAGCCTATACGCTCACTGATCGAAGGGGCAAAAAGGATCGGGGACGGTGATCTCTCCATCCCCGTCCCCATCCAAGGAAGCGACGAGATTACGGTTTTGGCGGAAGGATTGGAGCAAACCCGGCTTAGGCTCCTCGAGTCGTTTCTAACGATCCAACGGGTTAATGAAGAGCTCGAGGCCAAGGTTCAAGAGAGGACCATGCAGGTGCAGTCGCTCTTAAGGAAGGTCATCGGCTCCCAAGAGGAGGAGCGGAAGCGAATTGCACGCGAGTTACACGACGTAGTCTTGCAGGACATCGCCGCATTTTTGATGAAGCTAGACGTGCTCGCGTTGAGCGAGCGCAAGGATCAAGGACGAATCGAGAAGATGCGCGGGCTTTTGACCAAAGCGATGGAGGATATTCGTGCCATCATTCAGGGCTTGCGTCCGAGTATTCTTGATGATTTGGGGTTGGATGAGGCCCTAAGGTGGGTTGTGGACCGAAGGTTTCAGGATCAGGAATGCGAGGTCTCGATTGAGGTCAAGGGCTATTCTAAGGGGCAGTTGGACTCAAACATAGAAACTGTTACGTTCCGGATTGCCCAAGAGGCCCTCACCAATGTCCTTAAGCATGCAAGAGCGAGCCGCGCTGTCCTCCGGCTGAGTTGTTCGAGTCGTAGGCTTACCCTTTTCGTTCATGATAACGGGGTAGGGTTCGCGGCCGCCGAGTACAAGAAAGAGGTCCGTACGACGGTCGGGTCGGGCATTGGGCTCCAGGGTATGGCAGAAAGGGCCTCGCTTGTCGGGGGGAGGCTCAAGATCCGGTCATCTCCGGGTAGAGGGTCCCATGTGCGGCTATTCATCCCTTTAGGGAGGTCAGTAGATGAAACAGCCGATTAGGGTTTTAATCGTGGACGATCATGCACTCTTACGTGAGGGCATTGCGGCCATCCTTCAGACGGCCGAGGACATCCGAGTTGTGGGCGAGGCGGCTGACGGGCTTGAAGCGATTAAAAAGGTTGAAGTGTTGCACCCCTCGATCGTTCTTATGGACATAGCCATGCCCGGGCTTGGCGGGCTCGAGGCGACGCTAGAGATTAAAAAACTGTTCCCGGGGGTTCGGGTGCTCGTGCTTACCCAGTACGACGACAAAGAGTACGTTGACAGGTTTCTCAAGGCAGGCGCTTCTGGTTTTATCCTTAAGCGTGCGCTGGGTAGGGAGCTCATCGATGCGGTTCGGTCCGTCGATAAGGATGAGGTTTATCTCCATCCAGCAATCGTCAAGGACGTAGTCGAAGGATATTTAACGAAGGACAAGCCCGCTGCTTCTCCCTATGACAGGCTTACAGATAGGGAGAAACAAGTCCTCAAATTGCTTGCAGAGGGGCATACTCACAAAGAAGCGGCGAGCCTGCTGGGAATTGGCGTGAAAACCGTTATTACCCACCAGGCTCACCTCCAAGAAAAGCTTGGGCTCTCTAGCCGTTCCGAACTGATCCGGTTCGCCATCCAGCAAAAAATCATCCGAATCGACACTCCGTAATTAGCCTTCCGGGCACGAGCCCAAAGCCCTCACGTCTCTCGATCGCTCCTTCCTTACTGAACCTTCGGCGCTGTGGGAGCTCCGCTCTTGGGCGGACACTTGGCAATTTTGTCATCACCATGGCATTTCATCCCGCACCCGGGCTTGGCATTCCCACACATGTTGGGCTTTGCCAGAAGGGGAGCGCTAAGAATGCAGAGCGCCACGAATGCCGAGGATAAACAAAGGGCTGCGCGCTTCATGCAATACCTCCTTTTTTGGTTGTGTTGTTGACCTCCAAGAATAACTTCCACCGCCATTTCTCTTTTTTCAAGGAGTATACCAAGAATAGTCACAAAAGTGAAGGGCCTTTTATGCCATTAGGAAAGAAACCATGAAACTATACCATAAGGATCTAATGAGGATATATTGTACATTCCATGCGAACAAATCATATTATTGCAGGGTTGCATTCTCGTTATTTTTGCTTTAAAATTCCATTGAGTTCAACATTCAACCCCAAAAGGAGGGAGCCTATGAAAAAGCTCGCGTTTCTTACGGCTGCGGGGTATTTCGCCCTTGCATTTCTCTTTGCACCCGGTGTGTGGGCAAGGTCCAGCATGTGTGGGCAGGCAAAGCCCGGGTGTGGGGGGAGTTGCCACGGCGACGACAAGGTGCAGAAGTGCCCCAAAAAGAAATCTGGTGCTCTACAGCAATTCTTCGGCCTGGATGGCTTGGAGTCTGGCTTGAGTAAGAGCTTGCTTCAATAACCCAACAAAAGAAGGAGGTTGCGATGAAACGCCTTCAGATTGGAATCCTAAGCATTGCCGTACTCTGCGGCTTCGGGATGTTTTTGGGCTCGCAGGCCTTTGCTTCAGGCGGGCTGACGGTTACCGGGTGTCCTTGCCATGGGGCCATGAAAACTCAGGTTCAGCAGCCGAGCATGGATGGCCTGCTCAAGGCTCTCCTTGGAAACGCCAAGTAGCGGGAAATAAACCATAAAGGGAGGAGACGGCATGTCGAGCAAAAAGGCTATTGCAATAGGAGTAATGGCGGGCCTGATGGGGAGTGCGGCGTTAGCTAGCAACGCGTTTGCCATTGCGCAGACCGGGCTTCTGGGTACGCTCTCCGGTCCACTCATGCAACCTTTGGTTGCCTGGGGTTGTGCACACACTTGCCACGAGAGCGAGGTTTTCCCGGATGTCGTTGCCCATAACGCTGGCCTTTTGAAGGCCCCGGTCAGCGGCCAGGCCTCTCAAGAAGCTCTCCTAAAAGCGCTTCTTGGGCAAGCACAATAAATACAAACCAAGAAGGGGTAGGAGCATGAAAAAGCTTGGACGTTTATCCATTGCCGGTATTTTAGGAGTAGGGCTAATGGCCACTCCTTTGTGGGCTTCGGGAACGGTAAGGCCGTTGCAGTCCGTAGGTAACATCTGCGGGCTCTACATGTGTCATCCGATGATTGAATCCGTAACCTCATTGGGAGGAAACGTTTTGGGTTCTATGGGACTTTTCTCCATGCTCGAAAACTGGGAAACAGTCGGCATGGGCTCGCCCTACTACAAGGCAGACGTCCAGCGAACGTTGCGCTATAGCCCAGAGCGTTAGCCCTGTTTGAGCAAGGCGTTGTTTGCTCTAAGCCAATCAAGCCCTGGCCTTTAAAGGCCAGGGCTTGATTTTTAAGGGGTAAAGCTCCGACAGGATAAATTACTTACCCTGTCGTCCTTACTACTGAACCTTCGGCGCTGTGGGAGCTCCACTCTTGGGCGGGCACTTGGCAATTTTGTCATCACCGTGGCATTTCCCGGCGCATCCAGGCTTGGCTTGCGGACACATGGCAGGGCGGGCCATCAAGGGGGCGGTGAAAATCCCTAGCGCAACGAGCGCCGCGGACACCCCAAAAACTGTGCGCTTCATAAAGCTCCTCCTTTTCGTTTGTGTTGCCGGCTTTCATTGAAGCCTTGCATGCTAAGCGCAACATGCGCTCCAAAGTATACCAAAAAAATTGAGAACATATACTCCATCAACGGCGCCCTTGCGTGTCTCGGGCTATGCATCCATCAGGAAGCCGTACTGCACCTGTCGGCAGGAGTCTTGGTATCGAGCATGCCAGGTATAGGCTTTGATCGTAGAGTCAGCCCTTAATGGATGGTATCGAAAGCGTTCATGGTGTGCTTTTACTCAGAAACTATGGCCACCGGATGATCGTTTGCTGGGATTTTTTGGACGCTTCCCCTTCCCGTAGCCTTGGGATTGGACTATAGTAAAAGAAACAACTTGAGTGAGGCGTTTTGTGGAGGGAAACGAGAGGTATCCTGTAGCGCTTACCTTTGATGATATCTTGCTTCTGCCGGGAGAATCGGACTTTGTTCCTGCAGAAGCCGACGTGCGCACAAGGGTTTCCAGGGCTATTCCGCTCCATATCCCCGTCCTTTCGGCCGCGATGGATACCGTGACCGAGGCGGCAACGGCTATTGCGATGGCCAAGGAGGGTGGGCTTGGCATTATCCACAGGAACATGCCGATCGATAGGCAGGCCAAGGAGGTGGAGCGGGTCAAAAAGTCCGAATCGTGGATGATCGTCGACCCGGTTACGCTCAAGCCTGAAGCAACACTCTTAGAGGCGATCGAGATCATGGACCGCCACAAGATCTCGGGTGTACCAGTGACCCGCTCCGGGAAGTTAGTGGGGATTCTTACCCATAGAGACCTACGCTTTGTGCGCGACCTGGACCGTCCAGTCGATACAGCAATGACCAAGGATGTGGTTAGCGCCAACGAGGCTACCACGCTAGAGCAGGCGATGGATATTCTACAGGCGCACAAAGTGGAAAAACTTCCCGTTGTAGACCCTCAGGGCAATTTAAAGGGCTTGATTACGGCCAAGGACATTCAAAAGGCGAAAGAGGCACCGTTTGCGCTAAAAGATGCATTCGGAAGGTTACGGGTGGGGGCGGCCGTAGGCGTGGGAGATATTGCCATCGAGAGGGCCCAGGCCGTGATTAAGGCAGGTTGCGACATGGTTGCGATCGATACGGCGCATGGCCACTCCAAGGCCGTTCGCGATACCCTCATGCAAATCAAGCGCTCTTTCCCGAAAGTTCCAGTTCTTGCGGGTAACGTAGCGACGTCCGAAGGGGCGAGGTTTTTGATCGAGGCTGGCGCGGATGCGATCAAGGTGGGCGTAGGCCCTGGTTCGATTTGCACAACCCGTGTCATTGCGGGCGTTGGCGTCCCGCAGTTGAGCGCAGTGCTCGCGTGCGCGAAGGTAACGCGGGATGCAGGGGTGCCGCTGATCGCGGACGGAGGGATCAAATACTCTGGCGATGTGATCAAGGCGTTGGCCGCGGGTGCAGACGCCGTAATGATTGGCAATTTGTTCGCCGGTACGGACGAAAGCCCCGGAGATTTAGTTCTTTATCGGGGAAGGGCCTACAAAGTCTACAGGGGAATGGGCTCGATCGAGGCCATGAAAGAAGGCTCGGCGGACAGGTATTTCCAGGCTTCAGGGCCATCCGATCAGGCCAAGTTTGTCCCAGAGGGGATTGAAGGGCGCGTTCCGCTTAGAGGGCCCCTCAAGTTTGTCCTTCAGCAGCTTGTGGGAGGGCTTAAATCTGGAATGGGCTACGTGGGGGCAAGGACGCTCGACGAGCTAAGGCGCAAAGCAAAAATGGTTCGTATTTCTCCCCAAGGGCTAAGGGAGAGCCACGTCCACGACGTGGTCGTCACGCGCGAGGCCCCGAACTACCCTCTTTCCGAATCAATGCTTGATTAGCCGATGGAAAAAATTCTTATTGTAGACTTCGGGTCTCAGTATACCCAGTTGATCGCGCGTGCCGTTCGGGAAGTCGGAGTATTTTCCGAGATCATCCCCGTCTTGGCGCTTCAAGAATCAACTGTGGAGGCGCTCAAGAATCAAGGGGTCATCGGGGTGGTCCTCTCGGGAGGACCCTCGAGCGTGTACGAGAATAAGAACGAAGCGCTTGGCCGCCAGGTCACGCGCTTGGTCGGGGAAGTCCCCATCCTTGGCATCTGCTTTGGCTACCAGCTGCTCGTGAGTTTACTCGGTGGCGAGGTCAAACAGGGCTTGGTTCGTGAGTATGGACCTGCAAACGTGAAGGTGGATGCCCCGAAAGGGCCATTTCGCACCTTTTTGCCCGGAGAAACCCTGCGAGTTTGGATGAGCCACGGAGACGTCATCGCTTCATTGCCCGATGGCTTCCAGCCCTTCGCCCACTCGGAGTTTGTCCCGTTTGCCGCTTCGGGAAACCCCATGCTCCATGCCTACGGCGTTCAATTTCACCCTGAGGTGTGGCACACCAAAGAGGGGTCAAAAATTCTCGAGAGTTTTCTTCTCGACATTTGCAATGCTTCGAGAGATTGGCAAACCGAACAAATCTTGGAGCTCCTTTCTAAAGACATTCAAGCCAGGACCAAAGGCCGAGAGATACTCCTTGCGCTTTCCGGCGGGGTGGATTCAAGCGTTATGGGGGTGCTCCTGAAGCGCATGGTCGGCGAACGCCTCCATAGTTTTCTCGTGGATACCGGGCTTTTGAGAGAGGGGGAGCCAGAAAGCACGCTCAAGCTGCTTGAACCGCTCGGGCTGAATGTCCATGTCGTGGATGCCAAGGACAAGTTTATGGAAGCGCTCGAGGGCATAAGCGACCCGGAGCTCAAGCGCAAGCGTATCGGAGGCCTATTCATCGATCTTTTGAGAGAAGAAGCGCGTAACATAGGGTTCCCCGAGCTTCTTGCGCAAGGAACGCTCTACCCGGACGTGATCGAATCCATGCCCGTAGTTGGCCCTTCGGATACGATCAAATCCCACCATAACGTGGGCGGGTTGCCCAAAGACATGCCGTTCGAGCTCTTGGAGCCCTTCCGCATGCTCTTTAAAGACGAAGTTCGGCGAATCGGAGAGGCGCTAGGGATACCAGAAGAGGTCGTTTGGAAAGAGCCCTTCCCTGGTCCTGGGCTCGCTGTGCGTATCCTTGGACCGGTAGACGAGGCTAGCGTAAAAACCGTCAGGAAGGCGGACGCGATCGTCATGGAAGAGGTATCGAGGTCCGGGATTGGCCGGAGCCTATGGCAGGCCTTTGCCGTTTTGTTGCCAGTGAAGTCGGTCGGCGTTAAGGGCGACAAGCGCTCGTACGAGAACACCGTTGTCCTTCGTGCCGTCGAGAGCCGCGACGGGATGACTGCCGGCGTGGCCAAGCTTCCTTACGAGTTGTTGGAGCGCATCGCCCACCGCATCGTGAACGAAGTGGAAGGTGTGAACAGGGTTGCTTACGACATTACCTCAAAGCCCCCTGCCACGATCGAGTGGGAGTAAGCATGGAGCCCAATCAAGGCGGATGCCACTGTGCTGCCGTGCGGTTTGAGATGACGGCCGACATCGAGCCCATTGTAATGTGCAACTGCAGCATTTGCACAAAAAAGGGCTATCTTCATCGTATTGTCCCTAAGAATGCGTTTGAGCTGCTTCGCGGGGAAGAATCGCTCGCTTGTTATACGTTTGGCACGAAGGTCGCAAGGCACATCTTCTGCAAGCACTGCGGCGTGGCGGCGTTCTACATTCCGCGTTCGCATCCGGACTGTATCGACGTGAACGTTCGGTGCCTGGACCGTTTCGATCCGGCCGTTCATCTGCCGTCCGTTCACTTCGACGGCAAGCACTGGGAAGACGCCGTCCAGACATTCAAAGAAAAGCTCTATACGTCCTAACGGAGGAAGCGCGTGAATTTAAGCCCCCAAAAGCCCATCGCCCATTTGCACGTGCACACCCAATACAGCCTTTTGGATGGCGCGAGCAAGTTCGACAGGCTGTTCAACACGCTCAAGGCAAAAGGGGCGTCTGCATGCGCCATTACAGACCACGGCAACCTTTTTGGAGCGGTAGAATTTTTCGAGGCTGCGAACAAGGCTGGTGTCCAGCCCATCATCGGCTGCGAAGCCTACCTGGCCCCCCTTACGCGTTTTGATAAGACAAAAAGCCTGCCTGGGTTCGAGAAGGACTACCACCTGATTCTTTTGGCCAAAGACGCAACGGGCTGGAAAAACCTTTGCAAAATGATTACCAAGGCTTATTTGGAAGGCTATTACGCCAAGCCGAGGATCGACAGAGAATTGCTTGGGCTCCACCACGAGGGGTTGGTGTGCCTTTCGGCTTGTATGCAAGGGGAGATCCCGTACCTCCTTCGAAACGGACGGGAGAAGGAAGCCCACTCGGCCCTTGAATACTACGCCTCTCTTTTCAAAGAAGACTTTTTCGTCGAAATCCAGGCGAACGGCCTTCAGGAGCAGTACGCGCTCAACGAGCAACTCTACGGGCTTGCTAAGCGTTTTGGTGTAGGGCTTGTAGCCACGAACGACTGCCATTATGTCGCACCCGAGGATGCCAAGGCCCACGACGTCCTTCTGTGCATTCAGACAAACCGGAAAGTCTGGGAAGAAGATCGCTTTAAATTCCCGACAGAGGGGCTGTACGTCAAATCGGCGGACGAAGTGCTCGAAGAGGTTGGGTCGCAGTTTGAAGAAGGGATAACCAACACGCTAGAGGTTGCCTCGCGCTGTCATTTTGACTTCGATTTTACGAAAAAACGCTTCCCCGTTTATAGGCCCAAAGTAGGCGAAGAGGGAACGGATGCAAAGGCTTTGTTGAGGGTAAAGGCAAAGAAGGGGCTTGAAGAGAAGCTATCAAATCTTGAGCCCCAGAAAAGGTGTGAGTACGAAAAAAGGCTCGAGCAGGAGCTCGATATTCTTATTGACAAGGGATTTGCGGATTATTTCCTGATCGTCCAAGACTTCACGAACCATGCAAGGTCCCAAGGGATCGTCGTTGGTCCGGGTAGGGGGTCGGCGGCAGGCTCGCTCGTGAGCTATGCCTTGGGAATCACAAAGATAGACCCAATCCAGCATGGGTTGCTGTTTGAAAGGTTCTTAAACCCGGAGCGTGTCTCGCTCCCCGATATTGACGTGGATTTTTGCTACGAGAATCGCGAACGTGTCCTCGACTACGTCAAGGAACGCTACGGCAAGGAGAATGTCTCCCAGATCATTACCTTTGGGACGCTCAAGGCCAAAGCGGCCATCCGTGACGTGGGGAGGGTGCTAGGCCTTAGTTTTGCCGAGACGGACAAGATCGCCAAGCTGATCCCCGCGCCAAGGCAAGGAAGGGAGTGGCCCCTTGAAGAGGCGCTCAAAATGGAGCCAAAGCTTTCTGAGCTCTCCGAAAAAGATCCGAGAATCAAGGAGCTTTTGAGTTATGCGCTCGTCTTGGAAGACCAGGTCAGGCATGCTTCGACTCATGCCGCAGGCGTAGTGATCTCTGGCGAGCCTCTCGATGACTACGTCCCCTTGTTTAAGCTGCCAGACGGCAATATAACGACACAGTTCTCGATGAAGTACGTCGAAAAGCTGGGCTATATCAAGTTTGACTTTTTGGGGCTCAAGACGCTTACGCTGCTGGACACGGCGAAAGGGTTAATCCAGAAAGCTCGAGGCATCACGCTCGATTTGGACCATCTCCCTTTTGATTGTCCGGAGGTGTACGCACTTCTTGCCAAGGGGGATACGACGGGCGTGTTCCAGCTCGAAAGCCAAGGGATGCGGGATTTGCTCGTTCGTTTAAAGCCCGGTGTCTTCGAAGATCTTGTTGCCGTGTTGGCACTGTTTCGTCCAGGACCTTTGGGCTCTGGCATGGTTGACGATTTTATCGAACGCAAGCATGGGCTTAAGCAAGTGAGCTACCCCCTCCCCGAGCTGGAGGGCATACTAAAAGAGACGTATGGCGTGATTCTTTACCAAGAGCAGGTCATGCAGATCGCAAGCAGGCTTGCCGATTATAGCCTTGGCGAGGCAGATTTGCTCAGGCGGGCGATGGGGAAGAAAGACCCGAGGGAAATGGCCCGGCAAAAAGAGCGTTTCTTGTCCGGGGCGGCAAAAAAAGGGGTGGATCATTCAAAGGCACAGGATATTTTTGCGCTTATGGAGAAGTTTGCGGATTACGGGTTCAACAAATCTCATAGCGCGGCCTATGCCTACATCTCCTACCAGTGTGCCTATGTGAAGGCCAATTTTCCAAAGGAATGGATGGCGGCAATTCTCTCGATCGACATGGGAGATATGGATAAAATTCTCAAAGATATCTACGCCTGCAAGGAAATGGAAATCGCCGTTTTGCCGCCGCACGTGAACTCAAGCGACACGTCGTTCACGGTCACGGAGGAAGGAATTCGTTTTGGCCTCCTGGCGATTAAGAACGTCGGCGAGAAGGCTGTGCAGCAAATTCTTCAAGAGCGCAAAGCAAACGGGCCCTTTAGGGACATTGCCGAGTTTGTCTCAAGGGTTACGAGTCCGTTGGTCAACAAGCGAGTGATCGAGAGCCTGATTAAGTCTGGTGCGCTCGATGGCCTGGGGCCCTTTAGGAAGGCAATGTTTGAGCGTCTTGACGTGCTCCTGAGCAAGGCGAACAAGCGCGCAACTAAGCGCCAGTCCAGAGACTTGTTTGGAGGCTTGGGCGTACCTGAACCGCACGCTTTTGATACAAATGTTGACGGAGACCCTTCTGAATGGCCGGACGAAGAAAGGCTTGCTTTCGAGAGGGAAACCACCGGGTTTTACTTGAGCGGCCATCCGCTCAAGCCCTATTGGGGAAAGCTTCTTAGGCTCTACGGGGGGAAAGTCGTTCAGATCGAAGCGATGGACGCCTCTGCCGAACCATGGGTTGGCGGAGTTGTAACCGCTTTGAGCGTCAAGACGACGAAAAAAGGGGAAAAGTACGCCAATCTAGTTTTGGAAGACTTGCTTACGACATACGCCGTGCTCGTGTGGCCCGACACATTCCGCCGCTACGACGGTCTTATCCAAAAAGGGGGAAAGCTGATTTTGCGAGGCCATCTCGACGCCCAAGGAGAGGGCTCAAGGAAGCTCGTGGCCAAGGAAGTTTATGACCTTGAAGTGCACCTAGAAGAGCTTGTTTCACGCTATGGCGTGACGTTGGTCCGGTTGAATGCCGAGCGTATCACCAAAGGGGAGCTGTTGCGCTTAAGGGAGTTGTTTTTATCGACGCCCGGAAGCTCACCTGTTCTCTTGTTCTTTGAAAATGGAGAACTCAAAAGGACGCTCAAGCCTGAAGGCAGACTTCGTGTAGACCCTAGGGCTCTAAAAGCAAAGCTCTCGGACAGATTCGGGAGAACGATCCGGGTGTCGGAGGAGTAGGGCGAGGTGCATAAAGATTTAGATACGCCCGAAAAGGCTATCCTGGTATACCCAGTAGTGGGGAAGGCTTCCTTTGGCGACTGGCAAGCAGATTTTGACGAACTTAAGGAATTGGTACGCAGCGCCGATTTGGACCTTGTGGACGAAGAGGTGGTTTTTTTAAAAGAGGTCAACTCGAAGACATTGATCGGCAAAGGAAAGCTCGAAGAGCTTCGGGGAAGGGCTGATGCCTTGGGGGTAGACCTCGCCGTTTTGGGGGTGAACGCCAGCCCTAGCAAAGAGCGCAACCTTGAAGAAGCCCTTGGGGTGCCCGTCGTCGACCGGACTCAGCTGATTTTAGGGATTTTCGCCAAAAGGGCGCGTTCCAAAGAAGGAAAGGTTCAGGTTGAATTGGCGCAGCTACGCGACCTCTTGCCAAGGCTTTCAGGCAAGGGAGGACAGCTATCGAGGCTTGGCGGTGGCATTGGTACCCGTGGCCCCGGCGAGAAGAAGCTCGAGGTGGATAGGCGCAGAATAGGCACTCGTATCCACGTCCTCAAGCAAGACTTAAAGCAGGTCGAACGCCACCGGAGGCTGCAGCGTGGGTCTGGCAGGAGAGAGTCCTTTCCGATGCTTGCGCTCATCGGTTATACCAACGCGGGAAAATCCAGCCTATTCAACATGCTGACCCACGCGCATGTTGTGGCCGAAGACAAGCTCTTTGCCACTCTCGACCCTACTGTACGTCGGGTGCGGCTGCCCTCTGCACAAGAGGCACTGCTTGTGGATACAGTAGGCATTATCCGAGACATGCCCGAAAATTTGCTTCAGGCGTTTAGGGCAACATTTGAGGATTTTGAACAGGCCGACGCTTACATCCATGTCGTTGATGGAAGCCAGCCCAACTACAGAGCTAAGATTGAGGAAGTAAACGACGTCCTTAGGAAACTCGAGCTTTTGGGGAAGCCGGTTTTGTACGCCTTAAACAAGTCGGATCTCATTCAACCCGAGAAGCTTTGTCTGGAGGAGGACCTAAGGAAGCAGGCCGTTGTCATAAGCACAAAAACAAGCGATGGTATTCCCAAACTTGTTGAGTCCATTGAAGGACTCCTTGAAGCGCTAGCCAAACTGCCCGCCCCTAAGGGCGGTGCGGTTGGTTCGTAGGGGGGTTCGGGTGTCCTGGCCCGTTAGGCTGATGGGGGGGCTTTTTGTGGGATTTTTTTTGATTGGCAACGCCCGCGCCTATCCAGCCGTGGGGAGCAACCCATTGAATCCGCCAATGGTGAACGATGCCTCGTCTCTAGAGCTCGTTTTTTACGGGGTTGATTACGATACGGTCCAGACGGTCTTGAGTGAGGCGTTGGGAGCGAACGCCACGCCAGAGACATATTTTGATCGTGCCTTCCATGCTGCGCTCGTCCTCAAAGTCCATTCTAGAGCCGATCTTGGCGCCATCAAGGCAAAGATCGAGCAGCTTTTTAGGCGAAGAGGAATATCGGGTGGGGTGTTCTTGTTCAACAGCCGCGGAGTTGTCGTTTATGGCGCTCATCCTTAGAGGCGTGGCGACCTATCCGAACCTCGTGACCGGAGTAAGGCTTCTCCTTGTTCCGTTGTTTGGGCTGTTCCTAAAGCATGAACGCTGGGCTTTGGGCCTCTGGCTTTGTCTTCTACTGGTAGCCACAGACGCCCTGGACGGCTTTTTGGCCCGTAGGCTTGGCCAAAGAAGCGAGCTCGGTTCCTACCTGGACCCTTTGGCAGACAAGCTTTTGGTCTTGATGGGCTTTTCTATGTTGAGTACGAAAGGGTATGTTCCCGCATGGCTGCTCGCCCTTGTTCTTTCTAGGGATGGGCTGATTCTAATCGGCGTAGGGGTCTATTTGTTGGTCAAAGGGAAGCCGATGGAGGCAAGCCCGACAAGGCTCGGAAAGGCTACAGCCGTAACGCAGTTCTTTTTTATTCTGTACTGCCTATGGGTTCTCGAAGCGGATCTTTCTAGGAATGCCATGGATCCTCTTAGGTGGGTTGTTGCAGCCTTTACTGTTGGCTCGTTTGTGCAGTACGGCTGGATTTTTCTTCGTTTATTTTATGAGCGGCCCGAACCGGATGCGGTGCCGTAAAGGGCCTTCATGGTGCTTTTCCTTCCAAAGGGATTGTGCTAAACTCCCCTGATGAAGGAATTCTTTTTAGGCGCGTAGCTCAGGGGTAGAGCGCTGCTCTGACGCAGCAGAGGTCGGCGGTTCGAAGCCGCCCGCGCCTACCAAAGCTGTTAAAGGCATGCTCAAGCATCTATTGCTTATTCTATCCGCTATCGTTCGAAGCTTCAGGGGTAGAAAAGGCGAGGGCTAGGCTTGAAGCAGAGCTGTTTGGAAGGATCATGGTTAGTATCGTATACAACGGTAAGTCCTACGAAATCCCGGCGGGACGGCGTTTTCAAGATGTCGTACGGGATGATTTCGAAGAAAACCTCGAGGACGTGATCGCCGTGAGTCTCGATGGTATTCTTTTGGACCTTACCTCTTCCGTAGAGCACGGCGGGGAAGCGAAGATCGTCTGGAAGGACGATCCGGAAGCCGTTGGCATTGTTCGGCATTCGTCGGCCCACTTGATGGCCCAGGCCATCAAGCGGCTGTTCAAGGGGGTAAGGCTTGCGATTGGTCCGGCGACGGACACCGGTTTTTACTACGATGTCGACCTTGATGTTTCTTTAGGGCAAGAAGACCTTGCCAGGATCGAAGAAGAGATGGCCCATATTAGGGAGGAGAACCTGCCGATCGAGCGGATAGAGATGCCGAGAGAGGAGGCGATCAAGCTGTTCGATGGGATGGGCGAGCGCTACAAGGTCGAGCTCTTAAAAGAGATCAAAGACGACACGGTCAGCCTCTACAGGCAAGGAGAATTCATTGACCTCTGCAGGGGGCCTCATGTTTCCTCGACCGGAATGTTGCGCGCATTTAAGCTCGAAAGCCTGGCCGGGGCGTACTGGAGGGGGAATGAGCATAACCCTATGCTTCAGCGAATCTATGGGCTTGCCTTTCCAAAAGAAGAGCAATTGCAAGAACAGCTTGCTTTCTTGGAGGAGGTCAAGCGTAGGGATCACAGAAGACTTGGGGCTCAGCTTGAGCTGTTTGCCGTTTCCGATAAGGTAGGGGGCGGCCTGATCCTCTGGTTGCCTAACGGAGCCATCCTGCGAGAGCTGATCGAATCAGACCTCAAAGCCCGCCAAAAACGTGCCGGTTACCAGTTTGTCAATACGCCCCACGTTGCGCTCTCCGAGCTTTGGCGTACGAGTGGCCACCTGGACTTCTACGAACAAAGCATGTTTCCGGCGATGGAGCTCGAGGGGTCAAGCTACCGTGTGAAGCCCATGAATTGCCCGTTTCATACCCAGATTTACGAACAAAAGGTTCGAAGCTACCGCGACCTTCCGCTTCGCCTGGCAGAGTTTGGGACGGTCTACAGGTTCGAAAGGTCCGGAACGTTGCATGGGCTGCTCCGTGTGCGGGGTTTCACGCAGGACGATGCTCACGTCTTTTGCAAACCATCGGACTTAAGCGCGGAAATTGAGGCGATTCTCGGCCTTATGGACGAGATCTACAGACAGTACCACTTCGATCGTTACGAAGTGTTTTTAAGCACGCGCCCCGAGAGGTACGTAGGCGATGAAAAAAGCTGGGATATGGCTACTCAAGCGCTCGAATCGGCGCTCAAGGCCAAAGGAATTGCCTACGAAATAGACCCAGGAGAGGGCGTTTTCTACGGACCGAAGATCGACGTCAAGGTGCTAGATAGCATCGGAAGGCTTTGGCAGTGTACGACCATCCAAGTAGACTTCAACCTGCCAGAGCGTTTTGGCTTGTCCTATACGGACGGGGACGGAGTGAGAAAGCCCCCAATCATGGTGCATAGGGCTCTGTTGGGTTCGTTGGAACGTTTTGTCGGTATCCTAACCGAGCACTACGCGGGGTATTTCCCGTTTTGGTTGGCGCCCGTTCAAGCGTTGATCGTGCCTGTTTCTCAATCGCAGCTATCTTACGCCAGGGAACTCGCGTCTTTCTTTGCCGAGAAGGACCTGCGCATTCAGGTGGACGAAACAGACGAACGTCTAGGGTTAAAAATTAGGCGTTCAGAGCTCAAGAAAATACCCGCCATTTTGGTGGTTGGCAAAAAAGAAGAGGCATCAGGGACGATAAGCCTTCGTTTGACCGGTTCAGGCCAAACGCAAACGATGAGCCGAGAACAACTCTTGACTATCCTTTGGACCGCCGTTGCGAGCAGGACGAAGGAGCTGTCCGCGCTGAGTGTTGGATAAAAAAAGGGGGGGAAAGATTACACAGCGAGACGTTACCCAGGAACCTCGAACAGGACCGGAAGAGCCGCTTCCCGATGTGCTTCGCCTCGTTGACGAGGAAGGGGGGCAGTTGGGGGTTCTTTCTTCAAAAGACGCACTCGTGATCGCCCAGGAAAGAGGGCTGGATCTTGTGGTTGTTTCTCCTAAGGCCGATCCACCCGTGTATCGGCTGATGGATTACGGCAAGTATAAGTATCTCCAGCGCAAGAAGCAGCAAGAAAGCAAGCGCAAGCAAGTCTCCATAGAAATGAAGGAGATTAAGCTGAGCCCAAGGACGGATACCCATGACATCGAAGTCAAAGTAAAGCATATCCTTAGGTTCCTAGAAGAGGGCAATAAGGCCAAGGTAAACGTTGTCTTTAAAGGAAGAGAACTTGCAAGGCCGGCCTTAGGGCTTGAAATCTTCGAACAGATCAAGCAAAGGCTGGAGGACGGCGCCCTTATTGAATCTGAGCCCAAGATGGAGGGGAAGGTCATGAGCATGGTCCTTGCCCCAAAGGCCAAGAAAAAAACGTAGAGGAGCAACCATGGCAAAAAACAAGATCAAAACCTGCCGGTCTCTTGCAAAGAGGCTGAAGATAACGGGTGGGGGGAAGATCAAAAGGATGAAGTCGGGCAAGAGTCACCTCCTTACCTGCAAGTCAAGAAAGCGCAAGAGGGGCCTTCGGCATGCCGCGCTGGTCGATACAACGCTGGTATGGGCGGTCAACCGTATGGCGCCATACCTTTAAGGAAAAGGAGACGGATCGATGGCACGCGCAAAAGGTGGCCCGACTCGGGCAAGGCGTAGGAAGCGCATTCTCAATAGGGCGGAAGGATACTACGGGGCAAGGAGTAGGCTACATCGAATTGCCTCTCAGTCTGTAGACAAAGCGCTCCAATATGCCTACGCAGACAGAAAGAAAAGAAAACGCGAGTTTCGCAAGCTTTGGATCGTTCGGATCAACGCAATGGTCAGGGAGCTTGGGCTTACCTACAGCGCGTTCATGGGCATGCTCGCAAAGCGAGGGGTAGCCCTGAATAGAAAAATGCTCGCTAAAATGGCCTACGAAGACGCCGCTTGGTTCAAGGCGCTCGTTGAGGAGCTGCGCTCGGCGAATGCAGCCTGAAGCACCAGAACGCCTCGAAGAGCTCGTAGCACGCGCGCTCGAGGATTTAGAAAGCGTCAAGACGATTGAAGCGCTTGATTCGCTCAAGACCAGGCTCTTGGGTAGGAAGGGCCTTCTTGCCGACGCGTTCGCGGGCATGCGAATGCTTCCAGAGGATCGGCGTGGCCGCTTTGGCAAGCAGCTAAATGAAGCCAAAGCATCCATGCTGGAGAGGTTTGAGGCAAAAAAGCGCCAGCTCGAGACAGGGCAAAAGGCTAACCCCTCCTCTTCTGTGCTGGATGTCTCCTTGCCAGGGCCTTTGCCGCAAGTAGGAAAGCTCCACCCCATAAGCCAGGTGCAAGACGAGATCCTTGCCATCTTCATGCAAATGGGCTACAGCGTCGCCAAAGGGCCGGAGTTGGAAGACGACTACCATAATTTTGAAGCGCTCAATATCCCCAAGCACCATCCGGCGAGGGATATGCAAGACACCTTCTTCGTCCAGGATACGGGTGGTTTTTTGCTGCGGACTCATACCTCTCCGGTCCAGATCCGGGTAATGGAGCGTCTAGGCGTTCCCGCTCAGGTCGTGGCTCCTGGAAGAGTTTACAGAAGAGACCTCGACCCTACCCACTCTCCTATGTTTCACCAGGTTGAGGGGCTGATGATCGACAAGGACGTCTCGTTTGCAGACCTAATCGGTACGCTTGATTTCTTCTCCAAGCGATTCTTCGGCCCGGACGCCGCCGTTCGTTTTAGGCCTAGCTACTTCCCCTTTACAGAGCCCAGCGCCGAGGTTGACGTACGCTGTATTTTTTGCAAAGGGGAAGGCTGCCGGGTATGCAAGAATTCCGGCTACCTCGAGGTCTTGGGTTGCGGGATGGTTCATCCTGCCGTCCTTGAAGCCTGCAGGGTCGACCCGGATGCGTGGCAAGGCTTTGCTTTTGGCCTGGGAGTCGAGCGGTTGGCCATGCTCAAGCTTGGCATCGACGACATTCGGCTGTTCTACGAAAACCACCCGAGCTTTCTTGCGCAGTTCTAGGTATGCTGGCTTCAAAGGGATTGCTGGAAAGGCTTGCAGGTTTTTCTATTCCGCTCGATAGGCTCGAGGCAACGCTCATGCAGGCCGGGTTTGAGCTCGAGAATATCCAGAACTTCGTACCCGAGTTTCAAGGCGTTGTCACGGCCTCGATCGAGGAAATTCGCAAACACCCCAATGCCGACCGGCTGAGCCTTTGTCGGCTTCGCTCGAATGGGCGAACATTCGACGTCGTCTGCGGGGCGACGAACATCCACGAGGGGGTTGTCGTCCCTTTAGCCTTAGAAGGCGCTACGCTTCAAGGGAGGACGATTTCTGCCGCCAAGATCCGTGGGATCGCCTCGGAGGGAATGCTTTGCTCCCAAAAAGAGCTCGGCGTCTCCCAGGAGCACGAGGGAATCTGGCTGCTTCCTAAAGGAACACCCGTTGGCGTGCCCCTGGAGGAAGCCTTAGGGCTTCCTGACGTGGTTTTCGATGTCAGCATTCCTCCAAATCGGGGAGATGCCCTGTCCCATTTCGGCCTCCTTCGAGAGCTTCTTATGATTTTGGGCGAGCCTTCACCGCGGCTTCCCGTGCAGGAATCACTCCCGTTTGTTGGAGAAACGCCGGTTGAAATAGATCTGGCCGAGGATTGCGGCTGCACAGGATATGTCGGAACCTTGCTCGAGAACTTAGAGGAAATTCAAACCCCCCTTTGGCTATCTAGGCTTCTTTTGAGGCTTGGCAAGCGTTCCGTAGACTTTTGGGTCGATCTTGCCAATTACGTGCTTCTGGAGGTTGGCCAGCCCTTGCATACATTCGATGCCGATCTCCTGAAGGGCGCGAAAATTCACGTGCGCTCGGACATAGGGGAAAGAGAGTTCCGTGCGCTCGATTCCAGGGCCTACAAAATACCGAAAGGGGCCGTTTGGATCCTCGATGAAGAAGGGCCGGTTGCCCTGGCAGGCATCATCGGCGGTGCCGACTCGATGGTAACGTCATCTACCCGGCGGGTCCTTCTTGAAGCCGCCCGTTTCGACCCTATACGCATACGAAAGACCGCGAGAGAGCTGCGACTCACTACGGATGCGTCTTTCCGGTTTGAGCGCGGTGTAGAAAAAGAACTTGCCCCGTTGGCAACCATGCGCTTCCTTGGACTGACGCTGGAGGAGTGTCCCGGAGTTCAGCTTTACCGCCCCAGCGTTGCTGGGGATTTTCAAAGCCCTCGGACGACAGTGCATATCGTTCTCCCCAAGGTTGAAAAGCTTCTAGGCTTTCCCCTGTCCAATGAAAAGGCGTTTGATATGCTTGGGCGTTTGGGTGAAATCATCGAAGGCCCCGAAAGCGGGTTTGACCTGCGGGTTGCTTCTTATCGGCAAGACATCCAAAGGCCGTGCGATGTTGCCGAGGAAATCGCAAGGTTCGTGGGCTATGGATCGTTCCTGCAAACCATGCCAAAGCCGGTATATTCGGTAGCGATGGAAGCCACGCTTGCCGAGCTTCCCGTGGTGGTTGAGACAAAGGCCTATCTTAGGGCTTATGGGTTCTGCGAGGTGGTGACTTACCCGTTTTCGAGCCGGAATATGCTCGAGGCGCTAGAGGGCTTTGACCCGTTTGACATGGGGAGCTCTTTAATGCTTGAAAACCCCCTCCAGGCAACAGACCCCTACCTCAGAAACACCCTTGCCTTAAGCTTGATGAAGGTATTAAGGACGCATACGGGCGCCGCAAAGGATGTCGTACGGTGCTTTGAGGTTGCACGTATTTTTGGACGTTCAAAGGAAGGCAAGCCATCCGAGCGAGAGACGCTTGGAATCCTTCTCAAGGGCGGCCTCGCCAGGGCAGTTTGGGAAAGAGCTGTCCCTTTAAGCCCTTTGCAGGCCTTAAAGGGTATTGCCGAGAATGTCTTGAGTTTTTTGTGCCTTTCTCGTAGCGTCGTTCGGCCGGAAAGCGGCCTTTTCTGGGAGGCCAACAGGGGTTTTCGTATCGAGGAGGCGGCCTCGGGCTCTCCTGTCGCCGTGTTCGGAGAGGTATCCCAAAAGGCGCTCCGAGCGTTCGATGTGAAGACGAAAGGGGTTTATTTTTTGGAAGTTCTTTTTCCTCAGGTCCAAAAGGCCAGGACAACGGCTTACCGGCCTTTTGGGCGCTTTCCGGCTGTATTGCGGGATATCTCGTTTGTCGCTCCCGAACAGTTGGCCTACCAAGAGCTTGAGGATGCCATCGAACGTTGCCGCCCTGAACTCTTGGCAGCTTACGAACTTTTCGACGTGTACCAAGGAGGGGCTATCCCTCCCGGGTTTAAAGTGTATAATGTGAGGTGTACGTACCAGAGTATGGAGCGAACGCTTACCGATGAAGAGGCGAATGGCGTACACTTTGGGTTCATCGAACAGCTCACCCAAAAGCTTCCCATCAAATTACGGACCTAAGAAAGGCGGGGCGTAGCGCAGCCTGGTAGCGCACACGCTTGGGGTGCGTGTGGTCGGAGGTTCAAATCCTCTCGCCCCGACCAATCTTCCTCCTAATACCTACGAACCAATCAGACGGGTAGGATCATGCAGGAAACGCGGCCTCTCGTTCTCGTGACGAACGATGACGGCGTCGATTCTGACGGCATTGAGGCGCTGGCCGCTGCCGCTGGCGCATTTGGTGAAGTATGGGTTGTTGCCCCCAGTTCCGAACAGAGCGGAGTAGGGCATGGTATCACGCTTCACCGGCCATTAAAAGTTGAGCAGTGCTCCGAAAGAACGTACTGCGTCAACGGAACCCCATCCGATTGCGTATGGCTTGCGATTCGAAGCCTATTGCCAAGAAAACCGAGACTTGTCCTTTCTGGGATCAACAGGGGTGCAAATCTTGGTGAAGACGTGACCTATTCAGGCACGGTGGCGGGCGCAATGGAAGGCGCGCTGCGTGGAGTACCTTCTATTGCCTTTTCGCTTGTCGGCAGGGATGTGTTCGATTTTTCTTGGACAAAAGATTGGGTGTACAAGGTCATCGAAGGGATGGAGGCGCTGCAAGACGAAGGGGATCTCTTGCTGTCCGTCAACCTTCCTCCTTTTGGAAACGGGTGGATACGCGGGATTCAGGTCACGCGAATGGCCAGGGGGCTTTGCAGGGTTGACGGCCATGTGGTTGCGACCACCGACCCGGAGGGCAACAAGATATACAGCTTTGCCAAAAAAGACATTCTTAGCGACCTTGAGCCGGGTACGGATGTGTACGCCGTCTTGAACGGATATGTATCTGTTACGCCTCTTGTTCTTGACTGGACAAGATACAGCATGTCTGGGGCGCTAGAGCAAGCTTACGCCTTAAAGGCGCAGAACCCGAAACAGAGCACGGTGGCAAGGGAGGTCCTTTAAATTTTTTGGTTCGATCGACGCGTTGTGCAGGTTTGCCTGTGGATTTTTCTACTCTTGCCTTCAGCAGAAGGGCGTGCGCATGGGCTTTGGGTCCAGGAGGAGAAGGCATGGGTGAGCTACCTGTGGTTTACAAGGGTCGATGGCGAGCGCCCCTACCTTAAAATCCTTGGGCAAGCTTTGAACGAACAAGAACTTGAGCTCATCGAGAGAATTGCCCTGAAAGAAGTAGAGATGCTTAACGAGATATCCAAAATGAGGAACTCGAACCGTCAGAAGCCTGTCAAGATGTTCAAAGAGCTCCACGCGATCCTCCCAGAACGAATCGCAGAATTATTAGGGGTTGCCGTGGAGCAGGCCAGGGAGGATTGGCTGAGGATGAGGGATCGGGCAAGAATTACCTTTCCCCAAAACATAGCGCTCGTGTACGCTACGCAGTATCACGGAGATACCGCTCTCGAGGCGGCGTTGCCGGATAAGTTTGTCAAGTTTGCCAACAGAGGGTGGAGGGTTCAGCCCGGTTACGAAAGCCCCCCCTTCTTTGCGTTTCTTCGCCTTCAAGCGGGAAGCGGCCAATTCATCGGATTTCCTGTCTGGGACGTTGGACCCTGGAACGAGGATGACGACTACTGGCACGATGGGGGCCGAAGGCGCATGTTTGGAGACCTTCCAAGAGGCCTTCCCGAGGCCGAGGCCGCTTTTTTTGACGGCTACAACGGGGGGAAGGACCAGTTTGGTAGACCCATCCTAAACCCGGCCGGTGTAGACCTGACTACAGAGGCTGCGGCACGTTTGGGCCTTGATCCGCTTGAAAATGCCTGGGTCGAACTCGATATGGGGGAACTTTCGTGAAGATCAAATGGCAGGTTGGGTTGACCCTATGTTTCTCGCTGCTCCTTGGCTGCGGCAACAAGGAGGCATACTACAAAAGCGTTGCGCACGACTTAAACGCCACCATCCGGCTTCAAGAAGAGGTTGATTCGGGGCATAATACGGGCAACCTAGACCCTAAAGATACGGCCATGCGCTTTCTGAATGAATCCTTAAACGACCCCGGTCCGTTCGAAGATGTTCGCGTCGGGAAGGAAAAAAAGGGGCGCGTTCGGGTATGGGTGCGTTCTTTACGGTCCGGCTATGAGCTTGAGCTATTTCGGCCAATCCGCCCTGACTCCAGCGGAATTTTTGTGGTGAGCGGCTACCGGACGCTTTCCCCAGAAGAGGTAGCCAAAAGCTTCCCTAAGGAAAAACCCAAGGATCCTTCGGAAACGAACTAAGCACTTCGAGCCCGTCTTTTGTGAGGACGACGTCGTCTTCGATCCGCACCCCGCCTAGATCAGGGTAGTAAAGGCCCGGCTCAACCGTTACTACCGCGCCTTCGGGCAAGGGGATATCCTCGTTTCCTATTCTTGGGGGCTCGTGGATATCCAGCCCAAGGCCGTGGCCCGTGGTATGGATGAACCCGAAGGGCAACTCGGCCGTCATGTCCGTTGAAAAACCGCTGGCCTCGAAGTGTGCTACAACAGCCCGGTGGACGCTCGAGGCGTTCACTCCGGCCCTTAAGCGCTCAATGGCGATTCCTTGTGCCTTAAGCACGGCACGGTACATCCGCTCGAGCCTTTCGGGCGGCCTGCCTTTGACGAACGTACGCGTGATGTCGGCAAAGTATCTTGTCTGTAGGCTCCTTGGGAACACATCGACCACGATGGGAGTGTGGGCCAGGATGGGGCCGTGTCCCTCTTCGTGAGGCAGCGCAGAGAGCGGGCCTGAGGCCACGATCGTGTGTTGCGCAAGCAGCCCGTTCTCAAACAGGGTGCGCTCCAACGCGTTGCGAAGCCGCTCGCTTGTAAGCGGCTCTCCTTCAAGGACCACGCGACCCTCTTTCACTCTTGCCCGCTTTAGGATGTCCACGACAACCTGAAGGGCATGTTCGGTTGCCTCAATCGCAACCTTGATCCACCCCACCTCCTGAGGGGATTTTTGCAGCCGTTCTGGAAAGAAGGGCAGCTCTTGCTGGACATCAACTATAAGGCCCATCTCAGAAAGGCCGACATAGAACCGTGCCGGGAAATCGGGCGGGACGAGGAGCGATTCGATTTGATTCGTTAGAAGGAAGCGGCCGAGAAGCTCTGGAAGCTTTAGCGTTTCGCCTGGGCTTTGTAGCGCCCTCCGGAGGCTCTCCAAAGAAAGCACCTCCGTAACTCTTGCCGTCGCCTGCGCCCTGGCAAACTCGAGAGGGCTGACAAGAAGGGATGTTTTGGCGTCTTGCTCCAAGAACACGACGGGATCCGGGGCAAGAAAGCCCGTCTTGTAGAAAAGGTCGGAGGAATGCTCCGGGCTGGCAACAATCAGCCGTGCAGGAGGATGGCTACCCATTTTGGCCCGTGTACTCCCTTGATTAATTTTTTTTCGATGTCAGAGGTCTGGCTTGGCCCCGTGACAAGGCTAAGAATGGCAGGGAGAGGGGAGGTAAGCTCTAAAAAGAGTTCTTTGTAGGCTGGGAGAATTTTTTTTGCATCGAGCACCACAAGAAGCCCTGCCGGCACGAGCGTTACAAGCGGGTTGGTCTTGATGAAGGCTAACGACCCGGAATAGGCAAGCCCAAAATCTGCCCTTGCCACGCCGAGCGCCACGTTGGGGGAGGAGTCAATCTCCCGGGGCTCCAACGGAAAAGCGCTTTGAAACCCGGACTCGGATAGGGCTTCTTCGAGGAAGGGGGGAGAGTTTTCCATGGCTGGGTCCACCCAGGCCTCTTGAAAGCCGGTAGCCGTTCGGATTTTGTCGAGCCATTCCTTTAGTGCCGGGGTTGGGCCGTGTGGAAAGACGGCAACGTCGAGTCTTTCGGCCTGCTTCAGGAATTGCTCAAGCAGCGTCTGTGTGGTCACCCCAAAACCTTTCCTGAAAGGAGCGGGATGCCGGAACCGGCAGGTCTCTAGCTTTTCCCCAGCCAAGGACATGTTCGATGTAGGGAATGGCAAGCATCGGTCGTACGAGGCGCCTTGCCAAAGAAACAACCCTTGGATGCCTGCCGATATGGGATGCCAACAAGAAGGCCAGGTAGCGAACCCCCTTGGCTGGTGAGCGCGCGGCGTGGTGGAAGAACTGTTCTCTTACGGCTAGAAGCTGGCCAGGAATGTCGATCCCTACAGGACATATTTCCCTACAGGCGCCGCAGAGCGTCGAGAAAAACCCGAGCCGTTCCGTTCCTTTAGGATGAATACCGGGCATAAGAATGGCTCCTATAGGCCCCATGTAGGGTGCTTGGTAGGCGTGCCCCCCTATGTGGCGGTACACGACGCAAGCGTTCAGACAGGCACCGCACCGGATACAAGCGAGCGTCTCACGCCTTTTGGGGTCAGAAAGGAGCCCGGATCGTCCGTTGTCGACGAGGATCAAATAGAAGAAACGGTCTTGTTCGGGTGCCTTGCGCCCAAACTCTGGCGGCGATAGGAGCGTTGTATAAGCGCCTGCGCGCTGGCCTGTGCCCGCAAGCGTCAGCACGGTCAGAAGCGTACCTAGGCTTTCCATGTCTGGAGCGATCCGTTCTATCCCCATGAGGGCCACGTGAACCCTAGGGAGGAGAGCGCAGTACCTTAGGTTCCCCTCGTTTTCGACAAATGCCAACGTACCCGTCTCGGCTACCCCAAAGTTGACTCCGGTGATCCCCATGTCGGCCGAGAAAAACTTCTCCCGCAAGAACACGCGGGCGAGCTCGGCGATGGCCGATTCTTCGTCCGGAACGTCTCTTTGGAAGACCCGGCTAAAAAGCTCTGCAATCTCGCGCTGGCTTTTGTGGATACAAGGCGTAAGGATATGCGAAGGCTTTTCTTTGGCCAGCTGGACAATAAGCTCGCCCAAGTCGGTCTCGACGACCTCGATCCCTGATTCCTCGAGGAACTCGTTGAGGCAAACCTCTTCCGAAAGCATCGATTTGGACTTGACCGCCCGCTTAACATCGTGACGCTTGGCAATGTCAAAGACAGCCCTGCGGGCCTCCTCGGCCGATTTAGCCTCGATTACACGAACCCCAGCGCCTTCGAGTACGCCGCGAAAGCGCTTGAGGTGCGAAGGAAGGCCGTTCAAGGTGTCCAGGCGGATCTTTCTTGCGCGCTGGACCAAATCTTGATACTCGGGAATTTCGGCCAGTGTAAGCGCGCGTTTCTGAAAGTAGTGCGCGATGGCGTTATCTAGGTTGGCTTCTAGCTGGAGGTTGGGCGAGGGAGTGTCGAGTAGCGAAAAGCGCGTCCTCATGGCTTAGGGAGTGCCTCATAAAGGAAACTTGCCAAATGGACGAAGCGAACGTTGCTTGGACGCTTCTTGGCGATGCTCGATAGGTGCATCAGACAGCCGGAATCTGCGCTGATTACCACTTCCGCCCCGGTTTTGGCGATCTCTTCGAGCTTGCGCTCGCCTATTCTGTACGAGAGGAACGGAAGAAGCGTACTGAACGCACCCCCGAACCCGCAGCATGGCAAAGGCAGGGGGATTTCTTCCCTTTTGACTCCCCCCGTTTGATCAATCAGCGCAAGCGGGGGCTCTAGAACCCCGAGCTCTCGGCTCATATGGCAGGAGTTATGGTAGAACACTCTTGTTGGCCTCGGCATTGCCAAGGGGACGTCCTTGAGTTTACCGTAGGCAAGGTCGCTGAACTCTCTGATTTTGGCCGAGAGTTCTTTTATCTTTTTGTAAAGCCCGGGTTTTCTTTTGGCCGTTTCCGGTGCGTGTTTTGCAAGAAAGCTTGCACAAGACCCGGAAGGGACGACGACCGCATCCAGCTCTAGCCCGCCAAAACGGTCTACGAACCTCTCGATATACGGCAGCGCAAGCTTGGGAAGGCCTACGTTGAACCAGGGTTGACCACAACAGGTCTGGTTTTTTGGGACAACCACCACAAACCCGGCGAATTTCAAGACTTCGATGGCGTGGATTGCGACGTCGGGCTCGAAATGGTCGATCAAGCAAGGGACAAAAAACCCAATCCGTTCAGCCATCCAAGAGGGCCCCTTCGGAAGCGTCCCCCACCAAGGACGCATACCGGGAAAGGTAGCCTTTAAGAGGCTTTTGTCGTATTGGAGTTCTTTCTTTCCTTGTCTCGAGCTCGGTTTGGTCGATTTCAAGCCGGACTTCTTTAGATGCCAGGTCGATTACGATGGGATCGCCGTCTTCGATGTAGGCGATGGGCCCTCCCTTTGCCGCTTCGGGGCATACGTGGCCCACGCAGATTCCACGGGTGCCTCCAGAGAACCGGCCGTCGGTGATGAGCGCGACTTCTTTGTCCATGCCTCTTCCCATCAACGCAGAGGTCGGGGAGAGCATTTCTGGCATGCCTGGCCCGCCTTTCGGGCCTTCGTAGCGAATCACGACGACGCTGCCTGGCTGGATTTGCCCGTTCAAAATGGCCGTCATCGCCTCTTTCTCTTCGTTGAACACCCGTGCTCGTCCACGGAACGTCTTTAGCCCGGGGTCGATTCCCCCTGTTTTAATCACGCAGCCTTTTGGAGCAAGGTTGCCGAAAAGAACGCTCAGTCCGCCGTCCTGCCTGAAAGGCGCCTCAAGCGGACGAATGACATCCCCGTCAGGCTCCGGCGCTTGATCGATAAAGTCCCCAATAGGGTTCCCAAACAACGTCCGCGCCTCGGAGGCGATGAGCCCTGGTTTTTTTTGTAGCGCCTTCAAAACGGCCATAACCCCTCCCACACGCTGGAGGTCTTCCATGTGAACCCTCGATGCGGGAGCAATTTTTACGATCTGGGGCACATCTTTGGCAAGCGCTCCGATCGTTTCCAGCGATATCGGCACCTGGGCCGTTTTGGCCAGCGCAAGGCCATGGAGAATGGTGTTGGTCGAACCGCCGATGGCCGTATCTAAGACGAAGGCGTTGCGGAAGCTCTTTGCGGACAGGACCGTAGAAGGCCTCCTGTCGTTCAAGACGGCCTCCACGATTCGCCTGCCCGTCTCAAAGGCCAGGTTCCTGCGGAGCTCGGAAACGGCAAGCGCCGTACCGTTCCCAGGAAGGCTTAAGCCCATGGCTTCGAGCAGGCAACCCATCGAGTTGGCAGTGAAAAGGCCCGAACAAGAGCCGCAGGTTGGGCACGCGGCCTGTTCAATGGCCTTTAGCTTGGCATCGTCGATCTTTCCCGCGCTCCTGGCGCCCACGGCCTCAAACACGCTGATCAGATCAAGGGGCTTGCCTTCTCCATCAAACCCCTTGGCCATCGGGCCTCCGCTTAAAAAAATTGCAGGGATGTCTACCCTCAGGGCTCCGATAGCCATACCGGGAACGATCTTATCGCAGCTTGCCAGGCATACGACACCGTCAAAGGCGTGAGCCATGAGTGCGACCTCTAGGCTGTCCGCAATGAGGTCCCTCGATGGTAGTGAATAGCGCATGCCTTCGTGCCCCATGGCTATGCCGTCGTCTACGCCGATCGTGTTGAACTCAAACGCGACCCCACCGGCCTTTCGTATGCCCCGCTTGACCCAGCCGGCAAGCTCTCTTAGGTGCGTATGCCCGGGGATAATCTCGTTGTAGGCGTTGGCAACGGCGATGAACGGCTTGGAGAAGTCTTCTTCTTTGAGGCCGCAGGCATAAAGCAGCGCCCTGTGGCCAGCCCGCTCGATCCCGCGCTTGATCATGTCGCTGCGCATAGTTTTTTCCCTTCTTTCTGTAGTACCTTCATTCAATGTAGCACCTTCTTGAGAACGATTGAAGGAAGGAGGCTTCCTAAAAGGTTTATGTGCCAAGCCGATCTCCCAGGCTTTGATGCCCTATCTGGTAGTTTTTTTAGGGGGCGCTGCGTGTCGGTTGTCCATCGGAATCGCTTTTGTTTAGAATAGCGTAAGTGGAAACAAGCCGTGCTAATTCCATAAAATTGGGAAGAACGAAGAACAAGGATGAGTGTAAAAACCTTCAAGGAACTGGCCCAGGGTTACGATGAGGACCCTAGCCGTCAGCAAAGAGCCGAAGCGATTTTCCAGGCAATTCTTCGATTGGTCCCCCTGTCCAAGGAGATGGAGGTTCTTGAGTGCGGGGCGGGCACCGGGCTACTTACCGTTCTCCTTGCCCCGAAGGTAAAGCACATCCTTGCTACCGATGCTTCGGAGGGGATGCTCTTAGTTCTACGGGAAAAACGCTCCCGCCTTGGGTTGTGCAACGTGGATACAGACCTTTATGATCCCACGGGCCAGTCAATGGAATCCTCGTTTGGCCTGCTCGTGGCCTCCATGCTCTTACACCATATTCCCGACACGGAAGGGGTGCTTCGGCGTTTTTATGGCACGCTCACCCTAAATGGATGGGTGGCGATCGCCGATCTCGAAGAAGAAGACGGCAGTTTTCACTCCCCCGAGATGCCAAAGCCAGCTCATTACGGGTTTAACCGGTCCAATGTTGTCAAGAGTTTAGAAGCGGCAGGCTTCTGCAATGTTTACATCGAAACCGTCCATGTGGTCGTAAAAAACGAGCGGCAATACCCGATTTTTCTTGCGGTGGCCAAGAGGGGGCAATGACAGGAAAAAGCCTTTAGGATCCCAGGCGTACAAGGTCGTTCGTTCTCTTTAAGCAGCTCGCAAGCTGTGATAGAATACATCCTTTAAAAACAAGGGCGCCTGGGAGGTTATCTGGATGGGTAAGAAGGACAAAGAAGAGTTTTCGATCGACACGACAGCATCGCTCAGTCAGGTAATCGAAATGCTCGAGGGTCTCGTCGAAGGGTTTAAGAATGGACGGATTTTTCTAAGCTCCGGGCCGTCTAGCATCGTACTCAACCCGGCAGAGATTATCAAGCTCGAGATCGAAGCGAAGAAAAAAGAGAACGAAGCCAAGATTGAGATCGAGCTCAAATGGAAGTCGTTTCCGCCTGAACCTAAGGGCCTTGTCGTAGGCTCTAGCCTTTAGACGCGCGTCCGGAGGTCAAGTGGATAACTATAGCTTTTATACGAAGCATCCCCGCAGGCGGGTAAAGTGGCTGATTGCCCTCGGGGTGTTTTGCGGTGGAGTTCTATTGCTTGGGAGGTGGGGCTTGGAGATTTATCGCTCGGGTACTCAAGGCGAGGGCGTGTACGCTATCGAGGGGGAAAAGGTCACGTTCTCCTCGCTGAAAAATGGCCTCGGTGTGGTTATTCGAGAAGATCACCGGCTTCCTGTGGCTAGCGTCCAGGTTTGGTATAAAGTAGGATCCGTTGACGAGACGGATCAGATTGCCGGCATATCGCATTTGCTCGAGCACATGATGTTCAAGGGAACGCGAAAGGTTGGCCCTGAGGAGTACCCTAAGATCGTTCAACGAATGGGCGGCCAGGTCAACGCTGGCACTTCGAAGGATTTTACGTTCTACTATGCCGACGTGCCGAAGCAGGGAATCGAAAGGGTACTCGAGCTCGAAGCCGATAGAATGAAAAACCTTGTCATCACGGAGCAAACGCTTGCTCCCGAGCGGGAGGTCGTGAAAGAGGAGCGCCGATTGCGGGTCGAGAACGACGTGGACGGGCTGTTGATCGAAAACCTTTACAAAGAGGCGTTTTTGTCGAGCCCTTACCGTATAGATACGACAGGAACGATGGAGGCGCTCGATCAAATTACGCCGGAGAAGCTTCTTGATTACTACCGGCGGTTTTACTCTCCAAGCAACGCCCTTGTCGTAATTGCGGGAGATGTGGAATCTAAGCAGGCCATTATGCTCGTGGAGCGCCACTTTGGAGCCTTAGAGCCTTCCGCCCCTTCGAGGGGTTCGATTCCAGAAGAGCCTGCCCAAGAAAAGGAGCGCGTCAAAGAGGTTGTTCGGAGCGATGTGCAGTATCGTTCCACGGTTGGGGGGTTTAAGGTGCCCTCTTTCAAGCATGAGGATGCCCTGGCCCTTATGGCGCTCGAGAAGATTCTGGGGAACTCAAGCCTGAAAAGCTCGAGGCTTTATCGGGACCTTGTTGTGAACAAGCCCGTAGCGACAGAGGTACAAGCGATCGATTCAAGGGGTCGCTATCCAGGGCTGTTCATCGTGTACCTACAGCTCAGGGAGGGCGTGGATGCCCCGAAGGCCAGAGAAGAGCTGTTTGCAACGCTCGGGCAGATTTCCTTAAATGGCCCCACCCAAGAAGAGCTCGAAATGGCAAAGAGCCAGCTCACCCTTGAAAGGGGCAAGGCGCTCGAGATGGTGAACGGGCTTGCGTTTGAGGTCGGGCTTTCTTATGTCAATGCGGACGATCCGTCCTATTTGTCTTCTTTGTACGAAAAGCTATCCCAGCTTGGGTCTAAGGATATTCAACGGGTGGTTGATACCTACTTTAAGCCGGAGCACGCGACGTTTGTTGACCTCGTCTCCAAGGCGGAAGGTTCCTAGGCTTATGAAGGCCAAATGTGTCCTAGCTTGCTTGACCGTCTTTACCGCATTCGTTTTTGGATTGGCAACGGCCGAGGAGGGGAGTGTGCAGTTCAAAAAAGTTTCTTTCCCGGAGCATCGAGTGGGCAGCCTGGAAAACGGCGTACAGACCTTTGTCATGCGTTGGGGTAGCGGGAATTTAGCCTCTCTCGAGCTCGTATTCCCGGCTGGAAGTGCGAGAGACCCCAAAGGTAGGGAAGGGCTCGCATACTTTGCATCCAAGCTGCTTTCGGGAAATTTGGAGCTTGCAAAAGAACTCGAAACGCTCGGAGCCACCTTCGATGCGAGCGTTACCCGGGATGGCCTCTATATCGAGCTGACCTGCATCGCCCCTTCTTTGCAAAAAGCGCTCGGCCTGATCGGGGGCTTGTTGAACCGTCCGACGTTTTCTACGGAAGATTTTCAGCGGCAAAAGCAGCTCCAGCTTGGCGAGCTCGCATACAACCGAGCCAACCCCTCATGGGTAGCCCAGGCGAGCTTCTACGAAGCCTATTTTCGCGACCACCCCTACGCCCATCCTCCCTTGGGTACTCAGGAAGGAGTTGCGGCCATCGCGCCGGAGGATGTCCGTTCTTATTATACGGAAGGGCTAAAGGCTTTTAGGGGAACTGTTGTCGCGTTGGTTTCGCCGCTTCCCTTGTCGGATCAAGAGAAGCTTCTGCAAAACACTCTGGCGGCGCTTCAAAGAGCCGACGAGGAGAAACCCTTTGCCAACCCGGCTCAAGCCCCCAAGGCCGGCGTGTTTATCGTGCCATTTCCAGAGGCCAACCAGGCGCAAATTGTCATGGGGCACGAAGGCGTTGCAGCAGGGAACCCGGATCGTTTCCGTGTCTTGCTGATGAACTCCATCTTGGGAGGGAACGCCTTCTCGTCCCGCTTGTTTGAGAAGGCTCGGGTTCAAGGAGGGCTGACGTACTCAATCAGGTCGAGTTTTGACTCGTACAAGAATTCTGGGTTATTCCTCGTCCGGACGTTTACCAGAACCTCCGAAGCGGCACAAATGCTGTCCTTGGTTGGAAGTATTGCCGGACAAATGAAGGCAGAACCCCCCTCTAATGAGGAGCTTTCGGATGCTAAATCTAGCCTTGTGCTCGGGTATCCTCTAAAGTTTCAAACTGCAAGCAGCGTAGTAGACCGGTTTGCAGGCTCCCTTTTTTACGGGCTTCCGCTTAACGATATCCTTGATTACCAAGACTATTTAAATGCGGTAACCAAAGAAGACGTTCTTCAGGCTGCCAATGCGTATTTATTTCCGGAGGAGCTGCTGAGTGTCGTTGTCGGACAGCCCGAGCCGCTACAGCAAGCGCTGGAGCAGTATAAGCCTACCTTGCTGCCCTCCAAATGATTACATCCGTAACGGGCAAGAAGGAGACGCGTTGATGGCAAGACAAGGACGGGCAGCAGACAAATTTCGAGAAATAACCATTTCCACAAATGTACTCAAATACGCCGAAGGCTCCGCGCTTATCCGGATGGGGGATACGCATGTCTTGTGCGCCGCGAGCGTCGAGGAAAAAGTCCCGCCGTTTTTGAAGGGTACGGGGCAGGGGTGGGTTACGGCGGAGTACGCCATGTTGCCCCGTTCGAGCGCAGTAAGAAAGCCCAGAGAAATCTCCTCACTCAGAAAAGACAGCCGTGCGGTAGAGATTCAGCGTCAGATTGGAAGAGCCTTAAGGAGCATTGTAGACCTAGGAAGGCTGGGTGGAGAGCGGACGCTATGGATCGATTGCGATGTCATTCAGGCGGATGGCGGAACGCGGACTGCGAGCATCACAGGAGGGTTCGTGGCCATGTTCCTAGCGCTTAAACGGATGCAGGAGATAGGGCTCGTTCAGACGATCCCTCTCGGCGATTTCCTCGCTGCCGTAAGCGTAGGGCTCGTAGACGGAGAGATCCTTCTAGACCTAGACTATCCGGAGGATTCAAGGGCCGATGTCGACATGAACGTCGTGATGACTTCAAAAGGAGAAATCGTAGAGATCCTATCTACGTCCGAGCGCAAACCCCTTCCGGAGGCCATGCTCCATGAGATGCTTGGAATGGCAAAGAAGGCCATCTTCGAGCTGATCGAAGTCCAAAAGAATGCGCTAAGCCTGCTGTGACTTCGTCTTGTAAGGTCCAAACGAGCCAAATTGTACTAGCCACAAAAAATTTAGGTAAATTGGCCGAGTTTACGGCTCTATTCCGAGATCATGGCCTGGATATAAAAATAGAAGGTACTCCACGGGGGCTTGAGCTTCCCAACGAAACAGGGATGAGTTACCGCGAGAACGCGAGCCTGAAGGCGGAGTGGGTAGGGCAAAGGCTACAAGCAACCAGCCTTGCAGACGATTCCGGCTTAGAAGTACAAGCACTCTCCGGCGCTCCAGGGCTGCATTCGGCCAGGTTTGGGGGGCCAAAGCTCTCGGATCCTGAAAGGGTTCAGCTACTCCTTGAGGCATTAAGGGGGGTTCATGCCGAACGGCGGAGGGCGAGGTTTGTTTGCTGTCTGGCACTATTCCTCCCCTCTACTGGAAGCACGATCACATCCGAAGGGTTTATCGAGGGGCGGATTCTTGAAGAGTCGAGGGGGCAGGGGGGTTTCGGTTACGACCCTGTTTTTTTTGTTCCTTTGTTGGGCAAAACGCTCGCCGAAATCTGCCCTGAAGAAAAAAACAAGTTTTCTCACCGTGCCAAAGCCTTAGAGCGCCTGCTTGCAGGCCTAAAGGGGCCGGGTGAATGAGCGTCTAATCGCGGGGCGTAGCGCAGCCTGGTAGCGCACCTGCCTTGGGAGCAGGAGGCCGGAGGTTCGAATCCTCTCGCCCCGACCAGTTCTTCTGAATATGCATTGCATATAATCAAACAGCATCCATTCTCATTTTACCTTCCGCCTTGTAGTCGATCTTGGTATACTTAACATCTGGGCTACGAAAGAGGCCGCATCCTTAAGGATGCGGCGATTTACGGGCGATTTCTCAACGCGAACCCAAGAGACTGACCCCTACCGAGGAGGAAGCGCTATGCGACTTTTGGTTGCCTCCAACAGGCTGCCCGTAACCGTAGAACGTACCAGAGACGCCTTTCATTTTAAGGAAAGCATGGGTGGGCTCGTATCGGGCCTAAGTGCTTACCTCGACTCGCTCAAGGGCAGGTTAAAGGATGGGGAGGCGGCCGATTACACGTGGGTGGGTTGGCCTGGGACGAGCATTCCAGAGGCGCTCGAGAGCGACGTCAAATCGAAGCTGCTTCAGAATTGCCGCGCATGGCCCGTCTTTTTGCCGGAAGACCTCATGGATTCGTTCTACCACGGGTTTTGCAACAAGACAATTTGGCCTCTTTTCCATTATTTTACGCAGCATGTCTCCCTGGAGGAAGCCTGCTGGAACTCCTATCTCGAGGTCAATCGAAGGTTTTTAAGGGCCATCCTTGAGGTATATCAAGAAGGGGACATGATTTGGGTGCAGGATTACCACCTCATGCTTCTTCCGAAGCTTCTGCGCGAACAGCTAAAAACCGCGCAGATCGGCTTTTTTCTCCACATTCCCTTCCCTTCGTTTGAAACCTTTCGTATTTTGCCGAGGAAGTGGTCGGCCCGTATTCTTGAAGGACTTTTAGGTGCCGACTTGATCGGTTTTCATACCTATAGCTACAGCCGTTATTTCTTACGGTGTGTCCTGCGCATCTTAGGCCATGAGCATCATATGGGACGCTTCATTCTCGATGACCACATCGCGGAAGTCAGGGCCTTTCCGATGGGGATCGACTTTCGCAAATACCACGAGGCCTCCAAAAGCCCTCTTGTCGTGGAAGAAGCAACGCGCATTAAGGAAGCGATCGGAGATTACCGTATTATTCTTTCGATCGACAGGCTTGATTACACGAAAGGCATTGCGAACCGGCTTCAAGCCTTCGAGATGTTCCTTGAGCGACACCCAAAATGGCAAAAACGGGTCGTGCTTGCAATCGTTGTGGTTCCCTCGAGGGTTGCGGTGGAACAATATTCGGACATGAAATGTAAAATCGACGAGCTCGTCGGCCGGATAAACGGCCGGTTCGGGTCGATTGGTTGGACGCCAGTGATCTACCAGTACCGCTTCCTCCCTTTTTGCCCGCTGGTTGCGCTCTACAGTGCCTCCGACGTGGCGCTCATTACGCCCTTAAGGGATGGGATGAACCTGATTGCCAAGGAGTATGTCGCTTCAAGGTCGGACAAAGAAGGCGTTTTGATCTTATCTGAAATGGCTGGAGCCTACAAAGAGCTGGCGGAGGCCTTAATTGTCAACCCAAACTCCAAGGAAGAGATCGTGGAGGCCCTACGCGAGGCCCTGGAGATGCCAAAGGCGGAGCAGCGGCGCAGAAGCGCGTTAATGCAGAATCGACTCATGCGCTACGACGTCGTCCGCTGGGCCAAAGAGTTCATCGAGAAAATCCAATCGGTCAAAGTGCTCGAGAGAAGGTTTAACTCGAGGCTTCTTTCCCCGCAGATTCAAGAAGAGCTTTTCTGCAGATACCACCAAGCAGGGAAGCGCGTGATATTTTTGGATTATGACGGCACGTTGGTTCCGTTTGCTCCGACACCCGAGGCGGCGAGGCCTACCGATGAGCTGCTTCAGCTCCTTTACCGGCTTGGGATGAACACAAAGAATGATGTTGTGATCATTTCAGGAAGAGACAAACAAACGCTTCTTTCATGGTTTGGAAGCCTTCCTATCGGACTTGTGGCCGAGCACGGCGTATGGATTCGGGAGAAGGAGGGAGAGTTTCGTTTGATAAAGCCTCTAAACAACGCATGGAAAGCAGAAATACGCGACATTCTTGAAAAATTTGCCGATAGCTTGCCTGGTTCGTTCATCGAAGAAAAGGAATATTCTTTGGTTTGGCATTACAGGCAGGTTACAGACCTCGAGGCTGTATCCATGCTGGTTTCGGAGTTTCGAGATACGATACAAGGGTTTGCGGCAAACATGGACCTTCAGGTTTTGCCTGGAAACAAGGTGACGGAGATTCGGAATGCTGGGGTGGACAAGGGGGCTGCCGGGCTTGCGTGGATGGCCAACCATCCCTACGATTTTACCCTTGCCATGGGAGACGACTGGACAGACGAAGACCTCTTCTCTGTGCTGCCCTCAACCGCCTTCTCGATCAAGGTAGGACTCTCCAGGGCTTACGGCTCTAGGGCGCTCTACTGCACCCAAAGCTACAAAGAGGCGCTTGAGCTTTTGCGTGGGTTGACCGAGTCCGAACTCGAAGCCCGCTGACTTGTTTCCCCTCCTTCCGTTAAGTAAGCGCCTTTGTGTTTTTGAAAAAATACTTGACTCATGAGTAATGATTTGATAATCTTAAATTCAAGGGTTTTTAAGGAACAAGAGGCGTACGATGAAAATTGCTCCGACATGGGAGTACGGATTGCGATGCCTTCTCCAGATTGCCAGGGCGCAAGAGGAAAAGTCCCTTAGTATTCCGCAGGTTGCTAGGGAGGAAGGCCTTAGCGTCGCTTACGTGGGCAAGTTGTTGAACAGGTTGGGCAAGGCAGGGATCATTCAAGGCCGTCGCGGAAGACGAGGAGGGTATGTGCTGGCCAAGGATGCCGCGGCCATTTCTTTGTACGAAGTCTTCCAAGCGTTGGCGGACCCGTTATCGCGCTTTGAAGACTGCCAAAGCTACCCTGGAGCCCTACAAGAATGCATCCATATGGTTCAGAATACTTGTTCCATCCTTCCTGTCTGGAGGCGCTTGGATTTGCTTGTAAAAAGAACGCTTTCGTCCGTCACCCTCCAAGAAGTGCTCAAGGAAGGTACTGCATACGAACAAAATAGAGAATGGGTTAACGGGCAGAACTCTGCCGCCTTGTTGGTTAAGCAAGCTTAAAGGAGCTGAGAATGGAAAATAAAAATATTAGTCCCCTGCTTGAAGTGCGCGACCTGCACGTAGAGGTGGAGGGAAAAGAAGTAATCAAGGGGATAGATCTTGCCCTTTACGGGGGAGCAAAACTTGCCCTAATGGGACCGAATGGTTCAGGAAAAAGTTCACTCTCGATGGCGCTGATGGGTCATCCGGGCTACAAAGTTAAGAGTGGATCCATCATTTTGGACGGGAATGACATTACGGGACTTTCTCCTGACAAGCGCGCCAAGGTCGGGCTATTTTTGGCGATGCAGAATCCTGTCTCAGTCCCAGGGGTTAGCGTTGCTAACTTCTTACGGGCGATAATGAAAGCGAAACGCGGGGAAGAAGTCCCCATTCGTGAGTTTCGGGAGATGCTTGTTAAGGCTATGGGTCTTCTGGAAATGGAGCGCTCGTTCGCTAATCGCTACGTGAATGACGGGTTTTCCGGAGGGGAGAAGAAAAAATTAGAGCTGCTGCAGATGGTTCTGCTTAATCCCAAGGTAGCCGTTGTTGATGAGATAGACTCAGGCCTGGACGTTGACGCGCTAAAGATAGTGGCAGACGGGGTTAACCGGATTACAGGCGAAAATAACGCGTTCCTTCTTATCACCCATTACCGGCGAATATTGGACTACATCCGCCCGGATGGGGTGGTAGTGCTCATGGAGGGCCGCATCGTTGCAAGCGGTGGTCCAGAGCTTATCAACCAGATCGATCGGCAGGGATACGACTGGCTATCGGCAAAAACCGCCTAACGAACGAAAACCAAGGAGCTTGCCATGAGGCAGCCTGTTAAAGATATTATGGTTGGCGATGATTACGCGTCGAAATTCGGGTTTTCTTCGCCCGAAGAGTATTATTTTAGGGCCCCGAAAAAGGGCTTAAGTCACGAGCTCGTCGAGATGATGAGCAAAATGAAAAAAGAGCCGGACTGGATGCGGGAGTTCCGTCATAAGGCGTTGGATACGTTTTGGGCAAAGCCCATGCCTACCTGGGGCAATCAGGAGGCTTTAGGCAGGATCGACTTTGACGACATTTATTACTACATCAAGCCTATCGAGCAAATGGGGCAGACCTGGGATGATGTACCCGAAGACATCAAGCACACGTTCGAACGGCTCGGGATTCCGGAAGCGGAGCGCAAGTTTTTGTCCGGAGTATCTGCTCAGTACGAGAGCGAGACGGTGTACCACTCGATTCGCGACGAAATTTCTAAACTGGGCGTCATCTTTCTCGGAATGGATTCCGGCCTCATGGAGCACGAAGACATCGTCAGAAGATTCTTTGGTACGCTAATTCCGCCGACGGACAACAAGTTTGCCGCCCTAAATAGCGCGGTATGGTCAGGGGGGTCGTTCATCTACGTGCCGCCCGGTGTGCACGTAGATATCCCTCTCCAGGCCTACTTCCGGATCAACGCTAAAAATATGGGCCAGTTCGAACGTACGTTGATCATCGCCGACAAGGGAGCACGCGTCCATTATATCGAAGGCTGTACCGCTCCCGTATACAGCTCGAGCTCGCTGCACTCCGCCGTGGTCGAACTGATTGCGCTCGAAGACGCCTACATTCGGTACACGACGATCCAGAACTGGTCCAACAACATCTACAACTTGGTGACAAAAAGGGCTATTGCTTACAAGAACGCCACGGTCGAGTGGGTGGACGGAAATATAGGCAGCATGCTCACGATGAAATATCCTTGCGTGGTCTTGGCCGGTGAGAATGCGAGGGGAGAAATCCTTTCGGTGGCGTTCGGCGGAACCGGCCAACATCAAGACGCTGGTGCCAAGGTCTTCCACATGGCCCCAAGGACGAGCTCGACCATTACGAGTAAGTCTATTTCGAAAGGAGGGGGGCGAACGACGTACCGTGGCTGGGTTAAAACGACGGCGAATGCCGAAGACGTCCGCGTTTCTGTCAAGTGCGATGCTTTGATTCTCGACCCGACGTCCCGCTCTGATACATACCCTACGATGGAGATCGGCAACCCAAAGGTTCGAATTGAGCATGAAGCCTCTGTTAGCAAGCTAAGCGACGACCAGTTATTCTACTTGATGAGCCGTGGGCTTTCGGAAAACGAGTCGCGTGTTCTGATCGTGAACGGGTTTATTGAGCAGTTTGTAAAGGAGTTGCCGATGGAGTATGCCGTCGAGTTGAACCGCTTGATCGAGCTGGAGATGGAAGGGTCGGTTGGATGAACGTTTCAATATCGCCCTTTGAGGTTGCTCAAGAGCCCGAAGGGCTAAAAAACCTTCGCTCCAAGGCCTGGAATGTTTATACGCAGGCCCAGTTCCCAGATAGGGCAAGTACTCTTTGGCGCTTTAGCAACCCTGAGGCATTCTGGGTCATTCCCGAGAATATAAGCTCTATACTCGAAAAGGGAAAGATTGCATACAGGCTGGAAGCTCCGAATGAGTTGCGGTTATCGGACCTCCAGGAGGCCGTCTCTAACGAATCCGTACCGGTTGGGGCGCTGGTTGGGCCTGAGTTCGGCAAGTTTGAGGCGCTCAATCTGGCCCTTTGGAAAAAAGGGGCGTACCTTCGGGTTCCAGAGGGTGTAAGGCTAGACCAGCCCGTTGTTTTAAGGAAGCACATATCAGGCGAAGGGTTGATACTGGACAGGTCTTTGATTCATGTATCCAAGGGGGCTTCTTTGACCATCGTCGAAGTTCTCGAAGGAGAGCTTGCAGGGAATGGGAATGGCTACCTGAATGCCGTGGAAGAGGTGCTTATCGAAGAAGGCGCGGCCCTTACTCTCGTTGGGATTGACCTTACTCAGGGGAAGACACGCGCATTCGTGACCGTTCGGCATTCAATAGGATCAAACGCCGAACTAAAATGGGTGCTGGCCCGCTTTGGCGAGGGGTCCAGCAAGGCAAACCTCGGGGCTCGCCTTGCTGGACGAGGGGCAAAGAGCGGAATTTACGGCGCTGTGTTTGGGTTCGGTCAGGGTAAGAGCGACATCCATACGTTTCACGATCATGCCGTGAAGCGTACGTTTAGCAACATCGACCTACGGGTGGTCTTGCAAGATCAAGCGCACAGCGCCTACACCGGCCTTATCCGTATCGATACGGACGCTGGTTGTTCCGAAGCGTTCCAGGAAAATCGGAACTTGCTGCTCTCTGGAGGTGTGCGTGCCGAATCGATCCCGGAGCTCGAAATCTTGACCGACGAAGTGCAATGCAAACACGGTGTAACGGTTGGGCCCGTAGAAGAAGAGCCTCTGTTTTATTTGATGAGCCGCGGAGTTCCGAGGGAGGATGCTGTTCGGCTTCTTGTTGTAGGGTTCCTTGAGCCAGTCTTAGGGCACATCCCAGGTGACTTCCGAAAGCCGCTCGATGGACTCGTAGCGAACCTCATTAATCCAGCTAGCGAGATTGAAAGCCCATTATGACGACTGCCATACAAACCCTTGGGGCTTCCCTTAGGAAAGATTTTCCTATCTTTTCGAGAAAGGTGCACGGTAAGAGGGTCGTATATCTTGATAACGCGGCGACAACTCAAAAGCCTTTGTCCGTAATCGAGGCTCTTAGCCGCTACTACAGCACGATGAACGCCAACGTGCACCGTGGGATCCATACGCTCGCCGAGGAGGCAACGGGAGCCTATGAGGGGGCCAGGAAAGCTGTAGCCCGCTTTCTTGGGGCAAGACCAGAAGAAGTGGTGTTTACGAAGAACGCAACGGAAGCGATCAATTTTGTTGCGCTTGGTTGGGCAAGGCATCGCCTCAAGAGAGGAGATGCCATTGTCCTCACAGAAATGGAGCACCACGCCAACCTGGTTCCTTGGATTCTTCTTGCCAGGGAAATAGGGCTTGAGTTGCGCTATATCCCGATTGATGCCGAGGGAAAACTTAGGTTAGAAACGCTTGCCAAGCTCATCGATCACAAAGTACGGCTGGTCGCCCTTGTCCACGCGTCCAACGTTCTCGGTACTATCAACCCGGTTGAGGCCGTTATCGAGGAGGCAAAAAAGGTCGGGGCGAAAGTTTTGGTCGATGCGGCCCAGTCGCTTCCGCATTTACGGGTGAATGTCCGGGCGTTGGATTGTGATTTTCTCGCCTTTTCGGCCCACAAGATGCTAGGGCCCACGGGCGTGGGTGTTCTATACGGCAAGATGGATGCCCTAGAGGAGACGGTGCCCGTCCTTGGTGGGGGGGAAATGATCGAACGGGTAACGTACGATTCTGTAACCTTCAACCAGATTCCGTGGAGGTTTGAAGCGGGAACTCCCAATATCGCGGATGTCATCGCCTTCTTGCCCGCGCTCGCCTACCTCGAATCGCTCGATTCAAAGACGTCGATACAGCACGAACAGAACCTTTCCCAAGCAGCGATCGAGGCGCTCGAGCGGATGGGGTTTCGGGTATTGGGTCCGAAAGCGCCAAACGAGCGGGTAGGGGTGGTATCATGGACTTCGGAGTTTGCGCATCCGCATGATACGGCAACCATCCTCGATCAATTCGGCGTAGCCGTTCGTGCCGGACACCATTGCGCACAGCCGCTGATGCACAAGCTTGGCCTTGCGGCGACCACGCGGGCAAGCTTTTATATATATAACGATATGGACGACGTGGAAATGTTGATCGAAGCCCTAAAGGAGGTAAGGAGCTATTTTGGATAACAAGAGCATGGCCGAGCTGAATTCCCTTTACAGGGAGGTTATCCTGGACCACTTTAAATGTCCTCGCGGCAAAAAGATGATCGAGTGTCCTGACGTAACGTTCGAAGGGTACAACCCCGTCTGCGGAGACGAGGTGAAGATCGCGATCAAGATTCAAGATGGCTTCATTCAAGACGTTGCAGTCAACTCGATAGGGTGCGCCATTTCCGTTGCGGCTGGATCCATGCTGGCAGAACTTTTGCCCGGGAAAAGCCTTGCGGAAGCGGAGGAGCTAGGGAAAGCCTTCGAGGGTCTCCTCAAAGGAGAGATCGAGGGACTTCCGGAAGATATTGGCGATCTGGAGTCTTTAGAGGGGGTTAGCCGCTTTCCCGTTCGTGTCAAGTGTGCGATGTTGGCCTGGAAAACGATCCAGCATGCCGTTGGGCTCTTAAAAGAAGGCACACCATCCAAAGAGCGCATATCGACCGAAGACGCAACGACGGAAGCTTCGCGCAGCGAAGCCGGGGCGGAGAAACACAACGGAGCAAACCACGTATGCTAACTCCTGATGCCGTCAAGGAGGCTTTGAGGCCGGTTGTTGACCCTGAAATTGGGTTCTCGATCGTTGATTTGGGCCTGGTTTACGGTGTTAACGTGAGCGATGACGGGCTCGTGAGCGTCGATTTGACCCTCACGAGCCCGATGTGTCCGCTCGGTCCTCAACTGATGCAAGCGGTTGAAGCGGTCGTTTCGAGCCTAGAAGGGGTAAAAGAGGCGCAGGTCCGGCTTGTTTGGAATCCCCCGTGGGATCCTAAGAAGCATGCGAGTGAGGACGTGAAGGCTATGCTGGGCATCTGGGATCTCGATGAAGAGGACGGCTTTTAGGTTTCTTACTTCGCCTTCTGGATGAGCTCTTGGAGTTTTGGAAGAATGCTCTCCTGAACAAACTGGCGGTTTTGCGCCTTGTCCTTGTACATCCGCTCATCGGCTATACGAAGAGCCTCTTTGAGCGTGCTTTCCGGCTTTTTTGCAACCGCGTATCCCGTTGCGATGCTAAGTGGCAAGGAAGGCTGCCCGGCGTTATAATCCTGGATGGCCTTTCTTAAGCGAGCCACGGCCTGTTTCGTCGTCTCCTCCGTTGCATTAGACAGGAGAATGATGAACTCGTCCCCCCCAACCCTGGCTAAGATGTCCTCTGCCCGGAAAGAGCTTCGGATAAGTGAGGCTGCTTCTACAATTAGCAAGTCCCCAGCTTCGTGGCCTAGGTTGTCGTTTACAAACTTAAGCGAGTCGAGATCGCACACGATAATGCCCGTTAGTTTTGGGAGCCTCGTAAGCTCGAGCCTTCTTAGCTCTTCTTCGAAGAAGGTGCGGTTGTAAAGACCCGTAAGCGCATCGTGCATACTCAGGTAGCTAAGGCGTTCTTCCATCTGTTTGCGCTCCGTGATCTCTTGGCCGATCGAGAATACTACCTGCCTCCCTTGGATTTTAATGGGGACAATGTTCATAAGAAGTGTGCGCTCGGCGTTATTTGCCTTGTCTGGCCCGTTGCTCTTGTAGGCGGATTCCACGCTGAAGGGGGAAAAGTCTTTTTTGCGGAGAACCTCTAAAATTTGGCTATCCCAGAGTGCCCGCTTGAGAAGTTCCTCTCGATTTATTCCCAAAAACTGGATTGCGGCCTGGTTTGCATCGATGTAACTCCCATGCTCGTCGATCAAAAAAATAGGGTTGATTGTATTTTCAAAAAGGGCTCTGTAGCGTTGTTCGCTTTCTTTAAGCGCCTCTTCGGCTTTTTTGCGGTCCGTGATGTCGAGCAAAAACCCATGGATTTGCTTCAGCTTCGCTTCCGCCGACTCGATGTGCCGAACATCTTCTCCCTCGTCGAACACTCCTAGCAGGTTTGCGAGGATGCTGAGCCTTTCACCTTGAATATTCTTGAAAGAAAGCTCAAGAAACTGGACTTTCCTTTCGTCCTTTATCCTCTTGAGGAGTTGGTCGTATGCACTCGGGTTCTCAAGGAGCTCGGGCAAGGACGTTTGGATGGCCTCAGGGGCTGAGGAGAACCCGAATAAAGCGGCGAACTGATGGTTGCAAAGTATGAGTGATCCATCGGGGTTTGCCAGGAAGTTGGCTGTAAGGGCATTAAAAAAGAGTTGTCGGAACCGCTCTTCGCTTTCTTGGATTTGCTTTGCATGCTCGAGCCCGGAGAGCATCATGTTGACCGCGGAGGCAAGCCTGGCAATTTCACCGCTCCCCTCCACGGGCAACCGTTTGGTTAAATCCTGGCTAAACCCGATCGTCACCACGTTGGCCGCAAGCTGCTCAACCTCGTCCACGAGCTGCGTCTTGAGCAGCCAAAACAGAAGCACGAGGAATGCCAGACCGGAAACCACGAGCCCAATGCCGAAGTAGCGCATGCTCAAGAGACCCTGCTTAAAGACTGCACGATCTTGACTCGTCTGGATCACAAAGGCGGGTTTTCCGTGGATGTCCCGGACAAGTCCGAACCCTGCGATCTGGTCTGCAGAAATCGCCTCTACCCAGGTATCGGCACCGCCTGACCGCGCTTCCTCGAAGGGCCTGACAAACAAGGGTAGACGAACTATGGCGGAGAGCCGTTTGATCTCTTTACGGTCGAGGTACCGCCCCATGATCAGCGTGCCCGTGATGCGGGGCGGGCTGGCCGAAGGGTCGAAAATCGGCCTTGAGGTGACAAGAACGGGGTTATTCTGAACCATGAGAACGCCGGACGGGCTGCTTTGAACGCTCTTGTGGTTTTGGAGGGCCTGATCGTGGACGATGGCGTTCCAAACGAGATCCGGAAAGGGAGTTCTTATTGCACGGTCCAAATCAAAATGGTCTGCCCGGACAACACTTCCGGAAGCATTCAGGAACACCATAAAATGAACCCGCATCTCGAGAAACGGCGTGATTACGAGGTTCTTCCGGACAAAGTCTGGATTCTGCCCAGCCACAAATCGGTCAGCCTCCTCCCAGCCGGCCCAGTCACCCGCTTTCGCGCTTAGGGAGGTGTACTCTTGTTCTAACGCACCGAGGACACGCCGGACGTTTTGCCTGACGTTTTGGGATTCAATTTTTCGAAACCCTTCGAGCAGGGTAAGGTGAGATGTGGCGTACATCGCCAAAAACAAGACGCCTAGCGCAGCAAAGGCAATTATGAAGGCTTTTCTTCGAAGCGACATTCGGAGTGCTCTTTATTAATTACAGAGACGTATTGTAGCATAGCTTTAAGGCCAAAGGGGGCCTATTGACATCAAGGGACATCCTATCCCGCCACATCCTTGTTATTTTGTGAGGTTTTACGGACATTGCGAAGGAAAGCTCATGGGTGATAATTTTGCAAAAGAGTTTCAGCATGAAATGGTCTTTATCCACGGGCTCTACGGCCAAAATGGTCAATACCGAGGGTTGATCAAGGCATTGGAAAAAAAAGGTGTACGCCTCCATACCCCTTCCTTGCGAGGCTATTCTGCCGAACGATTATTTGTTCGGTTCTCGGCATCCGAGGTGTTAGGGGCAGCCAGGAAGGCCGTCGTTCAGGTTTATAAAGACACGCAAAAAAAACCCTGGCTGTTCGGCTCATCGCTAGGAAGTATCTTTGCCGTAAGGTATGCCATAGAACACCCGGAGACGATCAAAGGGCTTATCTTGCACACGATTGTAGACCCAGCCGTCCTACCGCTTACAAACGGGACTCAGCGGGCTTTCCATAGACTTGGGAGTTGGCTGCTTTGGGCTTCTCCGATTCTCGGCCTCATTCCTTTCCCCTTCCCATGGTTTGCGGGAACGTACCCAAAGAAGCGCATTTTTTATTCCGTCAATGGCCTTATGGAGCTCTTTTATGATCAAAGGTTTCGCTTGGGACTAGAGCAGATCTCCTTGCCTTCGTTTTTGATCGTCGGGAGTAAAGACCGCCTCCTTCCTCCTGATTATTGCCTTTCGGTTTTTAGGCGTCTCGGGGATGCTAGAGGGGATTGTCAGATAGAGAATGCGGGCCATGGGGTTTTGATGACCCATCCCTACAGAGTGGGACAACAAATCGCGGCCTGGCTGGCTGCAGAGCAACAGGCCTGCTTGACCTAAGGAGGCGAGGAATGCGATTGGCCAATTTTCTTGGGGGGTTCCAAGAGGACGCCTCTTGGATCCGGGCGATGTTCGAAAAAGGCAGGGACCTGAAGGCGTCCCTTGGCGCAGAACACGTTGCCGATTTAAGCCTTGGAAACCCCCTGCAGGCACCAGACCAAAGGGTATTGAACGAACTTGTCCGCGTGGTTGCAGACCCCACCGCCCATGGTTACACCTCCAACCTTGGGCTTGACGAGACAAGGGATGCGATTTCGGCTTACCTAAAAGGAAAGTCGGGCATCCCCTTCCAGAGGGCGCACGTGGCCGTTGTGGCCGGGGCCGCCGGAGGCCTTGTCGTAGCCCTTCGTGCGCTTGCAGACCAAGGCGAAACAGTGGGGGTATTTTCTCCGTACTTCACGGAGTACCCTTTCTATGCCAAAGCGCTTGGGTTGCATTTCGAATCCCAAGCGCTCGCTCCCCCCTTCATCCCGACGCTTGAAGATGCCCGTCGGCTGATGAAAAAAAAGCCCAGGGTCGTGTTGATTAACTCCCCGAATAACCCTACTGGCCAGGTATGGGGAAATGAGGCCTACGCGGCAATCCGACAAGCGATAGACGAACTTGGGCCTAAGGATAGGCCTGACGTGGTCTTTGACGACCCCTATGCAGAGATTGTGTACGACGGACTTACGCCCCCGTTCCCCCTTTCGGAAATCCCACAGGCCCTGTATATATCTTCTTTTTCCAAGACATGGGCGATCCCTGGCGCAAGGGTTGGGTTTTTGGCCGTTCATCCCGACAATCCGCTTGCCGTGCAGGCGATGGACGCCGTCGCTTTTTTGATGCGTGCACTCGGCTTCGTGAGTGCGAACGCCTCCGCTCAAAGGATGCTCGCACGGGTCGGAGTGGGCAACGTACACCCTGAGCTTGCGCTCTACGAAAAACACCGCGATATGCTCGTCCATGGCCTCCTGTCTCTAGGGTTCCGCTTCGTTGTCCCTCGTGGAGGGTTTTACGTTTTTCCGGATGTACCCGAGGCCTTTCAAGATGACATTTGTTTTGTTTCTCGTGCACTCGCAGACGGGCTGATCGTTGTCCCAGGGAGAGGGTTCGGGGATGCCTCCAGGTTCCGAGTGGTCTTTTCCGTGAGTCAAGAGACGATCTGCAGAGCCATTGAAAAGCTTCAGAACGTCTTGCACAACCCGGGTCCAAAAAGATGAACGAATACTCCGAGTTGGTCCGCCCCGTTCTTCGTAAGGTGCAAGGTTACGAGCCAGGCGAACAACCCAAGGAAGGCCCTATTCTTAAGTTGAACACCAACGAAAACCCTTATGGGCCATCCCCAAAGGTGGGGGCGGCAATTCGCAGGGCGATACCAAGGCTCAAGCGCTACCCGGACCCTGATTGCAGCAGGTTGCGCGCCAAGATCGCCGAAGTATACGGTATCCCAGAGTCTTGCACGCTAGTAACGAACGGGTCTGACGAGGCCATACGCCTGGTCTTCGAGGGATTACTGGATCCGGGCGAGCGCTTGATCCTTCCCGTTCCGACGTACACCCTATACGATGTACTGGCGACGTTTCGCTCTGCCGAGGTTGTGCGGGCCCAATTTGGAGACGATTTTGAGCTACCCCCCCTGCCGACTGCAGGGAAGCTCTTGGTCCTTCCCAATCCGCACGTCCCTTCTGGAGTGGCGTTTGCTGTAGAACGGCTTGCAGCACTGGCCCGAGATTTCCAAGGGCTTTTGCTCCTCGATGAAGCTTACGTCGATTTTGGGGCAGAGAGCGCAATCGGTCTTGTGGGGCAATTAGAAAACGTGGCCGTCCTTAGGACGTTTTCGAAGTCTTTTTCGCTAGCTGGGCTAAGGGTTGGTTTTTTGGCTGGGCCTCCTTGGCTTATCGAGACGCTTTTTAAGCTGAAAGATTCCTACAACGTAAGCCATGTGGCTCAGGCTGGCGCGTTGGCTGCCCTCGAAGACATCGGCTGGATGGAGCTCAATGCCAAAAGAATCATGGAGGCGCGGGATTTTACCCGCTACCATTTGTTAAGCCTTGGGTTTTCCGTCCCCATCTCGAGCGCAAATTTTTTACTGGCCCAAAAGCCTGGCGTGGACTTGTACCCTTTGTACCTCGAGTTGAAGCGAAGGAACCTTCTCGTGCGGTACTTTGCCACGCCAGGCCTTTTTGACCGGATTCGCATCTCGATTGGCAAGGCATCCGAGATGGAGTTCTTTCTGGAAACCCTCCAAAAGGCCCTCGTGTCGCTAGCCTAAGCCTGTCTAGGTTTATTATGGGCGTCAAGGAGCTTTCTTAGGACGAAAGGAAGAATTCCGCCGTGTCGTAGGTATTCTACGTCGATAGCATTGTCCACCCTTGCAATCGCTTCAAACGTCGTAGTTTCACCCCCAGGCCGTGTGGCACGCACCGTGAGATGTTTGTGAGGGACCAAGTCTGTAATTCCCTCTATGTCGTAGGTTTCATGGCCCGTAAGCCCGATTGTCGACCGGTTCTCGCCGGGTAAAAACTCCATCGGCAGGACACCCATGCCCACAAGGTTGCTTCGGTGAATCCGCTCGAAGCTCTCCGCCAGGACAGCCTGAACGCCAAGCAGCTTAGGCCCCTTTGCGGCCCAGTCGCGTGAACTGCCAGAGCCGTATTCTTTGCCCGCTATCACGAGCAACGGTACGTTTTCTTGCTGGTAACGCATGGACGCATCGAAGATGCTCATTCGCTCTCCGGAGGGCAAATAGAGAGTATCTCCTCCCTCGACGCCTTCAAGCATGAGGTTTTTCAAACGGACATTGGCAAATGTTCCTCGCACCATAACCTCATGGTTTCCCCGACGGGCCCCGTAGCTGTTGAACTCTTCGGGTGGAATGCCTAACTGGATAAGATAGCGGCCCGCAGGGCTGTCTTTGGGGATGCTGCCCGCCGGGGAGATATGGTCGGTTGTGATGCTATCGCCGAGCACAGCCAAAACCCTCGCCTGTTGGATGTCGGCGAAAGGGGGAGGCTGGAGCACGAAATTTTGGAAGAATGGAGCTTCTTTGATGTACGTCGATTTCGGGTCAAACGCAAACAGTCGGTCTTTGGGGGCCTCGAGCGCTTGCCACTCCTCACTACCGGAAAGCGTAGCCTCGTAGCGAGTGGTGTACATCTTAGGGTTGAGCGCGCTACGGAGTGTTTCTTTGATCGTGGCCGCGTCTGGCCAGATCTCTCGTAGGTAGACGGGTTCCCCGCCTGGAGTAAAGCCGATAGGCTCGTTGGTCAAATCGACGTTTACCGAACCCATCAATGCGAACGCCACGACGAGCATCGGTGAGGCCAGGTAATTTGCTCGAATGAGTGGGTGAATCCTCGCCTCAAAGTTTCGGTTGCCCGAAAGGACGGCTGCCGCGTTTAAACTGAACGCCTTAATAGCCTCCTCGACGTTTTTTGGCAAGGGGCCGGAGTTTCCGATGCAGGTCGTGCAGCCAAACCCGACAACGTGAAACCCGAGAGCTTCGAGGTAGGGAAGAAGGCCGGCTTTTTCAAGGTAATCGACGGCGACGCGAGACCCGGGGGCCAGGCTTGTTTTGACGTAAGGCTTGACTCTCAACCCTCGCTTGACCGCATTCTTTGCCAGAATTCCCGCCCCTACCATGAGGTCCGGGTTGGAGGTATTCGTGCAACTTGTGATGGCGGCGATGGCTAAAGAACCATGTCCGAACGCGTACCTATCTTTGTCGAGCTCTACAGCGGTGATTTCAGCGACCTCTGTGTCCTTGAAATCATCAGAAAAGGCCTTTGCCATGTCCTTGAGGAAGACTTTGTCGTGCGGACGCTTTGGCCCGGCAAGCGTCGGTTCGACCGCGTCTAGGTCTAGTTCGAGCGTATCCTTATACTTGGGGGTAGTAGCCTCCTCGCAAAACAAGAATTGCGCTTTGGCATACGCCTCGACAAGCGCGACGCGCTCTGACGACCTCCCTGTAAATGTTAGATAATCCAGCGTTTCTTGGTCGATGGGGAAGAATGCCGCTGTCGCCCCGTACTCCGGAGACATGTTGGAGATCGTCGCCCGATCGGGCAAAGCAAGCTGCCTGAGCCCTTCACCGAAGAACTCGACAAACTTTCCTACAACGCCTTTCTTGCGCAAGATCCACGTGATCGTAAGAACAAGGTCTGTTGCCGTTACGCCCGGCTTTAGCTTTCCGAAGAGTCGGAACCCTAGCACGTCCGGGATGGGCATGTAGTAGGGCTGCCCTAGCATGACCGCTTCGGCCTCGATGCCTCCTACGCCAAAGCCCAGGACACCGAGCCCGTCGATCATGGTTGTGTGCGAATCAGTCCCGACGAGCGTGTCAAAAAAGGCACATTTTTTGCCGTTTTCGCTCCGAAAATCCACAACTCTTGCCAAGTATTCGAGGTTGACCTGATGGACGATGCCAACCCCGGGAGGGACGATCAGAAAGTTGTCGAAGGCCTGCTTTGCCCACTTTAAAAGACGGTAGCGCTCCGAGTTCCTCCCAAACTCAAGCTGCACGTTCCGCTTGAGAGAGTCCTCAGTGCCAAAAAAGTCAACTTGGACGCTGTGATCGATGACGAGTTCCGAGGGTACGAGTGGGTTGATAACGGACGGATCCTTGCCAAACTCGCGCGCCTTTCCCCGAAGAGCCGCCAGGTCGACGACGGCAGGGACTCCGGTAAAGTCTTGGAGGACGACTCTTGAGGGCATGAAGGGAATTGCGTGTCGGCTGTTCATGCTGTTTGGCCAGTCGAGCAGTGCCCGGACATGGTCCGGCGTTGCAATGCCGTCCTCTTGGTGCCGAAGAAGGTTTTCAAGAAAGATACGGATCACGTAAGGCAGGGGTTGAACTTTGCCAAAGCCCTTTTCTTCAAGGGTTCTTAAACTGAAGTATTCGTACTCTTTTGAACCGGCTTGAAGAGTTTGCTTTGCAAATGCAAGATCCTGATTCGCCACTTGTTTGCACCTCCCTTATGTGAGCCGTTCGCCTCGGCCCGTTGGGTTAAACCGACGAGTTTTTGATAAGATAACAAAAAGGCCGCTTGAACGTATACTTTACCACGGAAAGGAAACGGTGGGGAAGCCATTATCGTGGGTTGAAGGAGCGTGGATTGGTCACGCCCAAGACGTTGAGGGAAAGACAGGAGTAACCGCCCTTCTTTTTCCAGGTGGTGCGGTAGGGGGGTGCTATGTTGGCGGGTTTGCCACGGGAACCCGAGATCTGGACGCCCTAAGGCCCGAGCATCCTGTTCCCGTAGCCCACGGCGTCATGCTCGCTGGAGGGTCGGCCTACGGGCTTGAAGCTGCACGCGGCGTGATGGACTTCTTGGAGGCCCAAAGTGCTGGCCTTCCCGTTGGTGGTGCGCTCGTTCCGATCGTACCCGCCGCGATCATCTTTGACCTCGCCTTTGGCAATCCTAGCGCAAGACCAGACCGGAATATGGGCTACGAAGCCGCAAGCAATGCGCTCCAGGCTCTTCCAGGCCAGGGTTCTGTAGGGGCAGGAACGGGGGCTACGGTAGGAAAGGCCTTTGGCATGGAACGAGCGATGAAAGGGGGGATCGGGGCGGCATGTGTACCGCTCGAGAATGGAGGGAGCATCGCCGCCATCGCCTGCGTGAATGCCTTTGGGGACATACTAGACCCAAAGAGCGGGAAAACGCTTGCCGGCCTTAGAGAAGCTTCCGGTTCCTTGAGCCTTCTGGATACAGCCTCGATTCTGGAGGACGCACTGCAGGTACGCCCGTGGGACCCGTCCGCCACGACTTTGGGCGTCGTGCTCACAGACATTCCATTAAGCAAAGTACAGGCCAACCGGATCGCCAAGCAGGTGTTTGGAGCGATTCATTCCACTCATCGGCCGGCGATCACCAGCTTCGACGGGGATGTCGTGTTCGTGTTCTCTACCAAGCGTGATATCCCTTTGATCCCTCCCGACCTTTTGGCTTTTTATGCGAAAGAGCAGCTCGTACGGGCGATTATAAACGCGATTGTCCAGGCAAATGGGTTTGGGCTCGTTCCCGCCTATCGAGATCTTAGCAGCACTGAAGCCTTTTAAACCGTAAAAAGGGAGACAACATGCCTGATGTTCGAGCCTTTCGAGGGTTGCTGTATTCGTCCGAAAGCCGTGATGTAACGCCTTTGGTTGCCCCTCCCTACGACGTTTTGGACGAGTCAAGGAGGGACGCATACCTACAAAAAAGCCCTTTCAACGTCGTTCATGCCGATCTTCCGCCCAAAAGGCCCGAGGATCAAAGCGAGCGGGATCGCTACGAGCGAGCCAAGCAAACCTACGAAGGTTGGCTAAAAGACAGAGCACTCGCCCCTTCGCCTAAAGAGGCGCTCTATCTTGCGGTGCAGACCTACAGCCTAGGAGGTGCGGCGTTGACCAGGGTCGGGGTTGTAGGCCTTGTCGACGCCCTTTCCCTACAGCAAGGCGGAATTCTACCGCACGAGCGGACGTTCGAAGGTCCAAAAAAAGATAGGCTTGAGCTTCTGCGTTCCCTCGAGGCACATCTGAGTCAAATATTTTTGCTATACCGAGGCGAGGGGGACCCAACCCTTGAACTATGGGAATCAATCGGGAAGGATGCCTACATCCGCGAAGCCCTCGATGCCGATGGAACGCTCCACCGCCTCTATCCGATCGAAAACCCTGAGGCGATCGGGCGTATTCGGGCGTTTCTTTCCAAAAAACGGATGTACGTTGCAGACGGGCATCATAGGCTCGAAACGGCGCTAACCTACGCAAAGGAAAGGATTGAAGCGGGGGCTCCCTTGGAAGGCGCTCATCGCTATACCCTTGCCTTCCTTTGCAATATGGATCAGCCGGGCTTGAAAATTCTTGGCTACCATAGGCTTTTAAAGCCTTCTTGTGGAGAAGGTATCGAAGAGAGGCTTACAAAAGCGGGATTCGCGCTCACCGAGGTGGATGAGGCGGTCACGCCCGAAGCTATCGAAACGGCCCTTTTGGATTCCAAGCTCCGCTATGGGTTTTCATTCGGTCTGATCGAGAAGGACGCAAGCCGCTTGACGCTAAAGCTGGCAACGCTTCCCCATGAGCGCCATCGTGTCTTTAAAGAAGGTTTGACTCGAGAAGGGTTGGATGAAAGCGTGGCAAGCCTTGATGTTGCTCTCGTTGACCGGTACGTACTAGGGGAGATACTGAGGCTTGATGACACAACAAAGAAGGAGCACATCGTCTACGAGCCCGACCTTCGAAAGGTGATAGGCTTGATCGAGGATCAAACTCTCAACGCCGGCATTTTGTTGAATCCACTCTCCCCTGAAGAAGTGATCCGCGTAAGTGAGGCTTCTCAAAAAATGCCCCAAAAATCAACATATTTCTACCCGAAACTCTTGACCGGCCTCGTTGTTTACGACTTAAACAGAAGCTTTTAGACCAAAGCCTTCCTGGCTCCGAGCGCGAGCGAATATCAGGGTAGGGTTTGTGGATAAAATTGGGGTATCGAGGGATTTTGGGGTAGGGTATAATGTAAGGGAAGGTTGGAGGTGCTAAAGGAGAGGCCATGCTGGGCTCAAGCGGGCTTTACTCGAAGTTTCTAGCGGTGGTTGGAAAGCTTAAGGCTGCGCTATTGAAGTGCCTGCTTACCCCGTGGTTCTGGATATCTCAAAAGAAGAAGGTTCGATCTAGGATGGGCTGGCATCCGTCACCGATTCAACTCAATGTTTTCCTGATTGAATCGAAGGAGCGGCGCCGGGGACTACGGCCGCTGGAGAGGGACGAATGGATCAACGGGCTCGTGTCCGAAATAGAGGCTTATTTTACGAAGCGAAGCGAGGATGCACGAAAAGGGGAGGAATGAGCTGAATCGCTCGCGGCTTCGTGTCGGGCTTGTCCAGATGACGGCTGGACCGGACAAAGCGGAAAACTTTCGCAAAATCCGGCTGCTTGCCCAAAGGGCGAAAGAGGAAGGCGTTGAGCTTTTGGTTTTGCCCGAGGTATGCACATACCGGACATTTCCCAAAGAAGAGCTGCTTGGTGCGGAACCCTTTGAAGGTGAAACGAATGGGTTTTTCAGGCGGTTGGCAAGTCAGCTTGGGCTGGCCGTCCTTTCGGGCTCTTTTCTAGAACAGCCTGCCGATGATGCAGATCCCAGGGCGTACAACACGAGCGTTCTGCTCGATGACCACGGGGAAGTGGTGGGGTGCTACCGGAAAATTCACTTGTTTGACGTTCGCCTCCCAAATGGCCGGGAAATGTTCGAATCCAAGACGCGAAGACCAGGAGATAGGCCTGTGGTCCTCGAATGGGCAGGGATTAAGTTTGGCCTGAGCGTCTGTTACGATTTACGGTTCCCAGAGCTTTACAGGGCGCTCGTGTTGCAGGGTGCTCAAGTTATTTTTGCGCCTTCTTGCTTTACCATGCTTACGGGCAAGGACCATTGGGAGGTCCTTCTGAGGGCAAGGGCCGTGGAGAACCAGGTATTTGTGCTTGCCCCAAACCAGATAGGCGCTTTCGATGGGGTGGTTCCAGCTTACGGCAGAAGCCTCGTAGCCGACCCTTGGGGGAATGTCCTGGCTAAGGCACCGGATCGCGAGACGCTAGTAACTGCCGCCTTAGAGCTCGACCTATTGGATGAGATCCGCTCGAAGATGCCTGTTTTGGGGCACATCCGGCTTGGGCCGACTCCTGGGCACTAGTGAACGACCCAGACGCTGCAGTTTGCGTGGTGGACAACCCTGTCGGACACCGAGCCAAGGAGGTGGCTCCTTAGCCGCCTTCGCCCTCTAGACCCGATGAAGATCATCTCGATGCCGTTCTCTTTGGCGAATGCAACGATTTCGTCCCCAGGGTTTCCAGAAAGCATACGCGTGTCAATTTCGGCAGGAAGCCCTGAGAGCAAAGCTTTTGCCTTCTTGAGCTGCTCTTGAATTCTTGCTCCTAGCACCTCGAAGTATTCTTTGCCAATCCCCACTTCTTGCGTAAAACCCAAAGGAAAGGTGCCCCCTGCTATGGGGAGAACGCTTACAAGCGTGACCTTTGGCGTCCGTGCCCTCGCTACGTAGTCCATGGCCGTCTTCAAGGCCTTTCTTGAATCTTCCGAACCGTCCAGGGCGACAAGAACATGTTGAATCATAACCCCGCCTTTTTTTGGTTAATGGGCCAAGAGCCCTGGTTTTTGTTCTGCCGTTCCCTTCTTGAGCAATGCCAGAAGGGGAAGCAGGCACAAAAATTCTACCGTAATCATCCAAAAGCAGTCGTTGAACGCCAGCATCGAAGACTGCTCAAGTA